>JBGSNX010000088.1:0-7930 GCA_041739465.1 Salaquimonas sp.
GGGCGCGGCGGGCACGCGCCAGCGCGTTTTGCGCCGCTGCTGCGGACATTACCGGCCGCTCGGCATAAATCGAGCCGTCGATGGGCGAAATGCATTTGAGGGTGTTTGTCATTTTCTTCTCAACATTCCAGTGCGAGCACATTTCCGTCGCGTGCGTAGGCGAGAATTGCCTTGTCACGGGTTATGACCGTTAGTCCAGTCATCCTCGCGGTTGCAATGACAATTCTGTCGAACGGATCGCGAATGGGACATTCGGGCAGGTAGCAGGAGCCAATAAGCAGGTCAGGTTCGAGCCCGAGCAATTCCACGCCGCTGCGTGACAAAAAGGTCCGGAACCAATCCTTGGGGTCCATCGCGAACTTCTGGCGACCGCTTGACGACAGCAATCCGATCTCGAGGGCGGTTATTGCCGACAAACAAACGCGGCCCTCGGTTTCCACCGCTTCTTCAAGCGCGGCTTTGGCCGCGCTTGAAATGGGTTCATCGAGCGCTGTCCAGATAACTGCACAGGTATCAAGCAGCAATCCGCTCATTTGCCACCGAATTTCTTGGTGAGCCAACTGGCCAATCCGGCGTCCGGCGCAGCAAGATCGATACTCGGGTTCAAGGTCATCGTCCCTTTCATGCAGCCGAAAATCGAACGGGCTGGCTTACTCGCAGCGCCGTGAAGCTTGGCCTGAGCTGGTTCCTCAAGACCAGCGGAATAGCCGCCCGGCGCCTTCTCGCCACCAGCAGACTGACTTGCCGGCGTCGTACTGCGAACCTTTCGGAAAACCAGTTTCTCACCGACAATGTCGACCTGTTCGGTTTCATAACCGGCTTCCAGCCACTCTCGCGTCATCACGTTGTTGGAAGGATTATTGCTCCACCAGGCCGGATACTGCTTTGAAGCAGGCAGGCGTTCACCGACGACGCGTTCAATGTCGGAAAATGTCATGCGCACATACTGCCTGCCCTGCTGTTTCAGATAATCATTCAAAGGCGCGTACTTACCCATCAGGATTCTCCATTGCTGACCAGCGAATTGCCGCACGCCCAGCATGCGCGCTTGAAACCAAAATGTTAACACATGTAGACTTAATGTGTTTAATACCGCTCAAACCCTCGCGCCAACTCCCAATCGGTAATCCGACGGTCATATTCGAACTGCTCCCACCGGGCCGTGTGCAGGTAGTGCTCGATGGCGTGCTCGCCAAAGGCGGCAGCGAGCATTTTCGATTTTTCGAGCGCCGCGATGGCCTCGCGCAGCGTCTTGGGGATTTCCGTCAGTTTCGCGCCGGCATAGGCGTCGCCCTCGAACGGCTTTTGCAGTTCCAGCTTCTCGTCAATGCCGGCAAGTCCGGCGGCAATCAGCGCTGCAAAGGCGAGATACGGGTTGAGGTCAGCCCCGCCGATCCGGCATTCGATACGGATGCCCTTGGTTCCCGCTCCGCAAAGCCGGAAGCCCGCGGTGCGGTTGTCATCAGACCAGATGATCTTTGTCGGCGCGAACGTGCCGACCTGGAACCGCTTGTAGGAGTTGATGTAGGGCGCCAGGAAATAGGTGTAATCCTTGGCGTATTTCATTTGCCCCGCCACCCATTGGCGCATCAGCGGCGTCATGCCGAAGGGTTCTTTCTTGTCGAGGAACAATGGCGTCTTGCCATCGGCGGACCAGAGCGAATTGTGGATGTGGCTGGAGCTGCCGGCGAGGCCGTAATTGTACTTGGCCTTGAAGGTGACTGCCTTGCCCTGCAGGGCGGCGATTTCCTTGGCGCCGTTCTTGATGATCACATGATTGTCCGCCATGTCGATTGCCTCGTCATAGCGAACATTGATTTCTTCCTGGCCCGGCCCCCACTCGCCCTTGGAATTTTCAATCGGGATGCCCGCACCATTGAGCCCGTTGCGCAGCGCGCGCATATAGGTCTCTTCCTTGGTGGTCAGCGAAATCACATAGTCCTGGATGTGCGGCGAAGCGGTGCCAAGCTGGTTCCAGTTCTTGCCGCGCGCCGTGTCATAGGTCTCGTCGAACAGGTAGAATTCCAGTTCGGATGCGAAATAGGCGAGATAGCCGCGCTCCTTGAGCCGCGCCACCTGCTTGCGCAGAATGCCGCGCGGCGAATGCGGCAGGTCCTCGTGATGGTGGTGGTCCTGGACGTCGCAAAGAACCAGCGCCGTCTTCTCCAGCCACGGAATGTGCCGAAGCGTCGACAGGTCCGGCTTCATGACGAAATCGCCATAGCCCTTGTTCCAGCTCGCCGCCTTGTAGCCAGGCACCGGTTCCATGTCGATGTCATTGGCCAGCAGGTAATTGCACCCATGCGTTTCGCCATAAGCAGATTCAACGAAAAATGACGCAAGGAACCGCTTGCCGATCAGCCGCCCCTGCATGTCGGATATGCAGACCAGCACCGTGTCGATGTCGCCTGCCTTCGTTGCCTTTTTCAGTTCATCAAACGTCAGATTGCCTGCCATGGGAGTACTTTCACTGGTGCTGGACAATGGAAACAAAAAACCGGCCGCCCTTTGCGGGGCGGCCGGCAGCAATTCCTGAAATCAGGATGTTTCGCCGATGGCCTTTTCTGCTGCCGCGATCGCAGCCTGGCGCTTGGCGATACGTTCGCCGGTTGGCGGACCTTCGAAGCGACGGCTTTCAACCGCGAACCAAAGGACCAGCGCCAAGGCGATGAAGCCGAGGACCACGTAAAGCACGCGCTCATTTGGTGGCGCGACCGCGATGAACAGGATCACCGCCATGCCGATCACCGAAAGCCCTGTCACCAGCTTGTAGACGCCAGCGCTCATTGCCCATGGACCGGGGTTCGGCCACTTCTCGGTTCCGTAAGCCATCAGCCCCGCGACCAGCGGGATGGTGAAGCTGAGGAACAGGAACACCAGCGTCGAGTTCACCACGATGACGTAGATCGAGGTTTCACCGACCTTGATGGTCATCGCAAGCAGAACGTAGAGGATGCAAAGGATGGTCGACGTCCAGATCGCCGCTACCGGGGTACGGTATTTTGGCGAAACGGTCGCAAGTGCCTTTGAACCGATTGGCATGCCGTCATCGCGAGAAAACGCAAACAGCATGCGGCTGGCCGACGTGACCGTGGCAAGACCGCAAAGCAGCTGAGCAATCAGGATGAAGAAATACAGCGCAATTTTCAGCGTCGCTGGCATGATCGCATCCATGGTCGCAAAGAACATGCCCCAGCCCTGGCCGGCGGCAGTCGCCAGATCCGGAATGGCAAGGGTGATCGCGCAGATCATGATCCAGCCAACCAGCGAAGACCAGAACACCGCAGAAACGATGCCGCGTGGTACCGACAGGGCTGCGCCCTTGGTTTCCTCGGAAGTGTGAGCCGAGGCGTCATAGCCAGTGATGGTATAGACCGGCAGCAACAGGCACAGCAGGAACAGATAGCCGACATTATCGGATTGCGGGAACACGTTTCCACCTGCTTCGCCCGAGAAGTTGGTGAATGTCCACAGCCGCGAAATGTCGATGGCCGGCGCGAACGCAAGGCAGGCCACCACCAGCACCGCGGTCGTTGCAAAGATGATGTATCCCGAGAAGTCGGTCAGCATCGTCGTGACCTTGATGCCCAGATGGTTGAACAGCGCCTGCAACACGGTGATTGCCGCGACGAAGGAAACAACCTGGATGTCTGTGCCGGTGAAGCCGAATTGCGGCCCGAAAGTGCCGGCAAAGAAATAGGCCGTGCCGATATTGATCGCGCCCAGAACCGTGATCAGGCCCAGCAGGTTGAGCCAGGCCGTCAGCCAGCCCCAGAACCGGCCGCCGAAAATCGAGGCCCAGTGGTAGAGGCCGCCCGCTGTTGGGAAGGACGAGGCGATCTGCGCCATCGACAGGGCAAACATGCCCGAAACCATGCAGCCGACAATCCAGCCGATGCCCGCGCCGGCGCCGCCGACGGAGGAAATTGCCTGGGCAAACGAGTTGATGCCGCCCGAAAGAATGCAGATGATCGAGAAGGAAATGGCGAAGTTCGAGAAGTTCGACATGGAGCGTGAAAGCTCCTGGGCATAGCCCATTCCGTGAAGGACCTTCATGTCCTCCTTCTTGTCTTTTTCCGTGTAATTTCCGCTGCTCATGGTTCGTCCCTCTTGTCCCGTTGCGGGGTTGATCCCTGTTTGAAACGCGCCCCGCTGTCTGCCCCCGATGCTCCCGGCAGATTGCAATGGAAACGTTTCAGGACCGGCTCGTGACGCCGATCCTTGAAATGAGACTAGACCTTCGTAGGGGCCCGCGACAATGGGGCGGTTAGCCGGCAAGAGAAATTATTATTCAACAACCTGATCGCATTCCTGCACGCTGTCGTTGTAGGAATGCGCCTCTTCAAGCTCAAGCCATCGTGCGGATCAGATGCGCGGCCCTTTCCGCGATCATGATCGTTGGTGCATTGGTGTTGCCGCCAATCAGTCTTGGCATGACGGAAGCATCAACCACGCGAAGACCGTCAATGCCGCGAACCCGCAAGGTCGGATCAACCACCGCCATCTCATCGCGCCCCATCCGGCAAGTACCAACCGGATGATAGATCGTGTCGGCACGCGAGCGGATCTGCGAAACCAGCTGCTCATCATTTTCCTGACCAGTGAGGTACAATTGCTTGTGCCGGTATTTGGCGAGCGCTGGCGCATCGAGGATTTGCTGCGTCAATCTTGTTCCTGCCAGCATGGTCTCCATGTCGCGGGGGTCGGAAAAATATCCCGGATCGATGCGCGGCGGCGAAAGTGGATCGCTGTCGTGCAATTGAACATCGCCGCGCGAGTGCGGACGCAAAACACAAACATGGCAGGAATAGCCGTGGCCAAGATGGATCTTGCGTGTGTGGTCATCAACAAGCCCGGCAACAAAATGCAACTGAACATCCGGCCGATCGAGATCACTTCTGGTGCGAAGAAATGCTCCAGCTTCCGCGCCCGGTGTAGCGGCCATTCCGGTTCCGTCCTTTCGCCATTGAAAGACCGCCTTGAGAATGTCGAGCGCGCCGCGCGGTGTCAGGCCCAGCATGCCGGTGTCCAGCGATTTCCACAGCATGATGAAATCGACATGGTCTTGCAGGTTCTGCCCGACGCCCGGCAAATCATGGCGCACCTCGATGCCGTGGCTCGCAAGATTTGCCGCCGGGCCAATGCCTGAAAGCATCAGCAATTGCGGTGAGTTGAACGCGCCACCACACAGCAGCACCTCGCGCTTTGCCCGGACATGCTTGATCACGCCATCGTGCCGGTACGCAACGCCGGTTGCCCGGCGCGCAGTCGTCTCAATCTTTGTCGCGTGGGCTTTGGTAATGACGTGCAAATTCTTGCGGTCCATCACCGGATGCAGATAGGCAGCCGCAGCTGAGCAGCGTTCCCCGCGCTTTGGTCCGTCCCAGAATTGGGTGACCTGGTACAACCCTGCCCCGTCCTGGCTTAGACCGTTGAAGTCTTCGTTGCGGTTGATTTGGGTTTCTTCGCAGGCATCGACAAAGGCACGCGAAATCGGCCTCGGCGTTTGCTGTTCGCCCACCTGAAGCGGCCCTTTGGTGCCGTGGAGCGGGTCATTGGCGCGGCTGTTGCCTTCCGACATCTTGAAAAACGGCAAGACTTCATTCCAGCCCCAGCCCGCCGCTCCGTCCGCCGCCCAATCATCATAGTCGGAAGGGTGGCCTCGGACATAGAGCATGGCATTAATTGCGCTGGAACCGCCCAGGGCCTTGCCGCGAGGCTGAAAACCCTTGCGCCCGCCAAGGCCGGGTTGCGGCACGGTTTCGAAAGCCCAATTGTTGATCTTGGGTCGTCCCGGCAGCATCGCGACCACCCCCAGGGGGGTGCGTATGAGAACGTCCTTGCCGCCACCGCCAGCTTCAATCAGGCAGACGGTGACCGTTTCATCCGCACTCAGCCGGTTGGCAAGCGTGGATCCTGCAGAGCCGCCGCCGACGATCACATAATCGAATTCCATGAAATCCTCCCTGTGCCCCGCCAGAAGCTTGAGAGAGGCCCGCAAAAGGATTGCGCGATTTTAAACACTGCGCAATGGAAATTCAGACCGCCCGTTTCTGTCTCAACATCGAAACATTGCGGTGCAGGCTCTCGATGGTTTCATCCACTTCGGCCATGCTGTTGTAATGGGCTATGCCGATGCGCACCACACCTTCGGACGCTGGAATGCCCAATTGGTGCACAACTTCCCAAGCGTAATTGTGCCCCGACCAGAAAAAGATGTTTTCCTGGTTGCACAGGCTCACTAGCGATTTGGGCATGATGCCATCGAGTGTGAACGAAACCGTCGGCACACGTTCATCAATGCGGGCGGGATCCCCGATGCCGTGGATGGTGACGCCTTCAATCTCCTTGACGCCTTCGATCAGCCGCAGCGCAAGCGCATTTTCATGCCGGATGCTCTCGCGGTATGCGACCTCTATGCGCTGGCGGCGCGAGCCTTTGGCCCCCGCCGACGACCCGACTTCGGCGAAATGTTCAACAGACGCTGTCAGGCCTGCCAGCAGTTCGATTTGCGGCGTTCCCGTTTCCAGCCGACCGGGCAGATCATTGGTGGAGCACCGCAGCTTGTAGGGGACAAGCCGGTCGAGCTGTTCGTGCTTGCCCCACACAATGCCAAGGTGGGGACCGAAAAACTTGTAGGCACTGCACGCCAGAAAATCACAGCCGATTTCACTCACATCCACCAGGCCGTGCGGTGTGAATTGCACCGCATCCACATAGACGAGTACGCCCGCCGCCTTGGCAATGGCGGTGAGTTCCCTGACCCGGTTGATGGAGCCGGTGAGATTGGAGGCGTATGAAAGCGCCAGCAGCTTTGTCTTGCCCGGATTGATGACGGCTTTCAGCGCGTCGGCTTCGACTTGCCAGCTGTCGGTCGAAAACGGCAGGAAGCGAACCGTCGCGCCCTTGTCGGCAGCAATCTGCATCCACGGCCCGACATTGCCTTCATGGTCCATGCGAGTGACAATGACTTCATCGCCTGGACCCCACTCCCGCCCGATGGTTCGGGAAAGATGGAAAGTAAGGCTGGTCATGTTGGGTCCGATGATGATTTCCTCTGGCCCCGCAGCGCCCAGCAAGTCAGCCATGGCAAGATGTCCACCTTCCCAGACTTCGCCAGCCAGGATCGAACTTGCAAAAATGCCGCCAAGATTGGCATTGCGAAAAAGGATGGCATCGCGAACCGCATCACCGACGGCTTGTGGAACCTGCGTTCCGGCCGGATTGTCGAGATATATCCGCCGCTTGCCTTGATCTTGCATAGCAAGGGAGGGAAAGCGGTTACGCACCGCGTCAAGTGGATAATCCATCATCATCTCCTCAGACATGCCGCCGGTAGGCGAGCATCGCCCCGGCAAGATCTTCAAGCGCCGCGCCAACCGACTTGAAAAGCGTGATCTCACCCGGCGAAGTCCGGCCGGTGATTTCGCCCCGGCACAATTCGTAAAGATCAGCCCGGATTTCCTCCGGCTTGAGTGCGCCCGATGCAACGGCCAGCACAATATCGCCAGCCTCTTTCAGCGCGGCTGCCTTGGTGTCGACGAACACCGTGGCGCGGCGCATCGCCTCGTCATCGCTTTCGCGCGTGTCCGGCCTGAAAGCGCCGATGAGGTCCACATGAACGCCCGGCTTCAGCCATTTTCCGAAGATTACAGGGTCTCTTGCCAGTGTTGCGCAAGAGATGATGTCAGCCTGCCCGCAAGCGGCTTCAAGATCACTGGCGGAGCTTGCGTCAAAGCCGAGCGCTTGTGCCCGCTTCGCCACATCCGCCGCTTTGCCGGCATCACGGCCCCAGATGGTCACGCGAGAAATCTTGCGCACGGCGGCATGTGCCTCGACAAGATTGAGCGCCAACCGGCCGGTGCCCGCGACCAACAGGTGCGAGGCGTCCGGCCTTGCCATGTAGTCGGCCGCCAGCGCCGATGCTGCC
>JBGSNX010000032.1:0-6753 GCA_041739465.1 Salaquimonas sp.
CGCGAACGGGCGCGCAGCGCTGTCGCCCGCCACCGCCCTGCAATGGACGGCAAGAAAGTGTTCCTGTTTCCAGATTCGCAAATGGAACCCTCCCTCGCACGCTTCATGTGCCGCGAAATGGGCGCGACCATCGTTGAAATCGGCACGCCTTTCCTGCATCGCAAGCTGGTTGAAGCCGAGATTGCCCTGCTTCCAGAGGGTATAAACTGGAGCGAGGGTCAGGATGTCGACCGGCAGATCGACCGCTGCCACGACGCCCGCCCGGACCTTGTGATTTGCGGCATGGGCCTGGCAAACCCTTTCGAGGCTGAAGGCATCAGCACCAAATGGTCCATCGAATTCGTGTTCTCGCCGATCCATGGCTACGAGCAGGCTGGAGATCTTGCCGAACTGGTGACGCGGCCCTTCAACCGGCGCGCTGTCCTTGCGGTGGGGGTCTGAACCATGCAGCTGACCGTATGGACCTACGAAGGACCACCCCATGTCGGCGCAATGCGCATTGCCGCGTCCATGGAAGGCCTGCATTACGTGTTGCATGCGCCGCAGGGCGACACCTACGCGGATCTGCTGTTCACCATGATTGAGCGCCGCAAGACGCGCCCGCCGGTAACTTACACAACTTTCAAAGCACGCGATCTTGGGTCGGACACCGCTGAAGTGTTCATGAAGGCTTGCCGCGACGCGGTGGAGCGTTTCCGCCCGCAAGCCATCATTGTTGGTGCTTCATGCACTGCCGAACTCATCCAGGACGATCCGGGCGGCCTTGCCAAGACGCTTGGTCTCGACATTCCGGTGGTCCCGCTCGAACTTCCTTCCTACCAGAAGAAAGAAAACTGGGGCGCAGCTGAGACTTTCTACCGGCTGGTGCGGGCCTTTGCCCACAAGAAGGTTGAGCGCGACGAAGCAATGAGCCGCCGCTGCAACATCCTTGGCCCGACATCGCTGGGCTTCCGCAACCGCGATGACATTGAAGAAGTTTCCCGGCTGCTTTCGGCCATGGGTGTCGAGGTCAATGTCGTCGCCCCGCTGGGCGCGACGCCTGCCGATCTCGCCCGTCTGCCGCAAGCCGGTTTCAACATCGTCTTGTATCCTGAAATTGCTGACACTGCCGCCCGCTGGCTCAAGCGCGAACACGGTCAGGAAATGGTTACGACCGTTCCCATTGGTGCAGGCGCAACGCGCGAATTCATTGCCGAGGTTGCAGCCTTTGCCGGGCTCGATCCGGCAGCCTCGCTGCGTTATTGCGAAGAGCGTCTGTCCTGGTACTCGCGGTCGATTGATTCAAACTACCTGACCGGCAAGCGCGTTTTCATTTTTGGCGATGCCACGCACGCCATCGCAGCTGCCCGCATTGCCAGCGAAGAGCTTGGGTTCAAGGTTTGCGGGCTTGGCACATACTCACGCGAATTTGCCCGCGATGTGCGCACTGCCGCCGCCAAATACGGCATCGAGCCGCTGATTTCCGATGACCACATGGAAGTCGAGGACGCCATCGCCAAAGCCGAGCCGGAGCTGGTTCTTGGAACGCAGATGGAGCGCCACACCGCAAAGCGGCTTCGAATTCCTTGCGCGGTGATTTCCTCGCCGGTACATGTTCAGGATTTCCCGGCGCGCTATTCGCCGCAAATGGGCTTTGAAGGCGCAAACGTTATATTCGACAGCTGGGTCCACCCGCTGATGATGGGCCTTGAAGAGCACCTGCTCAACATGTTCCGCGACGATTTCGAATTCAACGATGCTTCCGCGCCCTCGCATCTTTCTGGCCATGGCGGGGCTGAAAAATCAGCACAGCCGGCTCGTGAAGAAGCAGCCAAACCTGCAGGGCCGCTAGTGGCCGCCTGGACCAGCGAAGCTGAACGCGAACTCAAGCGCATTCCGTTCTTTGTGCGAGGCAAAGCCCGCCGCAATACCGAAAATTTCGCTGCCGAGCGTGGCCTCAACGCCATCACAGTCGAGACATTGTACGATGCAAAAGCCCATTTCGGCCGCTAACGCGGTCCCGATCAAGGTTGTGATCGTTACCATGGATGACCATGTGACGGGCGCTGTCGCGCGTGCGCGCATCGAACTGCGGCGCGATTTTCCAGGCCTGACATTTGCAATTCATGCCGCAGCCGACTGGGGCAGCGTCAAGGGCCAGGAGGGCGGTGCTCTCAAGCGGTGCCTCGCCGACATCGAAACGGGCGACATCATCATCGCCTCCATGCTGTTCCTTGATGACCAGATTGCGCAGGTTCTGCCCGCATTGCAGGCAAGGCGCGACAATTGCGATGCGCTTGTGGCGATCATGTCTGCCCCCGAAGTTTCAAAGCTGACGCGCATGGGTGCCTACCGCATGGGTGGTCCCGAAAGCATTGCCACGACGCTGCTCAAGAAGCTGCGTGGCAACACCAAGGGCGGCGCTGGCGCAAAGCAGATGAAGATGCTGCGCCGCCTGCCACAGATATTGCGGTTCATTCCCGGCACCGCGCAGGACGTGCGCGCCTATTTCCTGACCATGCAATACTGGCTGGCCGGTTCGCAGGAAAACGTCGTCAACCTCGTTCGCTTCCTGATCGACCGCTACGCTGATGGCGAACGCAAGGTGCTTCGCGGCAAGGTTCCGGCAGCGGCACCTGTCGAATATCCCGAGACCGGCGTCTACCATCCGCAAATTCCTGGTCGCATCGCTGAAAATGCATCGCTCCTGCCCAAAGGCAGCAGTGGTGACCGTGGCACCATTGGCCTTTTGGTCATGCGCTCATACCTCCTGGCAGGCAATTCGGCCCATTATGACGGCGTCATTGCTGCCATGGAAAACCGGGGCTTCAAGGTTATTCCTGCCTTTGCTTCCGGTCTTGATGCGCGTCCGGCAATCACCAAATATTTCGAGCACAATGGCCGCACCACCGTGGACGCCATGGTTTCGCTAACCGGGTTCTCGCTGGTTGGCGGCCCTGCCTACAATGATGCCAAGGCCGCTGGCGAAGTTCTTTCGCGCCTTGATGTTCCTTATCTTGCCGCCCATCCCGTCGAGTTCCAAACCCTGCAGGAATGGGGCGCATCCCAGCGTGGCCTCCTTCCTGTCGAAGGAACCATCATGGTGGCCATTCCTGAACTGGATGGCGCAACCGGGCCAATCGTTTTTGGTGGCCGGGTGGAACCAGGTGGCGCACCTTGCGCCGGTTGCCATCGTGGCTGTTCATTCGCTTCGGTCGACACCGAACGCAGCATGCACTCATGTCCTGACCGGGCTGAAATGCTGGCAGCACGGGTTGGCAAACTGGTGGATCTGCGCCGTGCCGAAAAAGCGGACCGCAAGATCGGCGTGGTACTTTTCAACTTCCCGCCAAATGCTGGCAACAGCGGCACTGCCGCTTACCTGTCAGTATTTGAATCGCTTTTCCACACGCTCAAAGCCATGAAAGCGGACGGCTACACCGTAGAAGTTCCAGCGGATTCATCTGAATTGCGCGAGCGTATCATTTCGGGCAATGCGGCCCGATACGGTGCTTTGGCAAACGTCCATGCCCGCGTTCCTGCCAGCGACCATGTGCGCCGGGAGCGGTATCTTTCGGAAATCGAGGCGCAATGGGGCCATGCTCCGGGCCGTCAGCAAAGCGATGGCGCATCCATACAGGTGTTGGGTGAGCGCTTCGGCAATGTGTTTGTCGGGATCCAGCCGGCCTTTGGCTATGAAGGCGACCCGATGCGCCTCCTGTTTGAAAAGGGCTTTGCTCCTACGCATGCCTTCTCGGCATTCTACCGCTGGCTGCGTGAGGATTTTGGCGCGCATGCGGTGTTGCATTTCGGAACCCATGGCGCACTGGAATTCATGCCAGGCAAGCAGATCGGCATGTCCGGGACCTCTTGGCCCGATCGGTTGATCGGTGATTTGCCGAACATCTACCTTTACGCTTCCAACAACCCGTCAGAAGGCGCAATTGCCAAGCGCCGTTCGGCTGCAACGCTGATCAGCTACCTGACCCCGCCGATTGCTCATGCCGGCCTTTATCGCGGCCTGCTTGATCTCAAGGTTTCGCTCGAACGCTGGCGTTCAATCGGACCCGATGGCGAATCCGAAAAGCCCGGCCTTGCCGAACTTATCAAGACGCAGGCAAGCGGACTGGACCTTGTGAATGCCAACGCGTCCTGGGATAGCGATTGCGACAATTGCATTCGCGAGCTTTCCAACGCGGTTCTGGAACTCGAATACACGCTGATACCCCATGGCCTGCATGTGGTTGGCTCGCCGCTGAGCGTAGAAGAGCGCGTCGACATGCTGCTCGCCATCGCCGATGCCTCGCATGGTCTGCGTCCCGAAAGGGCGGGCGTCGAGGCACTGGTTGACGGTCAGACAGCGGCAAAGGCTGCGCAGTTTTCCGGCGGCGACCGGCTGACCATGGAAACATTGTTTGCCGAATTGGCAAAGTTTGATGGCCTGCTGGCGAAAGACCACGAGGTGACGGCAATCTTGCGGGCGCTGGACGGACGCTTCATTGCGCCTGCGCAAGGCGGAGACGTGCTTCGCACGCCTGCCGTGTTGCCGACCGGACGCAATTTGCACGGCTTTGACCCATTCCGCATCCCCAGTGCCTTTGCACTTGCTGACGGTGCCCGCCAGGCTCAACGCATTCTCGACAAGCACATGTCCGATGGACATCGCCTTCCCGAAAGCATTGCCGTGGTGCTGTGGGGTGCCGACAACATCAAGAACGAAGGCGGACCAATCGGCCAGGCGCTTGCGCTGATGGGCGCTGCGCCGCGCTTTGACGGCTATGGCCGGCTTGCCGGTGCCAAGCTGATACCGCTTGAAGAACTTGGCCGTCCGCGCATTGACGTCATTATGACGCTTTCCGGCATTTTCCGGGACTTGCTCCCGCTGCAGACCAAACTGTTGGCTGAAGCAGCCTTCATGGCCGCAAGCGCTGATGAACCTGCCGAAATGAATTTCGTGCGCCGCAACGCGCTGGCTTACCAGGCACAAAATGGCTGCGATCTTGAAACAGCGGCCCTTCGCGTCTTCTCCAACGCTGACGGCGCCTACGGCTCCAACGTCAACCATCTGATCGAAAACGGCGCATGGGACGATGAGGACGAACTTGCTGAAACCTACACCCGCCGCAAGTGCTTTGCCTTTGGCCGCGATGGCGAACCGATGCAGCAGTCGGGCTTGCTCAAGAGCATCCTTGCTGGCGTCGAACTGACCTACCAGAACCTTGAATCAGTCGAGGTCGGGGTCACATCGCTTGACCAGTATTTCGACACCCTGGGCGGCATCAGCCGCGCTGTGAAACGGGCAAGCGGCAATACAGTTCCTGTATACATCGGTGACCAGACCCGTAGCGAAGGGACCGTTCGCACCCTTGGCGAACAAGTGGCGCTTGAAACCCGCACGCGGATGCTCAATCCGAAATGGTATGAGGGAATGCTCAACCACGGCTATGAGGGCGTGCGCCAGATCGAGGAACACGTCCGCAACACGGTTGGCTGGTCGGCGACCACGGGGCAGGTGGCTCCATGGGTCTACCGCAACCTCACAGAAACATTCGTCCTTGATCCGGCAATGCGCGAGCGCATGTCGCAGCTCAATCCGCATGCAAGCTCCAAGCTTGCAAACCGGCTGATCGAGGCGGTTGAACGCAATTACTGGACTGCTGACGAGGCCACCCTCAAAGCCCTGCGCAATGCAGGCGAGGAACTCGAAGACCGGGTCGAGGGTATCAAGGTGGAGGTCGCCGCATGAACATTTACACACATCCAAAGACAATGGCACTGGAAGCACGTGCTGCCGCCGCGCGCGGGGAGGATGGCGAGGGATCCGTCCAGGTGCACCTTGATGCCCAGCTCGCCTCCGGCGGCGCCAAGGTTTTTGCCGTCTATGGCAAGGGCGGTATCGGAAAATCCACCACTTCTTCCAACCTTTCGGTGGCGTTCTCCAAGCTTGGCCAGCGGGTCTTGCAAATTGGCTGCGATCCAAAGCACGACAGCACGTTCACGCTGACGAAGTCGCTCATTCCAACTGTCATCGACGTTCTGGAAGGCGTGGACTTCCATCCTGAAGAACTGCGCACTGAAGATTTCGTCTTTGAGGGCTACAACGGCGTGCGCTGCGTGGAAGCGGGCGGACCACCCGCCGGCACCGGGTGCGGTGGCTACGTGGTTGGCCAGACCGTCAAACTCCTCAAGGAACACCATCTGCTCGACGACACCGACATCGTCATTTTTGACGTGCTGGGCGACGTGGTTTGCGGTGGCTTTGCTTCACCGTTGCAACATGCCGAACGAGCACTGATTGTGGCTGCCAATGACTTTGACAGCATTTTCGCGATGAACCGCATCGTTGCTGCAATCAAGGCCAAGTCGAAAAACTACGAAGTGCGCCTTGGAGGCGTCATTGCCAACCGCTCGCGCGAAACCGACCAGATCGACCGCTTCAACGACGCCATCGGTCTCAAGCGCTTGGCGCACATTCCCGACAGCGATTCAGTGCGGCTGAGCCGTCTGAAAAAATGCACCCTGTTTGAAATGGCCGACACGCCTGAACTCAACGGCATCCGCAATGAATATCTCACATTGGCTGAATCGCTCCTTGGCAATCCTGAGCCATGCGACGCAACGCCGATGAAGGACCGCGACATCTTCAATTTCCTCGGCTTTGAATAGGAACTGCAACAATGAACGCGCACAGCTACACCAAGCGGCGGGATGAAGTGGCGGTCTATTTTGACCGCACGGCGCTTGACGCGTGGCAGCGTTTTGCCACCAACGAGC
>JBGSNX010000037.1:0-25006 GCA_041739465.1 Salaquimonas sp.
GCGAAGATGTACAGAATGCCGACATTGATGTTGGCGATGACCCAGCCCTGATTGACCGGCACCACCGCCCATGTGGCCAGGGCGAGCGTCACGGATACCAGAGGCGCCAGCAGGAAAACGGTCTTGGACGCCGATGAAGGAATGATCGGTTCCTTGAGCACGAACTTCAAAAGATCGGCAAAGGATTGCAGCAATCCCCAGGGGCCCACGACATTGGGCCCGCGCCGCAACTGTACAGCCGCCCATATCTTGCGGTCGGCGTAGAGGATGTAGGCAATGAAAACCAGCAGCGCGACAAGCAGCACAAGGCTCTGTGCCACGATCCACAGGACCGGAACGACAGTGTCTGTGAAAAACGCGCTCATGCCGTTGTTCCTGCTAGCCGTGCACCGCGCTGGCGCACGGTGAAACGGGATCCGATCAAGCGAAGGCTGTGGAATGCCGGAGCGGCAACCGCGCTCCTTTTATACGCCTTTGGCAGGTTTACAACGCGCCAATGCATGATTTGCCCGGCTTTTGTCATTCTGCCGCCTCTGCCATGCCGCCGGCTTGTTGTGCAGAGCACTGCGCCATGATCTTCGAAGCCCTGGCTACCGGGTTGGTTAGATAGAAGTCGGCAATTGGCGAAACAAATGGTGCTGTTCCAGCTTTTGCGCCGCTCTTCACCAACCCGGCTATTGCCTTGGGATCAGCGGCTGCAGCCTCCCCGATAATGGCAAGGTGAGGATGGCGGGCAAACATCGCGCCGCGCAATTGATCAAGGCTGTCGAACGGCAATGGCGAGCCGAGCGCCGCAGACAAGGCGCGCATGATCGCCCATTCTTCCCTGGCTTCACCCGGCGCAAACGCTGCGCGGTTGGCCAGTTGCACCCGCCCTTCGGTGTTGACATAGATGCCGGACTTTTCGGTCCATGCCGATCCCGGAAGGATGACGTCGGCACGGTGCGCGCCCTTGTCGCCGTGAGAGCCGATATAGACGACAAATCCCTTGGTGGTGGCGTGATCAAACTCGTCGGCCCCCAGCAGGAACAGAACGTCCATGCCGGTGCGCATTTGCGCAGTTGCCTTGCCGCCCTTGCCCGGCACAAAGCCGATGTCGAGACCGCCAACGCGGGAAGCTGCCGTGTGCAGTACGTTGAAGCCGTTCCAGCCGTCCTTTACCGCCCCGCAGGCGACGGCAATCTGGGCTGCCAAAGACAATATTGCAGCTCCGTCCGCCCGGTTCAGTGCGCCCTGCCCGACAATGATCATCGGGCGCTCGGCCTTTTTCAGAACCTTGGCGAATTTAGATGAACCATCGGCAAGCCCAGCCAATTTATCGGGTCCTTCGCCCAGATGGACAACCGGATACCTCAGATCAGCGTTTTCGCCGACCAGACCGACAGGCAAATCGGAAGCGCGCGAACGCTTACGAATGCGGGCATTGATCAGGGAGGCCTCAAAGCGCGGATTGGCACCGATGATCAGCAGCGCGTCGCATTGCTCGATGCCGTCGATCGTTGAATTGAACAAATACCCGGCGCGGCCATTTGCCGGATCGAGCGGGCTCATCGCCTCGCGGCAATCAAGATTGGGCGAGCCTATCGCGCCCATCAGCGCGTGCATTGCGAACATGTCTTCAACTGCGCAAAGATCGCCGGCAATTGCCCCGATTTTCTTGGGTTCCGTTGCCTTCACCGCTTTGGCGATGGCTGAAAACGCGTCATTCCAGCTTGCAGGTTGCAGCTTTCCACCCTTGCGCACATACGGCCGGTCAAGCCGCTGCGCTGAAAGTCCGTCCCAGCAGAACCGGGTCTTGTCGGAAATCCATTCCTCGTTCACCTGCTCGTTGAGGCGCGGCAGGATGCGCATGACCGCACGGCCACGGCCATCAACGCGGATGTTCGAACCAACCGCATCCATCACGTCGATGGATTCCGTCTTTGTCAGTTCCCACGGACGCGCCTGATCCTGATAAGGGCGCGATGTCAATGCGCCGACCGGGCAAAGGTCAATGACATTGCCCTGCAATTCGGAAGTCATCGCCTTTTCAAGATAGGTTGTGATTTCCGCATCTTCTCCGCGCCCTATCAGGCCCAGTTCGGAAATGCCGGCAACTTCGGTGGTGAAGCGAACACAGCGCGTACAATGGATGCAGCGTGTCATCTTGGTGCGCACCAATGGACCGATATACTTGTCCTCGACAGCCCGCTTGTTCTCATGGAAGCGGTTCTTGTCGACGCCATAGGCCATGGCCTGGTCCTGCAGGTCACACTCGCCGCCCTGGTCGCAAATCGGGCAATCCAGCGGGTGGTTGATGAGCAGGAACTCCATCACCCCTTCACGCGCCTTCTTCACCATGGGCGACTTCGTCATCACAACCGGCAGTTCACCATTGGGTCCGGGGCGCAAATCGCGCACGCCCATGGCGCATGAGGCTTGCGGCTTGGGTGGTCCACCCTTCACTTCAACCAGGCACATGCGGCAATTGCCAGCAATCGAAAGCCGTTCGTGGTAGCAGAAACGGGGCACCTCCGCTCCAGCCTCTTCACACGCCTGCAACAGCGTGTAGTGGTCCGGAACTTCGACTTCATTGCCGTCTACAATCAGTTTTGCCATTTTCAGTTGGCTTTCTTTTCAAACAATCCAAACCCGAACAACGGCCTTGCCAGCCATTTCGCCAGCAATGCACGCATCCGCGCAAAACCCGTTGCAACCGCCCTGTCTTCAGCGCGAACATCCTGCGAAAAGGCCCGCGAGCGAACCTCTGTCTCGCGCAGCATGAATTTTACTTCCAGTGGCGTCTCGCACATGTTCTTACTCCGCCGCAATCGGTGATGCGCAACCATGGCTTTGCCAAAGCTGCGCCTCTTTCAGGAATTTCCAGCCAAAGGCGTGCTCGCTGTCGCCATTGGCCTTGAGATGTTCAAGTCGCTGCAATGCCTCGTCAAGCGTGGGCTGATGGCCTTGGGGAACCCACCACATGACAAAATGCATCTGGCCCAAAACCTCGAACCATTCTGCCCGGCGTTCATAAAACTGCCGGTGAACCGTGTTCCAGACAAAATTCTCAAGCGTCTCGACACTTTCCCAAACCGTGAGGTTCGAGACAAATTGCAGGTCGCCGCCGATCTTCGCTTCGGTATTGCCGGTTCCTGGCTCGCCCGAACCTTCCATCATCCACACGAACCCAGGCATGCGCTTGCCAAGACCATTCACCTTGTCGAGTGCCGCCATGAACTCACCCACGCGCGGGTCATCAGTCAGGGCCAGAAGCCGCCCGACATTGAGTTCCGCAAGATGGTGGCCTACGCGTTGCATCACCCCTACTCTGCTGCCTGCATGACCGGCTGATGACGGTGCGAGTTGCGGCTGAATTCGTCAATTCGCCGCTCGATTTCCGGGCGGAAATGCCGGATCAGCCCCTGGATCGGCCAGGCTGCGGCATCACCGAGCGCGCAGATCGTGTGACCTTCAACCTGCTTTGTTACGTCCAGCAACATGTCGATTTCGCGCTTTTGTGCTTCACCGCGAACAAGCCGCTCCATTACGCGCCACATCCAGCCAGTGCCTTCGCGACACGGTGTGCACTGGCCGCAGCTCTCATGCTTGTAGAAATAGGAAAGCCGGGCAATCGCCTTCACAATGTCGGTGGACTTGTCCATGACGATGACTGCCGCCGTTCCAAGACCTGATTGCAGCCCGCGCAGGGCGTCAAAATCCATCGGGCAATCGATGATTTGCGCAGCTGGCACCAATGGCACCGACGAGCCGCCAGGACTGACCGCCAGAAGATTATCCCAGCCGCCACGAATGCCGCCGCAATGGCGCTCGATCAGCTCGCGGAACGGGATCGACATTTCTTCTTCTACCGTGCAGGGCGTGTTGACATGACCCGACACGCAAAAAAGCTTGGTGCCCTTGTTGTTGTCGCGGCCAAACTGCGAAAACCATTGTGGCCCGCGCCGCAGAATGGTCGGCGCAACGGCAATCGATTCCACGTTGTTGACGGTGGTCGGGCAACCATACAGCCCGACATTGGCCGGAAATGGCGGCTTCAGGCGCGGCTGGCCCTTCTTGCCCTCGAGGCTTTCTAGAAGCGCCGTTTCTTCGCCGCAGATATAGGCGCCCGCGCCATGGTGGACGTGGATGTCGTAATCCCAGCCATGGATGTTGTTCTTGCCCAGCAATCTGGCTTCGTAACACTCGTCAATGGCGCGTTGCAGCGCTTCGCGTTCGCGGATGTATTCACCGCGAACGTAGATGTAGCAAACATGCGCGCCCATCGAAAAACCGGCGATCAGGCAGCCTTCGATCAGCGTGTGCGGATCGTGCCGCATGATGTCGCGGTCCTTGCAGGTGCCCGGTTCGGACTCGTCTGCATTCACCACCAGGTAGTGCGGGCGCTCTCCCGGCTGCTTTGGCATGAACGACCATTTGAGGCCGGTGGGAAACCCTGCTCCGCCACGACCACGCAGGCCCGACGCCTTCATCTGCTCAATGATCCAGTCGCGACCCTTGTCGATGAAACCCTTGGTGCCATCCCAATGGCCACGCGACATGGCGCCCTTCAGCGACTTGTCGAAAGTGCCGTAGATGTTGGTGAAAATGCGGTCTTTGTCAGCGAGCATGGTGGTTTTCCAAACTGTCAATCGGACAGGAGGTTGAAGGCAGGATCAGATAGGCAACAAGGCCGCAGGCTGCAGTTAGCGAATAGACGATGGCCAGAACAAAAAAGTCAGCATTTCCAGAATACACACCCGCCCCGATCACCGCAGCGATGGTGGCTGGCGCCACCACAATGCTGAAGCGCCTGCAAGTGTTTGCCGAAATGGCGACATCTGAAACCTGGTTTTGGCTCATTTGGCGGCTCCTAGCGCGGCTTCTTGCCGAAGACACGGATGTATTCAGCTTCCCCGCCCTTGGCGAGCGCCTTGGCCTGCTTCACCCAGTCGTCACGCTCGATACGGCCTGAAAACTTGAGGTAAGTGTCAACCCATTCGCGCTCTGCCTTTTTCCAGGCAGCAATTTGCGCAAAGGTAAAAATGCCAAGCTCATTGAGTATTTTCTCAATCTTCGGCCCGACGCCTGAGATCATCTTGAGATCATCGGGCTTGGCCGGTTTTTCCATGCCCTTTGGCCGTTTGGGATCTTCGAGCGAAACACTGCCCTGCTCTGCCTTTGTGGCCTTTGGCGCGTCTTTGGCGGCAACTGCTTTTGCTGACGGCGCTGCGGCCGGTTTGGCCAATGTCATTGCCGGCGTTTTTGCGGGCTTCTTTGCGGCAGCCTTGCCGCCTGCAAGCGAGGTCAGCCCGCCCAGCGGCGCTGAAAACACCCGGTCAACCTGCGGTCCGGTCTGTACGCTTTCACCCTTGCCCGCTTCAAATTCGTCGATGATTTCCGCAAGCCGCGAAGGTGTCAAATCCTCATAGGTATCCTTGAAGATCATGACCATTGGCGCATTCACACATGCGCCTTGGCATTCGACTTCTTCCCACGAAAGCGTACCGGCAGCATTTGTGTGAAATGGCTCGTGGTGAATTTTTTCCTTGCACACCGCGATCAGATCTTCCGACCCGCGCAGCATGCAGGGCGTGGTTCCACAAACCTGGACATGCGCCCTGGTACCGACCGGTGCCAATTGGAACTGGGTGTAAAAGGTTGCAACTTCAAGCACCCGGATCAACGGCATCGACAGCATCGTCGCGACTTCTTCGATCGCCGCGCGTGTAACCCAGCCTTCCTGCTCTTGCGCCAACATCAGCAGCGGAATGACCGCAGACTGCTGCCGGTCAGCTGGATATTTGCCAATCCATTTCTTGGCTTCTGCGCGCATTTCCTTGCCGAATGCAAAGCGCGCTGGCTGGACTGATTCTTGGGCCAGACGACGAACGGACATTACCGGTCAACCTCTCCGAAAACGATGTCGAGCGAGCCAAGAACTGCGGAAACGTCCGCCAGCAAATGCCCCTTGCCCATGAAATCCAGCGCCGAAAGATGCGCAAAACCGGGTGCGCGCAGCTTGCAACGGTATGGTTTGTTGGTGCCGTCCGACACCAGATAAACACCAAACTCGCCTTTGGGCGCTTCCACGCAGCAATATATCTCGCCCGCGGGCACCTTGAAGCCTTCGGTGTAAAGCTTGAAATGGTGGATCAGCGCTTCCATCGAACGCTTCATTTCCTGACGCTTGGGCGGGGTAACCTTGTTGTCCGTCGAGCACACCGGGCCTTTACCTTCTGGTGCATTGAGCTTGGCAATGCACTGGCGCATGATCGAGACCGACTGGCGCATCTCTTCCATCCGGATGAGGTAGCGGTCGTAGCAATCACCATTCTTGCCGATAGGAATGTCAAACTCCATTTCGCCATAGCATTCATAGGGCTGGCTCTTGCGCAAATCCCAGGCCGCGCCCGAGCCGCGTACCATCACGCCGGACATGCCCCAGGCCCATGCGTCATCGAGTGATATCACCCCGATATCCACATTTCGCTGCTTGAAGATGCGGCTGGGCGTCATCAGCGCGTCCAGATCGGCAACGGTTTGCAGGAACGGGCCGCACCATTTTTCGATGTCATCGACAAGGTCCTGCGGCAAGTCCTGGTGGACACCCCCCGGCCGGAAATACGCGGCATGCATGCGCGAGCCCGATGCGCGCTCGTAAAACACCATCAGCCGCTCGCGCTCTTCAAAGCCCCAAAGCGGCGGCGTCAGCGCGCCAACGTCAAGCGCCTGTGTCGTGATGTTGAGGAGGTGCGAAAGGATGCGGCCAATTTCCGAATACAAAACGCGGATCAACTGGCCGCGGCGAGGCACTTCAATGCCAGCCAACTTTTCAATGGCCAGACAAAACGCGTGCTCCTGATTCATCGGCGCCACATAGTCGAGCCGGTCAAAATACGGGATCGCCTGTAGATAGGTCTTGTGCTCGATCAACTTCTCGGTGCCGCGATGCAACAGGCCGATATGCGGGTCAACCCGCTCCACGACCTCGCCGTCAAGCTCCAGCACCAGTCGCAAGACGCCATGCGCGGCCGGATGCTGCGGCCCGAAATTGATATTGAAATTGCGGACGGATTGTTCAGCCATTACTGCTTCGCCTTCTCATCGCCCGGCAGCACATATTCGGTTCCTTCCCAGGGAGAAAGGAAATCGAAATTGCGAAACTCCTGTCGAAGCTGGACCTTTTCATAGACGACACGCTTCATCTCATCGTCAAAGCGCACTTCAACATAGCCCGACAGCGGAAAGTCCTTGCGCTGTGGATGGCCATCGAAGCCGTAATCCGTGAGCAAGCGTCGCAGGTCCGGATGGCCGGTAAAGAGAATGCCGTACATGTCCCAGCATTCCCGCTCGAACCAGTCTGCGCCGGGGAAAATGCCCGTGACGCTTGGCACCGGCGTTTCCTCGTCCGTGCTCAATTTGATGCGGATGCGGGCATTCTTTTTTGGCGAAAGCAGGTGATAGACAACTTCAAACCGTTTTTCCCTGCCCGGATAATCAACGCCGCAAATGTCGATAAACGAAATGAATTGCATTTGCTGATCGTTTTTCAGGAAAGCCAACAATTCGACAATGTCGGCACCTGTGGCTGCAATCGTCAGTTCGTCATTGGCAAAAGAGCCAGTCGCCCTGCCTGCAAAAACAGCCTCGATCGAGGCCTTGATGGTTTGAAGCGTCTGTGAAATTGCCATGATCCCCTTGCCCAGCGCGATCAGCGTTCAATTGTGCCGGTGCGGCGGATCTTCTTTTGCAAAAGCATCACCGCGTAAAGCAGTGCCTCGGCAGTGGGCGGACAGCCCGGAACGTAAATGTCGACCGGAACAATCCGGTCGCAGCCACGCACAACGGAATAACTGTAGTGGTAGTAGCCGCCGCCATTTGCGCACGAGCCCATTGAAATCACGTAGCGCGGTTCGGGCATCTGGTCGTAGACCTTGCGCAGTGCCGGTGCCATCTTGTTGGTGAGCGTGCCCGCCACGATCATCACGTCGGATTGGCGCGGAGAAGCGCGCGGGGCAAAACCGAATCGCTCGGCGTCATAGCGCGGCATCGACATCTGCATCATTTCAACCGCACAGCACGCAAGGCCAAAGGTCATCCACATCAATGACCCGGTGCGCGCCCAGTTGATCAGCTCGTCTGTCGACGTGACCAGAAATCCCTTGTCGGCAAGCTCAATGTTGATCTCGCCGAAAAACGGCTGATGCTCGGGCGAAGCTGTCAGCTTTGCTCCGGTTGGCAGGATAAGCGATGTTGAGCCGTCATTCATGTCAGGTGCCCCGGAGGTCTTTCATAGCCAATGGATGCAGGATCAATCCCACTCCAGTGCGCCCTTCTTCCACTCGTATATGAAGCCGATGGTGAGAACGGCAAGGAACAGCATCATCGACCCGTAGCCAAACCAGCCGAGCGTGCCGAAGGACACCGCCCAGGGAAACAGGAACGCCACTTCAAGATCGAAGATGATGAAAAGTATTGCCACCAGATAGAAGCGGACATCAAATTTCATGCGTGCATCGTCAAATGCGTTGAAACCGCACTCATAGGCCGAAAGCTTTTCAGGGTCCGGTGACTGGTGCGCCACAATGAACGGCGCAACCAGAAGTGCGCTGCCGATGACAAGGCAGATTGCTATGAAAATGATGATTGGCAGGTAAGCGTTGAGAAGCGCGTCCAAACCAGCCTCCTCCATCAATGCCGCCCATTTGCCCGGCGATACTGTACCAGCCACCGGTTTGGTACAATGCGGCAAAGAAGACCAGCACGCCGCACGTAGCGGCTGAAAAACCTTTTTAGTCGAAGTCCGGGTTATCCCAGCCGCCGTTTCGGCACAAGCAGAAAACCGCTCAATTGCACGTTTTTCCGGGGTTTGCGGCAAGAATTTCATGCATCTGTCGCAGCTTCCCAAACCACAGCGTCAGTGCTTGACTTCATGTATCGAAGCACGTAATTCAACGCGACCTTGACGCCGGGCAACGGCGGCAAATGCGCGGGTGTAGCTCAGTCGGTTAGAGTGCCGGCCTGTCACGCCGGAGGTCGCGGGTTCGAGCCCCGTCACTCGCGCCATTCTTATTTCAGGGTGCTTAGCTCAGCTGGGAGAGCGGCTCGTTTACACCGAGTAGGTCGGCGGTTCGATCCCGTCAGCACCCACCAAATTCCCTCCATAAAATCAACGATTCGCAAGGTCCCGGCGAAAGCTGGTCCTGCCTTCTTTCAATTTGGGTACGCAAACGGCTCTTGCGAACCGCAGAAAAATGAAACGATTTAGTACTTTGTTGTTTATTTGAACCAATCTTTCACCATATCGGGTGTAAATTTGCGGTCGTCGCCGGTTGGAAGTCCCAACAATTCGTCCGCCATCTGATTGTGGAGTAAAGAAATGAAAGGCCTTGTTTTCAGTTCATACGCTTTCATGATCATGGTTCTTGTGACGACCGTGTTTTTTTGGCGCGGCACGCCTGGCCAGATCATCGAGGCTGGCATTGACCGCGGGATCAAGACATCGTCAATCCAGAAGCAAGGCGCAACCGGGCCGCAAATATGGCGCGCCGGTAAGACTGGCAGCCAGCATCAATAATCTTCCCGAAAAAGCCCGTTCATACTCGATTTCGCCTCACCCCGACACGCATGCTCGTTGTGCCGGCGTCAACCGATCCCAGGCAAATGGTGCGCGATCGAATTGGCGTAATACTGCAGCAGCACGCTTTCCTTGGGGTTTGCACGAAACAGCCCCTCGCCGTTTTCTTCCACCATTTTTCGCAAGGTCAGCATGCGCAGCCCCGCGCTGCTGGCATAATCAAGATCAGAGCGCGGAATGTGGACATGCACTCCGCGTTTGGCGAGGGTCTCGATCAGATCACCGATGTGCGACTTGACCTCCATTTCGCTAAGCCAATTGTCACCACTGTCGAGAAAAACCCGTGAAGCCAGCGATACCGGCAGCACCGGCAGGACCGCGCCGATTTCCTTCAAAAGGTCATTGCCAAGCTTTGACACTGCCTCAAACCGCTCTTCCATTGGCAACGAACGGATGACGAGGTTTTTGGCCTGCTGCCACTTTCGGAGCGAAACCGGCTTTCCAAAGCTCACGCAGGCATAGCCGAAGCGATAGAGCCGCCCGGTCATCCGCAGCTTCGCCATGGTGGCTATGAACCCGGCGAAGCCGGACAGACGTGCACGAAAATCCCGGCCCGAAACTTCCTTTTCCACCTTTGCAGTCAGCACCCGGTCTTCCAGCACCCGGTCATAATTGATCCCCACCGGAATGAAGACGATATCCCGGTCGGCAGTCGCGTCGAATTCGCTGACGATGTAGCTCAATATCCCAAGTTTGGGCGTGCCAAGCCGCCCGTCGCGCGAAAGTCCCCCTTCAGGAAACACCGCTTGGGTAACGCCCTGCCTTGTGGCCATGGCCACATAACGCCCAAGGACGCGCCGGTATAGCGGGTCGTTGGAATTGCGGCGGATGAAGTAAGCTCCCATCGAGCGTATGAGGCTCTCCAGCAGGAAAATGCGTGCCCACTCGCCCACCGCATAGGAAAGCGAAGCCTGTGTCGATGCCATGAATGTCACCAGCACATAGTCCATGTTTGAACGGTGATTCATAACAAAGATGACCGTTGAAGACGGGTCAACCTGCTGCAGGGTTTCGTTGTCGGAATAGCCAAGCCGAACCCGGTACAGCAATTGCGAAAGCCAGCGCGCAGCACGCGTGCCGAACCCGAAATAGGTCAGCGCCGAAAACGAGGGCACGATCTCGCGGGCGTAGCGTTCGGCCTTGGCCACGAGCACTGCCCTTGGCACATTGGTTTCGCGCGCCTGTGTATCGACCGCTTCGAGCACTTTGGGATCGTACATCAACTGGTCGATCAACGTCTGCCGGCGCGTCAGCTTGAAAGGTTGTATTTGCAAGCGCAGCCGCGAATTGAGCTCTTCAATGGCGTGGTTGATCCGTCCGCGAAAAAACCAGCGCACCGATGGTGCAAAGATCCGGTCAACCAGGGCGATGACTGCAAACACCGAGAGGACGACCACCAGCCAAACCGGCAACCCGATAATCGTGGTCATCTATGAGCCCCCCGTAAACGCCCCCGCTCGCCAGCAAACGCCTTCATGGCGCACTTGGCAAGCGCCGTTCGCTCTTCGCGCCGCGCAATTGGTGCCGGTACCCACGCTGCCGGACACTTTCACCGGGCGCGTCTGCCTTGATAGCCAGGCAACTTTCTTAGCGAGTGCTTTGGTTGGCTACAGCAGCCACGCTTTCCTGAAATTGCGCTGATGCCATCAAGGTGCGGCAACGCGCAAACCTGCCATCTGCGTAGGCACGAAAATCTTCGGCCGGATTGCCGTTTGCCAACTGGATGAGCCCCCACAATGTCCACAGAAGGTCACACATGGCCTTGAAGATGATCATTCGGCCCTTGTCTGCCGGCTGGGGCGTGCCGGAAAAATAGGCGACAAGCAGTGCTTCATCCTGTTTGGCGTCAAATCCAGCCTCAACTGAAAGGTCGCCAAGATCCCACATGGGATCATTCATTCCCGAATATTCCCAGTCGATCAGATACATTCTCGTGCCATCATCGAGAAGATTCTCGCACAACGGATCGCAATGGCAGGCAACCAGGGGCACAGGCTTTGCCTGAAGCACCGCGCGCACCTTTTTGGCTTCGGCAACAACATCATGATAGCCGACCGGCAAAGCCACATCGCGTGTGGCAAGGATCGCCAGATAGTCGTCGATCATGGCAAAAAGCTCGAAGGTGAATGGGAACTTTACACCCGATGTATGGAGCTTGTTGAACACCCTCCCTGCCCTGACCACCGAACCTGGAACTTCACGGAAACCGGATTGTGACATGGTTCGGGTGCCTGCCAGGAACCGCGTGGCCATGATGCCGGTAACCGGGTCAGCGTGGATCAACTCGGGACTTACCCCGGCTATTGCTGCAGCTTTCGCAGTTTCCGCTTCGTGGGTACGGTTGATGTATTCGCTGGTCCCCTTGCCCGGCAACCTGAGGCAAACATCGCCAAGCCGGTAAACAAGGTTTGTGAGGCCACCCAACCGTTCGGGCACGCCTGAAAATCCCGCAAGCGCTGGCACACTGGCAATTGCGTTGCGAAGCTGCTCGTCTTGTTCTTCAGACATCGGATTGCCCCTTGTTGAGCGACATTTCAACTCCCGTTCCAAATGCCGCACAGTTCCACAAACCTTTGGCAAAGGCTATGGTTTGGCGCGCACGCGCAACAATAGGGGGATGCAATGACTGGCGACAACAAGACATCAAGATTGAAATCGGTCTACGGGGCGCAAACGCAGGCCGACGTGGCGTCTGTCTATGATGCATGGGCTGAAAGCTATGATGGCGACATGGCCATTGCGGGCTATCGGCATCCCGCAATTTGCCTCGCATTGCTTTCCCGGCACGTGCCAAAGGGAGCCCGTCCAATACTGGATGCTGGCGCCGGCACCGGTTTGCTCGGCGAGTGGCTTGGTATCGCTGGATATCCTGAAGCCCATGCCCTTGATATTTCGCGTGGCATGCTCGCTGTTGCCGGCCGTAAGGGCGTTTATGCCGACCTGCATGAAGGTGCACTTGGAACAAGGCTGTCCTTTGCCGACGATCATTTTACGGCAATCATTTCCTCAGGGGTGTTCACGTCCGGTCATGTCGGCACCGAAGGGCTCGATGATCTGGTGCGGATATGTAAGCCCGGTGGAGCAATCATTCTGACCGTCAAAGACATACTTTGGAATTCCGGCTTTCGCGATCACGTGGCTGGCTATGAGGCACGCGGAGTGCTCAAACTGGTTGATGATACCGGTCCCTATGTCTCCATGCCCGGTGAAGCGGGCACTTCTCCCAGCAGGTGCATTGTGCTCAGAGTCCTTTGAAACGAAGCACCATCAGATCAACCTGCTAGCGCGATGGTGCCTTTTCGTTTCGCCGCTTTAAAGCTCTCGCCCGGCTATGAAAGCCTCGTTGGGTAATCCGATACCAAGAGGTGCGTAGGGTTTGTATCTTCTTCAATATTCGAAAACCGCCCGATCGGCTGGCTGAACCAGTTATCGTTGACATCGTCGTTGACGGTTGAGACTTCACCAATCAACACATCACCGCCCTCGCCCCCGAACGCGTGCCAAACGCCGGGTAGCAATGTGACGCTTTCGCCGGGATCAAGTTTCAACAAGCCGCCGGCCGGAAGGCGGCGCAGAACGCCATCGACGGGCACTTCAACCTGCGCCTTGTCGTCAATTTCGCCTTTTTCATTGGCCATGAACAGCTCGAGCACCAGCTTGCCGCCGCCGCGGTTGATGATGTCCTCGGCCTTGAGATAGTGCCGGTGCATCGGCGAAAGCTGGTCCTTGCGGGAGATCATGATTTTTTCGGCATAGAGCATGCCTCCGCCGCGCTTGAGATCGGCAACATTGCCGTTGCGCACCGTGAACAAGAAGAGGCCCATTTCATCAAACCGGCCAAGCCCGTAATCGGTAATGTCCCAACCCAACCGCGCATCGACGATGCCGTTAATCTCGGCTCGGCGCGCGATCATTTCTTCGGGAGACCAATAGGCAAAAGGCGGAAGGATGTACCCGAACGAGCGGATGAATGCATCGGCCTGTGAGATGATTTCATTGGCGCGCGAGCGTTTCATCTGCCTGTTTCCCTATGCCCAAAAATATCTGGACAACGCGATAGCAGGATCGATACGCCGCGCCAATCGGGGGGATCGATTCAAGCCGCAAAACGGGTCATGACCCAAAAACCGACATAGCTGACAATGGCGGTGATCGTCATGCCCCAAGCCATGTCGACAACCGAAACAATTACCGGCCAGCCCTTGATGGTGGCGAGATTCGTAATGTCATAGGTGCCATATGCGCAAAGGCCCAGAAGCGCGCCCAAGGCAAGCGCTTGCCACGGGTTGCCCGACTTTGCTGCTGGCGCAACAACAAGAACGACAAGGCAGGCCGCATAAAACAGATAAAACACTGCGGCCACACCCATCTGGAATTGCTCGCGCAACAGGAAGCCAATGTGCTTTTGGTAAAAGGACTTGGCCACATACGCGAGCCAAACACTGTCAATGGCTAGGAAAACCACAACGACCGCAAGCCATGTAATCAGATATCGTGTCATTGCAAAAACCACCCAACCCTGTTTCTCACTTTACGTCTCCACACTGGGTTCGGATTTGCCAGTGTAGTGTTCAATTCTCGCTATCTCGCGAGCTGCAGCCACGATTTGCGCCAGCGCGACTGCAGGATCAAGGTCAAGATGTTTCGGACCGCTTTCATAGCGTTCCAGATATACCCGCAAGGTTGCCCCTTCGGTTCCGGTCCCCGAAAGCCTGTAAACGATCCGGGATCCGTTTCCAAACAGGATGCGAACGCCCTGGTTCGCACTGACCGACCCATCCACCGGATCGTGGTAACTGAAATCATCCGCGCCATCGATGGTCATTTCGCAAACGCTGGTTCCGCCAAGACTTGCCAAACGGCCTCGCAAGGAAGCCATCAGCGCATCGGCATCGTCGCTGCGCACGCCTTCATAATCGTGCCGGGCGTAGTAATTGCGGCCAAAGCGGCTCCAATGGTCCGAGGCGATGGCAATCATGCTTTCCTTGCGCACAGCAAGAATGTTCAGCCAAAGCAGCACCGCCCACAGTCCGTCCTTCTCGCGCACATGGTCCGAACCTGTGCCGGCACTTTCCTCGCCGCAAATGGTTGCCATGCCCGCGTCCAGCAAATTGCCGAAGAACTTCCAGCCGGTAGGCGTTTCATGCATCGGCAGGCCGAGGGCGTGTGCAACCTTGTCGGCTGCCGTGCTGGTCGGCATCGAGCGGGCAATGCCCTTGAGGCCGGCACGATAGCCTGGAGCCAGATGCGCATTGGCAGCCAGCATGGCTAGTGAATCAGATGGCGTGATGAAGATACCTCGCCCAAGAATGAGGTTGCGGTCGCCATCACCATCGGACGCAGCGCCAAAATCCGGCGCGTTGCGCCCCATCATCCTTGCATACAATTCGTCCGCATATACGGGATTGGGGTCAGGATGGCCGCCGCCAAAATCTTCCAGAGGCACACCATTGACGACAGTTCCGGCTGGTGCTCCCAGCCGCCGCTCCAGAATTTCCTTTGCGTAGGGCCCGGTCACCGCATGCATGGCATCAAACGACAGGGAAAAGCCGTCGGAAATGAGCGCGCGTATTGCTGGGAAATCAAAAAGGCTTTCCATCAATTGAGCATAGGCTTCAACCGGATCAACAATTTCAACCGCCATGCCATCCAACATCGACAGACCCTCGACACCTATGTCGCCCGGCAGCTCGTCGCTGATACGGTAATTCTCGATACTCAGCGTTGCGTCAAATATCTGCGCTGTCAGCTTTTCAGGTGCTGGTCCACCATTGGCGCCGTTGAACTTGATGCCAAAATCGCCATCAGGCCCACCCTGATTGTGGCTAGCCGACAGAATGATGCCGCCAAACGCCCCCAGCTTGCGGATGAGGTGCGAAGCAGCCGGCGTCGAAAGGATGCCATCCTTGCCGAGCACCACGCGCTTGACCCCGTTTGCAGCGGCAATCCGCAAGGTCGTGGCGATGGCCTGCCTGTTGAAATAGCGGCCGTCACCGCCAAGCACCATGGTTCCGTGCGCGTCGCTGCCAAGGCAATTGAAGATTGCCTGCACAAAATTCTCGACATATTGCGCCTGCTTGAAAACCACGGTCTTCTTGCGCAGTCCGGATGTACCCGGTTTCTGGTCTTGAAACGGCGTTGAGGGAACAATCTTGATCATGGCTGAACCGGCGGCTGACAGGATGAATGCAACAACTCAGGATGCTTGCCTAACCGCTCCTCGCGCATCTGGCAATTGCCGCGGGCACCGGGTTACAGCTTGCGCAGCTCAAGATCATCGACCACGAGCTGCCAGAAAAGCTCATGGCGGAACACAATCCTGTCGATACCGCGCCAATCCGCCAAAAATTCAACAGGGCCGTTTCGGCTCAGCCGCAGCCGGTCGCTATGCAACAATTTGCCGTCCCGGTAGCCTTCAACAATCGTATCGGAGTTTTCCGCATCAGGCCAAACCACAGAGAGCTTGGCTCGCACGAAATCAAAGGGCGTGGGTGAAATCACCTCGGCCGGATGCCCTGAACTGTTGTAGGCGGAATAGTCTCCCGAGGTGACACCGTTCAACAATCCAGGTGCCTCATAAAATTTCTCATACGGCACCACCCAATTCTTCCAGCCAAAGCCGACATAGCCGTGTGGAACTTCCGCAAGCGTGTCGGACCGGGTTATGCTGTCAAAATTGGCAGTGATCGCCGGTGTGCTGCTTTCAGGACCTATGTCCACAGTGAACGATGATGACAACAGCAACGGGTAATACCCAGGGTCAAGTTGGCGCGATTTGCTCCCATTGCCCTCCTTTACAGTCACCGGACCTGCAGGAACGGCTATGAACAAATACCCCGGCTCGCGTTCAGCTTGCGCCAGTGGCATGCCGTTTGAGTCTGTAAACTGCAACTGCCTCTGATCGGCAACCGCCCTCGAAACAAGTACACCGCGTATCGGCGCTATTCCGACCGGGGTATAGGTCGACAGTCCGGCGATGCCCGCGGGCGAACCCTCCACCAAGGCAAATTCCACTGTCTCCTCGGAAACGGGTGACGTCAATTCCCAGCCCGCCGGAGGCCTCGGGATGGTTGTATGGGGTCCGGGCGCAAAGATCGGATCAGACTTGCGCCCTGCCGACATCTTGAAATTGGCAAAACCCGAATAGTTGGAAAGTGTGTTGCGGATCGTCCCGTCCGAGCGGGTCATTTCAATACGCAAACCGGTGTAAGCCCGGTCGCCAACGTCGAACAGCCCATTGCGGTTGATGTCGCGAAAGGAGAACCGCGAAAGATTGAGCCTGCCCGCCGCGATGGAAGCCTGTGGGCCGTCAGATCCGACTTGAGACGAAAAGTACCGGCCGCCAAAAAAAGCTGCGGCACATATGAGCGCCGCAGCAATGAAAACAACAATTTGTTTCAGTCGGCTCGAAAGCATCACGATGTTTTTTCAGGTGCGAACCGCATGGTAGGCCGTGCCGCGATAATTAATCCGGGTTCGACCCATTTGTAATGCCGTTTGGAACGCCGTTTCCAACACCGTTTGGAACGCCGTTCGGAACGCCATTAGTGACGCCATTCGGAACACCGTTTGGAACGCCATTATCAATACCGTTTGGAACGCCATTGACTAAGCCGTTCTTAACACCGTTCGCGATGCTTGGCTGTGACTCATCGTCTGCATTTCCGCAGGACAAGTTATCGAGCGGGCAATCACCGGGTCCTGCCTGCTGTGAACTGGCAGGAGTTGTACTGAAGGCACCAACGGCAAAAGCCAAGCCTGCGGCTGTTGTGATGCCTGCAATCCACTGCAAGTACTTTCGTTTCTCGTTCATGGGTGTTTCCTTGAATGAGCCCCTTCCCTAATGTAACCCAAAAGTGCAATCCTGTAACGCCAAAAAACAACCCGTTGGCTCCGAATGTGCATAGTATCACCTTTCAGGAAGTCGCTTGGGATAATGCGGCATTGCGCATGAATTGCGTGAACCGCAGAGCCCGCAAACAAATGCCCGCTCCAGCGAAGGAATGCTTCGTTCAGCTTTGATCCGGAGGTTCGCTGCAGGACGCTGGGAAAAATGCCCGCAGTCGCGGCAATGAATGCTGATGCCCAATCCGGCATTGGCCAGATCACCAATAGTTACCGCAACAAATGCAGCACCTTTGGCCTTTTCCCGACTGGTCATTGTGCGCCCTTCAAGCGCCGTCAGTCCCTGTAAGGATCAATAGGTTTTTATTCCGCAGCCTGCAAGGCGTTTACAACAAAAAACCCGCCCTTTCGGGCGGGTTGGGTACTTGCACGCGCTTGGCAATATCAGACGTTGACGGCGTCCTTGAGAGCCTTGCCCGGCTTGAACTTTGGTGCCTTGGATGCAGCCACATCGACTGTAGCGCCGGTCTGGGGATTGCGGGCAGTCGTCGCCTTGCGGTCGACTACCACGAAATTGCCAAAACCCAGAAGACGAACTTCATCGCCAGCTTTCATCGCGCCAACAATGGCATCGAGCGTTGCATCCAGCGCATCGGCAGCCTGCGCCTTGGTCAGACCCGCCTTTTCAGCGACAACACTTACCAGTTCATTCTTGTTCATGGGGTAATCCTTCCTCGCATTTGCACTGGTTGCAAAAAGCCCCCGGCCACCAAATCGTCAACCGTTGATTGGGTAAATTCAATGACTACCGGTGAAAAACCGTGAATTTGGCCAGCTTTTCCAGCGTTTCTTCAGTCTACGCACACTCTCGATGAGCGCAAACGGCAGCGTTTGGACGAAATTTGATACTGCGAACTCCAGCGCGGCGAGATGATTCGCACGCCCGTGTCCGTCGTTTCGGCAAGAAAAAGGCCCGGAAACTGCTCCCGGGCCTTGGCTTTTCTGGGTCTGCATTGCTTCCGAAACGATCAATGCGCGGTGATTGCCGGGTCGGTTTCAGCACCAGTGCCAAAGGCGCGTCTTGCCTTGGCATCGTCTTCAGCTGTCCACTCGATCGCAACCGGCTGGCGAACCAGCGCGTGCTTGATCACTTCGTCCATGCGAGAGACCGGCACGATTTCGAGGCCGTTCTTCACATTGTCCGGGATCTCGGCGAGATCCTTGGCGTTTTCTTCTGGTATCAGCACCTTGGTGATGCCGCCGCGCAGCGCCGCAAGCAGCTTCTCCTTGAGCCCTCCAATCGGCAACACCCGCCCGCGCAGCGTCACTTCGCCGGTCATGGCGATATTTGCGCGGATCGGAATGCCGGTCATCACCGACACAATGGACGTTGCCATGGCTATGCCGGCAGACGGACCATCCTTTGGAGTCGCCCCTTCCGGCACGTGCACGTGAATGTCGGTGCGGTCGAACAATGGTGGCTGGACCCCGAACGCAACAGCGCGCGAACGGACATACGAAGCTGCCGCCGAGATGGATTCCTTCATCACATCGCGAAGGTTGCCCGTTACCGTCATGCGCCCCTTGCCCGGCATCGACACGCCTTCAATGGTCAGCAATTCGCCGCCCACTTCCGTCCATGCCAGCCCGGTGACGACGCCAACCTGGTCTTCCAACTCGGCAACGCCGTGCCGGAACTTGGGAACGCCCAGATAGGTTTCGACATTGTCCTCGTCGATCTTGACCGACTTCCTGGTTGCCTTGAGAATTTCCGTCACCACCTTGCGCGCAAGCTTCTGCAACTCACGTTCAAGGTTTCGCACGCCCGCTTCACGGGTGTAGCGCTGGATCAGCACACGGATCGCCTCATCGGTGATCTTGAACTCCTTGTCGGCAAGCGCATGGTCCTTGATCGCCTTCGGCAACAAGTGCCTGCGGGCGATTTCAACCTTTTCGTCCTCGGTGTAGCCAGCGATCCGGATGATCTCCATCCGGTCCATCAGCGGCCCTGGAATGTTCAAGGTGTTGGCCGTCGTCACGAACATCACGCCCGAAAGGTCGTAGTCGACTTCAAGGTAGTGGTCGCTGAACGTGTGGTTCTGTTCAGGATCAAGCACCTCCAACAGCGCCGAAGACGGATCCCCGCGAAAATCCATGCCCATCTTGTCGATTTCGTCGAGCAGGAACAGCGGATTGACCTTCTTGGCCTTTTTCATCGACTGGATGACCTTGCCGGGCATCGAACCGATATAGGTGCGGCGGTGGCCGCGTATTTCCGCTTCGTCGCGCACCCCGCCAAGGGCCATACGGACATATTCGCGGCCCGTTGCCTTGGCGATCGACTTGGCAAGCGAAGTCTTGCCCACGCCTGGAGGCCCCACAAGGCACAGGATCGGTCCCTTGATCGTCTTGGAACGGCTCTGCACCGCAAGGTACTCGACGATGCGCTCCTTGACCTTATCGAGGCCGTAGTGATCCTCCTCGAGGATTTTCTCTGCAAGCGTGATGTCGGTCTTGATCGCCGAGCGACGACCCCACGGAATGCCAAGCAGCCAGTCGAGATAATTGCGCACGACGGTGGCTTCCGCCGACATCGGGCTCATCTGCTTGAGCTTCTTGAACTCGGCATTGGCCTTTTCGCGCGCTTCCTTCGAGAGCTTGGTCTTGGCAATCCGGGCTTCAAGTTCGCCCATTTCATCGCGACCTTCCTCGTCGCCCAATTCCTTCTGGATCGCCTTCATCTGCTCGTTGAGGTAATATTCGCGCTGCGTCTTTTCCATCTGGCGCTTGACGCGGCTGCGGATGCGCTTTTCCACCTGCAGCACAGAGATTTCGCTCTCCATCAGGCCAAGCACGTGTTCAAGCCGCTCGCGCACCGAATGGATGCCGAGAATTTTCTGCTTGTCAGCAATCTTGATGGCAAGATGCTGGGCAACCGTGTCGGCGAGCTTTGAATATTCCTCGATCTGCGTCACCGCGCTGACAACTTCGGGCGAAACCTTCTTGTTGAGTTTCACATAGTTCTCAAACTCGGAAATCACCGAGCGTGCCAACGCCTCAACTTCGGTCTTGTCGTCCTCGGTGTCGGGCAATTCTTCTGCCCGCGCCTCGTGGAAATCGGTTCGAGCGGTGAATTCGAGCACCCTTGCGCGCGAAACACCTTCGACAAGCACCTTCACGGTACCATCGGGCAACTTCAAAAGCTGCAGCACGGTTGCCAGCGTTCCAGTCTCAAACAGCGCTTCAGGAGAAGGATCGTCATCACCGGCATTCTTCTGGGTGAACAGCAGGATTTGCCGGTCGGAATTCATCACCTCTTCAAGGGCGGCGATCGACTTTTCACGGCCAACAAACAGCGGCACGATCATGTGCGGGAAAACGACGATGTCGCGCAAAGGCAACAACGGATAAATCTCGCCGCCGCCCAATCCGATTGTTTTTCCGGTCTTGCTCATAGTGTGTACCTCGTGCCTGCGGAACGGGTGGGAATCCCGATTTCCGAATCTCTATTGTAAAGGCTAGGCGCGCCGTGACCACTGCCACGCCACGCTTTTCCACCCGACAATGCATGAGCATCGCGCGGGGGGCCTTCATAAGCCGTGCCATCGGGAAGTTTTGCCACTGGTAGCGCCGCTGGAGACCAGCAAGGATCATGTCATCCGTAATTGGTGCGTGCAGGCGAAAGGTTCAAGGGTGCCGCAAAGTGCACAACCATGTTGAAACCGTGAACAAAAAAACCCGCCATTGCGGCGGGTTTTGTTTTCTTGATGTCTGCATTGGCGCCTAGAAGTTGTTGAACCCAACGAAATCGCCGTCGTCGAGATTGGCGATCTGGAAGTTCTTGAGCGTCAGCGTGTCGGTGCCAAGCGTGATCACCAGATCGGCGCCCGACTGCACGACGGTGCCGCCATTGCCGGCAATGTCTGCCACGGCTCCGATGTTCAGCGCGGTCGGATCCAGAAGATCGACACCATTGGCGAAGTCGAATATCCGGTCCTGACCCATTCCGACGTTGAAGGTGAACACGTCTGCGCCGCCATTGCCGAAAATGGCGTCGTTGATGGCGTTGTTCTGGCTGATCGTGGTACCTGCCGCAGAGCCGATAATCAGCCCGGTGCCATTGTCATTGATGTTCGACTGGTAGGTGAACACGCCTGCCAGATAGTTTTGCGTGACCGTGGTGAAGGCGTCGTTTGCTCCGCCATCGGTGGTGACCCGTAACGACAGGAGACCGCCTGAGTAGTCTTCGGTCACCGTGTTGCCGTCATCCATCAATGTCACTTTCTGGGTGACCTGGCCGGTGGCCGGGTCGAGCGTCAGCGTCGAACTTTCCCAAGCGTGGATGTTCGACACGCTGTCGTCCGAGATGATGGACGCGCGTTGGCTTGACGCATTGAAGTTTGTCGTTGTCACGAATCCGCTCGATGCAGTCTCGATCCGGCTTTCCACCCGCTGCTGCGCAACGTCGTAGTTTAGAACGGTCGAGCGTACTGGATCGCCGTCATAGCTGGTCGTATGGCTTCTCCAACGCCCGAACACATCGTAGTCGATGGTGACGGTGTCGCGCTCACCGGCAAGGTTGCTGGTAGTAATCGAGTCAAGAATGGCTGATGCATAAGCCCAGTGAACCACTGTGCCGTCATCATTGACGGTATGCTTGGACACGATGCCATTGGCATCAAATATCAACGTCGAAGTCGTCCAGCTGTTGCCGCCCGCATCGGTGGCAACGACCTGCGTGCCGCCATCATTGGGCCCGCCGGAAATCCGCGTCGCGACATTGCTCGCCCCGCCTTCGGTCCAGGTCACGTCGGTGACGCCGAGATTGAGCAAATCATTGATTACTGCCAACTGCGTCACGCTGTCGGAGTAAAACACCATCCCGCCAGCATCAGCGAACACGACGTGTTCAACGCTGGTCAACGCCACGTTGAAGAACGAGAACGGACCGCCGCCGGTGAGGCGAAGCGTGTCGTTATCCGCACCGCCGTTGATGCTGTCGCCGGAAACCAGTTGCGATGCCGTGGCAATGAAAACATCATTGCCAGCATTACCCGACAGGTCGTCAGCCCCTTCACCACCGGTGATCGTGTCATTGCCACCAAGCCCCGAATAGGTGTCGTCGCCTGCAAGCAGGTCGATGGAGTCATCGCCCTCAGTGCCGGTGAGATTGTCGTCGATCGTTGAGGGCAACAATGAATCAACCCGGCCGAAGATTACATAGGCTGCGCCAGAATCCGTTCCGCCTTTGTCCGAAGACGGCGCACCGATGACCAGGTCGCCGATTCCATCGCCATTGATATCTCCAGCAGAGGAAACGTTAAAGCCGGCATGGTCGCCTATTGCATCGCCTTGAATTGTGAACCCATCGCCAGTAGCAAGCGACGTTAGGTCGAGATTGGTCCGCGTCGCCCCGACCTTGCCGAAAATTACATAGGCCTCGCCTGCGTCTGTGCCGCCATTGTCGCCAAGATGCGCTCCAATGATCAGATCATCGATGCCGTCACCATTTACATCACCTGCGCCCGAAACGCTGTAGCCTGCGTTATCACCTGCAGTATCGCCTTGGATAATGAAGCCGTCGGCGGCGGAAAGCGTGGTCAGATCGATGTTCGCCCGTGTCGACCCGACTTTGCCGAAAATCACATAGGCCTCACCGGCACGAATGCCGCCGTTATCTCCATAGATTGCGCCTGCAATAATATCGCCTAACCCGTCGCCGTTGATGTCACCAGCCGAAGACAAGCTCCAGCCAAACTTCTCACCAGCTGCATCCCCTTGGATAACAAACCCGACGTTTGCCGGTAGATTTGTCAGGTTTATGCTTGCCCGCGTCGCCCCGGCCTTGCCGAAGATCACATAGGCTTCACCAGCGTCCACTCCTCCGTTGTCTCCGATCGGTGCTCCAACAAGAATATCGTCAATGCCATCACCATTGATATCGCCAGCCTCCGAAACACTTCGGCCTGATTGATCATCGAATGTATCTCCCGAGATGATAAAACCGTCGGCTGCGGCCAGCGAAGTTAGATCGATATTTGAACGTGTCGCCCCTATTTTTCCATAAATTACAATACTTTCGCCCACCCTCAATCCGTCTCTTGAGTTGTCTGGTTGGCTTACAATAAAATCGTCAATTCCATCTTGGTTTACGTCGCCTAATCCAGAAACGCTCCAGCCTGCGCGGTCATATGCAGCATCTCCCACGACGATAAAACCGTCTGATTGTGACAAGTTGGTTAGATCTATTCTGGTTCTTGAGAACCCGCTTTTCCCAAAAATTAAATAAGCTTCCCCGGCGTTGTAGCCGCCATCGTCACCCCGTGAAGCACCAATAACTATGTCGCCAAAACCATCGCCATTGACATCACCTGCAGCCGCAACACTTCGAGCTGCTATGTCTCCTGGCATATCGCCCTGGATGATGAAACCGTCGGCAGCGGCGAGCGAAGTCAGGTCGATGTTCGTCCGCGTTGCCCCGGCCTTGCCGAAAATGACATAGGCCTCTCCAGCATTGGTGCCGCCATCGTCGCCATATGGCGCGCCGACGATCGAATCGTCGATCCCGTCGCCATTGACGTCTCCGGCTGAAGAGACGCGCCAACCAGCAACGTCGTTCGCCGCATCGCCCTGGATGACGAACCCATAGCCCTCGGCCACAAACGTTGTGAGATCAATAACCGATGGAAAACTGCTCATGAAAATGAATTCCCCTGCCCGGGCCGCTGAACTTACCAAACGTTAGGTTGCACCAGAAAACCAGTCAAGGTTGCGCCACATCAAAGATGAACTTTTTTGACGCAATCGGCAGCGTTTCAATTTCCCACAAAAAAACCCGGCGTTTCCGCCGGGTTTTGAATTCACGCGATAGCTAGCAGTGCTTACGCACTCGCTTCCTTTTGTTCCATCTTCTCCGAATAGATGTAGAGCGGCCTTGCCTTGCCACTGACGACTTCCTCGGAAATCACCACTTCCTGCACACCGTCCAGCGATGGCAGGTCGAACATGGTGTCCAGCAGGATTGCTTCCATGATCGAACGCAGCCCGCGTGCACCGGTCTTCCGCTCGATGGCGCGGCGGGCAATTGCCTTCAACGCATCTTCGTGCAGCGCCAGTTCGACATTTTCCATCTCGAACAACCGCTGGTACTGCTTGACCAGCGCGTTTTTCGGCTCGGTCAGGATCTGGACCAGCGCGACCTCGTCGAGGTCTTCGAGCGTTGCCAAAACCGGTACGCGGCCAATGAATTCCGGGATCAGGCCGAAGCGCAGCAGAACTTCCGGCTCGACTTCACGGAACAAATCGCCGGTGCGGCGGTCTTCCGGTGCTGCAACCTTGGCGCTGAAGCCGATCGAGGTCTTGCGGCCGCGGTCGGAAATGATCTTGTCGAGACCGGCAAACGCCCCGCCGCAGATGAACAGGATGTTGGTGGTGTCGACCTGCAGGAATTCCTGCTGCGGATGCTTGCGCCCGCCTTGCGGCGGCACCGAGGCAACCGTGCCTTCCATGATCTTCAGCAAGGCCTGCTGCACGCCTTCGCCG
>JBGSNX010000072.1:0-20088 GCA_041739465.1 Salaquimonas sp.
TCTCGCTGGTTGGTGAGGAAGTCAGCGGCGAAGCTGAGCTTTCCGAGGAGCGGTATGGCGATCTCAAGGGGCGCGAAGAATTCGTGCTCACAGTCAGTGCGTTTGGCTATGGAAAACGCTCTTCCACCTATGATTTCCGTATTTCCGGTCGCGGCGGCAAGGGCATTCGCGCCACCGACATTTCAAAAGTGGAGGAAATCGGTCCGTTGGTTGCTGCCTTCCCGGTACGCGATGGCGACCAGATCATGCTGGTGACCGATGCCGGGCAACTCATTCGCACACCGGTCAACCAGATCCGGCTTGCCAGCCGCGCTACCAAGGGCGTCACCATCTTCAACACGGGCGGTGAACAACGTGTTGTCTCGGTTGAACTGATCAGCGAACCGGAAGAAGATGGCGGCAATACAAGCGAACCCGATGCTGCGGAAAACGAGGCAGGAGAGGCCTGAGCCTGTCTGTAACGCTTGCTTTTGCCAGCAAAGCGGGTCGTAAACGACGGCCTGTTTTGGGGGTGGGGAAATGGAACACGGACTTTCGCTGACAAACCTTCTGGCAATCGCAATTGCCAGCTTTGTCATCGTCATCGTGCCGGGGCCGACTGTCACGGTGATCATTGCCAATTCGTTGCGCGACGGGGCGAAAGCAGGGCTGTTGAACGTCGCGGGAACGCAGGCTGGCCTCGCCCCGATGGTGCTGATCGTGGCGTTCGGGCTCAACTCCGTGGTTGCCTTGATGGCGGACTGGTTCTTCTGGATCAAGCTGGCGGGGGCCGCCTATCTGGTGTGGCTCGGCTACCGGCTGTGGCGGTCCGACGGGTCGATTGGCGATGCCACGCAAGTACAGCGGCCATCGATCGGTTATTTCTGGCAGGGCTTCCTGGTGATCTGGTCCAATCCCAAGGCGCTGCTGTTTTATGGTGCGTTTCTTCCGCAATTCATTGATCCTGCCGGCAATGCCTTCGTGCAGATGCTCACCGGCGGTCTTATCTTCATGGCGGTCGCCACGATTTTCGATTCAATCTATGCGCTGCTTGCGGGCAGGGCGGGGCAGCTGCTCACCCGCAGCCGCATCCGTCTGGTCGAGCGCATCAGCGGCACCTTGCTGATTGGCGGCGGGCTTTGGATGGCAACGCTGCGAAAGGCGTAAAAAAAGCGCGGCACCGGATTTAACGGGCCGCGCAAGTGGCGAAACTGAAGGTCAGGCGAATTCCCGGTACGGGCCGGTTCAAAACCCGTGCGGGAGGGGATTGTCTTCAGCTCCGATCGAATTCGGATGCAAAATGGCCGCGTTTTGCGGCACGGTGCGAGCGGTGAATTTCCGCCCGGCGTTCCATGTATATCGAGTGAAAGGCTGCGATCATCATTGCAGATGACATTGCGATAGCCACGATCAAGATTGCCATTGTCATTCTCCCTGCTGCATTTCGCACTATTGCGTAATTCTTTTGCCGGAACGTTGCCGGTTTGCGAGGCAATTTAACGAATGCCGTCTCAACCTCGCCTGAACGTACTATTCGTCTGTTGTTCATGTAATTCTGTGCGCTTTGTCACAGTGCGTTCGTTGTGATGTTGCGCAGATTTGAGCGTGCCTGCCTTGCGGGCAGGGGGTTGTCATGACAAAAGAGCGCCCATGAAAACCATCGCCTACTATCCAGGTTCGTTTGATCCGCTGACACATGGCCATCTTGATGTGCTGCGTCAGGCCATGGCGTTGTTTGACGAGGTGGTGATCGGCATCGGGGTGCATCCTGGCAAGGCGCCCATGTTCAGCTTTTCGGAACGGGCGCAATTGATCGGCGCTGCCCTTATGGAAGCGGGCATTGATGCTGGCAGCGTCAAGGTGGAAAGTTTTGACAATCTGGTCATCCACGCGGCGCGAAACTGCGGCGCCAGCGCCCTGGTGCGCGGCCTGCGCGATGGTACCGATCTTGACTATGAAATGCAGATGGCCGGAATGAACGGGGTAATGGCCCCCGATGTACACACTGTGTTTTTTCCGGCCAGCCCGCAAACCCGCGCCATTACCGCCACATTGGTGCGGCAGGTGGCAAAGATGGGCGGAGATGTTTCGCCCTTCGTTCCGGCGGTCGTGCTGGCTGCCTTAAAAGACAAAACCGGCGTTTGACGCCCTTTTCCCGGAGCTTTCCATGAAATTCATGCCAAGAATTGTTGCTGCCGCGTTGCTGTTCACCGGTGCATTTTCACCAGCACTCGCAGATGAAAACACCGTCAACATCGAAACCACGCAGGGCAAGGTCGTAATGCAACTGCGCGCCGATCTGGCGCCGGGCCATGCCGAACGCATCAAGACGCTCGCCAAGGAAGGTTTTTACAACGGGGTGGTGTTTCACCGGGTGATTGACGGCTTCATGGCGCAGACAGGTGATCCGACCGGCACAGGTGGTGGCGGTTCGAACCTGCCGGACCTGCCAGCGGAGTTTTCGGCGGCAGATTTCAAGCGCGGCATGGTTGGCATGGCGCGGACTTCTGATCCCAATTCGGCCAATTCGCAGTTTTTCATCATGCTGGACGCCGCGCCGCACCTTAACGGCGAATACACGCTGGTTGGCGAAATCGTCGAAGGCATGGAAAATGTCGACAAGCTCAAGAAGGGCAGCAAGGCGAACAACGGTCTGGTTGACGGCCCCGACAAGATGATAACTGTGACCGTCGAGTAATCTGTGACATCAAGAATGCAGTCAAAGTGCAAGAGGATTTGAAATGAGCACCTACAAGGACCCTGAAAACACCCTCGTCATGGAGACGACAAAGGGCAAGGTCGTGATTGAATTGCGGCCGGACCTGGCACCCAACCATGTTGCGCGCATCAAGGAACTGGCTCGAACCGGCTTCTATGACGGCATCGTGTTTCACCGGGTGATCGAGGGCTTCATGGCGCAGACCGGCGATCCGACCGGAACTGGCATGGGCGGCTCGGGAAAGAAGCTGAAGGCCGAATTCAACGAAGCGCCGCACACCCGCGGCGTCTGCTCGATGGCCCGTTCCAACAACCCGGACTCAGGCGACAGCCAGTTTTTCATCTGCTTTGATGATTCGCGCTTCCTTGACCGCCAATACACCGTTTGGGGCAAGGTCAGCGAAGGCATGGACAATGTCGACAAGATCAAGCGCGGCGAACCGGTGCGCGATCCCGATTCCATCGTGTCGCTGAAAGTTGCCGCTGATCTTTGACAGCGCTTGAACCAACTTTTCAGGGCGGCGCTTTCACGCCGCCCTTTTTCGTGCGGAAATGAATCATGCGTGTCGACCTGTTTGACTTCGAATTGCCCGAAGAGCGCATCGCGTTGCGCCCGGCGCATCCGCGCGATGCGGCGCGGATGCTGGTGGTCGGGTCAAGCGGCGTGTTGGGCGGCGGATTTGACGACCGGATCGTCGTGGATTTGCCGGATCTGCTGCAGCCGGGCGATGCCCTGGTCTTCAACGACACCAAGGTCATCCCAGCGCAGCTGGAGGGCGTGCGCATCCGTGACGGGGCAATTGCCTCGGTCGGGATCACGCTGCACATGCGGCTGGATGCGAGCCGTTGGAAGGGCTTTGCCAGAGGCGCAAAAAAGCTGCGTGAAGGCGACCGGCTGCGGTTCGGCCATGCAAATACGTCCTGTCTGGTGGGCGCACTTGATGCCACGGTCGAGCACAAGGGCGAGGCTGGTGAGGTGACTTTGGCGTTTGACCTGTCCGGTGCGCCACTCGACGAGGCGTTTAACGCGGTCGGGCATATTCCCTTGCCGCCATACATCGCCTTGAAGCGCGGTGAAGACGAACGCGACCGTGACGACTATCAGACTATTTATGCCCGCCACGACGGCGCTGTGGCAGCGCCAACGGCAGGTCTGCATTTTACGCCGGAACTGATGGATAGGCTGACCGCGCGCGGCATTTCACGCCATTTCGTGACGCTGCATGTGGGAGCGGGAACTTTTCTGCCGATGAAGGCGGAAGACACCGCCGACCACAAGATGCATGCCGAACAGGGGTCGGTAAGCCTGACCACTGCTCAGGCGCTCAATGACGTGCGCAGGGCTGGAGGGCGCATTGTTTGCGTAGGCACGACTTCGTTGCGACTGCTGGAAAGTGCTGCCAGAAAGGATGGCACAATCGAGCCATTCAATGGGCAGACCGACATTTTCATCACGCCCGGCTACCGCTTTGGCGCCTGCGACATCCTGATGACCAATTTCCATCTGCCGCGTTCGACGCTTTTCATGCTGGTTTGTGCCTTTGCCGGCACGGACACGATGAAAGCGGCTTATGCGCATGCCATTGCCAGCGACTACCGGTTTTATTCCTATGGCGATGCCAGCCTGCTATACAGCGCTTCATGACCCCTGATTTCAGCTTCAAGCTCATTGCCACCGACGGGTTGGCGCGTCGCGGTGAAATAACGATGCCGCGTGGTGTCGTCCGCACGCCCGCCTTCATGCCCGTTGGAACCGTGGGAACGGTGAAGGCGATGTACATGGACCAGGTCAAGGGGACGGGCGCAGATATCATCCTTGGCAACACCTACCATCTGATGTTGCGGCCGGGAGCCGAGCGGATGGCGCGGCTGGGCGGACTGCATTCGTTTGTCGGCTGGGAAGGCCCGATGCTGACGGATTCAGGCGGTTTCCAGGTGATGTCGCTTTCAGGCCTGCGCAAGCTCACCGAGGAAGGCGTCACCTTCAAATCGCACATCGATGGTTCGCTCCACATGATGAGCCCGGAACGCTCCATCGAGATTCAGGGGTTGCTGGGCTCCGATATCCAGATGCAGTTGGATGAGTGCATAGCACTGCCGGCCGAGCCTTCGCAGATCGAGCGGGCGATGGAACTGTCGCTGCGCTGGGCTGAACGCTGCGCAACAGCCTTTGGTGAGCAGCGAGGCCGGGCGATGTTCGGCATTGTCCAGGGCGGCGACATCGAGCATTTGCGGCTCAAGTCGGCGCGAACGCTGGCTGGCATGGATCTCAAGGGATATGCCATTGGCGGGCTGGCAGTGGGCGAACCGCAGGAAGTGATGCTGCGCACCATCGATTTCACTGCGCCTGAATTGCCGGTCGAAAAACCGCGCTATCTGATGGGAGTCGGCACGCCGGACGACATTCTTGAGAGCGTTGCGCGCGGCATTGACATGTTCGACTGCGTGATGCCGACCCGGTCCGGAAGACATGGCCTTGCATTCACTCGGCGCGGTCGGGTCAATCTGCGCAATGCTCGCCATGCGGAAGACTTGCGCCCGCTGGACGAGGAAAGCAATTGCCCCGCAGCGAGCGGATATTCGCGGGCTTATCTGCACCATCTGGTGCGTTGTGAAGAAGCGCTGGGCGGCATGCTGCTGTCGTGGAACAATCTTTTTTACTATCAGGACTTGATGAGCGGCATTCGGGCAGCCATCGAGCAGGGGCGTTTTGAAGAATTTCGCGCCAAGACAAAGGAAAACTGGGCCAAGGGCGACATCGCGCCGCTTTGAAGGCTTTGCGCTTGGCATGCCGGTCAAAAGTGCTAGCAATGGGCAATGCTTGCTCCAGTTTTCAACATCGACACAGCTGACTTCACCAACGATCCTTACCCGATCTACGCGAGAATGCAGGCTGAGGGGGGCATCTGTCATGTCCCCCAGTTGGGCGCGACGCTCCTCACATTGCGTGATGACATTTATGTCTGCGAAAAGAACGTTGCGGTGTTTTCGAGCGTTCAGCCGCATGGGCTGATGACCCGGCTGATGGGCGAAAACATGATGCGCAAGGATGGCGACGCGCATGCGCTGGAGCGCAGGCAAGTCTTTCAATCGCTTTCACCGCGCACTGCCGCCGGACATTGGCAGCAAATTTTCTCGCAAATTGTTTCGCGCGTATTGGACGAACTTGAACGGCAGGAGAGCGGTGATCTTGTTGCCGCTTATGCCATGCGGGTTTCGGCGGAAGCCTTGAAATGCATCACCGGACTTGTTGGCGTTGACTGGCGCGAAATTGACGCCTGGTCGCAAGCAATGATTGACGGAATTTCAAATTTTGGCGGCGACCGCGAAATTGAAACCAGGTGCATCACGGCCACTGCCGCCATTGACGCCGCTGTCCTGCACAGGCTGGCAGAAAGCCAAGACGACGAGAATGATTGGTGCATGATTGCCGTCATGCAGCGCAATGGCATGGCGCCAGAGAACATCTGCCACAACATCAAGCTTGCCATCAGTGGTGGCCAGAACGAGCCGCGCGACGCAATTGCTGGCGTCATTCACGCTCTATTGGCGCATCGCGCGCAGTACTTGAAGATAACAAACGGGGAAGCAAGTTTCCTGCAGGCGTTTGAAGAATATGGCCGCTGGATTTCACCTATTGGGATGTCGCCACGCCGCATTGCGGTTGCACACACTTATGCCGGGATTGATTTTGAGCCAGAAAGTCGGGCATTCCTGATGTTTGGAGCTGCCAATCGCGACGCATCGGTGTTTGAAAATCCCGAAGTTTTTGACATTTCGAGGAACAATGCAAAGAATATCGTCTTTGGCTCAGGACCGCATTTTTGTGCCGGTGCGCACGTCGCGCGCATGCTGGTAGCGGGAATTGCCGTTCCCGCCGTGTTTGCCCGTCTCGAGGATTTGAGGCTGGAAGAAGAAGTTCACTATCGCGGGTGGGCGTTTCGCGGGCCGGTATCGCTCAAGGTTCGGTGGAAGGCCGTCGCCTGAAATCGGCGCTAGCCAGCCTGATTACTTAATGACTGCCTTGCCGCCAACGATTTCAACGGTTTCGCCGCCAGTCAAGGTTTCGCGGTCGCCGCTTGGCATCGTGATGAAGCATCCCGCTGCGCAAGCCGAAACGGTTTCGCCGGGCTGAATGCCGATGTCGGACTGAACTCCGTTCTCGGTGATCTGCAGGGAATGTGCCTGCTGGTCGAGATTGACGATGTTTGCAGCCTGTGCCGCGCCGGCAAAAGCAATAGTGGCGAAAATGGCTGCTACCAACGATTTCATGTCTGTGTCGGCGTTGCCGCCGTTCCCTTTTTGCAACCGGATCATTCCGGCGATGACGCGTTTCTAGCAGACTGGAAATGAACGGGTGCTGAATGCCATGTTCAACTTGCAGCCGGTTTTTTGCGAGGCTTGGGTACATTGTTGTCCGGTTTGGGCGGTTCCTGCAAGCGGGTCGTCAAAAACGCCATGTCCTCGGCCTTGATGTTGAGGTCGCGCTGCGGGAACGGGATCTGGATGTCACGCTCTTCGAATGCCTCGACGATTGCAAAGCGGATGCGGGTGGCGACCACCAGACTGTCGAGGATGTCCTTGACGTGAAAGCGCAGTTCAAAATCCAGTGCGGACTCGCCAAATCCCAGGAAAACGACAATTGGCGCTGGCACCTTGAGCACGGATGCATCGTTCATGGCTATTTCAAGCAACAGGTCGTGCACCATTCGCGGATTGGTGCCGTAGGCAACGCTCGCCTTTATGTCGACCCGGCCAAGATGGTTGCGATGGGTCCAGTTGCCGACCGGCAGGTTGATGAGTTCGGAGTTTGGCAACAGCACGGTCTGTTTCTGGAAGGTTTCGATTTCGGTTGCCCGCACCGAAATGCGCTTGACGATCCCGGTGGTCTGGCCGGCTACGATCCAGTCTCCAACCTTGAAAGGCCGCTCCACCAGCAGGATCAGACCGGACACGAAATTGCTGACGATGTTCTGCAGGCCAAAACCGATGCCCAGCGACAATGCGCCCGCAACGATGGCAAGGTTCGACAAGTCAAAACCGGCCGCTGAAACGCCAATCAAAGCAGCGAGGGCAACCCCCAGATAGCCGGTAACCGTGCGGATCGAGTTTCGAACTCCGGTGTCTATCCGGCTTCTCGCCATGACGGTGCGATCAAGCCAGTTCTGGAACTGGCGGGTCAGAACATAGCCAAGAATGAAGAGGACGATGCCGAAAAGGATCGCAAACAGCGATATCGAGATCGAACCAATGGTTATGTTGGTGAAGGCTGAATAGAGGAAAGTCGAGACATCGACCCAGTTGAATCCCCATTGCAGCGCAAGCAGGGGCAGGCCGACCAGCAGCACCAGCAGATAGACGGCAAGGCTTAGCGCCAGGCCGATCTGGTCGAGCGCGGCCTCTTTCAACTCGAAGCGGTTCTGCAGGAACCTTCCGAACGGCGACGCATCAAGCGCACCATCGGCACCAAGCGCGCGCCCGCTTTGAATGCCGATCAGCATGGTAGCGAAGACTGCGCTTGAAAACACGATCTGGGCGGCTGAAAACCTTGCAAGGCCGATATATCCGGTGACAGCAGCTGCAATCACGAAGCCGGCCAGCAGGATCATCGGCAATCTCACCCATGACGGCCAAGCTTCCATCGCTCCGGTTTGGCTGTTGCGGAAAGGCTTTACCAAGGCAATCAAGATCAGGAACAAGCCGATCAACAGCGAGGCGAACATGCTTTGCGCGACGGTCACAGGCAGCGGCGAGGAGAAAATGTCGTTGAGCAGGCCTAGAAAGAAATCAGAAATGTGCACTGTTGCCGTGGCCATGGTCAGCCAGACGAGCACGCGGGCCGAGCGACCGGTAAATGGTGCAAGGCGGCGCTGTGGATGGCGGGGGGCAAAAACGGCGTGGACCAGATTGTAGACAAATATCAGGGCAGCAAGCGAAACCAGCAGCGCCCGGAACAACTGCAATGATTGGCCTGAAAACACCCCGAAATTGAGAAACAGGGCGTAAGTTGCGCCAAGAATTGCACTTGCAGCCAGCGAGGGTAGGACAATCGACCAAAAGGCTATCGACAGGCGGCTGAAATAGGAAAGCTCGTCATCATTGCGGCGGGAGCTGAACAAGAGCCTGCCAACGCTGCGGCGCAATGCGAACCAGATGGCTACAGCAGCCAGTAACGACAGGCCGCTGGCCAGGAGGATCGAGTTCTGTCGGAACTGCCAAACAAATTTTGTCCGCGACTGCACGGAGCGCCAGGCTTTTTGGATTTCGCCAAAGAAAGCGTTCCAGTTTTCCTGGCTGAAAACACCTTTCGCCTCGGTCCTGCGGAAAAGGGTGTTTGAGAATATTTCGCGTCGAAGATCGGATATCTTGTTGTGGGCTTGGCTTGCTCGGATCGACAATTGCTCTGCGGCGGCCAATTCGTTGTTGATCGCCACTTTGCGGGCAATGAGATTTTGGCGCTCGGTTGCAACAAGTTCCGCTTCGGGTGCTTCGCCTTCCTTTGGCGGCTGGCCGATCTCGCCAAGCCGCTTGTTGATGGTCGAAAGTTCGGGCCGGAACGAAACGCCAAAATCGATCAGAGATTTTGTCAGCTTGTCGAGTTCAAGCCTTTGCAGGACAAGCTTTGCGTCGTCCTTGCCGTTTTCTTCGACCGCTGCCTCGATCTTGCTGAGCAACCGCTGCAATTCAGTTGTCGCAGGCGGCTTTTCCTCGACGGCCTGTCCATGGGCGAGCGAAACGCAAAGCCCCAGCCAAACAAGGACAATCAACGATTTGAGACTATGCATCATCAAGTGGCAGCCGGTTTGCGCGCAGGTGAGTCGGTGATGCCGACACTACAGAAGCTGGCGCAATAGTGCCAATTCAGCTTGCAGGGAGTGAACCTCAGACCGAGACGCCCTTGTAGGGGTTCATCTTGACGCCGGTGATTTTCCAGCTGCCATCCGGCTGGCGCTCGAGACTGTAGACCGCCTGCCATTGTTTTCCATCGCCATCGGTCACGATCAATTCCTGGTGCACCTGACCGCTGATCAACGCATTTCGCCCGAAATTATAGGCCTGCGGATTGTAAAGGGATGGATAGCCGGTCTGAACCATCGACAGGAACCGCTCAACGGAGCCGAATACGTTCTTGATGTTGGGGGCTGCGTGCCCGTAGGCCCGCTCGCCATCGCCGGACTGGAACGCCTTGATCTGGTCTTCGATCACACCGCGCGTTGCCGAAGTGTCGGCATCAGGAACCGCATCCTGTGCAAAGGCTGGGTGCGCAAGGAATTGCAGCATCATGCCCAGCGCGAGGGCTAGTGCCATTGCAAGGTTCCGCATGTTCGTTCTCCTGTGGCCTGATCTAACCAAGATACGTGCAAAACCGACTGGCGGTTTCAAGTGTGTGTAAGCAATTTCAGCCTTCATCGCGGATCATCTGTAGCGCCAGTTCGCCCATTTGCGGTACCGCAGCACCATAGGCGCGGGCTTTTTCCGGGTTGGAGGCATTGCCGTCGAGCGAGCGCTTGTAGACGCCCTGCAGGATGGCAGCGAGGCGGAAGAACGAAAACGCCAAATAGAACGGCCAGTTTTCAATCGGGCCGATTGCCCGGCGAGCACAGTATGTCGCCACATAATCTGCTTCGGAAGGGATGCCGAGCGCTTCGCGGTCAATTCCGCCAAGGCCGCGAAATCCGCCAAGATGCGGCAGACGCCATTGCATGCATTGGTAGGAGATATCCGAGAGCGGATGGCCAAGTGTCGACAATTCCCAATCCAGCACGCCAAGAATGGCTGCGCTGTCCTTGGCGAAAATCATGTTGTCGAGACGAAAATCGCCATGAACAAGCGCCACCTGGCCGTCATCGGGCGGTATGCGTACCGCGAGCCAGTCGATCAGCCTGTGGATGTTTTCGTTGCGGTCGACTTCGCTGGCTGCATATTGCTTGGTCCAGCGGGTGAACTGGCGTTCAAAATAGTTGCCTGGCATGCCGAAATCGGCAAGGCCGACGGCATTGATGTCAACCGAGTGCAAATTGGCGAGCGCCGCATTCATTGAATCGTAGATCGCGTGGCGGGTTTGGGTGGCATCCGGGCCTACCAGTTCATGCAGTGCCGGATCCCAGAAAATGCGGCCTTCCAGATATTCCATGACAAAGAACATGCGCCCGATCGGCGAATGCTCTTCATTGCACAGCGCAATCATTTTAGGCACGGGAACGCTGGTTGCCCCCAGCGCGCGCATGACGCGGAACTCGCGATCCACCTGGTGAGCGGACTTCAGCAATTCGCCGGGTGGTTTGGCGCGCAGCACATATTTCCCGCTTTGGGCGGTGATGAGGTAAGTCGGGTTGGATTGACCCGTGTCGAACTTGCGAATTTCATGCAGTTCGGAAAAACCGGCAACATTTGCTTCCAGCCAGGGTGCAAGCGCCGCATCGTCAAGAATGTTCGGGCTTTCAGTCATGCCTGCCTCCGCGCATCGTGGAACCAAGCGTGGTATCGTGGCATCCATTCGTCAAGCCCGCGGCCTGGCGACAGTGCAAGCGATAACCCGATTTTGCTTGCCCTTGTGCCTTGCGATTGCTAACCGGCCCTTCAGCAAGCCTTAAAGTGGATGCTCCAGCCGTTGCCTGCCGCAGATCGAGCCTGAAAATGTCCAATCGCTTCATGTCAGCAGTTCGCCAGATGGGACCTGGTCTCATCATCCGGGCCGGCGTGATGATTGCCGTGCTCATCGGCGCGGGTTTTCTGCTGGAGCACTATCAGTTTCGTCAGATCGTCGATTGGTTTCGCTTCTCGGGCGATGAAAATGCAAGCTGGACACAGGGCAGGGTAGCCTATTTCGGTTTGGCTGCCGTCTTTACTGCCGCGGGAGGCCCAAGGCAGGCCGTGGCCTTCTTTGCATCCTACTTTTTCGGTTTTGCCGAAGGATTGGTCCTGGCGCTGCTGTCCACGCTTGCGGGCTGCCTGATCACCTTGTCCGCCGCAGCCGGGTTTCGCGAAACGGCGCAACGTTTCGTCAACGGCAGGCTGGATGTGGCGCTTCAGATGTGGAGTAAGTCTACGTTTTCGATCACCTTGATGATCCGGTTGCTGCCGGTGGGCTCCAACCTGGTGACCAACCTTGCGGCCGGGGCAATGGGCATCCCGCTTGGCCGTTTCATTGCCGGCACTGCCCTTGGTTATGTTCCGCAAACGCTGGTTTTTGCTCTGATGGGATCGGGCGTGAATGTCGGCTCGAGCCTGCAAATCGGGCTTTCGATCGTGCTTTTCATCGCTTCACTGGCGATAGGCATCAGTATCTATGCCCGTCACCGCCGCGAATTCAAAATCCGGCAGGCCAAGACTTCTGCTGTCTGATCAATCTTCGGCGGTTTGCGGCGCCTTGGTGCGGCGGCGCAGCCACGAAACCCCGAACAAGTCATAAAGTCCAATCAGCGCCCGGTTGAAATTGTTGTATTTCGACACTCCGGCAATGCGAGGCCGGTCATTTACGCCGACATACTCGGTCTTGTAGCCATAGGTCTGGAACAGGGCCGGAAGATAGCGGTGGACCGAGGTAAAGAAGGGCAGAAGCAGGAATGCTTCGCGCCAGAAAACCTTGATCCCGCACCCGGTATCCGGGCAGTCGTCTTTCAAAACCGCATCGCGAATCCAGTTGGCAGCGCGCGAAGCGATCTTTTTGGAGCCGGTGTCCTTGCGTGTCTTGCGCCAACCGCCAACGAGTGCCGGCCTTGTGCGGTCGCCCGGTGTCCCGAGTTTATCGAGCAGCGCTGGAATGTCGGCAGGGTCATTTTGGCCATCGCCATCCATCGTTGCGATGATCGCAAACCTGGCAGCCAGAATGCCTGATCGCACCGAGGCTGACTGGCCGGCATTGGTCAGGTGACGAACAAGCCTCAGCTTTGGAAACCGTGCCTTGAGCGCAAGAACTTCGCGTGCCGTGCCGTCAGACGACTTGTCGTCAACAACGATGACTTCGCCAAGATTTGCATCAGCGACCGCGCTGAAGGTTTCTTCGACAAGGCGGCCGATATTGCCTTCCTCGTTGAAGGCGGGAATGACAACGGAAACCAGCATGGCAAAGACCCGGGTGTTGACCTTGGTGTTGACATCAATCCTTGCCACCACCATTTGTCCAGCGTTTGGAGCATGCATTTGCACCAACTTGACTTGGGGCGGGCTAAATCCCATACACGCGCCAAATTGGCAAGGGCAGGCACCAAAAACTCATGGGTTTGCGCCCACTGGCAGTGCCTGACCAATATGGAAATGTTCGCCCTTGTGGCGATAGCAGAGCCGAAAACGGGGGCCGGTTTCAATTGACGAGCGCTTACGATCAAGGGCCGGTGTCAGATCGCGGCGGCTCGTGGCTGCCAGCGACACTTGCCGCTATTGCGGCAATTTCCATTTTGCGCATTGTTTCTTTGTGGTTCAACACCACTGAGCTTTTCTTTGATGAAGCCCAGTACTGGGTCTGGGGCAACGAACCAGCTTTTGGATATTTCTCAAAACCGCCACTGCTCGCATGGATCATCGGAGCTACTACCTCGGTTTGCGGCGATTCAGAATTTTGCGTCAGGCTGGCATCACCTCTGCTGCATGCTGCGACGGCCTTGATGGTGTTTCTGGTTGCGCGGATCTTGTTTGATGGCCGCACCGCATTTTGGGCAGCAATCACCTACACCCTGATGCCGGCGGTGACGCTTTCGGCCGAGCTGGTTTCCACCGATGTGCCGCTGCTGTTTTGCTGGTCGCTCGCCTTGTATGCCTTCCTGCGATTTGAAACATCCAATTCCTGGCAATGGGCAGTTGCGCTTGGGCTTGCGATAGGCGCAGGCATCATGGCCAAATACGCGATGCTCTATTTTGTGTTGTGTGCGGTTGTTTATTCGATGGCGATTGCTGAACGACCACATGTTCTGGCCCGGCCGCTGTTTTGGCTGGCCATGGCAGTTGCACTTGCCTGTGCCGTTCCAAACCTGTTGTGGAACGCCGCCAATGATTTTGCCACTGTTGGGCATACTGGAGAAAACATTGGATGGGGTCGGAATTTCCCCAACTTCTCAGGCCTTGCCGAGTTTGCGTCCTCGCAGCTTGCGGTCATGGGCCCGATCCTGTTCCTGATTTTCATTGCAACAGTCGTTCGGCTGCCGCGTGAAGGCATGAGCCGGGCGCAATGGTTCCTGATAGCGTTTTCAATGCCGGTTCTGGTGCTGATCACTTTCCAGGCCCTGTTGTCGAAAGCCTATGCCAACTGGGCCGCGCTAACCTATGTTGCCGGAGCAATTCTTGCCACCGACATCATGGTCAACCGGATACCCCAATGGTGGTTGCGGGCCTCGACCACCCTTCATGCAATTGTCTTTGCTGTCATTTCGGTGGCAGTGGCATTTTCGCGCCCCGGCGAGTTGCCCTTGCCGCAAGGCGTTGAGCCGTTTTCCCGCATGCATGGTGCTGTGAGTGTGGCGCAGGAAGCCAAGAAGCATCTTGCAGCCGGCAAATATGCGGCAGTGCTGGTGGACGACCGGCGCATGGCAGCCTTGATGCACTATTACCTTCGCGATGCAGGCCTGCCGATCAATTCATGGCGTGAAGGCGAGGTGCCCCGCGATCATTTCCAGTTGACGCGGCCGTGGCAGATATCAAAAGCCTCGCCGGTGCTCTACATCACCCGCAATGGCAATCCGGCGGGAATTGTTTCCGCCTTTGGCGATGCTGAACTGGTGGGTTCAATCGAACCGGCTCGCGAATTGGGCAAGGTCTCGTACTACGCGATGCGCAGCAAGCTCGATACGGCTCAATAGCCCATGACTGAACCTGCACCCAGCCCCGCCATCCCGTTTGACCGGCATGCCAACGGACGAGAGACGCTGATCGTGTTTGTTGTAGCCTTCGGGACAGCGATTGCGGCTGGCATGATTTTTACGCTGTTTCCAGGATTGGACCTTGGGTTTTCCAGCCTTTTTCTTTTGGATGACGAGACTTTCGCGTTGGCAGTTTCGCCGTTCTGGCAAGGGCTGCGCGAAGTTTTCCTGCGCGGGTTCACGATCTGGTACATCGGGCTGATCATTGCCGGGGTGCTTGCATTCCGCAGGCAGATGCCGGTGCTGAACCTTGACTGGCAAAGATGGCTGTTCATGGGAGCGTGTTCGATTGCCGGACCGTTGTTGCTGGTCAACATCCTGCTAAAGGAGCTATGGGGACGCTGGCGGCCGCGCGAGATTTTTGAACTGGGCGGGCGCGAAATTTTCACGCCGGTACTCGATGTGACGGGCAGTTGCACCGACAATTGCTCATTTGTTTCAGGGGAAGTCGCGTCGATGGCGATGGTGTTTTTTGCGTTGGCGTTTGCCACGCGGCACTGGCGGCCAATCCATTACGGGCTGGCGTTGAGTATGGGCGTACTTGAAGCCTTCATCCGCATTGGGCAGGGCGGGCACTTTCTTTCAGATTCGATCATGGCAATCGCGTTGATGGCGATGATTGCTGCAGCCATTCACGCCTGGTTTTTTCTCAGTCCCTATTCGCCGCTGGTTCCTGCGCAAGCGGGCTGGAAAAAACTGGTTCATGCCCTCGAAGCGCCCGTCCACCGAGCAGGCGAACGGGCTTTGGACTGGCTCGACAAGGTGGCTCCCAAGCGATAGTTGCGCCCCGAGCAATGCTACCTCAGGCCACCTCGAACAAGCCGGCAGCGCCCATGCCGCCGCCAACACACATGGTGACCACCACATATTTGACGCCGCGCCGCTTGCCTTCAATCAGCGCGTGGCCGGTCATCCGCGCACCTGACATGCCGTAAGGGTGGCCAATCGAGATGGCTCCGCCATCGACATTGTATTTCTCGGGATTAATGCCCAGCCGGTCGCGGCAGTAAAGTGCCTGACAGGCAAAAGCCTCGTTGAGTTCCCAAAGACCGATGTCGTCAACCTTCAATCCGTTTGCCTTGAGCAACTTTGGTACCGCGAAAACCGGGCCGATGCCCATTTCATCGGGGTCGCAACCCGCAACGGCCATGCCGCGATAAATTCCCAGCGGGGCAAGGCCTCGGCGTTCGGCGTCCTTGGCTTCCATCAGCACGCAGGCCGATGCTCCATCCGACAATTGGGAAGCGTTGCCAGCGGTGATGAAACGGCCTTCCTTGACCTTCCGGCCTCCCTTGAACACCGGTGTCAGCGATTGCAGCCCTTCCAGCGTGGTGGAGGGACGGTTGCCCTCATCCTTCTCAAGGTGGATCGGCATATCCTTGATTTCGCCGCTTGCCTTGTCCTGAACCTTCATGACCGCTGCAAATGGAACGATTTCCGCGTCAAACCTCCCAGCCTGCTGGGCGGCGGCCGTGCGCATCTGGCTTTGCAATGAGTAAGCGTCTTGCGCCTCGCGCGACACGCCATAACGGTCCGAAACGATTTCCGCCGTTTCAAGCATGCTCATGTACAGCGTAGGCAAGTGCTCGACCAGCCAGGGATCGGCAGCCCGGAAAAGGTTCATCTTCTCGTTCTGCGTCAGAGAGATCGATTCAAGGCCGCCACCAATTGTCACGCTCATGCCATCGGCAATGATCTGCTTGGCAGCGGTGGCAATTCCCATGAGGCCCGAAGCGCATTGCCGGTCGAGCGTCATTCCGGCAACCGCCGTTGGCAGTCCTGCGCGCATGGCACATTGGCGGGCCATGTTCTGGTGGGTGGAACCTTGCTGGATGGCGGAGCCCATAACGACATCATCGATTTCACCAGGGTCGATATTTGCCCTTTTTACCGCTTCTGCAATCACATGCCCGCCAAGGGCTTGTGCTTGCGTGTCGTTGAACGCACCGCGATAGGCCTTGCCAATGGGGGTACGGGCGGTGGAAACGATAACGGCACTGCGCATGGTGTTCTCCTCGAACTGGTTTTTCAGGCCTTGGTGGCGGCGGTCAGGATCTTAACCACGTGATCGCGGCCATTGGTGAAAGTGACGGAGTTTTTCATGGAGGATATTTCCTGCCAGTGCTGCGCAACGCCATCCACGTTTCGTTGAGCAGTCGGCAAATGCATGCCGTCGCTTTCGCGGATTTCAGCCGTCGCATAGAAACCGGCCCCTGCAAGCATGATCGTGCGGTTTGGGGCGTCCTCGCTGACGAGGAAAAGCGCGGCGGGCGAGACAAATTCGGGCTTCAGCGCGGCAAGCATTTCCGGCGTCAAAATGTCCTCGGTCATCCGGGTTGCTGCGGTCGGGGCAAGGCAATTGATGCGAATGTTGTTCTTGGCGCCTTCAATCACCAGCGTGTTCATAAGGCCGACAACTCCCATTTTGGCAGCGCCGTAGTTGGCCTGGCCGAAATTGCCATAAAGGCCTGAAGTGGATGTGGTCATCAGGATGCGCCCGTAATTGCCTTCCTTCATGGCATTCCAAACTGCCATGGTGCAATTGGCCGAGCCGTTCAGATGAACGTCAACCACCGGGTTCCATTCCTGAGGTGACATCTTGCCAAAGCTTTTGTCACGCAGGATGCCGGCATTGTTGATGAGAATGTCGATGCGACCCCATTTCGCCAATGCCTGCGCAGCCATGTCTGCGCACTGTTGTGGATCGGTGACATTGGCCCCATTTGCCATTGCTTCACCGCCGCTTGCACGAATTTCCTCAACTACTGCATCAGCTGCTGCAGTTGAACCGCCACTGCCATCGCGCGCGCCGCCGAAATCATTGACGACGACCTTCGCGCCGCGCATTGCAAGTTCCAGTGCATGGCTGCGGCCCAGTCCGTTGCCTGCACCGGTGACAATTGCCACGCGCCCGTCATAGCGAATGCCCATGCTCAATTTCCTTCTTTTCGCAAAATGGTGACACCCAGCCATTCGGCGGCCAGTGCCGGTTTTTCACTGCCTTCGATTTCAACGCTCACATTGTAGCGCGCCTGCATTTCGCCGGGCTTGCGCACCGCGTATTCCATCAATTTGAACCTGCCGCGAATGCGCGCGCCAGAACGAACCGGATTGAGAAAACGGACCTTGTCGAAACCGTAATTGATCGACATTGCCGTTTCAGCTGCAATCGGCAGGCAGTCAATCGCGAAGGCTGAAAGCATCGAAAGCGTCAGGAAACCATGGGCAATGGTGCCGCCAAACGGTGTTTCTGCCTTTGCGCGCAGCGGATCAACGTGGATGAACTGGTGGTCGTTGGTGATCTGCGCGAAAGCGTCGATCATTTCCTGAGTGATTTCAAACCATTGCGAAACGGCTTCAAATGATCCGGCCATTTGCGCCAACTGCGCAGCTGGAAGGGTGCGGCGAGGGGTACTCATTCGCCCTCCGAGAACAACTCGCTGCCGGTTTCCACATGAATGCCGCCATCGAGCGGCAGGATCGCGCCGGTGATGTATGCACCGCCACGCCCGCACAGGAACAGGCTGGCGCCGGCGATGTCGGATGGTGCGCCAATTCGGCCCAAGGGTACACCCTTGCCGACTTTTTCGGCCTTTTCATCGGTGCCAGTGGCAAAGGCGGTCATCCGGCTTTGAAACGGCCCGGGAGCAAAGGCGTTGAAGGTGATGTTTCGGTGGGCCTGTTCCTTGGCAAGGATTTTGGTCAGGTGGTGGACTGCCGCCTTGGAGGCCGAATAGGAATAGGCGCCATCGCCCAGCGGTTGGCTGCCCATCACCGAACCAAGGCTGATAACCCGCGAAGGATCACCGGGCTTTGCTGCCGCCTCAAGAAGGGGCAGGAGGTCGCGCGTCAGCGTGAATAGGCCAGTCACGTTGACATTCATCACCTTGGCCCAGCCTTCATACGGGAAGCTTTCCAGCGGCTCGCCCCATGTCACACCGGCATTGTTGAATAGGATGTCGAGCCTGTCGGTGCGCGATCTGACTGCAGAAACGAGGGCCGCAACGCCCTCTTTTGTCGAAACATCTCCGGCAAACCCTTCGGCTTTGCCCATGGCGTCGGGGAGTGCATTGATCGCCTCGGCGACCGCCTTGCAGGCATCTTCCTTGCGAGAGGCAATCATCACATTGGCCCCTGCACGAACCAGGGCTGTTGCAATCATTCGGCCGATGCCAGTTGCTCCGCCGGTTACAAGTGCCTTTTTGCCCTCGAGCGAGAACAATTCTTCCAGAATGCTCATGGTTCCTCCCTCCAAACCGGCGTTTTTTGCTTTCCCCGCCACCGATCTTGCTTTTTAGTAGGGGCTGATTTTTACGGTTACGTAAAGAGCCGTTTGACCGATGTTTTGTCGGCAATGCCTTGGGAGGGGATATGAGCGCAAAATCTGTCAATCCGGAAATGGCCCTTGGCATGACCGAACGATTGAAGCCGATCCATGCCGCTGTGGCTGCGATGGTTCGCGATGACATTGCCCCGCTTGACGAGGAATTCCTAGCTGAAGTCGGCAAGGGCGACCGCTGGTCGTATACGAAACGACAGACCGAAATCCTGGAGGGGCTGAAAAAGAAGGCGCGAGAACGCGGGCTTTGGAATTTCTGGCTGACGGACTCCGAGCGCGGTTACGGCCTCAGCATCGTCGAGTACGCCTATCTTGCGGAAGAAATGGGCAAGGCGCATCTGGGCGCGGAAGTGTTCAACTGCTCGGCCCCTGACACCGGCAACATGGAGGTGCTGGAGCGCTATGGCACTGCTGATCACAAGCGCAAATGGCTCAAACCCCTGCTGGAAGGCGAAATCCGCTCGGCTTATCTGATGACCGAGCCGGAGGTCGCCTCGTCGGACGCCACAAACATTGCCATGCGTTGCGAGCGGGACGGCGATTCTTACGTTCTCAATGGTGAAAAATGGTGGTCGTCCGGGGCGGGTGATCCGCGCTGCAAGATCTACATTGTCATGGTGGCCAGTCCCGATGAAACCCGGTCAAAACACCAGCAGCACTCAATGATCCTGGTGCCCGCTGCCACAAAGGGCGTTGAAATCCTGCGGGCGATGGAAGTTTACGGGCTTGATGATGCGCCGCACGGCCACATGCATATCCGCTTCACCAATGTGCGGGTTCCGGCTTCAAACCTTTTGTTGGGCGAGGGCAAGGGATTTGAGATTTCGCAAGGCCGGCTTGGACCGGGCCGCATTCACCATTGCATGCGGGCCATCGGACAGGCTGAAAAAGCGCTGGAGCAGATGTGCCAGCGTTCCGTGCGCCGCGAGGCTTTCGGCAAGAAACTGGCGGAGCTGGGTGCCAATTTTGACATCATTGCCAATTGCCGGATGGAAATCGAGATGACCCGGCTACTCTGCCTCAAGGCGGCATGGATGATGGATCAGGGCGATGCCCGCGCGGCTGCCCCCTGGATTTCGCAGATCAAGGTTGCAGCGCCGCTGATGGCGCTAAAGGTGATCGACGAAGCAGTGCAGATGCACGGGGCGGGCGGCATAAGCCAGGATTTCAGCCTGGGCCGCGCCTGGCAACACATGCGCA
>JBGSNX010000016.1:0-87574 GCA_041739465.1 Salaquimonas sp.
GCTCCTTGCCGCCGGTCACCTTCAGCAGCCGGCGGTAGGTTTCGCGGTCCCAGTGCCAGTCCATCCCGGCATCGGCAAAGGTGCGGTTGAAGGCTAGGCGGTGGGTTTCCTCGGTCTCTGCCAGCGTGCCATCGACATCGAAGATGAGGGCGCGAAGCTGGCTCATGCCGTTGACTTCAGCTTCTCGATTGCCTGCGGCAGTTCGTGGAGGCTGGCGCAGAAAACATCGGCGTGAAAATCGTTCTTGCCATCATGGCCATAGCCGCTGCGCACGATCACAACCGGCATTCCCGCCGCTTTTGCCGCAGCTGCGTCGGTGCTGCTGTCGCCGATGAACAGCGCGCGGGAAAGCGGCATGTCCATGGCCTTCAGCGTTGCATGCAGCATGTCGGGGTGCGGCTTGGTGCGCAGCGCGGCATCAGCGCCCTGGATTGCGGCAAGGTGCGGCGCAAAGCCGTAATGCTCAACGATCTGCTGCGTGAATGCGTGCGGTTTGTTGGAGACGATGGCAATCTTCACGCTTGCCTTGGCGTAGGCCGAAATCATTTCCAGCGCACCGGGAAGCACAATGGTGAGGTTGGTCAAATGGCGCGCGTATATGTCCATCATCACGCTCACGCGGCGATCAAGGCTTTCGCCGGCAAGCACGATGCCGCAGGCCGCGTAGGCGCGTTCGACCAGTTTCACGACGCCATTGCCGATCATTGCGCGCACATCTTCCAGCGTTTGGCGCGGAAGGCCTTCGGTTGACAGCAGTTCATTGACGGCAGCTGCAATGTCCGGGGCGGAATCGATCAGGGTGCCGTCGAGGTCAAACAGCATCGCGCCCGGCCAGCCGCATCTATCGCCTTCGCTTGCAAACAGCGTGCCCATCAGACTGCGTCTGCCGCCTTGCGGATGGCAGCGATGTTGGCGCGGTAGCTGTCTTCGCTGGCGCCCTTGAACACGGCGGAACCTGCAACCAGGACATTGGCTCCGGCGCGGGTGACAAGTGGCGCGGTTTCCGGCGTTACGCCGCCGTCGATCTCGATGTCGATCGGCCGGTTGCCAATCAGCGCCTTCACGCGTTTCACTTTCTCAACGACCGATGGAATGAAGGCTTGCCCACCAAAGCCTGGGTTCACCGTCATCAGCAGCACGAGGTCGAGGCGGTCGAGGACATACTCGATGACGTTTTCCGGGGTTGAAGGGTTGAGCGAGACGCCGGCTTTCTTGCCGAGCGCCTTGATCGCCTGTAGCGAGCGGTCAAGGTGCGGGCCGGCTTCCGCATGCACGGTGATGATGTCGCAACCGGCATCCGCGAACGCACCGAGGTACTGATCGGTTGGCGCAATCATCAAATGGCAGTCGAAGACCGCCTTGGTGCGGTTGCGCACCGCCTTGATGATGCCTGGGCCAAAGGTGATGTTGGGAACTAAATGGCCATCCATCACGTCGAGGTGAATCCAGTCGGCACCGGCGCGCATGACCGTTTCGATCTCCTCGCCCAGCTTGGAAAAATCAGCGGACAGGACAGAGGGGGCAATGATCGTGGTCATGGTCTTACGACTCCGGTGTGGTGTGCGGCGCGCTGTCTGGCACGCCCATGGTGAAGACGCGGCTGGAGGCGATGTCGGCAGCGCGAATGGTCGACAGTTCCGTGGCATCAACCGGTCCGGTTGAAGCCGTAAACAAGCGGTTGGCCTGGCGCAAGCGGGCGCGATCCAGAGCGTTGCGGATCGAACGGGCATTGGCAAAGTGCGGTTGCTTGCGGCGCAGGTCAATGTATTTGGCCATGATTGCCTTGGCCTCATCGTCGAGCACGTAATTCTGCTGCTCCAGCATCGACTGGGCAATGGTCAGCAATTCGCTGCCATCATAGTCCGGGAAGTCGATGTGGTGGGCAATGCGCGAGCGAAAACCGGGGTTGGATGTGAAGAACTTGTCCATCCGGTCGGCATACCCGGCAAGGATCACCACGAGATCCTCGCGATTGTTCTCCATGATCTGCAGGAGGATTTCGATCGCTTCCTGGCCATAGTCGCGTTCATTGTCGGGGCGGTAAAGGTAATAGGCTTCATCAATGAACAACACGCCGCCCATTGCGCGTTTCAGAACGTCCTTGGTCTTGGGCGCGGTGTGGCCGATGTACTGGCCAACTAGATCGTCGCGGGTGACTGATACCAGATGGCCTTTGCGCACATACCCAAGCCGGTGCAGGATCGTCGACATGCGCAGGGCAACGGTGGTTTTTCCCGTGCCCGGATTGCCGGTAAAGCTCATGTGCAAGGTCGGTGCTTCGTGCGACAGGCCCATGCTCTTGCGCGCCCGCTCGACGATCAGCAGGGCGGCAATTTCGCGCAGACGCTGCTTCACCGGCTTGAGGCCGGTAAGTTCGAGGTCGAGTTCATCGAGAATTTCAGCGACGCCGGAATTGCGGTATTCCTGCGCCAGGTCAACGGAGCGGGGCAGTTCGCCAGCGCCATTTTCAGTGGTGTCGTTCATCTGTCCCGCTCCGTGTTTTCCTAGTTGGCTTTATGCCAGCTGTATTGCTGCGAACGGCTGCGCGCGTCGGTGCGGCGCATCTCGAATTTCGGCTCTACCTTGGGCCGTGCCACGATGAACGACATCCGGACAGTTTCCCAGCCGCGGGTCGAATCGAAAGCGTTGATGCGGATGTAGTTTTCCGGATTTGCCTTCCTGCAGGCGTCCAGTTCGATCATCACGCCCTTGGAATCCTTCAGGTCAAACATGGGATTTTCCCACATGTTCCAGTAGATGTTTCGCGGGTGTGGATCATCGGTGTACTCGATGCCGATTGCCCAGTTCTGGCTGAGGCAATATTCGATCTGCGCCGAGATTTGGGCGTCCGTCAGATCGAGAAGGAATGAAAAGCATCCTTGGGTGTTGCGCATTTTGGTTTCTCCTCTGGCGCTGATCAGGACACGCCAACGCTCGGAACGTAGTCCGAGGTGTCGGTGGATGTGTAATTGAAGGAAATGTTGCCCCAAACGTCGAGGGCAGATTCCAGCGGCTTGCACCACTTGGCCGCACGGCGCAGGATTTCAGGGCCTTCGTTCTTGATGTCATGGCCTTCGTTGCGGGCGAGAACCATCGCTTCAAGCGCAACGCGGTTGGCCTGTGCGCCCGCCTGAATGCCCATCGGGTGACCGATGGTGCCACCGCCGAACTGCAACACGACATCATCGCCAAACAAATCGAGCAACTGGTGCATCTGTCCGGCGTGAATGCCGCCAGATGCGACCGGCATGACCTTGAGCGTGTCAGCCCAATCCTGTTCGAAGAAGATGCCGCGCGGCAAGTCGATTTCGTTCTTCAATTCGCGGCAGACATTGTAATAGCCCTGCACGGTCATCGGATCGCCCTCGAGCTTGCCGACAGCGGTGCCTGCGTGGATGTGATCAACCCCTGCAAGCCGCATCCACTTGGCAATGACACGGAACGAAATGCCGTGGTTTTTCTGGCGCGTATAGGTGCCATGGCCGGCGCGGTGAAGGTGTAGGATCATGTCGTTCTGGCGGCACCATTCCGAGATTGACTGGATCGCGGTGTAGCCGATGATCAAGTCGATCATCACGATGACGGAGCCGAGTTCCTTGGCAAACTCGGCGCGACGGTACATTTCCTCCATCGTGCCGGCGGTGATGTTGAGGTAATGGCCCTTGATCTCGCCGGTCTGCGCGGAAGCAAGGTTCACTGCTTCCATGCAGTAGAGGAACCGGTCACGCCAGTGCATGAATGGTTGCGAGTTGATGTTCTCGTCGTCCTTCATGAAATCAAGGCCGCCCTTGAGGCCTTCATACACCACGCGGCCATAGTTCTTGCCCGAAAGCCCGAGCTTCGGCTTGGTTGTTGCACCAAGCAAAGGACGGCCAAACTTGTCGAGGCGCTCGCGCTCCACGACGAGGCCCGTTGGCGGGCCCTTGTAGGTTTTCACGTAGGCGACCGGCATCCGCATGTCTTCAAGACGGGCAGCTTTCAGTGGCTTGAACGAAAACACATTGCCGATAATCGAAGCCGTGAGGTTGGCGATTGATCCCCCTTCAAACAGGATGAGATCATAGGCGACGTAGCAGAAGAACTGACCGGGCGTGCCGGGAACCGGTTCAACCTTGTAGGCCTTCGCGCGGTATTGGTCAGCGGCGGTCAACCGGTCGGTCCACACGACAGTCCAGGTTGCGGTCGAGGATTCGCCAGCCACGGCTGCCGCGGCTTCAATCGGATCGACGCCATCTTGCGGCGTGATGCGGAACAGCGCCAGAATGTCGGTGTCCTTGGGAACATAATCACCGTCCCAATAGCCCATCTGGGCGTATTTGAGGACGCCGGCCTTGTAGCGTTCCTTGCCTCTGATTTCAGTCTTGGACTTGTCGCTCATTTGAAGATCCCTCCCTTGGGTTGATGCTGTTATGCGGCTTTGCCAATGTTTGTCTTCGGGTCGAGTTCGCCTTTGGCGTAGCGCTTGGCCATTTCGCTCATCGGCATGATCTTGATCTTCGAAGCGTTTCCAGCGGTGCCGAATGCCTCGAAACGGTCGCGGCAGACCTTGGACATTGCGTCCATTGCCGGCTTGAGGAATTTGCGCGGGTCAAATTCCGCCTTCTGCGTGTTGGCGATCCGGCGAAATTCGGCGGTGGCTGCCAGCCGCAGATCGGTATCGATGTTCACCTTGCGAACGCCGTGCTTGATGCCGCGCACGATTTCTTCGACAGGCACGCCATAAGTTTCGCGCATCTGGCCGCCATTGGCGTTGAAGATTTCCTGCCATTCCTCGGGAACCGAGGAAGAGCCGTGCATCACGATGTGGGTATTGGGCAATTTGGCGTGGATTGCCTCGATCACGCTCATTGCCAGCACTTCGCCGGTTGGTTTGCGGGTGAATTTGTATGCGCCGTGCGAAGTGCCGATCGCCACTGCAAGGGCGTCGACTTTCGTGTCGGCGACAAAGCGCGCAGCCTCATCGGGGTCGGTCACCAGCATTGAACGGTCGAGCTTGCCTTCAAAGCCATGCCCGTCCTCGGCTTCGCCTTCTCCGGTTTCAAGTGAACCCAGAACACCCAGTTCCCCTTCAACCGAAGCGCCCACCATGTGGGCAAGCCGGGAGACCTCACGGGTGATGTTGACGTTGTAGTCGTAGTCAGCAGGCGACTTGGCGTCTTCCAGCAGCGAGCCGTCCATCATGACGGAAGTGAAGCCGTTCTGGATGGCAGAAAGGCAGGTGGCAACGTTGTTGCCATGGTCCTGGTGCATACAGAGCGGAATCTCCGGGTAGATTTCGGTCAGCGCATCGATCATGCGGGTAAGCATGATGTCGTTTGCGTAACTGCGTGCGCCGCGCGATGCCTGGATGATCACCGGGCTGTTGGTGGCCCTGGCGGCTTCCATGATCGCAAGCCCCTGTTCCATGTTGTTGATGTTGAAAGCGGGTACGCCATAAGCGTGCTCCGCAGCATGATCGAGCAATTGTCGCAATGTGATGCGGGCCATCGGGTCTGTATCCTCCGTTAATGGTGTCCGGACCTGCGGCCCGAATGGGTCTGTTGGTCTATTTCGCGAGCCTGACGGCAGCGTCGGCAACCGCCTGTGGAGTGATGCCAAAATGCTGGTAAAGCTCTGGTGCCGGAGCAGATGCGCCAAAACCGGTCATGCCGATGAACGCTCCCCTGTCGCCGATCCACCGGTCCCAGCCGAGCCGCGCCGCAGCTTCGACCGCTACCCGTGGTGCCGTGCCAAGCACATTTGCGCGCCATGCATCGTCCTGCTGTTCGAACAATTCCCATGAAGGCATCGAGACGACGGCCGCTGAAATTCCATCGCGGCTTTTCAGCAAATCAGCGGCAGCCACGGCGATTTCCACCTCCGAACCGGTGGCCAGCAATGTCACATCGCGCTTGCCTTTGGTGTCGCGCAGCACATACGCACCGCGCGCCGAGAGATTGTCATTGCTGTGCTTTTCGCGCAGCATCGGCAGGTTCTGGCGAGACAGCACCAGGACACTTGGACGGTCGGTGGTGGTTAACGCCAGTTCCCAGGCTTCTGCCGTCTCGATGATGTCAGCCGGGCGGAATACGTTCATGTTGGGCGTGGCGCGCAACATGGCCAGATGCTCGACTGGCTGGTGGGTCGGGCCATCCTCGCCAAGGCCGATCGAGTCATGGGTCATGACGTAGACAACCCGCTGTCCCATCAATGCCGAAAGACGCATAGCGCCCCGGGCGTAGTCGGCAAAGCACATGAAGGTACCGCCATAGGGGATGAACCCGCCATGCAGGGCGATGCCGTTCATGGCAGCCGCCATGCCGTGCTCGCGAATGCCGTAGTGGATGTAACGACCGGCAAACTTGCCCGGTTTCACCGGTGCCATGTCCTTGGTCAGGGTCAAATTGGAATGGGTCAAGTCTGCCGAACCGCCCAATGTCAGGTCGGTCGCGGAATTGATGACGGCGAGCGCCATTTCGGAAGATTTGCGGGTTGCGACCTTGGTTGCCGCTGTCACGTGTTCCTTGCGGAAATTGCGAAGCGCGCTCGAAACCTTCGCTGGCAATGCGCCTGAAAGCGCTGCCTGGAAACGGGCCTTCTTGCGCGAATTGGCAAGGCGGCCTTCCCAGGCTTCACGGACTTTCTTGCCGCGCGCCGAAACATCGTGCCACGCCGCATAGACAGGAGCGGGAATGTCAAAAGGCTCGCTCGTCCAGCGGATATTGGCCCGCGTTGCAGCAATTTCGGCTGCACCAAGAGGCGCGCCATGGGTCTTTTCCGAGCCCTGCAGGTTTGGAGCGCCCTTGCCGATCAGGGTTCGGCAGGCAATCAGTGAAGGCTTGTTGGATTTGCGCGCAGCTTCAATAGCTTTGGCCACCGCTTCGCGGTCATGACCGTCAACCGCCTGGACCTGCCAGCCGGATGCACGAAAGCGGGCAATTTGGTCGGTTGATGTGGACAGCGATGTCGGGCCGTCGATGGATATACGGTTGTCGTCCCAAAAAACGATGAGGCGCGACAGCTTCAGATGGCCGGCAAGGTCAATGGCCTCGTGGCTTATGCCCTCCATCAGGCAACCATCACCAGCAATGACATAGGTGAAATGGTCAACAAGATTCTTGTCGAAGCGGGCTGCAAGCATGCGCTCGGCCAATGCCATGCCGACCGCTGTCGAGATGCCCTGGCCAAGCGGGCCGGTCGTGGTCTCGATGCCCTCGGCATGGCCGTATTCGGGGTGGCCGGCCGTGACCGAGCCCAGCTGGCGGAAGCTCTTCAGCGCCTGGATCGGCATGTCAGGATAGCCGAGCAAATGGTGGATTGCGTAGAGCAGCATGGAGCCGTGCCCGGCGGACAGCACGAAGCGGTCGCGGTCGGGCCATGAGGGCGCTGACGGGTCGATGCGCATGAACCTGTTGAACAGCACTGCTGCCACATCGGCCATGCCCATCGGCATGCCCGGATGGCCTGAATTGGCCTTCTGCACGGCGTCCATTGCTAGCGCCCGGATGGCATTGGCCATTGTCTGTTCGTCGGCCATGGCTGGATTGCGGGTCATGGAATTTTCCTCACGAAGAGCGGCGCTTGAGATCCATCAGCTTGTGGATCAGCGGCGTGAAAATGAGCTGCATGGCAAGGTCGAGCTTGTCGCCGCCGCAGACAATCGAATTGGCGCGCGACATGAACGAGCCGCCAAGCATTGAAAGCAAATACGGGAAGTCGATTCCGCGCGGATTGGAGAAGCGAATCACCAGCATTGATTCAGCTGGGGTCGGGATCCATCGGGCCACAAACGGGTTCGAGGTGTCCACCGTTGGAATGCGCTGGAAATTGATGTTGGTTTCGGAAAACTGCGGGCAGATGTAGCGCGCATAGTCAGGCATCCGGCGCAGGATGGTGTCGGTCACGGCTTCTGTTGAATAGCCGCGTGAAGACTTGTCGCGATGGATCTTCTGGATCCATTCAAGGTTGATGACCGGCACAACGCCGATGCGCAGGTCGACATGGCGAGGCAGGTCGATGTTGCCGGTTTTCACACAGCCATGCAGGCCTTCATAAAAAAGCAGATCGCTGGAGGGAAGATCATGCCAGTCGGTGAATGTTCCAGGAGCTGATCCGAACGCGGCGGCCTCCCTGTCGTCATGAACATAGTGACGGGTCTTGCCGGTTCCCTTGCGGCCATATTCCTCGAAAACCTGCTCAAGGATTTCGAGTTCATTGGCTTCGGGCGAAAAGTGGGAGAAATGATGGTTGCCCTTGGCGTCTTCGGCGGCAACTTTTTCCTTCATGCCCATGCGGTCATATTTGTGAAAGGCGTCGCCTTCGATGAACGCGGCCGACACTTTCTCGCGGGTGAAAATCTTGTTGAATGTATCCTTGACGGTTGTCGTGCCAGCGCCCGACGAACCCGTGATGGCAATGATTGGATGGCGATTGGACATGGCTGGGCCTCCTCAAGCCCGAAACAGGCCACGGTTCCCGAACAGCGGATGCCGGGAGCCGATGGCGGATGGTTCATTGTGGTAGCGGGTTATCTTCTCGACTTCGCGGTGCGAACCGAACACCAGCGGCGTGCGCTGGTGGATGTCGGTGGGTTTGAGATCGAGGATCGGTTCAACCCCGTTTGTTGCCAGTCCGGCGGCATCCTCGACAAGCATCGCGATCGGGTTGGCTTCATAAACAAGGCGTAGTCGGCCATTGCGGTAGCCCTTGCGGGCATCGCCGGGGTACAGAAAAACGCCACCGCGAACGAGGATGCGATAGGTGTCGGCTACCAGCGAAGCAATCCAGCGCATGTTGAAGTCCTTGCCGCGCGGGCCATCGGTGCCCTGGATGCAGTCGTCGACGTAAAGCCGGATGTTTTCATCCCAATGGCGATAGTTCGATGTGTTGAGGGCAAACTCATTGGCATCGTTGGAAATCCGAACCGAACCATAGGCCTGGACGAACGTTCCCAGCCTGGACGAAAACACGAAGATCGTGGTGCCTGTCCCCAAGGACAGCACCAGCGCGAGCTGCGGGCCGTAGATGAAAAAACCTGCCCCGAGCTGTGATCTGCCGGGCTGTAGAAATGTGTCGTGCGCGTCGCCCTTGACGGGCATTATCGAGAATATGGTTCCAATGGACACATTGGTGTCGATGTTCGACGAGCCGTCGAGCGGATCGATTGCAAGCGCCAGGGGAAGCTTGTCGTCGAGCAGGACGGGGTCGTTCAATTCCTCTGACGCATAATATGCAATCGGCGCTTCACGCATCGCGGAAAGGAAAATGTCATCGGCCAGGACGTCGAGGTCTTTTTGAACGTCGCCGCCAGCGTTGCTGTCACCACGGCTGCCGGAAAATGCCGCGCCAAGCGCGCCCTCGCCAATGGCCTTTCGAACCTGAAGTGCGGCGGATACCAATTGGCGCACGGTTTTGGCGATGGCACCATTTAGTGCAGCGCCCGAAGCACTGTACGAATTGAGCCACGCGTCGAGTGTCGATGCGCTCATGTTCCGCCTCCTCGATTTCCTTCTCCCGCCCTTTCGGGCTTAAACAGAAGGCAACCGAATAGAGGTAAAGTAAAATTTATTCTGTTTACATCATGAATAAAATTTATTAACTTCGATCATGGCCAATATCACGTTTCGGCAGTTGCAAGCGGTACGCGCGATCCAGCGTCACGGCAAAATCATCAATGCTGCCAGAAGCTTGGGCCTTACCGGTCCTGCGGTCACAACGCAGCTGAAACTGCTTGAGCAGGAACTGAGCGCATCCTTGTTTGATCGAACCAGTGACGGCATGCGTCTCACCGCCGCAGGCACCGTGGTACTTGCCGCCGCCGACTCGATTGAAAACACCCTGCGCTCCATGGGCGAGGCAATCAGCGCACTGCACGGCATCCGGATCGGCACCCTGCGACTTGGAGTGGTGTCGACGGCAAAGTATTTTGCCCCAAGGATGATTTCGGCATTTCTCGACATGCATGAGAAAATCGAGGTCCAGTTGACGGTGGGCAACCGTCAGCAAACGATTGAGGCGGTGCAGCGCTACGAAGTGGACATGGCACTGATGGGTCGCCCGCCGCGTGATTTTTCGGTTCGATCCATGGTCTTTGGCGATCATCCGCTGGTGATCATCGCCCCGGCCGGACACCCCTTGGCACAGCGCCACGACATCTCGCGCGAAGAAGTGGCCCGCGAAAAGTTCATTGTTCGCGAGGCTGGATCAGGCACGCGCATTTCGACCGAGTTTTTCTTTGCCTCTGTGCCGGAACGCCAGGACAGTCCAAGCATTGTCATGACTTCCAACGAGACCATCAAACAGGCAGTTATTGCCGGGCTCGGCGTGGCGTTCATTTCGGCCCACACAATCGAGCAGGAACTGGAACTGGGAAAGCTGGTCATTCTGGATGTCGCCGGCATGCCGATCCGGCGGCAGTGGTTTTCAGTCTCCCGAGCCGACCGGCAGGAAACCCCGGTGATGGCAGCGTTCAACGAATTCCTCAGGCGACGTGGACCGATGCATCTGCCGGTGATCGACAAGATCTATCCGTTGGAGACGAAGTTCGAACGCGATACCTGAGGCTGGTTTGCCGCGTACTTGCCCAGCGCGAGGTTTCAGGCCATTTTCGCGCAATGATCCTCATCGGCCAATATGATTCCCCCTTTGTGCGGCGCGTCGCCATTGCGATGCGCCTTTACGACATCGCGTTTGAACACCGCCCGTGGTCGAGTTTTGGCGATGCGGACAAGATCAGGGCCTACAATCCGTTGACGCGGGTGCCAACGCTGGTGCTTGACGACGGTGAAGTGCTGATCAAAAGCCACGCAATGCTGGATTACCTCGACGGCCTGGTTCCTGCCGAGAAGCGGATGTTTCCCGTTCACGAGCCGCAAAGGCGCATGGCGCTGAAGGTGGCTTCGCTGTCGACAGGAATTGGCGACAAGGTGGTCAGCCTGTTTTACGAGTTGCGGCTGCACGAACATCGTTCGCAGTTGTGGATTGACCGCTGCCGGGTGCAAATCAGCGGAGCGCTGGAGGAACTGGAAACCAGCCGCGCCGCCAGCAAGACAGGCTACTGGTTCGGAGAAACCATCGGACACGCAGACATAGCGGTGGCCTGCGTCATGCGCTTTCAGTCGGAAGCCCATCCGGGCCTTGTTGAGCCGGGCAAATACAAGGCGCTGAACGAGCATTCGCGGCGGTTGGAAGCGCTGCCGGTATTTGCCGAAATCGTGCAGCCCTTCATTCCGCCTGCCTGACCTGTTCAGGCAGTGTCGCGAGCAATCAATTCCTTGTAGAGCGACCGGATCTTGCGGGTCACCGGCCCCGGTGCCATCGGCACATTGCGTCCGTCGATTTCGGCGACAGGGGTCTGCGCGCCAAAGGTTCCCGTAATGAAAGCTTCCTGCGCGCCGTGCACTTCCACCAGTGAGAAATTCTTCTCAAAAACCGGGATGCCGTTATCCCGGCACAGCCTGATCACGTTGGCGCGGGTAATTCCCGGCATGCAGTAATCGCCGGTCGAGGTCCAGACTTCGCCTTTTCGCACGATGAAGAAATTACAGGAATTGGTGGTGTTGACGAAGCCGTGCGGGTCGAGCATCAGCCCTTCATCAGCCCCGGCTTTTTGTGCGGCAATGCCCGCCAGTACGCAATTCAGCTTGGAATGGGAGTTGAGCTTGGGGTCCTGGGTCATCGGCAGGCCGCGATACACTGGAACCGTGGCAAGCTTTATGCCGCGCTCAAAGCTTTCTTCAGACGGCTTTGAATGCTCCATGATGATGACTGTGGTTGGTCCGGACTTTGACAGCCTAGGGTCCTGGAACGGCTTGGACTTGACCCCGCGCGTCACCATCAGTCTGGCGTGGACGTTTTCATGCATTTCGTTCGCTGCCGCAGTGTCGTCGAGCGCCTTGCGAAACCCGTCCCGGTCCATGGCAAGATCAAGATCGATCGCTCTTGCGGCTTCGAACAGGCGGTCAAGATGATCTTCCAGGAATGCCCATTTGCCGTTGTAGAGGCGGATTCCATCCCAAACGCCATCGCCAAGCAGGAACCCTGAATCATAAACCGAGACCACCGCTTGCGCGCGCGGCACGATGGCGCCGTTCACGAATATCTTGATGCCCTTGTTGCGCTCGTCAGGATCAGCGTCGTGGGTGGAGGTCTTTGCTTGTTGGGCCATTTGCAGGTTTCCGTTTGTTGTAAGAGAATGCAAGCATTGCAACGGGCGAGGTCAAGCGCAAGCAGGGCCGGGTTGGCGCGCGGGTGTCAGTTTTGGAAAGCAGCCGCCAGCATCGCTTCAACATGCGCCCGGTCTGCCTGACTGAATGCGTCTGGCAGGTCCGAATCAAGATCGAGTACGGCAATCAACTCGCCATTTTTGAAAACGGGGGCCACCAGCTCGGACCGCGTGGTGGAAGAACAGGCGATATGGTCGGGAAATGCTTCCACATCCGGGACAATAAGGGTCTCGCCTGACCTTGCGCATGCGCCGCACACGCCTCTGGAAAACGGAATGACAAGGCAGCCATGTCCGCCCTGATAGGGGCCGATCTTGAGGAGTTGCGGTGCCACGACACGGTAAAAACCCACCCAATGGAAGCGTTCAAAGCCGTGAAAGAGTTCGCATGCGATGGTTGCCATCTTTGCGACGTCATCGGTTTCGCCTTCGATGAGCACGGCGATGTTTGATTTAACTTCCGTCCAGTCCTCGCCTGCAGCCTGCGGATGCATGATCAAGCTTCAGAAATGGCATCGAGGGCGGCGAGGTAGCCGCGAAAGCCCAGTCCGGCAATCACGCCCTTGGCGATGCCTGCAATGAACGAATGGTGGCGAAAGTCCTCGCGGGCATGAACATTGGAAAGGTGAACTTCGTAGACCGGAAGTTCAGCGCCCGAGAGCGCATCGCGGATGGCGACCGAAGTATGGGTGAATCCGCCGGCATTGATGATTATGCCGATGCATTTGCCGCGCGCCGCATGAATGGCGTCGATGAGAACGCCCTCATGATTGCTCTGTAGACATTCCACGGCAAGGCCCAGCTTTTTTGCGTGGGCTTCACACGCCGCTTCAATATCCTTGAGCGACTTGCTGCCGTAAACCTGCGGCTCGCGCACTCCCAGAAGATTGAGATTGGGACCGTTGATGACAAGTACCTTGCGGGCCACTGCTTTTCTCCAAATGTTTGATTCTGAGTAACAGCATTGGTGCAATCAGAAAAGGCGTTCTGCGCGGGGATTGTCTCCGGCCCTATTTACAAAAGGCATCCACACAAGCGCTGGAAAGCCCTGGCTTTTTCCATCTGGCGGGAACGTGGAACCGATCCTGCAATCCCCATGGTTGAGTTTGCGTCAATGCTGGGGGCAGTGAAACCCTGACAGCGAGCAATGAAATTGCAGGAAACCAATGATGATCTGGCTGGTGCCGTGGCAGTGGTCGCGGCTGAAACTGAAATCGAAATGGAGGCGCTTCTGGCTGTGGTGGAAGTTGAAAGCGGCGGCCAGACGCATGCAATTGTGGGTAGTCGAAGAGAACCGCTGATCCGCTTTGAGGGGCATTATTTCCACAAGCTGCTCCCCGCCGCAAAGCGCCACATTGCCATTGTGGAGGGGCTTGCCCATCCTGTGGCAGGCCGCGTGCGCAATTCACTGCGGCAGATTGATCGCTGGGCGATGCTGGAACGCGCCTGCGCAATCGACAAGCAGGCGGCGCTGTCCTCGGTGTCATGGGGGGTGGGGCAGGTCATGGGCGCGCATTGGCGCTGGCTTGGCTATGCCAGTGCCGACCATCTGGCGCAGGAAGCACGGTCCGGAACGGAAGGCCAGGTGCGCTTGTTTGCCCGCTTCATAACCAGGGCGGGACTGGCCAAAAAGCTGGCCGCTCATGACTGGGCTGGTTTTGCCAGGGCCTACAATGGTCCGGCATACAAGCAGAACCGGTACGATGCGAAAATGGCCAAGGCCTATGCCCGCATCGCAGGCGAGCAAGCGCGATTGTCCCGGCATCAGCCGTCAACCTTGAGCCTTGGGGCGAGTGGCAAGGCGGTGGAGGAGTTGCAATACAATCTTCGCCAGCTTGGCTATCCGCTGATTGCCGATGGAGATTTCGGTCCGGCAACTCACGCTGCGCTGGTCGCGTTTCAACGGTCTGCGGGGATTGAAACGGACGGAATTTATGGCGCTGTCTGCCTTGAAGCGCTGATGCGGCTATTGCCAGTGGCGAGGGAAGTCCGTGGTGGTGCTGTTTCGTCGTTGTTGGCGCTTTTCACCGGTGGCGCGTTGGTGTAATCGGCAAATATGAAAAAGCACCAGATCGCCAAACAGCAGGAAATAGAACGCATCATGACGGCAGCCGCCGTCATTCCCGTGGTCATTGTCGATGACCCGAAAAAAGCCGTTGTCATGGCCCGGGCACTGGTGGCTGGCGGATTGCCTGCCATTGAAGTGACGCTTCGCACGGCGCGGGCACTGGATTGCCTTGCTGCGATTGCGGCCGAAGTTGAAGGCGCAATTCCAGGCGCAGGGACGGTTCTGGAGATGAGCCAGATCAAAGCGGTGGAAACCGCTGGTGCAAGATTCATGGTCAGCCCCGGAACTTCGGCGCGGCTGCTGGACGCTGCGGACGACAGCGCGGTGCCATTGCTGCCCGGAACGGCAACGGCAAGCGAAATCATGGCGCTTGGCGAACGCGGCTACCGGCATTTGAAATTCTTTCCAGCCGCGCTGGCGGGCGGGCATGCATACCTCAAGGCGCTGGCATCGCCATTGCCGCAGTTCCGCTTTTGTCCAACCGGCGGCATCAGCCTTGAAAATGCCCGCGACTACCTGGGTCTGCCCAACGTTTTGTGCGTTGGCGGCTCCTGGGTGGCCCCAACAAATGCGGTGGAAGCAGGCGACAGCTTTGCCATTGTTGAACTTGCGCGGCAGGCGGCATCGCTCAAGCGATAGCTTTTGCACGCTTTGCGGTTGAAATGCCTTCGCCACATTCCCATGCTAACTGCAGCCATCAGGCGGGTGTGCCGTCAGATTGCCATTATGAAAAGAGGGGTTTGCGCATGTTTGATGCCAAGAAAATGCTCGATCAGTTCATGGGTGCCGCGGAACAATATGCCGGCAAGGAGAATGTCGACAAGTTGAAGAAGGCGATTTCGGACAATCCCGGCATGACTAAGGCCGCCGGAGTTGGATTGGCAGCCGTGTTGCTGGGCACGCGGGGCGGTCGCAGGATGACGGGCAACGCAATAAAGCTTGGCGGCCTCGCAGCAGTTGGCGGACTGGCTTACAACGCGTACCAGAATTGGCAGCGATCAAAAGGCATTGAAACAGAGTCAGCCACAGCACCGGGAGGCGAATTGTTGCCTCCGCCTTCGGACTCACCTTTCAATGTCAGCCCGGTAAACGAACAGGAGCGTGCCCGCGCTTTCCTCAGCGCCATGATTGCAGCTGCAAAAGCAGACGGTCACATCAACTCGGAAGAACAAAAGCGCATTTTTGGCCGGATGAATGAACTGGTTGATGGGGCCGAGGCCAAGGCTTTCCTGATGGATGAGATGATGGCACCGAACGATCTGGCGCGGCTCGCAGCGCTTGCGAAAAGCCCTGAGATGGCAGCTGAGATCTACACCGCTTCATGCATTGCCATCGACCTTGACCATGCCGACGAGCGGGAATGGCTGGACCAACTGGCGATCGCACTGTCGCTTGAACCTGCGTTGACCGAGGAAATCGAACGGGCCGTAACAGCCCAACGCGAACTGGCCTGATCGGGTTTGCCCCTCAGACAACCGAGCGGGAAATGATCTCGAGGATCGCCGCATCCCGGCGATCCTGGGGCAGGGCTGCAAGATTGGACAAGCGGCCAGCGACCAGCAGGTCGGCAAGGCCATGTGCGGTGGCCCAGGCGGCATTGACGTTGAGCATTGCCTTTTCGTTGGTCCGGGGGTCGACACCCGTGACTTCGTGGACCAACCGCACCAGCAATTCGTAGCCGGCAAAGGCCGCTGCCTGTAGCCCGGGTTCATCGAAGTCCGGACGGCCGGATGAAAAAATCAATCGAAACAGTGCAGGGCTTGCAAGCGCGAACCTGACATAGCCAAGCCCGGATGCGGCAAGCTGCGCCGAGGAGTTCTTCTCAGCCGAAGCCATAGCTTCCTTTTGTGTGGCCACGAAACGACGGAATGCAACTTCGGCCAAACCCGTCAGCAGGCCATTGGCGTCGGTAAAGTGATGGGCAGGCGCGGCATGGCTGACACCGGCGCGCTTTGCCACTGCGCGCAGCGAAAATCCTTCGATGCCGTTTTCTTCAAGTTCAAGTTCTGCCGTACGCAACAATGCGGCTCGCAAATCGCCGTGATGATAGGGCTGTTTTGCAGGCTCGGATGATGTTGACAGATCGTTCGCCGGTATAAATTTCATGTTTCACCATTCATGCGAAATCGTAGGCCTTCGTCTTGACACTGTCAACATATTGGCTATCTCTATCTTTACAGTGTAAAGAATGGAGATGACCATGAGCCCGGATGAAATGTTCCAACTGGCAAACGGCATGGCCTTTGCCGGCTGGGTGGCACTTCTGGCCAGTCCGTTCGCGGGGGGTTGGTCGGACAGGATTGCGGCGCTTGTCATTCCGTTGCTTCTTTCCATCGCCTATTGCGGCCTTGTACTGGCATTTTGGTCCGGTGCTCAAGGCGGCTTTGACAGCCTTGCCAATGTTGAGCTGTTGTTCAAGACCCGTGAGGTCGTTTTGGCTGGATGGTTGCACTATCTGGCGTTTGATCTTTTCGTCGGCGCCTGGGAAGTGCGCACGGCGCGCCGCGAAGGAATACCATTCCTGCTGGTTGTTCCCTGTCTTTTGCTGACGTTTCTTTTCGGTCCCATCGGCTTCTTGCTGTTTTGCGCGTTGCGGCTTGCAAAGAGCTTCATGGCGCCGACCGCCATGGCCTGAAATCAACAAAGGAAAATGCACCCATGAACACAATGTCAGTGCTTTTGCCCGATCGCGGCGTCTTGCCGCAAATCGTTGCCCGGTCGTTTCGCGCAGAGCCGCGGTTTGCCGGAGCGGCGCTATTGCTGGTCGTTGCCATGGTTCCCACCCTGTTCGCAATGATGGTTGATCCACGCCAGTTCAACGGCATCAATGTGTGGGACAAGCCGCTGAAGTTTGAAGTTGCGCTGGCGGTCTATCTGGCAACACTGGCCTGGTTTGCCGTCCATTTGCCGAAAAGTGTAACAAGTGCGCGCTGGTATGGCGTTTTCTCCTGGGTCGTAGTCAGTGCCGTTGCCCTGGAAATGATCTGGATCGGCGGTGCGGCAGCCAATGGCGTCGGCTCGCATTTCAATCTCGATGGTGTCATGGGTGCCATCTACGGCCTGATGGGGGTACTCGCTGTCACCTTGACCTCTGCCAGCCTTTTGCATGGCATTGCCTTTTGGCGTGACAGCAAAAGCGCCTTGAACCCGCAAGTTCGCATGGCACTGGCGTCGGGCCTTGTCCTCACTTTTGTGCTGACGGTCATTGTCGCCGGCTACATGTCGTCCAACATGGGCCATTGGGTTGGCGGCAATGCTTCTGATGCGGAAAGCATAGCGGTGATGGGCTGGGCGCGCGATGGTGGTGATCTGCGGGTTGCGCATTTCCTCGCAACCCACGCAATGCATTTCATCCCGCTGGCAGGCTATGTCGCCGCTCGCAGCCTTCGCCCTGCCGCAGCAGGAATGGCAGTGTGGGGTTCCAGCCTTGGCTATTGCGCGCTGGTTGCATTCACTTTCATGCAGGCTCTGGCGGGTCAGCCGTTCCTCGGGTTTCTTTAAGCTTTCGTAAAGAATTCAGGTACAAACTTAAGGTTCTGCGGCCTGATCCTCCTCCCTCGGGCCGGGAAAAAAGGGCCGTTGTCTCCCTTGCGGCCTCATTGAAGGCGGCGTTACCAGGTTCTGGCGCCGCCTTCGGCTTGTGTGGCCGTCGCGCAAATGCTTGTTTCGTTTCCGCACTGCGCATCGGAAACAATTGGGGGGAATGATGACCAAGACAGCGATCATTACAGGCGCAGGCAGCGGCATTGGCAAAGCATCAGCGCTTGCCTTGGCATCGGCTGGCTGGAACGTGGTGTTGGCCGGGCGCAAGCTGGCCGCACTGGAGGAGGCAGCCAATGCTGCGCCACCTCAAGGGGCGATTGCCATTTCCTGCGACGTTTCAAACGAAGCCAGCGTTGATGCCCTGTTCGCGGGAGCCGTGAAAGCCTTCGGTCGCGTTGACCTGTTGTTCAACAATGCCGGATCGGGCCTTGCCGCGTCGATGATCGACGAGATCGATCCTGCCGAATGGCGGCGCACGGTGGATGTCAACCTCACCGGCTCGTTCCTTTGCGCCCGCGCCGCCTTTGGCCAGATGCGGCGCCAATCGCCGCAAGGCGGCAGGATCATCAACAACGGCTCGATCTCGGCACATGCGCCGCGTCCCGGCTCGGTGGCCTATACCGCGACCAAGCACGCAATCACCGGCCTTACAAAGACGCTCGCGCTCGATGGGCGGGCGTTCAACATCGCTTGCGGCCAGATCGACATCGGCAATGCGCTGACTGAAATGGCCATGCCCATGACCAAAGGGGTTCGCCAGGCCAATGGCGAAACCGCCATCGAGGCGACCATGGATGTACGCCATGTTGCGGATGCTGTGGTTCACATGGCCAGCTTGCCGCTGGAAGCCAATGTGCTGTTCATGACGGTGATGGCAACCAACATGCCCTTTGTCGGGCGGGGGTAGCGAGCAGCCCTACCGCTCTGTTGCGCCCTTGCCGGCAATGATTTTCTCGCGGAATTTGGCAATTCTCGCCACTCGGGTGGCCGGGGATTTTGTTGAAGCAAGGTTTATCGCATAGCTGCGCTGCCGCCCCGGCGTGAGCGCTGCAAACGCCTGCGCCAGTTCAGGGTCACCATCCAGCGCATCGACCAACTCATCGGGCAGGGAGATCTCGCGGGCCTGCTTCTGCGGCAAAATTCCGGCGGCTGCGTATCCGATGGCTTCCAGCAAATAGGCTCGAATGACTGGCACCAATTTCCCCACGCGATCGTTACTGGTGAAACGGATCATGTCAGGCTGGCTGGTATTGGGCCCCTGTTTTTCAAGAATGCCGTTAGGGTCGCTCAGAGGCGCGGCGTTGAAGAAAGTCAGGCGGAAATCGCTGCGCAACGCGCCGATGATTGCAATATTGCGGCCAGAATGCATGTAGCAGGGATGGCCCCATTTGGCGGTCTCAATAAGACCGGCTTCAACGCAGATGTTGCGCAATTCCACCAGGCCGGATGACCATTGCCGGGTGGAACAGTCCGGTCCGGCAAACCTTGCACAGCGGCCACAACCCTTGGTGAAGAAGTCTGCGGCATTGGTAATCATGGGGTTTTCTGCAGAAAGTCCGCCATGCGTTCAAGCGCGCGGGCAATGTTCTCTTCCGAATTGGCATAGGACAGGCGGATATAGCCTTCGCCGAGGGTACCGAAATCCGGGCCGCCAATGGTTGCCACCCCGGCCTCTTCAAGCAGGGCTGTCGCCAATGCTTTCGCCTTCCAGCCGGTCTGCGAGGCATTGGGGAATGCGTAGAACGCGCCCTTGGGCACGATGCAGGAAATGCCGGGCAGGGCGTTGAGACCGGCCACGACCATCTTTCTCCGCTTGTCAAAGGCGGCCATCATGTCGCTGACGCAATCCTGCGGGCCGTCTATGGCGGCAATCCCGGCATATTGCGCCGGGGCGTTGACGCATGACCAGCAATTGACTGCAAGCTTGCGAAGCTTGTCATGGAGAGTGTCGGGCCAGATCGACCAGCCCATGCGCCAGCCGGTCATCGCCCAGGTCTTGGACCAGCCATTGAGAATGATGAGGCGGTCGCGGATTTGCGGGAAGCCGAGCAGCGAAACATGTTCTTCGCCGTCATAGGTCATCTGGTCGTATATCTCGTCCGACAGGATCGCCACGTCGGGCCAGGCCTCAAGGCCTGCGACCAACTTTTCGATTTCTGCGCGCGGGGTCACGCCGCCGGTCGGGTTGGCCGGTGAATTGAGGATGATGAGCCGGGTGGCGGGTGTCATCAACGCCAGGGTTTCCTCGGCATTGAAGGCAAAGCCGTTGGCTTCGCGAATCGGGATCGGCACCGGTCTTGCGCCGGTGAATTCGATCATCGAGCGGTAGATGGGAAATCCCGGATCGGGATAGAGGATGTCCGCGCCTGGCTCGCCAAACATTGAAATCGCCGCAAACATCGTGACCTTGCCGCCGGGGACAATGGCAATGTTTTCCGGCGAAACTTCAACGCCGGTGGTTTGCAAGGTGCGCCGCGCCACTGCCTCACGCAGGGGCAGGATCCCGGTGGCAGGGGTGTAGCCGTGGTGGCCGTCGCGCATGGCCTTGATGGCCGCTTCGACGATGTGCGGCGGGGTCTTGAAGTCCGGCTGGCCGATGCCAAGGTTGATGATGTCGCGCCCGGAGGCAGCAAGGGCAGTTGCGCGCGCGAGAACCGCAAAAGCATTTTCCTCGCCAATCCGGTCATAGCCGCCTGTTGTTTTCAGCATTTCTTCTCCCCTGCCATTGCATGACGCTGGCATTATCTGGCAAGCCGGATTTGGCATTGCCAACAATTGGCGCGCAAGGGGTGAAATCGATGGATTTGCAGAACTGGAATGGCTGCGAGCGCCCGTCCATAGATCGGATCGAGGGCAAATATGTCATCCTCGAGCGGCTGGATGCGGCAAAGCACGGCGATAGCCTGTATGCGGCGTCAACCACCCAGCAAGCCGATGCGCGCTTCAAATATCTGTTCGAAACCGCGCCGCATTCGAAAGATGCCTTTGAAACATGGCTGGAGAAAGAGGCCGCAAGCACTGATCCCTTGTTCTTTGCTGTCATCGACAAGGTGAGTGGCAGGGTTGGGGGGCGGCAGGCATTGATGCGCATTGACCCGGTGCACGGCGTGATCGAGATAGGCTCCATCTTGTGGAATGAATGGATCGCCCGAAAGCCACAGGCCACAGAAGCACTTTACCTTTTCATGAAGCATGTATTCGACGATCTTGGCTACCGTCGGTTCGAGTGGAAATGCCACAACGAAAACGAGCCATCCAAAGCGGCTGCCTTGCGTTTCGGTTTCACCTTCGAAGGCATTTTCCGTCAGCACATGGTGGCCAAGGGGCGCAACCGCGATACCGCCTGGTTCTCGATCATCGACAGCGAATGGCGCTATTTGAAGCCGGCGTATGAGGCTTGGCTGGACCCGGCAAATTTTGATGCTCAAGGAATGCAAAGGCAGTCACTGCGCGACATCATTTCCGCACAGAAACCGACGTAATCACTCTATGGGGGTAATGGTGAGGATCGTATGCCGGGGATAGATCGAAAGATAGCCGTCCAGCTCGTCGGTGGCGAATTCGGCCAGCTTCATCCCTTCGCCATTTTCGATGCGCACATTGCCTCTGGCGTCAACAATCCAGCGGGCTGCATTTGCCATGCCATGCTCGGTGGCGCATTGCTCGGGGATGTCAATCGTGCGCATCGAGGTATGCGCCGTCCCGGCCATTGAGAACCGGCAACCCGGCTTTGAGCTGTCCGGACCCGACAATTCCCAGAGTGAATTCTGGTCCCTGAGCGAATTTTGGGATGCAGCAATTTCAGGTTCGCCCTGGTCCAGCCCAGCCATTTTGACCTGCTCCTTTCCGGGCGCCGACACCGAAGCCCAGATACCAAGTGCGACCAAAGAAACCGGCAGGATAGAACGCATGACAAACACCCCTTTGACACCGGGGGCAAGACTGCGCCGACATGGTTAGGAAAACGTAAAAGCGATTATGGCTTTGGCGGGCAGGTGGATTCGCGAATGCGCAATTGCGGTGCAATTAGCACTTTTTCGCGTGAAACTTCTTCGCCCGAGATCGTTGCGATCATGGCCTGAGCGGCCCTTCGGCCCACTTCCTGTTGGCCGTTCCAAACGGTTGTGAGCGCTGGCCCGGCAATTTCGGCTTCGGAAATGTCGTCGTAACCGGTGACCGACACGTCAACACCGGGCTCCATGCCCAGCGAGCGCAACCCGCTCATCACACCAATGGCAACAAGGTCGTTAAAGCAGACGATACCGGTAGGCCGCACACCGGATGCAACCAAAGCCCGCAAGGTGTCATAGCCCGCCTTGCGGGTGGAATCAGAGCCAACCTGCCATGACGGATCAGGCTCTATGCCTGCTTCCCGCATGGCGGCAAGATAGCCTTCGCGGCGGTCGCGGCCGGTCGAGGTTTCGCGCTTGCCGCCTATGAAGGCGATTTTGCGGTGCCCGAGTTCCAATTGGTAGCGCGTGGCCATGTGAATGCCCTGCTTGTCATCACCGCGGAAGACGGGGGCGGATACGCCTTCAACCCGCCGCGCAATCAGGACAACCGGAAGGCCGTTGGCTTCGATGGAAGCAACATTGGCGGCCGTGGTTCCGATGGCTGGCGAAAGGATCACGCCATCAGCACCAAACTGCAAAAGCGTGTCAATGAAATTGGTCTGGATGGCGATGTCGTCATGGTGGTTGCAAAGCAGGAAGGTCCGCCTTGTGCTGCCCAGTTCCTCTTCGATCGATTTGAGGATTTCGGCAAAGAACGGGTTCATGATGTCGTGGACAAGCACGCCGATGATGCCCGAACGCGACGTGCGCAGGCTGGCTGCCCGGCGGTTGTAGATGTAGCCAAGTTCAATGGCGGACTTCTTGATCTTTTCGCGGGTCAAGTCGGCAACCAAAGGCGAATCCCGCAGTGCCAGCGACACAGTCGCGGTGGAAACGCCCAGATGGTCGGCAATGGTCGACAGGGTGGTCTTGCTGGCCAGGATCATGCTGCCTTTTTGTCTACAGTAACGGGCACGTTATGCCATTTTTGTTTGCAAAGGCAAAACAGACTTAAGGCATAGACCCAGCAATTTGAGCAAAGGCCTGGCAAGCCTACAGCTCGTCGCCAATGGCTGTGGTTTTGCCGTCGAGGCTGGAAAGGATGCGGTCGAGGATCTTGTGCAGACGTTTGGCGTCTTTCTCCTTCAACCGTTCGAATGCCTGCTTTTCGGCAGTGCTCCAGGTCTCATCAATTTCGTCCAGCAATGCTTCGCCAGCCTCGGTGATCGATACCAGGTTGAGGCGGCTGTCGAAACCGGATGCGGCACGTCGAACCAATCCCTGCGCTTCCATTCGGGTGACCATTTTTGTCACTGTTGGCGGGCGTACCCCAAGGTTGTTTGCCAGCGAGCCCATGGTCTGTCCGTCAGTGTGGGCCAATGATTTGAGCAAAACATCTTGTCCGGCATAGAGCCCGTGATCCAGCAGCAAGCGCGATCGCAGCGATCGGCAGAGCCGTGCCGCGTAGATGAGTTTCCCGGTCAGGTCCTTTTCCTTTGACATGTCCTGTCGCTCCCTTCGCAGTGGTCCAGAAATTTGCAACTGCGGCAAAGTAATGTATTTTGCCGGCAAATGTCAAAACGAACTGCCTAGTGCAGAATGATCCGTGGAGAACTTCAATATGTCACAAGATGCCGTTTCCAACCAACGAACCTGGATCAAGAACCCTCTTGCAATCCTGGCAGATGGTTGCGGCGGTGGCATTGTGGTTGACGGATCGACCATCGTGGAAACCGTGCAGGCTGGTCAGCAGCCAGCCGCACCGGTTGACCATGTATTTGATAGCTCAAGCCATGTCGTCCTGCCCGGCCTTGTCAACACGCACCATCATTTCTACCAGACCCTCACGCGTGCCCATCCGGCAGCCATCAACAAGGAATTGTTTGACTGGCTCAAGGCGCTTTATCCGATCTGGGCAAAAACCGTGAACCGCGATTCCTTCCGGTTGGCGACAAGGCTGGCATTGACGGAATTGATGATGAGCGGCTGCACCACGGCAAGCGATCATCAATATCTGTATCCAGCCGGCATTGAAGACGCGATGGATATTCAGGCGCAGGAGGCCGCCGCCTTGGGCATGCGGATCACACTGACGCGTGGATCGATGGACTTGTCGCAGAAGGACGGCGGTCTGCCGCCGGACAGCGTCGTGCAGGACATCGGGGCAATCCTGGCTGACAGCGAACGGGTGATTGGCAGGTATCACGACAAGTCGCCAGGTTCGATGTGCCAGGTTGCGCTTGCGCCATGTTCCCCGTTCTCGGTTTCCACGCGGCTGATGAAGGAGAGCGCAGCCCTTGCGGCGCGATGCAATTGTCGGCTGCACACGCATCTGGGCGAGACCATCGACGAAGAGAATTATTGCATCGAAAAATTCGGCTGCCGCCCGGTCGACTATCTTCAGGAATGCGGCTGGCTGCATGATGGCACTTGGCTGGCGCATGGCATTCATTTCAGTGACAGCGAAATCGTCCGGCTGGGTCAACATGGCGTCGGGGTATGCCACTGCCCGACTTCCAACATGGTGCTGGCTTCGGGCAAATGCCGGACCATGGAACTGGAAAGGGCGGGGTCACCTGTTGGTCTGGGTGTTGACGGCTCTGCCTCCAATGACAGTTCCAATCTGATGGAAGGCGTGCGCCATGCGCTGATGATCGGCCGGCTTTCCTATGGCGCGGCTGGCGTCACCCACCTTGATGCGCTTCGTTGGGGCACCGAAGGCTCGGCGCGATTGCTTGGCCGCAACGACATCGGGAAAATCGAAGTTGGGCGACAGGCTGATCTTGCCATGTTCACGCTGGACGAGTTGCGGTTTTCGGGTGCTGGCGACCCGCTGGCAGCGCTGGTGCTTTGCGGCGCACACCGCGCAGACCGGGTAATGATCGCTGGGAAGTGGCGTGTTGAAAATGGGATGCCGATTGGTGTTGACCTTTACAAGCTGCGCGAAGCGCATGGAAAGGCTGCCCTGGCCGCACTGCATTAGCCGTGGTTAAGGGCATTGGTTGCCACAGGCGAGCGCAAAGAGTTCACTGCAAATTTGCCAAGGCCGCTGGAAACACGCGGCGCGGTAGTCTATCTATCGGCAAGAACCGATAAAGCCGGACCTTTGACCCGGCCAGCAAGGGACAGGCATCATGAACAATGATTTGGCGGCTGCACGGTCTGCAGAAGACGCAAAGATACCGGTCACGGTGCTGACCGGTTATCTGGGAGCGGGCAAGACGACGCTGCTCAACCGCATTTTGACCGGCGATCATGGCAAGCGCTACGCGGTCATCGTCAACGAGTTTGGCGAAGTGGGGATCGACAATGAACTGATTGTCGAATCCGATGAAGAAATCTACGAAATGAACAATGGTTGCGTTTGCTGCACGGTGCGCGGTGACCTGATCCGGGTTGTCGAAGGCCTGATGAAACGCAAAGGCCGTTTCGATGCAATCATCGTCGAGACGACCGGTCTTGCCGACCCTGCACCGGTGGCGCAGACATTCTTCATGGATGACGAGGTTCGCGCCGGAACCCGGCTTGATGCCGTGGTGGCCCTTGCCGATGCGCGCCATTTGCTGCTGCGCCTGAAGGACAGCCCCGAAGCCGAGGACCAGATTGCCTTTGCAGATGTGGTGCTGCTCAACAAGACCGATCTGGTGAGCGCGGGCGAACTTGAAACGGTCGAGCAAGTCATTCGACAGATCAATCCGACAGCGGAAATCCATCGCACACAACGCGCCGACATTGCGCTTTCCAAGGTTCTGGGCCGCAGCGCTTTCGATCTCACGCGCATTTTGGAAAATGACCCGCATTTCCTGCAGGCCGAAGACCATCATCACGATCATGAATGCGGTCCTGATTGCGATCATGACCACGACCACCACGACCACCATGGCCACGCACATCACGGGCATGAGCATCATGACCATCACGGGCACGATGACCACGATCATCATGGGCACAAGGGTCTAGACGCGCGCGTTCACGACACCACGATCGGCAATGTTTCGCTGCTTGGCGGCGACATGAACCCCGACAAGTTTTTCCCCTGGATCCAGAAAATCACTCAGGCTGACGGCCCTGATATTCTGCGACTGAAGGGCATCATTTCCTTTGTCGATGATCCCGAGCGTTATGTGATCCAGGGCATTCACATGCTGATCGAAGGCGATCATCAGCGAGTCTGGCGGCAGGACGAAAAGCGCATGAGCAAGCTGGTTTTCATCGGACGAAAGCTCGACCGCGAAAAGCTGGAACGCACCTTTGCAGCCTGTGCAGCCTGACCGATGCCGTTGATTGCGCCTGTTGACACAGGTTCCCACGTTGAATGGGCCGGCTTTCTGGGTGATTGCCCGGTTTTCGCGCTGGCGGATGGTCATGTGGTTCTGGCAAAAGGCGGCGAACGCAAGATAGCCATTGCCGGCGGCCTTGCAGTCGCTGCGCCTTCTGCGGATGGCAAGTTGCTTTACATCGGCGGCGAAAATGGTGCCATTTCGCAAGTTGATGAAGACGCAAGCATTGCCCTGCTCAGTGTCGCCAATGGAAAGTGGATCACCTCAATTGCCAGCGGGCCATCTGGGGCTGTCGCGTTCGCGGCAGGCAAGAATGCAACGGTATTGCTGGCAGACGGGACGCGCCACGATCTTGCGTGCGAGCGCACCATCGAGGGCCTTTCCTTTGCACCCAAAGGGCTGCGCGTTGCACTTGCGCGGTACAATGGCGTTGAACTTCGCTGGGTCGGGACAAAAGGCCCTTCGCAATTTCTTGAGTGGAAAGGCGCGCATATCAGCGTGATCTTCTCGCCGGACGGGCGTTTCATGGTCACTTCGATGCAGGAAAATGCGCTGCATGGCTGGCGACTGGCCGACAACCGGCACATGCGCATGACCGGGTATCCCGGCAAGGTGAAGTCATTGTCGTGGTCGGCCAAAGGCCGCTGGCTCGCTTCTTCCGGTGCTCCAGCCGCAATCGTGTGGCCGTTTTCCGGCAAGGACGGACCCATGGGCAAGGCGCCCAAGGAATTGGGCACCATGGGCCAGATACTGGTGACAAGGGTTGCCTGTCATCCGGTGGAAGACATCATCGCCATTGGCTACCAGAATGGAATGATCCTCGCGGTCCGGATAGAGGATGGCAAGGATGTGGTCTTGCGGCGGGGCGGCGACGCGGCAATTTCTTCGCTGAACTGGGACGGAGCCGGACGGCGCATCGCCTTTGGCGCGGAGAGCGGTGAAGCGGGAATCATTGATATCGCCGGATAATCCGGCCAACACGACAGGACGGCGCTCTTGGACACCTTAACCCGCATGCAGGCTTTCATCGAAGTTGTGGACGCTGAAGGCTTTTCGGCCGCAGCGCGCAAACTTGGGCGTTCAAAAGCATTGATGTCGAAATATGTCCGCGAGCTTGAGGATGATCTCGGCATCTTGTTGTTGAACCGCACCACGCGCCAGTTTTCACTGACCGAAGCCGGCCAGCTGTATTATGATCAAGCGACCGACATTCTGCGGCGGATCGGCGATTTGCAGGAAAGCGTGCGCGAAACAGGATCCGGGCTGCGCGGGCGCTTGCGGGTCTCGGCACCGCGCTCGCTGACCGATCTGGAGATCGGATTGCCCATTGTCGAATTTGCCACAGCCTACCCGGAGATCACCCTTGAACTCAATCTGGACGACCGGATCGTTGATCTTGTCGAGGATGCCTATGATGTTGCCATCCGGATTTCGCGCCTTACCGATTCAGCCCTGATCGCCAAGAAGCTTGCCGATTTTCGGCTGGTATTGTGTGCTTCGCCGGAATTTGTCGAAAAACATGGAAGGCCACAAAAACCGCGCGATCTGCTGGGGTTTCCAGCCATTGTCGATACAAACTGGAAGGGTCGCAACAACTGGATCTTGATCGACGACGAAGGAAAGGAAGCAACGGTAACCGTGGCTTCGCTGTTTGAAGTGAACAGTCCGGAGGTCGCAAAGCGGGCTGCTCTGGCCGGGCTGGGCGTTACCTTGGTTCCGTTGTTTTCGGTTGAGCGCGAGATCAAGAGCGGCAAGCTGGTAAGCCTTCTGGAAAACCGCTTGCCAGCGGGCGGCGGTGTCTATGCAGTTTATCCGCACCGCCGTCATGTTCCTGCCAAGGTCCGGGTATTTGTCGATTTCATGGCCAAGTGGTTTCGTGAAAACGGGCTTGGTTGATTCGAGGGTCACAATGTCGAAAGCGTCTTCTGGTCGACGGGAAAACCAGCTCCTCAAGCGGGGAGTGCTTTGTTTGGCTGCCACCATGGCGCCTGCATCTGCAGCTTTCGCGCATCCGCATGTCATGGTTGAGGCCAATCTGGAAATCCTGCGCGATGAATCGGGCAATGTCACGGAATTGCGCCATGTCTGGCGGTTCGACGAATTGTTCTCCACAACGGTGTTGCTGGATTTTGACGCCAACGCAAACAACGTTCTGGAGCCAGCCGAACTTGCCAGCGTTTCAGAGACTGTGACGCAATCCATCGCTGAGCAGGACTTCTTCACAGAGGTTCGCGTCGGCGACCAGACAATCGATTTCAAGCCGCCGCAAAAAGTGATGGTGGATTTTGTGGATGGACAGGTCCTGATGTTTTTTTCGCTCGGCTTTGAAAAGCCGCTGGCGTCTACGGCAGCAGCGTTCAAGGTTTCGGTGTCCGACCCGACCTATTATGTGGCCATGGAAATTGCCGATGAATCAGCCGTGCAGGTCACCGGCAAGGGCGCGGCGTGCGGTGTCGAGATTGCCCGGCCCGACTTTGACCAGTTGATGAGCCAGAACCAGGAAACGCTGACCGAACAGTTTTTCAACGATCCCAAGAATGACGGACTTGGCGACGAATGGCTTACGTGGATCACCCTCAAATGCCAGTGAAAAACCATGCAAACGCCATCCTGGCATTCGTTCTGGTTGCTGGCCTTGCCCTGCTTTTTCTGCCGGAGCTGGCGCATGCCGCCAATTCACTAGGCCTTGGAAATCCTGAAGTCACCGGACAGCCGCGAACCGGCTTCCTCATGTGGATACAAGACCGGCAGGCAGAGTTTTACAAACTGCTGACCGGCGAGATGAAGGCCATGCGCGAGGATGGCTCGCATGTCGTGGGCCTGATCGGCCTTTCCTTTGCCTATGGCATATTTCATGCGGCAGGTCCTGGTCACGGCAAGGCGGTGATCTCCGCCTACATGCTTGCCAATGAGGTTGCAGCAAAACGCGGCATTGTTTTGTCGTTCGCCTCCGCCTTCATGCAGGCGCTGACTGCAATCATTGCGGTGGCAGCATTGGCGCTGGTGCTGCGCGGCGCGGGTTACAAATTGCAGGACGCAACGCGCTGGCTGGAGATTGCCAGCTATGCCGGCGTAACACTTCTGGGTGCTTGGCTGCTGTATGCCAAGATCACCGGGCGTGGGCATTCGCACGCCCATCACGGTCATGCCCATGGAAGCCATGACCACGGGCACAGCCATGGTCACGATCATTCGGACCATGCACACCATCATCATGACCACCATGCCGGGCACGATCATGGGCCGGGTGAAAAGTGCAATGCGGTGGACAGTGAAGGGTCGCATGCGCATCTGCATGCGCCCGATCCTTCGATGTTGGAAAAGGATTTCAGCCTGCGGCAGGCGTGGACTGCAATTCTTGCGGTGGGACTGCGGCCCTGTTCAGGCGCGTTGATCGTGCTGACATTTGCATTCCTCAACGGGCTGTATTTTGCCGGTATCGCAGCCACTTTGGCGATGGCGATTGGAACCGGCATTACCGTGGCCTCGCTTGCAGCGCTGGCCGTATGGGCCAAGGATGCCGCCGTCAGGATCAGCAGCGCAAATGACAGTGCTGCGGTGGTGCACCGGTCCATCGAGATCGTCGGCGCATTGATGGTGTTTGGTTTCGGTGCAATCTTGCTGGCAGCTACCCTTCAATCGTGAACCCGTTTCTGGATGCGATCGCATTCGCTTGTCAGCAATGCTTGACTTGCCGCGCCTATCCGGTTCATTTCATTCCCATAAAAAACTGGTTTTGACCGGGAGGGGAATATGACGGCTGCACTTGCCTTGAGCAGGGCGATAGACGCTGTGACCACATTTATCGGCAGGTCGGCCTCTTGGCTGATCTTGGCCTCGGTTTTGGTCAGCGCCGTGAATGCCTTGGTTCGGGCGTTTCTCAACACTTCATCCAATGCATGGCTTGAATTGCAGTGGTACCTTTTCGGCGCAGCGTTCATGCTGGCTGCCGCCCACACATTGAAGCAGAACGAGCACATCCGCATCGACATCATCTACGGCATGTTCTCGCGGCGTCGGCAGCACTGGATCGATCTGCTCGGGCACATCTTCTTTCTCATGCCGTTCGTGCTTTTGATGACCTGGTACCTGTTCATCTATGTGAACACGGCTTTCCAGTCCGGTGAAACGTCTGCCAATGCCGGCGGATTGCTGATCTGGCCCGGCAAGCTGATGCTCCTGCTGGGGTTCATCCTGCTGCTGGTCCAGGGCATTTCTGAAATCATCAAGAAGATTGCCGTGATGCGGGGGGATATTCCAGACCCCACGCCACATGTGTCGTCCCACAAGCCGATTGACGAGGCTGAGCCTCTTGAGGGCGTGCCTGGTGCTGGTGTGCCAGGCACGGGTGTGAAGGGAGCTGACCATGTTTGAACTCATCGCGCAGAACATGGCGCCAATCATGTTCGTCAGCCTGATCGTCTTCCTGCTGGCGGGCTATCCGGTTGCATTCTCTCTGGCCGCCAACGGGCTGCTGTTCTTCCTCATTGCGGTTGAACTTGCCCCTTATGCCAATGGTGAAATCACTCTTTCCTGGCCGTTCCTCTATGCCTTGCCAGACCGGATATGGGGGGTGATGTCGAACGAGACATTGCTTGCCATTCCGTTTTTCACCTTCATGGGGCTAGTGCTTGAGCGTTCTGGCATGGCCGAGGAACTGCTCGACACGTCCGGCAAGTTGTTCGGGCCTGTGCGCGGCGGTGTCGCCTACGCGGTTGTCTTTGTGGGTGCGCTGCTTGCAGCCACTACCGGTGTTGTTGCTGCATCGGTCATTGCGATGGGCCTCATCTCGCTGCCGATCATGCTGCGCTATGGCTATGACCGGCGCGTCGCTACCGGCGTCATTGCGGCCTCTGGTACGCTGGCGCAGATCATTCCACCCTCGCTGGTCTTGATCGTTATGGCCGACCAGTTGGGTGTCTCGGTTGGCGACATGTACAAGGGCGCAATCATTCCCGGTCTGGTCCTGACGATCTTGTATGCCGGTTACATCTCCATGGTCACAATGTTCTTTCCGAAAGCTGCTCCTGCCCTGCCGCCGGAAGCGCGAAGCTTTGGGGAAGGCGCGCCGTATGGGCCTGTCATGCGCGCAGTGGCATTCCCGCTGGTACTGGTATTGTGGGGCATGATCCTGCTGTTCTCGCCGACACTGGCGCTGGACATGCTGGCCTTGCTGCTGCCTCCGGTCGCGACTGCCTTCAATTCAAGTTTCACAGCACAGGGGCCGGTGATTTTCGCCTTCCTGGCACTGCTGACAATCCTGTTTTTCATCTACTATCTGTTCCTGCGGGCTGTGCCGAGGGCGTTGTCGCAAGCGCTTGGACTGGTGTTTGTAGCCTTCGCCTTGTTCAGCATTTACAGGGCCGGCATTGATCTTGCGTCCCGTTTTGGTGATCTGCCTTCCATTGGTGAAGCTGGCATCTGGTACTTCTGGGACATGCTGGTCTGGGTTGCCCATGACTGGGTCTGGTATCTGGCGATTTTTGCCACCTTGATGGGTGCAAATGCCCTGCGCTACGCGCCAAGCATACCAGTGGCCAAAGCGGTGGCGAAAATTGTCAATGATTTGCTGCCGCCGCTGATCCTGATCTTCCTTGTTCTGGGAACCATCTTCCAGGGGATCGCCACGCCAACCGAAGGCGGCGCAATGGGCGCGGTAGGCGCAATCCTGCTGGCATTGTTGAAGCGGAAGCTGAGCTTCGATCTTACCCGTCAGGCACTGGAATCGGCGACCCGGCTTTCAGCCTTCGTGCTTTTCATCCTGATTGGCGCGCGCGTGTTCTCTTTGACGTTCTATGGCGTCAACGGCCATGTGTGGGTCGAACATCTCCTGACGTCCTTGCCGGGCGGGCAGGTCGGCTTCCTTATCATGGTCAATCTGTTGGTATTCCTGCTGGCATTCTTTCTCGATTTCTTCGAACTGGCCTTCATCATCGTCCCGCTTCTGGCACCGGCGGCTGCCGCGCTTGGCATCGATCTGATCTGGTTCGGGGTGCTGCTTGGCATCAACATGCAGACCAGCTTCATGCATCCGCCTTTCGGGTTTGCACTGTTCTATCTGCGGTCGGTGGCTGCAAAAGTGCCGTATGTCGACAAGGTCACAGGGATCACGACAGCTCCCGTTACGACCGGCCAGATCTACTGGGGCGCAGTGCCATTCGTGATCATTCAGGTGATCATGGTGGGGCTGGCGATCATGTTCCCGCAAATGGTCATGCACTACAAAGGCCCGCCGATTGCCCCGATCGAAGGCGGTCTGGTCATTCAAGCTCCAGCTGGCGGCAGCCTCGGTCTGCCACCCTTGGGCGGCGGCGGGTTGCAGGGCTTGCCCAATCAGCAACAGCCGGCGACAGGCTTGCCAGGCCTGCAGTTGCAGCCGCTTGGGCTGCCAAGCCCCGCGCCTGCAACGCCGGACCTGAGCCAGCCACCGAAGGTCAACTGACCTTCGGGTTGGATACACAAAAATGAAAAAGCCCAGCTTGACCGGGCTTTTTGTTTCTGATCGTTGAACCTTGATCATCAAACAAAAAACCCCGGAGCAAGGCTCCGGGGTTTCTTTAGCAAGGCGGGTTCGGCTTAGAGAGTGCCGTTGCGCTGTTGTGTCATCATGAAGGTGTCATAGGTGTATTCCGACACCTGTGCCCAAAGGTAAGCGTCCTTCTTGAACGCCAACTGATCGTCATAGACCTTCTTGAAGGTCGGGTTTACCGCGTTGATTTCGGCATAGACTTCTAGAGCTGCCTTGTAGGATGCGTCCATGACATCCTGCGGGAACGGGCTCAGTTTTGCGCCACCAGCTGCCAACCGCTTCAGTGCTTCGGGGTTCTTGTGGTCGTAGCTTGCCATCATGTCGGCGTTTGCTGCACGGCATGCAGAGTCAAGGATCGCCTTGTACGCTGGTGGCAGTTCATTCCACTTGGCAAGGTTGACGAGGGTGTGAAGGACGGATCCGCCTTCCCACCAGCCTGGATAGTAGTAGTAAGGCGCGACTTTGTAGAAGCCGAGCTTTTCATCATCGTATGGTCCGACCCATTCGGTCGCGTCGATCGTGCCCTTTTCAAGCGACGGATAGATTTCGCCACCTGGAATGGACTGAGGAACAACGCCAAGCTTCTTGGCAATGTTGCCGGCAAAGCCGCCGATGCGCATCTTGACGCCGTTGAGGTCGGCAACGGACTTGATTTCCTTGCGGAACCAGCCGCCCATCTGAGCGCCGGTATTGCCGCAGATGAGGCCGTAAAGGCCCTGAGTTGCATAGAACTCGTTCATCAGCGTGTTGCCATTGCCGTAATAGAACCACGCATTGTGCTGGCGTGCGTTCAAGCCGAACGGAATGCCTGTTCCGAATGCGTAGGTCGGGTCGATACCCCAGAAATAGTATGAAGCAGTGTGCGCCATTTCGACGGTGCCTGCTGCTGCTGCTTTTGCAGCTTCAAGTGCCGGGATGATTTCGCCACCGGGGAATGTCTGGATGGTGAAATTGCCGTCAGTGGCTTCACTGACGAATTTCGCCATTGTGTCTGCGGCACCGAAAATGGTGTCGAGCGATTTCGGGAAAGACGATGTCAGGCGCCAGGTGATTTTCGGATTGCTCTGGGCAATTGCGGGAGCTGCAAGCGCGGAAGCGGCAGTTACGCCGGCACCGGCAGTTGCGGCCCTTTTAAGAAACAGGCGACGATCCATGGATTAGTTCTCCTCCAAGAGTTTATTTCCGTACCCAGCCCTAAAGCACGGGGGGTTGGGCAAACTCGCATGCGCTGGATACATGTTCAAGGCCAAAATCCGGGCACTTGTCGCCGCAGGTGCCAATAAGGCATTGCCTTTGCAGAAAAAACAGCCATTTCTGGGCTTAACTGCCATAGGCCGCAATAACAGGACCGCCCATGTTGACCAGCGTTACGCCCGAGCATCCGCAAACGGCAAGCCATCTGCCCGCAGACCACCCCAAGGTAGCCTTCGGAAAGGTGGGCGTATTGCTCGTCAATTTGGGCACGCCCGACGGCCACGACGCGCGCAACATGCGCAAATATCTGGAGGAATTTCTCTCCGACAAGCGTGTGATCGAGTGGCCAAAAGCGATCTGGTATCCGATCCTCTACGGCATTGTTCTCAACACTCGGCCGAAAAAATCCGGCGCGGCCTATGCGTCCATCTGGAACAATGAACTTGATGAATCGCCCTTGCGCACGTTTTCCCGGTCACAGTCGCAAAAGCTTGCGCAAACGCTGGCTTCGCACAAGCATGTCGTGGTCGATTGGGGCATGCGATACGGCAACCCTTCCATCGCCAGCCGGATCGACCACATGCGCGAACAGGGCTGCGAGAAGATTGTCGTGTTTCCCCTGTATCCGCAGTACTCGGCAGCGACCACCGCGACGGTCAACGACAAGGTGTTTGAGCATCTCATAAAGTTGCGCTGGATGCCTGCTATCCGAACGGTACCGCCCTATCACGACGACCCGGTCTATATCGATGCGCTTGCCATTTCAATCACCAAGCATCTGGCGACGCTGGACTTCGAACCGGAAAAGGTCATCGCCTCCTATCACGGCATTCCGCAGAGCTATTTCCGCAAGGGCGACCCCTATCATTGCCATTGCATGAAAACGACGCGGCTTCTTCGCGAGCGGCTGGGCTGGGGTCCGGAAAAACTGTTGACCACTTTCCAGTCCCGCTTTGGCCCGGAAGAATGGCTCCAGCCTTACACGGACAAGACGATTGAGCAGATGGCCAAGGATGGCATCAAGGACATTGCCGTGTTCAATCCAGGGTTTGTCGCGGATTGCCTTGAGACCCTTGAAGAAATAGCCGGAGAAGCGGGCGAGATTTTCCATCACGCTGGTGGACGCAATTTCACCCACATTCCTTGTCTCAATGATAGCGAAGAAGGCATGGCAGTGATTGAAGCGATCGTTCGGCGCGAGGCAGCCGGGTGGCTTTGAATTTACCGGAGCCTTCAACCATAACCGTCACGCGATTGCGCTAATCCCCTGTCATCACTATATCTTGAATGCTGACCGGAAGCGGTTTGGCTTGCGCGCAATTTTTGTTTGACGGGAGAATTCCATGCCGGCCATTTCGGGTTTCGACATTTTTGTCGGGATGTTCGTCCTTTTGCTCATCATGGTGCTCTTTGCGGGCATCAAGCAGGTTCCGCAGGGATTCAACTTCACCGTGGAGCGTTTCGGCAAATATGTCCGCACACTTCGCCCCGGCCTTAACATCATCATTCCGTTCATTGACCGCATCGGCGCCAAGATGAACATGATGGAACAGGTGCTCGACGTTCCCACACAGGAAGTTATCACCCGCGACAACGCGTCTGTAAGCGCTGACGGTGTCGCGTTTTATCAGGTGCTGGACGCAGCGCGCGCCGCCTATGAAGTGCGCGGCCTGCAGAACGCCATTCTCAACCTCACCATGACAAACATCCGCTCGGTCATGGGCTCAATGGACCTTGATGAATTGCTGGCAAACCGTGACACCATCAACGACAAGCTGTTGCGTGTCGTGGACGAAGCAGCCAATTCATGGGGCCTGAAAATGACCCGCATTGAAATCAAGGACATCGCGCCGCCAGCCGACCTTGTTGAAGCCATGGGCCGGCAGATGAAAGCGGAGCGTGACAAGCGCGCGTCGATCCTTGAAGCGGAAGGCAAGCGGCAGGCGGAAATCCTTCGTGCCGAGGGCGACAAGCAGAGCCAGATCCTGAAAGCGGAAGGCGAGCGCGAAGCTGCCTACCGGCAGGCTGAAGCGCGCGAGCGCCTTGCTGAGGCAGAAGCGAACGCAACCAAGATGGTTTCGGAAGCCATCGCCAAGGGCGATATCCAGGCGATCAACTACTTCGTTGCGCAAAAATATGTTGAGGCACTTGGCCTCATCGGCAGCGCCAACAACCAGAAGGTCATCCTGATGCCGCTTGAAACCAGTGCGCTTCTCGGCTCGCTGGCGGGCATCGGCGAAATTGCCAAGGAAACCTTCGGCAGTGGTGCGCCTTTGCAAAGGATGCAAACGCAGCGCGCTGTTCCTGCCGTGCCGCAGGCTCGCCTGCCCGGTGAGGGAGACAAGCAATGATCATGAGCATGATCCAGGAAATGGGTCCCTGGAACTGGTGGATCCTTGCGCTTGTCCTGCTCGGGCTGGAAATTCTGGCGCCAGGCACGTTCTTCCTGTGGTTCGGCATTTCGGCTTTCGTGATCGGCACCATTTCCCTGGCTGTCGGGCCCGATTCGGACTTCTGGGTCTGGCAGACGCAGATGATTGGTTTTGTGGTGCTTTCGCTGGTTTCAGCGCTGGTTGGTCGTCGTTTTCTCAACAAGCATGGCCTGACTGACAGCGATGATCCTTTGCTGAATGAACGTGGAAAACAGCTGATCGGCCGGACTGCAACGCTGGAAGAGCCCATTCTGGAAGGACAGGGCAGGGTGCGGCTTGGCGAAACAGTCTGGCGCGTCACCGGTCCGGACCTGCCAGCGGGTACCCGCGTTCGCATTGTCGAAGCGCAATCCAACACGTTGACGATCGAGCAAGACAAGGCCTGATCTGCAGCACTGTGCGGCAACATTTACCTGGCAGTTCAGGCGACGCCGATCCGCAGCAGATCGTGCATGTGGATGATACCCACCGGAACATCGTCGGCAACGACCAGCAAAGTGGTGATCGAGCGCTCGTTGAGGATCGCCATTGCCTTGATTGCCAGGGTTTCGGGCGTGATGGTTATTGGCGCACGGGTCATTATTTCGTCCACCGTCAGCTCAAGCATGTTGCGAAGGATGTTTCGGCGCAAATCGCCGTCGGTGACGACCCCGACGAGTTTTCCGGACACATCCGTGACACCCACGCAACCAAAGCCCTTGCGCGAGATTGTCTCAACAGCAAGGCGAATGTCCGACCCTGAAGACACCAGCGGCAATGCTTCGCCAGTATGCATGACTTCGGAAACATGCGTCAGGCTTGCGCCCAGCGATCCGCCGGGGTGAAAGGTCTTGAAATCGCTCTCGGTAAAATCGCGCGCTTCCAGAAGGGCAATGGCGAGGGCATCGCCCAGAGCCAATTGCATCAGGCTGGAGGTTGTGGGTGCCAGATTGTGCGGGCATGCCTCGGGGACCTTTGGCAGGGTCAGGCAGATGTCGCTTTCGCGGCCCAGGGTCGAGTTTGCATTCGCAGTGATGGCGATCAGCGGGATCGAGAACCGGCGCGTGTAGGCGACGATACCCTTGAGCTCTGCCGACTCGCCCGACCATGACATGGCAATCACCGCGTCCTCACGGGTGATCATCCCAAGATCGCCATGATTTGCCTCAGCTGGATGAACGAAATAAGCCGGGGTTCCGGTCGAGGCGAAAGTGGCAGCCATTTTTGCGCCAATGTGACCGCTTTTGCCCATGCCGGTGACAATCACCCGGCCACTGATTTCCGCGAGTCTGGCAACGGCATCTGCAAAAGGCAATGACATGCCGCCTTCAAACGCGGCAGCAAGGGCCTGAAGCCCGCCGATTTCAACTTCCATTGTTCGTTTGGCGCTTAGCGCGATTTTGTTCTTGTCGGTCATTGACCACAATCCATGTCGGTTTTCATCGGTTTCCCTACATGATTTTCCGCAAGGTGTAACGGGGATCATCGTGTGCCTCTGAAACCTCCCGTTAACCATGGATGTTTACGGTTCGTCAGGAAATTCGCAGCCGGACGATTGCAATCCAATGCTCAAGAACAGGCTCACCAGGCATATGCGCCGGTCAGGGTCAGTGGCGTTTGTGGCGCTGCTGGCAGCCTTTCAGTTCGCGCATGCGCAGGAAACGCAGTCCTCGGGCACTCAGCCCGCAGAGACAGGTGAGACGGTCAAACGGCGAAATTTGCAGCCGGAAGTTTCCGGTTTGCGCGGGTCGCTGACAGGGACACAGCCGTCGCTGGATGTCGAAGACCCGTTTTCAGACGGCGGCATCGAGCAGGCCGAGCGCGATGAAGAAGGCGTTGTCGATCCTGCAACCCCGGTACCCGTGCGCAGGCCGCTGATCTCCAGTGATGATGACTTTTCATCCGGGCGTGCAAGGGCGGAAGCCCCCGAAGGTCCGGTTGCCGGAACCGTCGTGAACGGTGCGCCGGATCCTCGCGACAGTGTGGCGCAAGATCCTGAGCAAACCGGAACAGCACGCAGGCCTGAAACCGACCCGTTCTTGCCGACCGGTTTCAGGGCTGGAAGCTGGAATGTGTTTGCCCGGCTCGACCAGGCGATTGGCTTCACGACGAACACTTCAAAAGCACCGGGCGGCACGAGCGGCGCAATTCTCGAGACCAATGCCACGTTAAGTGCGCGGTCCGACTGGTCGCGCCATGAAGCAAGCATCGAGGCAAATGGCAGCTTTGACAGGGGAATTTCCGGGGACGCGCAGGAAATTCCCTCTGCAGGGGTGGTTGGCAATCTTCGCCTTGACCTGGCCGATGGTTACACCGGCAATCTGCGGAGCAACTACAATTTCAGCACCGAAGCGACCACCAGCAATTCGCTGGGCGGGGGTGTAAGCGACAGGCCGGGCGTTCATGCCTATGGCGGATCGGCAGAATTGTTGCGCGGCGGACGCAAGCTGGCGCTCAGTGTCAAGGCGTCGGCAGACCGGACTACCTATGAACAGGCATCGCTCGATGGCGGTGGCGTTCTAGTCCAGAATGACCGCAACAACACCTTGTACCAGCTTACCGGCAGAGTCGGGTACGAACTGAGCGCTGCCATTCAGCCATTTGTTCAAGCAGGCGTTGGCCGCCGCATTCATGACGAAGAGTTCGACCGGAATGGCGACCAGCGCGACAGCACTCTTTTGGATCTGCGAACAGGTGCCGTCATCGACCTTGGCGAAAAACTGCGCGGCGAAGCCGCCATTGGCTATCTGGTTGAAGATTATAACGGATCGTCGCTCCAAACCCTTGGCACCGCCAGCGTCAACGGCAATCTTGTCTGGTCGCCGGAGCGCGGAACCGACGTGACATTGAGCGCGGCAACAAGCCTCAATGGTTCGACCACCGCTGGTGAAGGCGGCTCGGTCTCCCGAAACTTCGGCATTTCGGTTGATCGCCAAATCCGTGACCGGCTTTCGGTCAATGCCGGACTTGGCGTTAAAATTGATAGTTTCGAGGATGGCGAACGCGATGTAACCGCGACCGCAAGTGTCGGGCTTCAATATTGGATCAACCGGTTCCTGGCCGTGACCGCGCAATTGGAACATGAGCGTTTCAACAGCGCTACGGCCGGCAATTCGTGGGAAGCAAACACCGCGCGGATCGGCCTGACGCTGCAGCGCTGAGCGGGCTTTGTAAGGCTATTCCTTCAAGATCGCCCGCAATTCTGGGCCAATCTGTTTCATCAGGGCCTTGTCACGCACTGCATAGGCAAGGTTTGCCAGAACGAACCCGTCTTTGGAGCCGGTGTCATAGGTGTGGCCCTGATAGGTGTAGCCATGAAAGGTTTGCGACTTGGCAAGTTTCAGCATGGCATCCGTCAACTGGATTTCGCCGCCTGCTCCAGGTTCCTGGCTTTCGAGAATATCGAAAATTTCCGGCTGCAGGATGTAACGCCCGTTGATGTAGAGGTTCGACGGCGCGGTGCCCGCAGCGGGTTTTTCCACCATGCCCTTGATCTCGAAACCGCCCTTGATGTCCTTGCCTTTGACGACGACGCCGTATTTGTGGGTTTCCTCCCACGGAACTTCTTCAGTTGCGATTATGTTTCCGCCGGTGCGTTCATAGAGCTTCATCATTCCGGGCAAACTGCCGGAGTGATCGGGCATCAGCATGTCGGGAAGCAGCAACGCGAACGGTTCATCGCCGATGATCTCCCGTGCACACCACACCGCATGGCCAAGACCAAGAGGCGACTGCTGACGGGTAAAAGATGTTGCGCCCGCTTTGGGCTGGCTGGCGGCCAGTGTCTCCAGCGCTTCCATCTTGTTGCGGCTGGTGAGGGTGTGCTGCAATTCAAAGGAGATGTCGAAATAGTCCTCTATGGCGCCCTTGCCACGGCCGGTCACGAAGACGAAATGTTCGATGCCCGCTGCCCGCGCCTCGTCCACGACGTGCTGGATTACCGGACGGTCCAGCACGGTCTGCATTTCCTTTGGCACAGATTTTGTTGCCGGCAGAAAACGCGTTCCAAGACCTGCGACCGGCAGCACGGCTTTTCTCACCCTACGAATTTCTGGCATGACCCCTCCACGGTAAATGCACTGCAAACACTTTCGATAAAACCTTAGCGCGCCCTTGAACTGATTCCCAACCCTTCCCTGCTAGTTTGAAAAAAACCGGTGATTTTCGTGAGAATTGGCCGGGTGTGTCGACATTTCGAATGACAAACACCGTGGGGTTGCAATGAGCGTACTGGTCACAGGCGGCGCAGGATATATTGGCAGTCACATGGTGTGGGAACTTCTCGACCATGGCGAAGATGTCGTGGTCATCGACAATCTCTCCACCGGCTTTGAGTGGGCTGTTCCAGAGCGCGCCAAACTGATCAAGGGCGACGTAGGCGACAAGGAATTGGTCGAGCAGGTCGTTCGGGAGCACGGTGTCGATTCAATCATCCATTTTGCCGGTTCGGTCGTTGTCCCGGAATCCATCGAAAATCCGCTCAAATACTATGAAAACAACACCGGAAAGTCGCGCAACCTCATTGAAGTTGCGGTCAAGACCGGCATCGAGAAGTTCATATTCTCGTCCACCGCCGCCGTTTATGGCGCGCCAATGACGCAAGGCCCGATCCGCGAAGACGCCATCCTCAACCCGATGTCGCCATACGGTTCGTCAAAGCTGATGACCGAAATCATGCTGCGTGACACGGCTGAGGCCCACGGCATGCGCTATGTGATGTTGCGCTATTTCAACGTTGCGGGCTGCGATGTGAAGAAGCGGACCGGTCAATCAACGGTTGGCGCCACCCATTTGATCAAGGTTGCCTGCGAGGCGGCTCTTGGCAAACGCAGCCACATGAAAGTGTTTGGTACGGATTATGACACGCCCGATGGCAGCGGCGTTCGCGATTTCATCCATGTCAGCGACCTTGTGAATGCGCACCGCACCGCACTTGGTTTCCTGCGACAGGGTGGACTGAAGTTCACGGCCAATTGCGGTTACTCGCGCGGGTTCTCCGTGTTTGACGTGATTGATGCGGTGAAACGGGTTTCCGGAGTGAATTTCAAGGTTGTCCGCGAGCGGCGCCGTCCGGGTGACATTCCTTTCATGGTGGCCAATTCGCACCGGCTGCAATCGCGGCTTGGCTGGCAGCCAAAACACGATGATCTTGATTTGATCGTCGCGACATCCCTTGCCTGGGAAGAAAAACTTGCCCAGCTTGATGTCGCCAAGGTTGGCTGACCGCAGTCAGGCTTTGTTCAAATCTTCGCCATTCTGTCGACACAACTTGCATGGTAAACGGATCATAAAGTTTTTCCGTTAAACACGGCTTCAAACGCAATTCCAGCGATGGAGCGAACAACAGCCATGCGAACGACATCACATCTGATTTTTGCAATGATGGTTCAAGCCTTGACGCTGGCGGTACCGGCGACGGCATCTGCTGATCCAGGCTTTTCCAAATGGGTTTCAGGATTTCGGCCCGTGGCGCTGAAGGCAGGTGTCAGTGCTTCGGCATACGACCTGTCCTTTGCCGGATTGGCGACGCCGGACACGCTGACCATCGAAAAGATGGGCAAGCAGGCAGAGTTCAACAAAAAGGTCTGGGAATATCTCGATTCAGCGGTCAGCGAAACGCAGATCCGCAATGGTATCGACATGCGCAAGAAATTTGCAGCCCAGATTGCCAATGTTGAAAGCCGTTTTGGCGTCGATGGTGAAACGGTGCTGGCGGTATGGGGTATCGAAACCCGGTACGGTGCGCGCATGGGAGACCACAATGTGGTTCATGCGCTGGCAACGCTGGCCTATGCCGCGCCGCGCCGGCAGGATTTCTGGAAAAGCGAACTGATCAATGCGCTGAAGATCGTTCAAGGCGGCCATGTTGCACCGAAGTCGATGATCGGCTCATGGGCTGGAGCCATGGGGCATACCCAGTTCATGCCTTCCAGCTGGAAACAATATGCCGCCGACTACAATGGCGATGGCAAGCGCGACATCTGGACCAGCGTTGAAGATGCACTGGCGTCCACCGCCAACTACCTTGCAAAACACGGTTGGCGCAAAGGCGAAGCCTGGGGATACGAGGTCGTGTTGCCCAAGGGCGTCGGCGCAAAATATGCCGGCAAGGACGGCATTTCCATTGCCGAATGGCAGGCCCTTGGGGTTGTTCGCGCCAATGGTGCCAAGTTTCCAAGGCCGGGCGACAAGGCAGTGCTGAAGCTGCCTGCCGGGAATGCCGGACCTGCATTTCTGGTTCTCAAAAATTTCTACGTAATCAAGCGCTACAACAATTCCGATTTCTATGCTTTTGCGGTTGGACATCTTTCCGACCGGATTGGCGGTGCTGGTGATTTCGTGAAGTCTTGGCCAAGGGGCTATGACCCGCTTAACGAAGCCGAGCGCAAGGAAGTCCAGCAAATCCTGACCCGCCGCGGATTTTACAGCGGCGAGATTGACGGCGCGATTGGATCGGGTTCGAAAGAATCGATCCTTGCATTCCAGAGCAGCGTGGGCATGACGCCAGACGGCTTTGCTTCAAAGGCATTGTTGGCTAAACTGAAGGGCAAGTAGCAAAGCTTGCCCGAACTGGAAACGGTGTGAAACGAACCTTCCTGGCATTTATTCTTGCATTCGTACTTGCCCTTGGCGCGCCTGGCGTGGCCAATTGGCCAAGTGCAATGGTTGCGCATGCGCAGCAAACCAAGAAGCCGCAGGAACAGGTCAAGCGCCGTCCCAATCTGCTGGAAATGCTGTTTGGCGGAGGCCTTCGCAAGCAGAGCCTTCAGCGCAAGGAACTACTCCCAAAAACCAGGCGCGTGGTGGTTTCGCCGAACCAGCGCAAAAATTCGGTCACCAGCATTGCACCGTCCCAGAAAGTGGTTGTGGTCAAAAGTGAAACGGCCGCGAAAGTTCTGGTGGTCGGCGATTTTATGGCAGACGGGCTGCATTGGGGACTTGAACAGGCCTATGCGTCCAATCCCAATGCAGTTTTGATCAACAAGAGTTCGGGCCTATCGGGCATTGTGCGAAATGATGTTGTCGACTGGCCAACGGAAACCATCAAGCTCATCGAGGAATTGAAGCCGGTTGCCGTTGTCTTTCAGGTCGGAATGAACGACCGCCAGCAGATGCGTCTTGAAGGCGGAAGGGTGGCAAAGCTCACCGAGCCTTGGCGCAAGGAATACGAAGCGCGGGTAGAGGCGGCGGTAAAATCGGTCCGCGACCGCAATATCGCCCTCATCTGGCTGGGTTTGCCGCCGGTGAAATCCGGCGCAATGAACCCCGACTATCTCATTTTCAATGAAATCTACCGCACCAAGGTCGAGGCATCCGGTGGCAAGTTTGTGGATGTCTGGGATGGCTTCACCAATGCCGAAGGGCAGTTCATCAATGCCGGCCCGGACATCAATGGCCAGATCGTGCGACTGAGAAATGCCGATGGCATCAATATGACCCGGGCTGGCATGAGCAAGCTGGCCTTTTATGCCGAGAAAGAAATCAAGAAAGCGGTTGGCCTGGGAGCGGAGACCGCGATTGCTTCCCTTTCAGCGCCGCAAGGTCCGGCGCAAATCCTCGAGCCGCAATATGATCCGGCAACGACCGGTCGCACCGTGGTGATTTCGCTCGACAGCCCCCAAGCTGATGGCGGTGACACCCTGGAAGGCGAGAGCGGGTTCCTGGCCGACAAGACGGCCGAAAAAAGCATGAGCCATGCCCTGGTTGAAAAAGGGATCGGACTGCAGCCAAGGCCGGGGCGGGTTGATGCCGTGTGGGGTGCAGCTTCGCCAGCATTGCCAAAGCCCGAGCAGGCGGCTGCAAGTCCGCAGCCAAAGCCTGTGGCCGGGGCACCTGCCGCTGTTCAATAAGCGGCAAGCCTTCTGTGTATTTGAAACTTCAGTAGGGAAGTGTGGTTTCGCCCATCAGGTCGAGATCAATGGCTCTGGCAGCTTGCCTGCCTTCACGGATAGCCCAGACCACCAGGCTTTGTCCGCGACGGGCATCTCCGGCGGCGTAGAGCTTGTCGACCGAGGTCCGGTAGGCTTTGTCATCGGCCTTCAAGGATGCGTTGCCGCGTCGGTCTTTGGCCATCTGGGGTGCAAACTGCTCTATGAGGGCGTTTTCAAAGGGACCGGCAAAACCGATTGCGAGGAAAACCAGATCGGCCCGCAGGATGAATTCCGTGCCGGGAATGGGTCGCCTCGCTTCGTCCACTCTGGCGCATTTGACACCAGTCACCTGACCGTTCTTGCCAACGAATTCCAGCGTTGCAGCAGCAAATTCGCGCTTTGCTCCCTCTGCCTGCGATGAGGAAGTGCGCATCTTGGTTGCCCAGAACGGCCAAACCGCCATCTTGTCTTCGCGTTCGGGCGGCTCGGGGCGAATGTCGAGTTGGGTTACCTCAACTGCGCCTTGCCGAAAAGATGTTCCAACGCAATCGGATGCGGTGTCGCCACCGCCGACCACGACGACATGCTTGCCGGCTACCCAGATTTCATCGGAAGGCCAGCCTGCGCTATTGACGGGCTCGCGACCGACCCGACGGTTTTGCTGCACGAGGAATGGCATTGCGTACTGAACGCCGTGGAGTTCGCCGCCCGGGATTTTTGGATCGCGCGGATGTTCGCTGCCGACAGCCAACAGGATGGCGTCGTAGGTGTCCTTCAGCTCCTGAGCGGACTTGTCCTTGCCGATTTCAACGCTGCAATGAAACACCACGCCCTCGACCTTCATCTGCTCGATGCGGCGGTCGATGTGGTGTTTTTCCATCTTGAAGTCGGGAATGCCGTAGCGAAGCAGTCCGCCGGGACGGCTTTCGCGCTCGTAGACGCTGACAGCATGGCCCGCCCGGGCCAGTTGTTGGGCGGCAGCAAGGCCGGCAGGACCTGAACCGACGATGGCCACTTTCTTGCCGGTCTGGCGCTCCGCTGGTTGCGGCCGGACATACCCAAGCTCGAAACCCTTGTCGGCGATTGCCTGTTCGACGGTCTTGATCGCCACCGGAACGTCTTCAAGGTTCAGCGTACACGCCTCCTCGCAAGGTGCCGGGCAGATGCGGCCTGTGAACTCCGGAAAATTGTTGGTCGAATGCAGGTTGCGGGAAGCCTCTTCCCAATCGCCATTGTAGATAAGGTCGTTCCAGTCCGGGATCTGGTTGTGAACCGGGCAGCCGGTGTCGCCATGGCAATACGGAATCCCGCAATCCATGCAGCGTGCAGCCTGACGAGCGACTTCGCCGTCAGGCATGGGCAGCGTGAACTCGCGCCAGTGGCGGATGCGATCCGAGGCCGGCTGATACTTCGCCGTCTGACGGTCGATTTCCAGAAAACCTGTTACTTTACCCATAAAATCCACCTGTCAGCCGGGTTGCGGTCCGCAACCCAGACCAGTCAAAACAAACATTCACTCTGCCGCCTGCTGGCCGTAGCGCATATCTTCCATTTCCTGAAGGGCGCGACGGTATTCGACCGGCATGACCTTCACGAATTTAGGGCGATACAGCTCCCAATGGTCGAGCAATTCCTTTGCCCTCGCCGATCCGGTGTAGTGCAGATGGTTGGAGACAAGCTGATAGAGCCGCTCGTCATCATGCCGGTTCATGTTCGATGACACATCGACCCGGCCCTTGTGGGCGAGGTCGCCGCCATGATGGTGAAGCTTTTCGAGAAGATCGTCTTCTTCGGGTACGGGTTCAAGCTCGACCATGGCCATGTTGCAGCGCTGGGCGAAGTCGCCCTTTTCATCCAGCACATAGGCGATGCCGCCCGACATGCCGGCTGCAAAGTTGCGGCCGGTCTCGCCGATGATTACGACAATGCCGCCGGTCATGTATTCGCAGCCATGGTCGCCAACGCCTTCAACAACGGCGATTGCACCGGAGTTGCGCACGCCGAAGCGTTCGCCCGCGACACCACCCAGATAGCATTCACCGGCAATCGCGCCGTAGAGCACGGTGTTGCCAACGATAATCGACTGGCTGGCATCGGTGCGCGAATTTGCCGGCGGGCGAACCACAATGCGACCGCCTGAAAGGCCCTTGCCGACATAGTCATTGCCAGCACCTTCAAGGTCGAAGGAAATGCCATGCGCAAGGAATGCTCCAAAGCTTTGGCCCGCTGTTCCTTTCAGCGAAACCGCAATAGTGTCGTCCGGCAAACCGGCATGCCCGTGTACCATCGCAACGGCTCCTGACAGCATTGCGCCAGCCGAACGGTCCACGTTGGTGATATCCACTTCGATCTTGACAGGTTGGCCGCCTTCAATTGCCGGCATCGCCGCCTCGATGAGCTTGCGGTCCAGCACTTTTTCGATCGGATGTTCCTGCCTGCGGGTCCAGCGAGCTTCGCCTTGTTCCGCTTCCGGCTTGAAGAATATCTTCGAAAAGTCGAGACCGCGCGCCTTCCAGTGGTCGATCATTTCGGCTTTTGCCAGCATCTGGCTTTCACCGATCATCTGCTCAAAACTGCGGTAGCCAAGCTCGGCCATTATTTGCCGGACTTCTTCTGCCACGAAGAAGAAATAGTTGATCACATGCTCTGGTTGGCCCTTGAAGCGCTTGCGCAGCACAGGGTCTTGGGTGGCAACGCCAACCGGGCAGGTGTTGAGGTGGCATTTGCGCATCATCACGCAGCCGGTGGCAATGAGCGGGGCTGTTGAGAAGCCGAACTCATCCGCGCCTAGCAAGGCACCAATTACCACGTCCCTGCCGGTCTTGAACCCGCCATCCACCTGCAGGGCAATACGCGAACGAAGCCCGTTGAGCACCAGCGTCTGGTGGGTTTCGGCAAGGCCCATTTCCCACGGGCTGCCTGCGTGCTTCAAGGATGTCAGCGGTGAAGCGCCGGTACCGCCATCATAACCGGAAATTGTGATGTGGTCGGCGCGCGCCTTGGCAACTCCGGCAGCAACGGTGCCAACGCCCACTTCGGACACCAGCTTTACCGATACCATTGCCTGCGGGTTGACGTTCTTCAAGTCGAAGATCAGCTGCGCCAAATCTTCGATTGAATAGATGTCATGGTGCGGCGGTGGCGAAATCAGCCCAACGCCCGGTGTCGAATGCCGGGTCTTGGCAATGACTGCATCTACCTTGTGGCCGGGCAATTGCCCGCCTTCGCCGGGCTTTGCGCCCTGCGCGATCTTGATCTGCAGCATGTCAGCATTGACGAGATACTCTGCCGTAACGCCAAACCGTCCCGAAGCGACCTGTTTGATCGCCGAGCGTTCGGGGTTTGCCGATCCGTCGGGCATCGGACGGAAGCGGTCTGGTTCTTCGCCGCCTTCACCGGTGTTCGAACGGCCACCAATCGCATTCATTGCACGGGCAAGGGTGGTGTGCGCCTCGCGGCTGATCGAGCCGAAGCTCATGGCACCGGTGGCAAAACGCTTGACGATTTCGGAAGCTGGTTCAACCTCGTCGATTGAAACCGGTTCACGGCCGTCCTGCTGTGCTGTGTTCAGGCTGAAAAGGCCGCGGATGGTCGCCATCTGGCGATCCACCGAGTTCACTTCCTCGGCAAAATCGCGGTACTTGTCCCAGGACTTGGCCCTGACTGCATGTTGGAGCGAGGCAATGTTGCCAGGTGTCCAGGCATGGGCCTCACCGCGCATGCGGAAAGCGTATTCGCCGCCAACATCCAGCGAGCGGGCCAGGACAGGATCGTTGCCAAAGGCCGCCATGTGACGTTCGACAGTTTCGCGGGCAATCTCGGCAAGGCCGACGCCTTCGATCTGCGTCGCGGTGCCGGTGAAGAAATTGTCCACGAATTCGGTCGAAAGGCCCACTGCGTCGAAAATCTGCGCGCCGCAATAGGACTGATAGGTCGAGATGCCCATCTTGGACATGACCTTCAAAATTCCCTTGTCGACCGCCTTGATGTAGCGCTCAACCAGTTCGTCAGCGTCGACTTCCTTTGGAAATTCGCCGCGCTTGTGCATGTCCAGCAGGGTTTCGAAAGCAAGGTATGGATTGATTGCTTCGGCGCCATAGCCAGCGAGGCAGCAAAAATGGTGCACTTCGCGTGGCTCGCCTGTTTCCACCACCAGACCGACGGACGTGCGCAAGCCCTTGCGAATGAGATGGTGATGAACCGCGGCGGTTGCCAGCAATGAAGGTATGGCAATCCGGTCGGGTCCGACCTGCCGGTCCGACAGGACAATGATGTTGTAGCCGCCAGCGACAGCAGCTTCGGATCGTTCACAAAGCCGCTTCAACGCTTCGCCCAGTCCGGCAATGCCTTCCAGGGCAGAATAGGTCATGTCGATGGTCTTGGTGTCGAAACGGTCTTCGACATGGCCGATTGAACGGATCTTTTCCAGATCCGCGTTGGTCAGGATCGGCTGGCGCACTTCAAGACGCTTGCGCCGTGAAGACCCTACCAGATCGAAAATGTTGGGACGCGGGCCAATGAACGAGACAAGGCTCATCACCAGCTCTTCGCGTATCGGGTCGATTGGCGGGTTGGTGACCTGCGCAAAGTTCTGCTTGAAATAGGTGAACAGCAGCTTCGACTTCGAGGACATCGCCGAAATCGGCGTATCGGTTCCCATCGAGCCGATGGCTTCCTGGCCGGTTGTCGCCATGGGTGACATCAGAAGGCGCGTGTCTTCCTGAGTGTAGCCAAAGGCCTGCTGGCGGTCGAGCAGCGTGACGTCGCGGCGCAATGCGCGCGGCTCCACCGGCTTCAAGTCCTCCAGGATCAACTGGGTGTTCTTGAGCCATGTGCGGTATGGGTGACGCCCTGAAATCTCGGACTTTATCTCTTCGTCCGAAACGATGCGGCCTTGCTCCAGGTCGATAAGCAACATGCGGCCCGGCTGCAGTCGCCACTTGCGCACGATGCGCTCCTCAGGAACCGGCAGCACGCCAGCCTCAGAAGCAAGGATTACCCGGTCATCATCGGTGACGATGTAGCGCGCCGGGCGCAGGCCGTTGCGGTCAAGCGTGGCACCAATACGCACGCCATCGGTGAAAGCGACTGCAGCTGGGCCGTCCCACGGCTCCATCAAGGCTGCGTGGTACTCGTAGAATGCCTTGCGGTCTGCATCCATGGACTTGTTGCCAGCCCATGCTTCAGGGATCAGCATCATCATAGCGTGAGGAAGCGAGTACCCGCCCTGGCAAAGGAATTCGAGCGCGTTGTCAAAGCAGGCAGTGTCCGACTGGCCCTCGTAGGAAATAGGCCAGAGCTTCTCGATGTCATTGCCGAACAATTCGGAATCGACTGAGGCCTGGCGGGCTGCCATCCAGTTGACGTTGCCGCGCAGCGTGTTGATCTCGCCATTGTGGGCAACCATCCGGTACGGATGCGCCAGCTTCCAGGAAGGGAAGGTGTTGGTTGAAAACCGTTGGTGCACCAATGCCAGCGCTGTTTCATAGCGCGGATCGCTGAGATCGGCATAATAGCGCGACACCTGGAAGGCGAGGAACATGCCCTTGTAGACAATGGTGCGTGCTGACAGCGAGACGATGTAGAAACCGTTGTCGCGGCCCGATGTCTCTGCGTAGATACGGTTTGAGATGACCTTGCGAAGCACATACAGGCGACGCTCGAAATCGTCGTCGCTTTCAAGGTTTGCAGCACGCGCGATGAACACCTGGCGGTGGACCGGCTCGGATGCTGCAATGTGGGGGGCGGCGGACAGCGATGAATTGTCGACCGGCACATCGCGAAAGCCGATGATCTGCTGGCCTTCGGCAAGTGTTACCTCGCTGATGATGCCTTCGATATGCTGGCGCAAGGCCGCGTCCCTTGGCATGAACAGATAGCCGACTGCGTAATGTCCGGGCGCTGGCAAGGTGATGCCTTTGGCCAGCATTTCCTCGCGAAACAACCGGTCGGGAATTTGCGTCAACATGCCTGCGCCATCGCCCATCAATGGGTCCGCGCCGACTGCGCCGCGATGGGTGAGGTTTTCCAGCATGAAAAGCCCGTCGGCCACGATCTGGTGCGATTTGACGCCCTTCATGTTGACAATGAAGCCAACGCCGCAGGCGTCATGTTCCTTGCGTGGGTCGTAAAGACCGCCGTGATCGCTTACAAAACCAGCCATTGTCCACACCCTCCATCCCCAAGCCGCAGCAATTTCAATGGGCTGTCGACTTCTGTCGCCCGCATCGGTTGCCTCACCAAGGCCTCTGGCGTCAAAAAAGGACAGCATTCCTGTCCTATTGCAACCAAAACTGCCAGAATTGGACCGTGCGGGCAAGAGAAACTTGTGTCACAGGCTCAGGCGTATTGAAATAATGTTAGCTATCTTTCAGACAAGGGTGTTGCGAACATTTGTCATGCGCGATACCTTCATCCCAAGCGGGGCAAAAAATCCAATATCAGACACGAGCGAATGAACCTCCTGTAAAGCAGGATGCGTTGTTCAAAGTGCAAAGTTCGTTTCGGCGTCCTGTCCAAGAATGTCTCGTCAGACCCCCGGCGCTGTCGCCCCCAGCAAGGGAAACATGGCTGACGAAGCATTTTCGATAATGACCGGCCCCGAAGAACCCGGCTCCGCTTTAGTGGAGCCGGGTTTCTTGTCTTTAGACCACTTCTTGCAGTCTGGCCCGTTTTGACGCATGGCTGCTGCCATCAATTGGATGACGGACGGGTCAAATTGCATGTTTTTTGGTAGCGATAACTGGGCTGGCGCATCTCCGGCAATTTCCGCAGCAATACTGCAACATTCGACCGGCTTTGTGCCTGCATACGGTGTCAGCGACATCGACAAAGCCGCGCAGATCCGTTTGCGGGCGCTTTTCGGCGAACAGTCCGAAAGCTTTTTCGTTGCCACCGGAACAGCTGCCAATTCGTTGGCTTTGGCCGCAGTCAACCGGCCTGGCGGCGTCACATTCTGTCATTCCCATGCGCATGTCATTGCTGATGAATGCGGAGCACCGGAATATTTCACAGGCGGTGCCCGGCTTTGTCCGGTCGAGGGAGATCTGGGCAAGATCGATCCCGATTCACTGGAAGCGGCAATTGCCCGCTACCCGGCTGCATTTGTGCATGGCGGCCAGCCAATGGCAGTGACGATCACACAGGCGAGCGAAGCAGGAACCGTTTATTCGCTTGCCGAAATCCAGGCCATTTCTGCCATTTGCCGCAAGAACGGTTTGCCGTTGCACATGGATGGCGCACGGTTTGCCAATGCGCTTGTGACGCTTGGATGCAGCCCTGCAGAAATGACGCTGGAATGCGGGGTTGATCTCGTTTCGTTTGGCGGAACCAAGAATGGTTGCTGGTGCGCCGAGGCACTCATTGTGCTCAACCCCGAATATGGCGGGCAGATGCCATTTTTGCGCAAACGCGCTGCACAGCTGTTTTCAAAATCCCGGTTCATTGCTGCGCAGTTTGACGCTTACCTGAAGGATGATCTGTGGCTAGAAATGGCCCGGCATGCCAATTCGATGGCAGATCAGCTGGCAGCACATACCCGCAAGTCAGGCAAGGCAAGACTGGGTTGGGAACCCCAGGCAAACGAGGTTTTCATTGTCATGCAGCAGGAGACTGCCGAGCTCTTGAAAACACATGGGGCGATGTTTTACCCATGGCCAATGCCACATTTCATGGCGGGAAAAACCGACCGGGATGAGACGCTTTATCGTTTCGTCACCAGCTTTGCCACCGCAACTGACGAGATCGACAGGTTTACCGAACTGGTTGCCTGAGGCAATCAAGGTTGCGTCACTTGCCTGTTGTAATGTTGACGGATTGTTGATTTCCAAGTGAAACGCCGTTACGGCACTTTGCCCGAGCGGCCCTGACGGGTGCGTGTTTCCCCGGCGATGGGCCGGGAGAACAATCCAGTTTCCTTTGAGGAGAATTACGGATGAAGAAGACCGTAGCTACCGCGGCAATCGTCGCAGGCGCTTTGACAGCTGCACTTTCGTTTGTTGCGACCACAACCCCGGCCAACGCAGCCAAGCTCAAGTGCTATGGCGTTGCCAAGGCAGGCGCCAATGATTGCGCAGCCGGCCCAGGCACAACATGCGCTGGTACATCCAAGGTTGACGCACAGGGCAATGCCTGGAAGTACGTTGAAGGCAATTCCTGCGAAGAAATCATGATCAATGTCGACGGCAAGGACCTCAAGGGTTCGGACAAGCCACTCGACCGCAACCTGCCATCGTAAGACCTGCCCGCGGGCGGCAAGGCTTGTCACATGCAAACCATACTTGAGGCAAACCTGCCGAAAGCCCGTTGCGAACAAAGGCCAATCCCGGCGCGAGCCGGGGTTGGCCTCAAACCTGAGCATGTGGCGGAAATCCTAGAATCCGAGGCTGATGTCGGCTTCTTCGAGGTTCATGCCGAGAACTACATGGGCGCTGGCGGGATGCCGCATGCCCAACTGCGCGCCATTCGCGAACAATACCCGCTGAGCCTGCACGGCGTTGGCATGTCGATTGGCGGCGAGCGCCCCATCGACAAGGATCATTTGGCGAGATTCAAGACGATCGCGGAGCACTATCGTCCGGGTCTCGTTTCCGAGCACCTGGCGTGGTCGACGCATGATGATGTGTTTTACAACGATTTGTTGCCGGTTCCCTACACAAACGCGGTGTTGAACCGGATCGTAGAACATGTGGACGAGGTGCAGAACGCCCTTGGCCGCCAGATGCTGATCGAAAATCCCTCGACCTATGTGACCTTCTCACAGTCCAGCTGGAGCGAAGTCGACTTCATGGCGGAGATTGCGCGCCGGTCCGGCTGCGGCCTGCTGTTTGATGTCAACAATGTCTTTGTTTCAGCCACCAATCACGGTTACAGCCCGCGTGATTACATCCTCGCTTATCCGCTGCATCTGGTGCAGGAAATCCATCTGGCGGGTCATGCTGCCGATGAGGATGACAAGGGCAGGCCGCTGTTGATAGACGCGCATGACCGTGAAGTCTGCAACGATGTCTGGGAACTCTACCGGCTGGTGCTTTCGCGCACCGGACCGCTGCCAAGTCTCGTCGAATGGGACAATGATGTTCCGCAATGGCCGGTCTTGCTGGCTCAGGCGCAGATCGCCGACGAAATTCTTGGCCGCAATCTCAAAAACAACATGCGCAGCCAGATGCCGCTTGAAGCTGCGCAATGACTGCAGGGCAAATCCAGAACCCCACCGAGGCGGGTTTCAATTCCGGCTTCGGCGCAGCTCTGCTGGATCCTGACATTGCAATTCCCGACGGCATAACCGACGCGCAGGGCGATGTTGCGCCCAAGCGGTTTGGTGTTTACCGCAACAATGTCGTGGTCGGGTTGATGGAAGCGCTCAAGGCAGCCTTCCCCTCGATATTGGTCATCCTGGGCGAAGACAATTTTTCGCGCGTTGCCCGCAATTTCATTGCATTGCACCCACCGCGTTCGCCAATGATGCAGCATTATGGCGGGGAGTTCCCGCAATTTGTCGCTGGCTTTGCGCCACTGAAAAACGCGGGCTATCTGGTTGATGTCGCAAGGGCCGAACGGGCCTTCCTTGCCGCCTGGCATGCGGCTGACGCACCGCTGCTGGACGGCAATGAACTGGCTGGTATTGCGCCGGAACAGACAATTGCCTTGAGCTTCCGCAAACATCCGGCAACAACCATCATAAGCTCGCTTTTTCCGGTGGCTGACCTTTTTGCATTTCGGAACGGGCGCCCCGAAAGCGGCGCTGATCTGCAAAAAGCGCAGGGCATCGCGTTCACACGGCCTGGACTGGAAGTGATTGCAACGACACTGACCAGCGGCGAGGCACATTTTCTGTCTACACTGGCATTGGGCGAAAGCCTCGGGGAAGCAGCCGGCGCTGTGCTGGAAGAGCATCCTGATTTTGACATTTCGGCAGCATTTGCCACGGCAATCAACACGGGAATGTTCTTGCCGATATCAACACCAAACGGGGATGAATGATGGGACTGATTTCTTCATTGCGAAGCCTGCATGACCGGATTTTCGGGTCAATTGAGTCGATGAGCGGCTCGTGGTTCACCGGGCTTGCGGCCCGGTTCGTGTTCCTGGCGGTGCTTTTCTTCTATTTCATGAATTCCTGGCTGACCAAGGTTGAGGGTGGTTTTCCCGGATTCCTTTTTGTGAAGGACAACGCGTTTTACCAGATTGTGCCTTGGGCTGTTGAAGCGGCAGGCGGCGAAGTTTCGCAAGTAGGCATTTTTGACAGGCTCGTTGTCTATGCCGGTACGTATGCCGAATTGATCTTGCCCATTCTCATTGTTGTTGGACTTTTCTCCCGGCTTGCAGCTTTGGGCATGATCGGCTTCGTGCTGGTACAGTCGTTTGTCGACATCCGGTTCCACCAGGTTGGACCGGAAACGACCGGGGCATTGTTCGACCGGTTTTCCGACTCGCTGATTGCTGACCAACGCCTGCTTTGGATTTTCCTGCTACTGGTCATTGCAGTCAAAGGCGGCGGCGGCTTGTCGCTCGACAGCCTGCTCGGCCGTACCCGTTCGCAGATGTAGACAAATCCTGAAACCAAAAAGGGCACCCTTAGGGTGCCCTTTCGCTGTTTTTCGACAGTTGAGGATTATGCGGCAGCCTTGTTTTCGATCTGGCGGATCTTTTTCCCGGCCTTCACGATTTCAATGCGGCGCGGCTTCATTGCTTCGGGGATTTCCCGCACGAGGTCGATGTGAAGCAGTCCGTTTTCAAGGGTGGCATTCTTGACCTCAACATGGTCGGCGAGTTGAAAGCGGCGCTCGAAGTTGCGCGCGGCAATGCCGCGGAACAGGAACTCCGTTTCTTCGCCTTCCTTCTTCTCGATTTTCTCACCCTTGACCGTCAGCGTGTTTTCACGCGATTCGATCGAGAGTTCTTCATCGGAAAAGCCGGCCACTGCCATTGAGATGCGATAGGCGTTTTCGCCAGTGCGTTCAATGTTGTAGGGCGGGTATGCCGGAACGGCATCGGGCTGGCCGATGTTGTCGAGCATGGAGAAAAGCCGGTCAAAACCGACGGTTGAGCGGTAGAGGGGGGCAAAGTCGATAGCACGCATGAAAAGTCCTCCTTGAGCGACGATTGCGTTTTTCTGTCAGGCGTTCCTTCCCCGTGTGGCGGATGGAACGCGGCTTGCGAGGCCCAAATTGGCGCCTCTCACAAGATTTGGTGGTGGATTTCGCCCATTTCAAGGGGTTGCCTGATGAAGCATTGCTTGCGCACTTGCGATGAAAGCGGAGCAGCCCTAGGGATGGTCGGCGCATTTTCCAGGCCCATGTCATGAATCTCGTCTCAACCGAAAACAACCGCATGCCCGACGATGCCCGTACGGGGATGCTCCCCACTGCGGATGGCGCGCAATTGCGGTTTGCCTATTGGCGAACCAACCGGCCTCCCTGCAAGGGTACCGTGATGGTGCTGCAGGGGCGTTCCGAATTCATCGAGAAGTATTTCGAGACGATCGACGGCCTTCGCCACAACGGCTTTGACGTTTGTACCTTTGACTGGCGTGGACAAGGCGGTTCCAGCCGCCTCGTTGGTGACCCTGCCAAGGGCTATATCGACAGTTTTGACCAGTACCTTGTCGATCTTGAAACGGTTTTCACGGGCGTTGCCCTGCCCGATTGCCGACCACCCTATTACATCCTTGCGCATTCCATGGGTGGACTTGTGGCGCTTCTTTCAGCCCCCAGAATGGCGAGCCGGGTAAACCGGATGGTGGTCTGTTGCCCTCTGGTCCGCTTTGGCGAGCTTCCGGTTCCGCGAGGCTTGCTCGGATTTGCGGCAGGCTTGCTTGCCACCATCGGCATGGGCGCTGTCAGGCTTGGCGGCACGGGCAGTTCCAACGAGCGTCGGCGGTTTGCCGGCAACCGGCTTACATCGGACATGCGCCGGTTCGAGCGAAACATCGGCATTGCGGTCAGTCATCCAGAGATCGCGATCGGCGGCCCGACAGCAGCATGGCTATTTGCAGCCGGTCAGGCAATCAACCGGCTTGATGATCCCGATTTCATTGGCAGCATTACCATTCCAACGCTGCTGATTGGCGGGGGTGGTGACAGCGTTGTTTCTCTGCGCGCCATCGAGGAGCTTGGCTTCAAGATGCGCTCCGGGCGAGCCATCATCATTCCCGGTGCCAAGCATGAAATCCTGCAGGAACGCGATGTTTACCGTGAGCAATTGCTGGCGGCGTTCCACGCTTTCGTTCCCGGCACGAAAGCGATCTGAGGCAATTGCGGCTCAGGCCTGCAAGATCGCCAGCGCTTCGCCATGTATTGCCCGGTTTGCCGCTGCAATAATTCGTCCGCCATTCATCGGTGAGCCGCCATCCCAGGTGGTAACTATGCCGCCCGCGCGCTCAATGACCGGGACAAGTGGCGCAATGTCATAGGATTGCAGGCTGCTTTCCACCACAAGGTCAATCTGGCCGGCGGCAACCATGGCGTAGGCGTAGCAGTCGAACCCGTAGCGCGCGAGCTTGCAGGCCTTTTCAACGGCCTGATAGCGGGCGATGTCTTGCGGTGCGAACAGAAAAGGTGTGGTGGTCATCAGCAACGCATCGGCCAGCCGCTCGGTTTTGCGCGTTGACACGGGCTTTCGCTCACCTTGCCGCGAATAAAACGCTCCGGCGGGCGTTCCGGTGAAGCGTTCGCCCGTGAAGGGTTGGGCCATGATGCCGGCCATGGGTTCGCCATTGTGCATCAAACCAATCAGCGTACCCCATGTTGGCAGGCCGCAAATGAACGAACGGGTTCCGTCAACCGGGTCAATGATCCAGCAATACTCGGCATCTGCGCGCACGGCGCCTTCCTCTTCACCAATGATGCCGTGTTCGGGAAAGCGGGCTTCGATCACCCTTCGAATTGCGGCCTCAGCTTCGCGGTCGGCAAGGGTGACCGGGTCAAAGCCGCTTTCGATCTTGTTTTCAACTGCAAGCCCCATGCGGAACCGAGGCAAGGTCTGCGCGTCCGCAGCATCACATAGCGAATGCAGGAAGGGCTCCAGATCGGGGAGTTCAATGTTCACTACAGACCTGCCATGTTTTGGGTTTCGGTGATGTTTTACCAAATGGTAAAAATGTTGGGTGCGGCTATTGATAATTGTGCAATGCAGTATATCTTGTGCAGTGCGGCATGAGAATGTCGTGATGCCCGAAAGGGCGTTTCCTCCCAGACTCTGGCCGCACTTTGTGCGGTCTTTTTTTACTCTGCGGCAATATCCCGTTTGCCGGCCAATCCTGTCTCCGGCACGGAAACCAGCCTGCTGATAAAGCGTTCCATGTCGCGCGATACCTGGTCGAAGGAGGCTTTTTTCATGAGCAGAGCCTCGTCCATGTAGAGACTGCGGTTTATCTCGATTTGAATCGCATGAAAACCGCTGTCGGGGCGTCCATAATGCTCCGTGATGAAACCGCCGGCATAAGGCTTGTTGATGTCCACGGCATAGCCGAGGTCTTCCAGAAACCGAGCCGCCGCAAAAGTGATCTGCGGCGCGCAGCTGGTACCGAAGCGGTCGCCGAGCACGAAATCGGGCCGCGCTCGCCGTGGATGCTGACTGTCGCGCATCGAGGGCATCGAATGGCAGTCCACCAGTACCACATGGCCGAAAAAGGCATGGGTGCGGGCAAGCAGCGTTCGCAATGCGGCATGGTAGGGCTGGTAGATGGTGCTAATGCGCTCCAGCGCGTCTTCGACCGATATGCGGGTCGCGTAAATGTCTTCGGTTTCCGAAACAATCCGGGCGATGGTGCCAAGGCCACCTGCCACCCGAACCGAGCGGGTATTGGCGAAGGCTGGCAATTCGCCATCAAACATGGCCGGGTCAAGTTCATAGGGTTCGCGGTTTACATCGAGGTAGGCGCGGGGAAAATTTGCCGACAGCATTGGGCTGCCTTGAGTAACAGCGCCGCCAAACAATTCCTCGACCCGGTAGTCCTCGGATTTGCGCACGGCTGCCCGGTCGAGGCGAACCTGCGCCAAAAACTGCGGTCGGTAGTTGCGGCCGCTGTGCGGCGAGTTGAAAACGAACGGAACCCTCTGCTGCGCCGGCTCAAGCAGGGTGAATGGCGGGTTCAGGTTTTCATCATATCCGGTAGGCATTTTTCGGCGCGGCATGCTCCAGATGCAAAGGGATGCGGTTCAAATGGCAGGATACAGACTGGCCTGCCAAGCGCAAGCGGTTGCAAATTGATGAAAACAGGCGATATTCACAGGACGTTTACCCATATCATGGTTTTAAAGTAGTCAGACGAATTCGCGAATCACCGCAAACCCAACCGGAATGGCCATGACAAAAATCCTGCTCGCCGAAGACGACAACGACATGCGCCGGTTTCTGGAAAAGGCGCTGGAAAAGGCTGGCTATACCGTGGTCGCTTTTGACAATGGCGCCAGTGCTTATGACCGCTTGCGCGAAGAACCATTCGAACTGCTGCTGACCGACATTGTCATGCCGGAAATGGACGGCATCGAACTGGCGCGCCGCGCAACCGAGATTGACCCCGACCTCAAGGTCATGTTCATCACCGGGTTTGCCGCCGTAGCGCTCAACCCGGATTCAAAAGCTCCGCGCGACGCAAAGGTGCTTTCAAAGCCGTTCCATCTGCGCGATCTCGTCAACGAGGTCGAGAAGATGCTCAAGGCCGCCTGAGTTTTATCCGCCCTTGCGCATGCCAGCATCTGCAAAGCTCCGCTCAGGGGTATTTGCTATTGACGGGCTTTGCGGTTTCATGGTGTAAGCCCGTCCACGAATGGGCGTGTAGCTCAGCGGGAGAGCACTACGTTGACATCGTAGGGGTCACAGGTTCAATCCCTGTCACGCCCACCATTCGTCCCCAATCCATCTGATTTGCTGGTTCCAATGGCACGATTTGCCGTGCTATTCGTGATGCATGGTTTTTGTGGAAACAGGTCTGGTTCTGCTGTTCACGCTGGTGAACGGCCTGCTGGCAATGTCTGAGCTGGCGGTGGTGTCTTCGCGCCCGGCGCGCCTGCAAATTCTTGAAAAGAACGGGGTTCCAGGCGCGCGTCTGGCGCTGAAGCTGGGAAGCGACCCCGGCTCGTTCCTCTCCACCGTCCAGATCGGCATCACCCTGGTTGGCGTTCTTTCCGGCGCGTTTTCTGGCGCAACCCTTGGCGAGCGGCTTTCGCTGTGGTTGGTTTCTGCAGGAATGCCGGTTTTCTGGGCTGCCATTGTCGGTGTCACGCTGGTTGTGACCATGGTCACTTATTTGTCGCTGATCATTGGTGAACTGGTTCCCAAGCGACTGGCGCTGCGCAATCCGGAGCGCATTGCCTGTTTTGTCGCGCCCGCGATGATTGTGCTCTCACGCATTTCGTGGCCGCTGGTATTCCTGCTGAATTCCTCAGGGCGTTTCGTGCTGTGGCTGATCGGGCAAAAGGACGAGTCGCAACAGCGCATCACCGAAGAGGAAATCCGTACGCTGGTCGCCGAGGCTGAAACCGCCGGGGTTATCGAACCGGGCGAACGGCACATGATTGCGCAGGTCATGCGGCTTGGCGACCGGCCGGTGCGCTCGGTCATGACTCCGCGGGTTGATGTCGATCTGCTGGACCTATCCGATGATGTTGCTGAAAACATCGCAATCATTCGCAAAAGCCCGCATTCGCGGTTTCCGGTTCATGAAGGCAATCCGGATGAGGTTATCGGCATCATCTGGTCCAAGGATCTCATCGGATTTGCAAATGGCAACAGCGCAAGCCTGCGATCGCTGGTGCGTCATGCGCCGATCATCCCGGCGCCAGTGGATGCGTTGGATGTGATTGACACGCTCAAACGCTCTGCCGTCCACATGGGCCTGGTTCACGACGAATACGGCAATTTCCTTGGTGTTGTGACCACAGCGGACATATTGGAGGCCATAGTCGGCTCCTTCGCAACGGAAGAAGGGGACGCAGAAGAAGCGATTGTCACCCGTTCTGACGGATCGTTGCTGGTTTCCGGCTGGATGCCTGTTGTGGAACTTGCCGAGGCGTTGGCTTTGCCATTGCCGAAAAACCGTTCCTATGAAACGGCGGCCGGGATGCTGATTGATGCATTCGGGAAATTGCCGGAAGTGGGCGACAAGACCAGCATCGGCAATTGGCACTTTGAAGTGCTTGATCTGGATGGTCGGCGCATCGACAAGTTGCTGGCCACGCCCGGCGTTGGAAAACGCGGAAAGGCTCCTGCTGCAATTGCCACCAAGTCCAAATGAAAAGGCGCGGACCAGCCGCGCCTTATAGCCATTAACGAAGAAGTGGCGTTCAGCCGGCTTTCTTCTTGCCCTTTGTCTTGGTGATCGACATCACATGGCCGATCACCCGCGACTGCAAGGCGTTGTTTTTCTCAATGGTCGTGTGGGTGATTTCTTCGCGCCCGCCCATGGAAACGTTTGAAAGGGAGCCAGAAAAACCGGAGCCCTTGTAAACGCGGTTGTCGCCATTGGGGATGTAGTAGTTCACCACGGTGCCGACATTCTTGCCGATGTAGCCCGGCTCGGTCGGGTCAAACATTACCACGTAGGAGACCTTGATGCCGCGATTGCCAAGGTAGGTCGCCATTTTCGAGGCATCGTTGGCACCAAGCGAGTGGCCCATGATGACGATCGGATAGGAAACCTGCTTGGCCTTGTCGCGGGCGATGATGCGGTCGGCGAGTGCCTGCCATTCGGTGTAGCTGGTCGAAACCGCATACACCCCGGCGCGATTGATCTTCGCCGCCATCACGTCCATGCCGCGCGAAAAAATATCCATCAGGCCGCGCATCAAATAGACCTCGCCGGTACGCCTTGCCGAGGCTTCCGGTGAGTTCTGGGTGGTGACCACCTTTACCGGGTCTTCACTGCGCGCGCCGCCTGCGCTCGTCGAAGAACCTGTCGAGGAGCAGGCTGACAACGCAAGCGCGCCGGAAAGCGCAACAAGCGAAGCAAACCGCGATACTGCAGCGAAATGAGTCATGAAGCCAACCTGTGAAATGACAATACCTTGAGACCGGAATCCCAACATGATCCGGCAAATCAAGTCTTAAATCGCAGCCCTGTCGGCTCGCGTAAAGCTGCTTTTGTCCAGCATTGGAGGCTTTGGCAGCAAGTGTTGCACAAATGCCATTGCCGTCAGCTTGCGGCCTGCCGATTTGTCGTTTCGCAAGGTCAGTATCGGCTCAGTGGATGCCTGGGATGATGCGTGCGGTGCGCTTCATGTAGGCGCGATATTCCTCACCGAATTGAGCTTCCATCATCGCTTCCTCCTTGCCGACACGCAGGAAATACAGCGTGCCAAAGCCGATGATGGCTGAAAACCCGGCCAGCCAGTTTGCCAGCAGGAACGGCTGGGCGACGGCCCACAGCCAGAAAGCGGTATACATCGGGTGACGAACCTTTTCGTATATTCCCGATGTCACCAGCTTGTGGTTTTCCCGCAGGTCAAGGCTGTAGGACCACATTGCGCCCAGCGCCTTGTGGGTGATGCGGAACAGCCGCAGTGAAACGGCAAACAGCACCAAACCGACGATCACGATCAACGGATGGGTCTGGTGGTCGAGGGCCGCCGGAAAGCCGCCAAAAACCCAGACCACAGGAATGATGCCAAGGCCGATATTGGCAGCAGTCATAGCGATGCGTTCGGTGCCGGAGCGGGCGGTTTTTTCCACCTTCATCTTGCGGGCGCGCCGGTTCGGTATCCAGCGGATGAGTGCCCATCCGGCAATGCAAAGGCACCAAATCACCTTGCCTGCCAATACCCAATCAATAGTCATGGACGCCATCCTGCGGTTTCATTTGAAGTTGACGTCTATACGAGCTTTCCATGAGCATCAATCGCGTCAGTCAATGCGGGGTTGAGTGCCAGCTCGCGTGAATTGAGCGGTCCAAACAGCCGCAGCATATAGTCGTAGGGCACGCGAACATCCTGGTAGAGAATGTACTGGCGGTGCGTTTCATAAAAGGACTTGCGGATTTTGGCAAAGCGCTTGGCGCTGATCGCTTTCTTGTAATCGGGCCGGTCGAGGCGAAGTTCTGCGCCAAGTTCGCCTATGCCCAGTTCCTCGAACGGGTTTGACTTATAGAAAGCGATGAAGTCGTGCTTGGTCTGGATTTCGTGCCAGAACAGCGATTTTTCTGCGACAACCCGCTTTGTCCAGTCGCGAAGGAAACCTGCACCGGGCGCCAGGGCGATCTTCAGCAGGCTGGAGCCAAGCGCCAGGAAAACCACCCGCTTGGTGGCAAGCAGGCCGGGATTTTCCTCAAGTGCAAGGGCAAGCGCTGCAACTGCCCAAACCGCACCAAATGAATGCCCGGAAATGATGATCTCGTCGTGGTCTGATGCCTTGATCCGGGATGCAAGCTGGGTCGCAAAATCATGGTAGCGCGCCTCGATGGCCGGATTGCTGCGATGGACCATGTCGCGGGCAAATCCCCAGTCGTTGATGGTCAAAAGCAGATACAACCGTTCGCCGGGCCATTTGCATAGGATGAGCGTGGAAACAGCTGCAAAGATCAGCGTGCCGATTGCCAGCGCGATTCCCGAAACCAGAAACCCTGCCAAGAACCAGAAAAGCAGCGCGCTGAAAATTGCGAAAATGGCCAGCAAAAGAACCGGGAAAATGGTGAAAGCGAAATAGCGCTTGCTGGCCTTCCAGTAGCGGGAGACCGTGCCATCCAGGAAGAAGGCCATGAATTTGGGCATGTTGGCGAGGAAGCCGGCAGGGTGCGGCACACCCTCATAATCTTCGATGATGTCCTGCCAGGAAAACAGCACGATGTCGGTGCTGGTTTTCCAGTTCGCGCCCTGTGTCTCACTGTGGCTTGCGATGCAATTGTTGCCAGCTGCATCGTCCAGCGATTTGCGCTCGTGTTGGAACTTCCAAATCTCGCCGGTCTTGTTGGCGCAATGGCGGATGCGGTCCATCTGGCTTTGTGGCGAGGTCTTTTCAAAGCCCGGGAAAACGAGCACCAGTGTTGACTTTTTCATTGGCCTATCGCGCTTTGCCGCAGCGTCGCGGCGAACTTCCGGTACGGTTCCGGTCAGGCCGATCTAGCTGCATCGGCAAGGTAATTCCAGACGTAATCGGAGAACGAGCGCCAGCATTCCACGCGAAAGCGGTGTTCACTTTCCCGCACAAGGACAATTTCCGACTTCGCAAGCAAAGTTCGCGCGCAAGCTCCAACCGGAAACGCCTTGAGCGAAAGGTCACGCGGGCAGCCCGAATTGAGGGTAGAAGCCGCCTTTGGACCTTCGACGATGATGGCGGTGTTGCGATGGGAAACGTCAACGGCGCTGAACAGATATCCGTCAGTTTCACTCAGACGCGCCGCAAGGTTTGATCCAGATGCTGCAATGATCAGCCACTCATCCGGCCCCAGCTTCAGGACAATTGTGCCGCTTTCAGCATTGGTGCTGCCGATCTCTGAGGGAAGCGGAACGCCGCAACTTTCGGCAAGCGCCGCGAGGGCCTCCTTGCCGGCCCGCAAGCTAACGCGTTCGGCGGCAGCAGCTGGTGAAAGTGTGACGCCGGACAGCGCGAAAGCACGGTCTGCCAAAGGGTGGTGGCGCATGATCTCAGCCATTCACACGGCCTCCTTCTTCATCGAAGAACACGGATGCGGTCACTTCAACCGCGATGCTGCCATTTGGCATTGGAACGTGCAGCGTTTCGCCCAGTTTTTCGCGACCGTCTTCAATGAGACCCAGCGCGATAGACCTTCCGCAATTGGCTGACCAGTATGAGGAGGTAACGAACCCGATCATCGGCATGGGGATTGGCGCGGCAGGATCGGCAACAATCTGAGCGCCTTCCTCAAGCACAATGTTCGGGTCGATGGTCTTCAAGCCAACCAGCTGGCGGCGACCCTTCGCTACCAGATCGGGCCGCTTGAGGCCGCGAATGCCGACAAAGTCCTGCTTGGTCTTGCCAATGGCCCAGGCAACTCCGGCATCGTCCGGCGTGACGGTGCCATCGGTGTCCTGACCAACGATGATGAAGCCCTTTTCGGCACGAAGGATGTGCATGGCCTCGGTTCCGTAGGGTGTCAGCCCGAGCGGCGCGCCGCGTTTGCAAATTTCTTCCCAGACGGCCAATCCATGGTCTGCCGGAACGTTGATTTCATACCCGGCTTCACCGGTGAACGACACGCGCATCAGCCTCGTTGGAACCCCGCAGAACGTACCCTCGCGGATCGACATGTGCGGCATGGCATCAAGGTCAATGCCGCCAACCAATGGCTCGATAATCTCGCGTGCCTTTGGTCCCTGCACCGCGATGACCGACCATTGCTCGGAAATGGAGGTCAGCCAGACTTTCCACTGCGGGAACTCGGTCTGGAGGTAGTCTTCCATCATGTTCATGACGCGCGCAGCGCCGCCGGTGGTGGTAGTGACGTGAAAACGGTCATCTGCCAGGCGCCCGATTACCCCGTCATCATAGATGAAGCCGTCTTCACGCAGCATGATGCCATAGCGGCAGCGGCCCGGCTCAAGCTTGTCCCAGGGATTGGTGTACATGATGTTCATGAACTTGACGGCGTCGGGGCCAACCACTTCGATCTTGCCCAGCGTTGAGGCATCGAAAATGCCGGCAGCGTTGCGTACCGCCAGGCATTCGCGGTTGACCGCGTCGTGCATGGTCTCGCCGGTGCGCGGGAAATACCAGGCGCGCTTCCATTGGCCGACATCTTCAAACACCGCGCCATTGCGCTGCGCCCAGGCATGGGTGGGTGTGCGGCGGGTAACGTCAAACAATTCGCCCTTGGCATGGTTTACGATGGTGCCAAAGGTAACCGGCGTGAATGGCGAGCGGAATGTGGTGTGGCCAACTGCGGGTATTGCGGTTCCTAGCGCGTCGGCAGCGATGGCAAGGCTGTGCAGGTTCGAGAGTTTGCCCTGGTCGCTGGCCATGCCGGTTGTGGTGTAGCGTTTCACGTGCTCGATCGAGCGGAAACCTTCCTTGACCGCAAGGCGAATGTCCTTGGCGGTAACGTCGTTCTGGTAGTCGACGAACGCTTTGACGAAATCCTTCGGCCCAGCGCCCTTGCCCGATCCCAGCATGAAGCCAGCCATGGTGACCTGCTCGTCACATTCGGGCGCAGGCCCACCGGTTGCACGGGCAGCCTGCCCTATGGCCTCGGCCAATGTCAACGTGCCATTGCTTGCTCCAACGCTGATGCATTCATCGGCACCAATACCGGGCAGGAAGCGGCCGCCCGCTTCGTCCCATTCAAGCTTGCCGCGCGACTGCGAAAACAGGTGCACAGAAGGGGTCCAGCCGCCCGACATCAGCAGGCAGTCTATTTCAAGGCGCGTACCGCCTTCGCCTTCCAGTGTTTCAACTGTCATCGACTTCACGCGCAACCGCCCGGAAGTTGCGGTAACTGCACTGCCGGTTTTCACCGGAATGGAAAGCTCGTTGGCTTGTGCCAGCAGCGCCGACGAAACGTCCTTGCGACTGTCGACAATGGCCACGATCTCGACGCCCGCCTGGCGCAGGTCGAATGCGACCTGCCATGCCGAATCGCAGGCCGAATAGACACCTATCTTGCGCCCCGGCGTCACACCATGCTGGTTGAGGAACAATTGTGCTGCAGATGCCAGCATGATGCCTGGCCGGTCATTGTCGGCAAACACCAAGTGGCGCTCGATGGCGCCGGTGGCGGCGATCACCTTTCCAGCCCGCACCTGCCAGAGCCGTTCGCGCGGCAACTCAGGGGCTGGGCGGTCCAGATGGTCTGTCACGCGCTGCGCCAGTGTCACCATGTTCTGGCTGTAATAGCCAAATGCCGTCGTGCGCGGCAGCAGGGTGACATTGGGCATGTTTGCCAATTGATCCATCTGTGCCATCGCCCAGTCGAAGGCGGGCAGGCCGCCAATCGTTGAAGAACAATCGGCGCGCAAATGGCCGCCAAAGCCGGGATTCTCGTCGCAGAGAATTACTTTTTTTCCGGCGCGCGCAGCCCCCATTGCTGCAACTATTCCCGCTGCTCCGCCGCCGACGACCAACACATCGCAGTGTTCGAAGCGGTTGGCGTAGTGGTCAGGGTCGGCCTCCTTTGGCGCTGAACCCAGACCCGCCGCCTGGCGGATGATCGGCTCATAGACGTGTTTCCAGAAGGATTTGGGCCACATGAAAGTCTTGTAGTAAAACCCGGCCGGGAAAAACCTTCCCAGCAGGTCGTTGACAGCACCTGCATCAAAAGTAAGCGAAGGCCAGCGGTTCTGGCTCTTTGCCATCATGCCATCGAAGACTTCCTGGACGCTGGCTCGCACGTTCGGCTCGGTGCGCACGGCATCGCGGGAAATCGTTGCCAGCGCATTGGGCTCTTCCGCACCGCCTGCAAGAATGCCGCGCGGGCGGTGGTATTTGAACGACCGACCTGCCAGGTGGATGCCGTTGGCAATCAACGCTGAAGCCAGCGTGTCGCCCTCCAGCGCGCCAAGAGGCCTGCCATCCCAGGTGAAGCTGACGGTTTTGGCAGGGCTGAGCCGGCCCTTGCCGGGAATTCGGTTCTGGCCGAAATTGCGTGCGCCCGCGCTCATGCGTTTTCTCCGCTGCTGACGGTGGCGCGCAACGGTTCATTGGCAGGGGTGCCCCGGCCTTTGGGCGTGGCGGCGAGAATTTGCTCGGCACTCAGTTCCGGCTTGGGTTCTCCTGCCTTGTAGGTGCAGATGAACTTGTCGGAGACGGAATGGCGTGCCGCGTTGAAAAACCGGCCGCAGCCATGCACATGCCGCCAGCGCTCGAACACGACGCCTTTGTGGTTGTCGCGGATGAAGAAGAACTTCTCGAAGTCTTCGTCACTGACCGCGTTCCAGTCGGCGGGGCGGGCAATGTGCGCCTCGCCGGCATGACGGAACTCCAGTTCCGGCAGGTCGCGTTCGCAATAAGGGCAGTTGATCAGCAGCATCAGATAACGTCCTTTCGGGATGCCGTAGCCACGTCGCCAGTGTTCGGCGTACCTGCGGGCTCAATCAGCATCAAGCAGGCTTCTTCTTCAGCCTTGGGGCAATGTTCGATGCCCTTGGGCACCACATAAAATTCGCCCGGGCCAAGCACAACATTTCCATCACGCATCTGAATTGTCAGCTTGCCGGAAATCACCATGAAGAAGTCGTCAGTGTCAGCATGTGAGTGCCAGTTGAACTCGCCCTGTACCTTGACGAGCATCAAGTCATTGCCGTTGAAGGAACCGACAATCTTTGGTGACCAGTGCTCTGAGAAGAGTGTCAGTTTGTTAGCCAGATTGATTGGGTGATGCATTTATCTGACCTCAGTGCGCGACGGCGGCGGCGGCCGCTTCGTCGATCAGGCGGCCGGTGCGGAAGCGTTCCAGCGTAAAGCCGGCATTGATGGCGTGTGGTTCGTCCTTGGCGATGGTGTGAGCAAAGACATTGCCCGAACCAGGTGTCGCCTTGAAGCCACCGGTGCCCCAGCCGCAATTGACATAGAGGCCCTTGACGGGGGTCTTGGCGAGGATCGGCGAGCGGTCCGGCGTGACATCAACGATGCCACCCCACGAGCGCAGCATTTTCATGCGGCCGAACATCGGGAACATCTCGCAGATGGCGTCGAGCGTGTGGTTGAGAATGTGCAGGCCGCCGGTCTGTGAATAGGACGTGTACTGGTCGGTGCCAGCGCCAATGACCAATTCGCCCTTGTCGGATTGCGAAATATAGGCGTGAACCGTGTTTGACATGACAACGCAAGGAAAGACCGGCTTGACAGGTTCAGACACCAGCGCCTGCAGGGGATAGCTTTCCAGCGGCATGCGCACGCCCGCCATCTGCATCAGCACCGATGTATGGCCAGCGGCCACGACGCCGATCTTTCTGGCGCCAATTGTGCCTCTTGTGGTTTCAACCCCGGTTACCGACCCATCGGGGCCACGGTTGATCCCGGTGACTTCGCAATTCTGGATGATGTGGACGCCGCGATCCGAAGCGCCGCGTGCATAGCCCCATGCCACCGCGTCATGGCGCGCCGTGCCACCGCGTCGCTGCAAGGCCGCGCCGACTACCGGGTAGCGTGCTGCCTTTGAAATGTTGAGCGGCGGGCAAAAAGCCTTTGCCTGCTCGGGTGTCAGGAATTCATTGTCTACGCCGTTCAACCGGTTGGCGTGGACGTGCCGCTTGAGCACCTGCACGTCATGGACATTGTGCGCCAGCATCATGACGCCGCGCGGCGAGAACATGACGTTGTAATTGAGTTCCTGGCTCAGGCCTTCCCACAATTTGACCGCGTGATTGTAGATGCCCGCGCTCTCGTCATATAGGTAGTTCGAACGGATGATGGTGGTGTTGCGCCCGGTATTGCCGCCGCCCAGCCATCCCTTTTCCAACACCGCGATGTTGGTGATGCCGTGTTCCTTGGCAAGGTAATAGGCTGTTGCAAGGCCATGACCACCGCCGCCAATAATGATAACATCGTATTGTGCATTGGGACTGGCATTTTCCCACTGCTTTTCCCAGCCGGAATGGCCGCGCAAAGCTTCGCGAATTACCTGAAAGCCGGAAAATTTCCGCATGGATCGCGTCCCTTGGAAGAATGATGCAATTGGCTTCTTGAAAGCCAGCGTTACCATAATGCGCATGTTGTGTGTCAATTGCGCGGATGCGACCCGCGATGGCGCGGATGGCGGATTGAGGTGTGGCAAAGACGCCGCCTCAGCTTGACGCCATACCGCCCATTGTGTATCACCCGCCAACTTGTGGTGCACCCGTTCCAAAACGAGTGGTGCGCCTTTTCATTTTTCGGGAAAGCTTTTTCCCACAGTTCCGGTCAGTGTCATGAAGATCAAGAATTCGCTCAAGTCCCTCAAGGGCCGTCACCGTGCAAACCGGCTGGTTCGCCGCCGTGGCCGCGTTTACATCATCAACAAGGTGAACCCGCGCTACAAGGCACGGCAGGGCTGAAACGCGGGCGAAGGCCCTTTGGCCGCACATTCGCCAGTCACAAAATCGGCAAAGCATTTTTGATTTGACGAAGCGCATCGGGGGACTACATTCCCCTCATGCGCTATTCTTCGTTGTTCACCCTTGCTGCTTTTCTTACCATCGCCCCTTTCGGAGTGGCGGGCGGAACCAATTTTGCATTTTCGCAGGAAAATCCGGCTGCGCCAGCGGTACCGCCAGCTGTTGAAGGCAAAACCGGTTCGCCAGGTGCTGCCCCCAAAAAGAGTGAGAACGAAAAGAAGGAGCAGTCCTTCGAGGAGTTGTTCACGCAGTTGCGGATGGAAACCAACAAGGTGGCTGGACGCCGGGTTGCGCAGCAGATCTGGGACAAATGGAACGATTCAGGTTCGGCAACTGTCAATCTGCTGATGGGCTGGGCGGGTGAGGCGATGGCGCAGGACAAAAATGCGCTGGCCGAAGATCTGCTTTCACAAGTCATAGCGCTGGCGCCGGAATATGCGGAAGGCTGGAACCGCCGCGCCACGCTGTATTTCGGCATGGGCCGTATCGGTGCTTCGCTCGGTGACATCGAACGCACCTTGTTGTTGGAACCGAGGCATTTCGGGGCATTGTCCGGGCTTGCCGCAATCTTGCAGGGTTCATCGCAGGAGAAAAAGGCGCTGGTGGCGTGGAAGAAGATACTGGAAATTTACCCCGCGCACCCGCAGGCGCAGCAGGCAGTCGTCGAGCTTGAGGAAAAGCTCGCCGGGCAGGACACCTGACCCTTGGCATCCGGCCTTTGCGCTTGATCGTGTTTGCCCTCATCGCCGTGCTGGCGGCCCTTGCCGGACTGACGCAGTACCTGGTGTTCGAAACAACGCGCAAAAATCCGCCTTTTGGCAGTTTTGCCACAGTTGATGGGGTGCGCCTCCACTATATCGACATGGCCGCTACAGCGGGCAATGAAGACATGTTGCCCATGGTTTTCCTGCATGGTGCGAGCGGAAATGCCCGCGACCTTGAGGGAGCGCTTGGCGAGAAGCTCCAGGGCAGGGCGCGCATGGTGTTTGTGGACAGGCCGGGGCACGGCCATTCGCAGCGGGGCGGGGCCAAAATGAGCGCGCCCGACGCACAGGCGCAGCTGGTCGCGGGGCTGATGCAGCAACTGGGGATCGCGAAGGCGGTAATTGTCGGGCATTCGCTGGGTGCTTCGATTGCAGTGGCGTTTGCGCTGGATCACCCTGATCAGACAGCGGGGCTTGTTTTGCTGTCACCAGCGACCCATCCATGGCCCGGTGGCGATGTCAGCTGGTATTATGATGTGGCAAGCTTCCCGGTGTTTGGACGGCTGTTCACCGAAACGCTGGCCGTGCCGGCTGGAAGGCTGATGTTTCGCAAGGCGGTCAAGGGCGTGTTCGCGCCCAACAACGTGCCTGCCGAGTATGAAACGCGATCAGCTGCCGAACTGGTGCTGCGCCCAGCCACTTTCCGATACAATTCGGCAGATGTTTCCGGACTTTTCGCCAATGTCACAAGGCTTTCGCCAAGGTACGGCGAAATCAGCGCTGCCAGTGTCATCATTACCGGTGACTGCGATGATGTGGTGCTTGCCCACATTCACTCGGAGGGCCTTGCCCGCGACATCAAGGGGTCAAAGCTTGTTTGGCTGGCTGAAACCGGCCACAGTCCGGCTTGGAGCGCGCCGGACCGCGTGATTGCCGAAATCGAGGCATTGAACGCTGAAATCGGTGCCCTCAACCAATAATCAGCACTCAGATTCCCGCGCGCCCGTCGCTGGAAACATAGGCGATCCGCAGCATGTTGGTGGTGCCCGGCTGGCGCAGGGGTACACCGGCAATAATGATCAGCCGGTCGCCGGGGGCGGCATAGTCCTCATCGACGGCAATGCGGCAGGCGCGGTTGACGACGTCTTCAAGATCTGCGGCGTCTTCCGTCACCACGCAATGCAGGCCCCAGCCAATGGCAAGGCGGCGGGCAGTGCGAGCAAATGGCGACAATGCCACGATGGGCCGGGATGGGCGTTCGCGCGCGGCGCGCAATCCGGTGGCACCTGAAGCGGTGTAGCAAACGATTGCCGCAAGATTGAGGGTTTCGGCGATTTCACGCGCTGCAAGGGAAATGGCGTCTGCGCCGGTCTGCTCGGCCTCGGGCCGCTGCGCTGTGATGATCCCGCGATAGTATGGGTCCTTTTCAACGTGCTCGGCTATCGAGTTCATCGTTGAAACTGCCTCTACCGGATAATCGCCGGCTGCAGATTCTGCTGAAAGCATGATCGCATCGGCGCCTTCAAACACCGCCCCAGCCACGTCCGAAACTTCAGCGCGCGTTGGAACCGGTGCGGTAATCATTGATTCCAGCATCTGGGTGGCCACAACAACCGGCTTTCCGGCCTTGCGGCAACGGCGAACGATCTGCTTTTGAATGCCCGGTACGGCTTCCAGCGGCATTTCCACGCCAAGGTCGCCACGTGCCACCATGATTGCTTCGCAAAGGTCGATGATCTCGTCAATGCAGGCCAGTGCTTGCGGCTTTTCGATCTTGGCCATGATGGCTACCCGGCCACGGGCGATCTTGCGCACTTCTGCAAGGTCTTCCGGGCGCTGGACAAACGACAGCGCAACCCAATCGACATCAGCGGCAATGGCTGCATCAAGGTCCTTGCGGTCCTTGTCTGTCAGGGCGCTTTCGCCAATTTCAGTGTCCGGCAGGCTGACGCCCTTGCGGTCAGAGAGTTTGGTGCCGTTCACCACCTCTGCCAATACCGAAGTCGGCGTGCATTTGATCGCTGTCAGCCGCACCCGCCCGTCGTCAACCAAAATGCGGTCGCCAGGCTTGAGTGCCTCAAGGATGTGGGGGTGGGGCAGGTGTACGCGCTTTGAATCGCCCGGTGCAGGGTCGCTGTCGAGGGTGATGCGGTCGCCCGCCTTTACCGCGATCTTGCCGTCCTTGAATTTGCCAAGCCGGTGCTTGGGTCCCTGCAGGTCGCAAAGAATGCCGATAGGCCGCCCGTGGTCGGTTTCTATCTGCCGGATGATGCCGACCAAACGCCGCATGGTGTCATGATCGGCATGGCTCATGTTGATGCGGAACACGTCCGCCCCGGCAATGAAAAGCTTTTCGATGACTTCACGGGTGTTCGAGGCTGGTCCAAGCGTGGCAAGTATTTTCACACGGCGGTTGCGGCGCATGGGAAGGGCTTTCGGTTTGCGGGAATTACCCTGGTGAATTTATTGGGCGGGAGTTGGTTCGCTTTGACCTTGTTCGGTCAGGCGGACCATCCAGCTTTCCTTGTTTGAGGTATCGATTTCAAAGAACCCGGTTTTCCGGTGTCCCTTGGCAAAGCAGTCTTCCACACCTTCGATGCGAAACTCGCGGTCCGAGGTGCACATGAAAACCTCGCCGCGCCACTGGCCGCCACGGTCAGCGTCTTCGGCGTAGAGGTAGTAAAACCGGCTGTCGAGGTCGCCCTCAACCAGGGATGCGCATGTCTCTCCGGGCACCTGCCACCACCCTTCGGTGATCCATTTACCCTCCTGGCGATAGCCAAGGGACACGCCAACAAGGCTTTTGGTGTCGTTGCAGATGCGAAAATCGGCGCGGGCAGGCTCTGGTTGCAGAACCAGCGCGCAAAAAAACGCCACCACTGCCATTGGGGGCAGAGACTGTCTTGCAAACAGGTTGCTGACGGTTCTGGACAGCGCCAAACTCCCGATTTCAATCGTTTCGCACTTGTGAACCAGCGCTTTGCGGGTGTCAACGTTTTGCAGCAGCCAGCGTTTCGTCATTCGCTTTTGTCCTTGCCCCCGGCTTGCGGACGCGCCACCCAAACGCCAGCCAAAATCAACACTCCGCCGAAAAATTGCATGGGTTGCAGGTTTTCCGAAAAGACGAGCCAGCCAAAAAAGGCACCGGCCACCGCTTCAAGGAAAATCACCAGTGACGAGAATGCAGCAGACAAAACGCCCAAAGCCAGCGTCAGCAAACCCTGCCCCCCGGCGTGACTGATGAGGCCAACCGCACCCAGTGCCGCATAGCCTTGCAAGGTCTGCGGCAGGAAAGTGCCGCCACCGGCCAGGGCTACAACCAGCAATGCGGAGGAAGTGACGATAGTTGAGGAAAGTATCATCGCACCGGACCCGGTTTCACGCCTGCCGACCCGGATTGCCAGAAAATAAAGGCCGAAAAACAATGAGGTGATGATGCCGTAGATGTCGCCGATGATGCGATCGGGGTCGACAGCATAGCTTGATCCGACAAGCAGCGCGGCTCCAGCCAGACACAGGGCCAATCCGGCAAAGGAGCGCGGCGGAACCGGCTCCCCGATCACAGCACCCGACAACAGGATGACCCAGACCGGGGCAAGGCAGGACATCAGCGTCGCATTGGCCATGGTCGTGTTGAGGATGGACAGGTGCCAGAAGGTCAGATCGCCTGCAAAAAACAGACCGGCCAGCAGCACCGGCCTGGAAAAATCGAAAACAGATCGCGGCATCCCACCATTTGTGGCGGCCTCGTGTCTTGATTCGAGGATGGCCCATATCGCCAGCACGGGAAGGGCGGTCGTCACCCGCCAGAACGCACTGACAAAAGGGCCGACTTCGGCCAGTCGCACGAAAACCGGCGAAACTCCCATTGCCATTGCGCCGCCCACAAGCGCTGCAAAAGCCAGCACCGGGGCAAGGCCGGATCCTTTGGTGGAAGCAGTCATTTCAACTCACTGTGGCTCGTACCGGTCGCGACCATTGATCGCTTCGCCAAGCTGTGACAAGACCCGGCGACCATTGCACCCCGATTTTCCGGCAGCAGCCCTTGTCCAGCACCCAGTTTCATCCGGTTGAAGAAATTGCAGGTGATCCCACTATCGGGATTATTCTGGTCTGCGACCATGCGCGAAACACGCTTCCAGCCGAATATGGCGATCTGGGGCTGCCGGCGGCAGAGTTCGAACGCCACATTGCCTACGACATCGGCGCACGGGCAGTGACCTTGGCGCTTGCTGAAAGATTGGGTGCGCCGGCGGTTCTTTCGACATTTTCGCGATTGCTGATTGATCCCAACCGCGGAGAAGACGACCCGACGGTGGTGATGCGGCTTTCTGACGGAACAGTGATTGCGGGCAACCACCCGCTTGCGCCGGAGGAAATTGCCAAGCGCATCGAGCGGTTTCATCGTCCCTACCATCGCGCTGTAGAACAGGCGATTGTGCGTTCGCTTGAAGCTGGAACCATTCCTTTGATCTTTTCGGTGCACTCCTTCACGCCCGTTTGGAGAGGCGTTGAACGGCCCTGGGAGGTGGCGCTGTTGTGGGACAGCGATCCCAGGCTCACATTGCCACTGTTGTCGGAGTTGCGGGCAGTTGGGCACCTGAGCGTGGGCGACAACGAGCCCTATGATGGCGCTCTGCGCAACGACACGATGTTCCGCCATTGTACCAGGCGCGGGCTGGCACACAGCCTGATCGAAATCCGGCAGGACCTGATTGCCACTCAGGAAGGTGCTATTGAATGGGCAAACTTGCTGGCGCCGATGTTGCAACGGATCAATGCCCTTGCAGATTTGCACCTGATACGCCATTTCGGGTCTCGAACGGGTCCGGTCGATCCCGATCCGTTCGAGGAGAGCATGGCGGCCGGGAGGTGACGAACATGGATGACAAGACCAGAACCGAGCTGGAGGCGGCAGCCTTCCGCGAGCTTGTGGCGCATTTGCGCAAGCGCACTGACGTTCAGAACATCGACATGATGAACCTTGCCGGTTTTTGTCGCAATTGCCTGTCGCGGTGGTATCAGGAAGCCGCAGAAAAGCAGGGAATCAGCATCGACAAGGCGCAAGCTCGGGAAATCATCTACGGCATGCCGCAGGATGAATGGAACAAGCGCTACCAGAGCGAAGCTTCACCTGCCAGCCTCGACGCTTTTGCCAAATCCAATCCGGGTCACTGATCCGGCAATCAGATCACAAGGATACCACCAGCATGTCGGATTCCACTTTCGCGCGTGAACAGCTCAAGACAATTGTCGAGCGCGTCGAACGTCTTGAAGAAGAGAAAAAAGCAATCGCCGATGACATCCGCGACATCTTTGCCGAGGCCAAAGCCAATGGTTTCGATACAAAAGTGCTGCGTCAGGTCATTCGCTTGCGCAAACAGGACCTTGCCGAGAGGCAGGAGCAGGAAACCGTGCTTGATCTTTACATGCACGCACTGGGGATGATCCCCGATCCGACCGCCGGCGATTGAGACAGGCTCAGGCGATTGCCGATATCAGTTTGTGCGAACGACGAGCGCTGGCTGCAGGTTGTCTGCCTTCGGATCAAAGCGTCCGACGATAACCGGGGTCAGTCTTGCACCAAAGGTGGAGGCGAGGGTTTCCCCGGAAGTTGCGCCCAGTGAATAGCCTGGCGCATGGATTTCCCCCAGCGATCCGATCATGTTGCCACCGGAAAGCGCATATCGGCCGATCTTTTGGGTAACCGGTGCCGGCTTTTCTTTCGCCTTGGCATCGCCTGTCGTTATTGATGCAACATTTGTGGGTTGCGTGCGACGCGGGTTGCGCACCGGAACCGGAATGCCGCCCTGCGCCGTTGCCGTAACAACCGGTTCGGTGGAAATGCTCTTGCCGCCAGCCTCGATGAGGTCACGGATTGCCTGTGATGCCGCCGTTGAACTGTCGCCGGTCGCGGCCAGTGCCAATTCCAGTGTCTGGCGCGAGGGGCCACGATTTTGCTGCAGTGTGCGAACTTCATTCAAGCCGGGCGCAACAGGTTGCGCGGCCGGTTCCTGTGTGCCGCCTGCAATCTGCTCAAGCGCAGCAACGGAAGCGGCTTGGGGCTGATTGCCATCCTCAAGCAAGGCGAGTTCAGTTGGCTTGGCCGGCACTTTAACGGTCGGCTGTGTCGTTGTAGCTGCGACCTGCGTTTGGGCTGGCACCGCTGTGCGGCGAATGTTCTCGATTTCATCGGCTGTAAGTGCGGCAACAGATGTTATCGGCGCTTCAGGCTTTGTCTCCGGCACTGCCGCCACGACAAGTTCAGGACGGCGGCCGGGAACGGGAATGCGGGAGAGAGGAATTTCGCCTTCGCGGATTTCCTCTTCGAGGGCTGCCACTTCGACCTGTTCCTCCGGCTTGGTGAGCAAGTCGCGTGGCGCCGCCTCAGGCAGGGGAACGGATTTGGGTTCAGATTTTACGGCACCGACTTCGGTGGCCGGTACAGGTGCACCACTGGTGATCGCCTGTGGTGGGGCTGGGGCGTCCAGACCGGCTGAGAGTGTTTCAGGTGCTGCTGCGGCAGGTGAAGCGGATGCAACAACGGGTTCTGGCGCTACTGCTGTTTCCGGTGCATTTCCTGCTTCATCATCGGCCTGGTCTTCCTGCGTCTTGGCCGCGAGCATCTCGAAGAACCCACGCTTCTTGGTTTCGCTTGCAGCAGCTACGGTCACGCTGGAAGTGCGCCCCTTGGATTTGTATTCGGCCAGTGCCTGTTCGTATTTCGGCATCGGCTTGCCGTCGGAAGGTACGTGCAGCGTCTTGCCATCGGGGAAGATGCGCGCGAGTTCCTGGCGTGACATTTTGGGCCAATGGCGAACATTGCCGGTGTCCAGATGGACAAATGGAGAGCCGGAAGTTGGATAGAAACCGACGCCGCCGACGCCCATTTTCAGGCCGACTTCCCGCAGTTTCGACAGCTTCACGTCTGTGATGAAGAAGTCCATGGCTTTGCCCAGCGTATGCTGGCTGTTCTTGGCGACGCCGCGACCTCTGGAACGCAACATTCCGTTGGTTGCCGGCGAGCGGTAACCGGAAATGACGTTCACATACCCCTTGGAACCGCTCTGCTGGTAGACTTCCCAAACAAGGTCGAGAAGCTTCGGGTCCATTTTGGTGGGTTCGTTGCGGCGGAAATCGCGCAGGATGCGGTTGGCCTGCTTGAGGCCGGAATCAATGTATTTGCCGTTTTTCTTGTAGGTTATTTCGGCCTTTTCGCCGGTGTGGACAAAATGCAGTTTCAATGTCCGTGTCTCGGCATTGGCCGAGCCGATTGCAGAAATGCTCATGAGCAACGCAGATGCCAAGGCAACCGCTGCCATTTCCGGCCACGCTTTTTTGCCCTGGCGAGCCTTCGTTTTGAACAAATGAACCAAAGAAATCTGCCTGCTTTAGTTTGTCCCCGGCCTTTTGGCCCCGATCCATTAAGCGTTGCGATGGTTAAAAATCCATGACGCCTTTGCATTGATCACGATCAAACCAGCCGAATGCGGTGAATGCATGGCGAGGGATGCACCGGAGTTGTGTCGGAAAACTATCAAAAATTTTTGTGGAACGCCACCGATTGAAGGGGTTTACCCTGCCTGACCCGTGCCTGTGGATAAGCCAAGGTCAAAGGGCGCCATCCACCTCTTCAAGACCGTGTTCCTTGAGCTTGCGGTAGAGTGTGGAGCGGCCAATGCCAAGACGCCTTGCAACTTCACTCATCCGCCCATGGTGCACTTCAATTGCAAAGCGGATGATTTCCGCTTCCATTTCTTCGAGTTCGCGAATGTTGCCATCCATGTCCACCAGCCGCAAATAGCCGTAGGTGCTGGCCAGCGACGGAGTATCGCGCTCGCGAACTGGTTCACGGCCAAGTTCATAGCCAAGTTCGGGGCCAAGCTCACGGTTCGCCTCGCGCATCGGCAGGGTCGGCATTTCAGTCGCCAAAGGCGGCGTATCAATCCGGGCATGAACCGCTTCAAGCGAGTAGCCATCAATTTGCGCGGCGATGTGCTGGACATCTTCAAGTCCAAGTTCGGTGCCCTCGGTCAGTACAACCGCACGGAAAACGGTGTTTTCGAGCTGGCGTATGTTGCCTGGCCAGTCGTGTGCGCACAGCACTGCCTCAGCCTGCGCACTTATGCCGGACAGGCCCTTGCGGTTCTCATCGGCGGCAAACCGTTTGATGAAGTGGCGAACCAGCAGCGGGATGTCTTCGGCGCGCTCGCGAAGCGGAGGCACCGTGAGTGGCAGAACGCTGAGGCGATAGTACAAATCCTCGCGAAACCGGCCAAACTTCACTTCTTCCAAAAGGTTGCGGTTCGTCGCCGAGATCAGGCGGATATCAACCTTCACCGGCCTTTTTGCGCCAATGGGATCAATTTCGCCTTCCTGAATGGCGCGAAGCAATTTGACCTGGATTTCGAGTGGCAGTTCACCGACTTCATCAAGGAAAAGCGTTCCGCCGTTGGCTTCCTCGAATTTGCCGACATGTTTTTCGGAGGCGCCGGTAAAGGCTCCCTTTTCGTGTCCGAACAGGATGCTTTCGACGAGATTTTCCGGCAGCGCACCGCAATTGACGGTAATGAACGGTTTTGTACGGCGATCCGATGAGCCTTGGATGGCTCTTGCGATGAGTTCCTTGCCAACGCCCGATTCGCCTTCGATCAGCACGGGAATTTGCGAACGCGCGGCCCGGTCGCCTATTTTCAGGACTTTTTCCATGCGCGGGCTGGCGCTGACAATGTCGGCAAAGGTCAGGCTTTTGGCGTGGCTTTTTGCCTGCCTTTTGATGTCGGCGGAAAGCGTGCCGATCTTCAAGGCGTTGCGAATTGCCGTTTGCAGCCGTTCCGGCGAAACCGGCTTGACCACGAAATCAAAGGCACCGGCGCGCATTGCGCCCACAACCGTTTCGATGCCGCCATTGGCCGTTTGCACGATAACCGGAATGTTGATCTGGCGCTCGCGCATTTCGCGCAGGACTCCAAGGCCGTCCATGCCCGGCATCATCAGGTCCAGCACGATCACGGACACCTGCTTTTGCGCAGTTCCGGTCAATATCGCGAGTGCTTGTTCGCCGCCGGGGGCAACGATGGTTTCCAGTCCGATACGCGAGGCCGCCGCTTCAAGCAGTCGGCGCTGTACAGGATCGTCATCGACGATCAGGACGGTGTCTGTCATGTTCTCTCCTGCCGTCCCCATGCCCGGTTTGAGATCCTGTTTTCGGACCTTTAACTTGTGGCCCCCGTTTTGCGCTGCCGGTTGACGGCTTGCACGGGTTGTTTCATTTCTGGACTGTCTAGCCCATTTACCTGAATACCCGTTTAAACAGGACGGTGAACTGTCCATTGGCAAACAGCCTGAACAAGGCTTTAACGATGGTTCAGAATTGGGAACACGCACGCCAGAGGCATCGGGAATGAACAAGCTCGCGACAAAAGCAGACACTGGGTCAGATCTTGGCGACATGCCCCAATGGAATCTGGACGATCTGTATCCAGGTGCCGACAGCGCCGCCTATCAAGGCGACCTGGCGCGCTGCCACGAAGATTCGAAGGCTTTCGAGGACCGCTACAAAGGGAAACTTGCCCAGTTTCTTGATCAAACGCCTGCAGTTCTGGGTACGGCAATTGCCCAATATGAGATGATTCAGGAAACCATGGGCCGGATCATGGCCCATGCCAGCCTTTCATATGTGAGCAACACTGCTGACCCCGCAAAGGCCAAGGCTTTTGGCGATGCGCAGGAAAAGATCACCACCGCAAGCTCTCAGCTTTTGTTCTTCGAGCTCGAACTTAACCGGCTTGAGGATTCCAAACTCGATGCAGCCATGGCCAGCGAAGCCTCGCTGGGGCACTACAGGCCTTGGCTTGAAGACCTGCGCAAGGACAAGCCCTACCAACTGGAAGACCGGGTGGAGCAATTGTTTCACGACAAGTCCGTGGTTGGCAGGGCAGCCTGGAACCGGCTGTTCGACGAGACCATGTCTGCACTGGATTTTGAGATCGGCGGCGAGAAACTGTCATTGGAGCCAGCGCTGAATTGTCTTCAGGACGTTGATCGTGCCCGCCGCGAGGAAGCGGCGCTGGAGATCAGCAAGGTGCTTTCAGGCAACGGGCGGCTGTTCACGCTGGTGACCAACACGCTCGCCAAGGACAAGCAAATCTCCGATGATTGGCGCGGATTTGCTGACATTGCAGATGCACGCCACCTGTCGAACAGGGTGGAGCGCGAGGTGGTTGATGCGCTGGTGCATGCGGTGGAAGCAGCTTTTCCCCGCATTTCACACCGCTATTACAAAATGAAGGCCGGGTGGATGGGCCTTGACAAAATGCAGTACTGGGACCGCAACGCACCGCTGGGCAACAAGCAGGAACGGCTGCACTCATGGAGCGAAGCGCGCAAGACCGTTCTGGACGCCTATGGCGGGTTTGCGCCGGAAATGGCCGACATTGCAGCAAGGTTTTTCGACCGCAACTGGATTGATGCACCGGTTCGCCCCGGCAAGCAGCCCGGCGCATTTGCCCATCCAACGGTGCCTTCAGCCCATCCCTATGTGATGCTGAATTACCTTGGCAAACCACGAGACGTCATGACGCTGGCCCATGAGCTTGGGCACGGGGTGCATCAGGTGCTCGCGGGCGGTCAGGGCGCGCTGATGTCGCAAACGCCGTTGACGCTGGCAGAAACAGCCAGTGTCTTTGGTGAAATGCTCACCTTCCGCCACATGCTTGAAAAGTCGGCAACCAAGGCCGAACGCCGGGCCATGCTGGCCCAAAAGATCGAGGACATGATCAACACGGTTGTGCGCCAGATCGCGTTTTATCTCTTCGAACGCAAGGTTCATACCGAGCGCAAGTCGGGTGAACTGACACAGGAAAAGCTCGGCCAACTGTGGATGGAAGTGCAGGCGCAAAGCCTGGGACCGGCCTTTGAATTCCATGAAAGCTACAAGATCTGGTGGAGCTACATCCCGCATTTCATTCATTCCCCGTTCTATGTCTACGCCTATGCCTTCGGCGATTGCCTCGTCAATTCTCTGTATGCGGTCTATCGCAACGGGGAGTCCGGTTTCCAGCAACGCTATTTCGAAATGCTCAAGGCTGGCGGCACCAAGCATCATTCGCAATTGCTCAAACCTTTTGGTCTTGACGCAACAGAGCCATCTTTCTGGGACAAGGGTCTGTCCATGATCGAGAGCCTGATGGACGAACTAGAGGCGCTTGACGCAACAAATTGAAGAAATGGGTGGAGAAAATGCGCATTTATTGGGAAATGAAATCGAAGGCAGCATGGCAAGTTCCCGTGGCTGCAATGGTCTTGGCAACCTTGGCGATGACCGCCTGCCAGACGGACAAGATAAATCCGACCGCTGGCGGCGGCGGACTTTCCGGTGATTGGCGCCCTGATGGCGGTGGGTACACGGCAAAGTTTGAGAACGGCAAGTTCACGACCCTCGCGCTCGACACTGGCAACGTGATTTCGCAGGGCGGCTATCTGGCGATCTCGGAAACCCAGGTAGATCTCAACTGGGTCAGCAATATCACGGGAACCAGCAACACGGCCACTTGCGCCCGCCCCGATCTCAACACACTCAACTGCACCGATGGCGGCGGAAAGCCGTTTGTGCTGCGCCGCTAGGCAAAGCTTGCGCGTGCGGGACAATTCGTCACCGTCGAAGTGATGAACGACAGGATTGCCGCGCGCGGCAGGTTTGTGTAATTGCGTGTTCAAAGAGGCTGGAAATACCGGGGATTCACTCATGGCCAAAGCTGGCAAGCATGAAGAAGCCAAAAATGCGATGGACTATTCCGAGCACGACAAGACCTATGCCGGTTTCATCTGGCTTACCAAGTGGTCGGTAATCTTCCTGACCGCACTGATGGTGGCGATGGCATTCGGCTTCTTTGCCGGCGGCGGTCTCGTTGGCGGTACGCTCGCTTTGATCGTGCTTTGCGTTGCCGCCTGGTTCCTGCTCTGAACACAACAATTTTTCGGTGGCAGGCGTGAAGCTTGCCTCGTCCAGCCATTGCTGCAATGGTTCGGCATGATGCGGGATGATACCCGGGAGGATTTGGGGAATGAAGCTTTTCGTCCCGCTTGAGCGGTCGGACAATGAGACCCGCGTCGCGGCCTCGCCCGACACGGCAAAGCGTCTTGCTGCCCTTGGCTTTGATGTTGTAGTTGAACGCAATGCGGGCGAAGCATCGCGCATTCTGGATGCGCAATATGAGGCAGCCGGTGCTGTGATTGGCGCGGCCGGGGATGGCGCTGACGCAGATGTGGTGCTCAAGGTGCGCCGTCCGACCCCTGAAGAAAGTGCCGGTTACAAGTCCGGGGCGCTGGTGATAGCGACCATGGACCCCTATGGGCACGAAGACGATGTTGCCGCGTTGGCCAATGCCGGGGTCAGCGCATTTGCGATGGAATTCATGCCCCGCATTACCCGAGCGCAGGTGATGGATGTACTTTCCTCCCAGGCAAATCTTTCCGGCTATCAGGCAGTCATCGAAGCTTCCGCCGTTTATGACCGCGCAATGCCGATGATGATGACAGCGGCAGGCACCGTTACAGCGGCGCGTGTGTTCGTCATGGGTGCTGGCGTTGCCGGGTTGCAGGCGATAGCCACTGCGCGCCGGCTCGGTGCAGTGGTGACGGCCACCGACGTGCGCCCGGCATCGAAGGAACAGGTTGAATCGCTCGGCGCAAAGTTCATTGCCGTTGAGGATGAAGAATTCAAGCAGGCGGAAACCGCAGGCGGCTATGCCAAGGAAATGTCGAAGGAATACCGGGCCAAGCAGGCGGCACTGGTGGCCTCGCACATTGCCAAGCAGGACATCGTGATTACCACTGCGCTTATTCCGGGCCGTCCGGCACCGCGGCTGGTGACAACTGAGATGCTGGCTGCCATGGCGCCGGGGTCGGTTATTGTTGACCTTGCCATCGAGCGCGGCGGCAATGTCGAGGGTGCCAAGGCCGGCGAAGTTGTTCGCATCGGCGGGGTTTCCATCGTCGGTTATCCGAACATGGCTGGGCGCATTGCCGCCACCGCATCCCAACTTTATGCAAAGAACCTGTTCGCTTTCCTCGAAACCATGGTCGACAAGTCAAGCAAGATGCTTGCGGTCAACTGGGATGACGAACTCGTCAAGGCAACGCTTTTGACGCGCGATGGAAAAATCGTGCATCCGGCATTTGCGCCCAAGGAACCGGTCGTGCAAGCCACAGCAGAAGGAGCGGCACAATGAGCGATCCCGTGCAGGAAGCGCTGGAAGCAGCCAAGGCCTATGCCGAAAAATCGCGTGAACTGGCCGATCAAGCCACTGATATAGCGACACAGGCTGCGGCGGCGGCCATGCGCGCGGTGGAGAAATCCACCGAGGCAGTGCTTGCCGCGCAACAGCAGGGCGGCGGCACCGAGGCTCTGGGCGCGATTGCGCACGGGGCAAGCGGCGGGGCGATTGACCCGTTCGTGTTCCAGCTTGCAGCTTTCGTGCTGGCAATCTTCGTTGGCTATTATGTCGTCTGGTCTGTGACGCCAGCCTTGCACACGCCGCTGATGTCGGTGACGAACGCGATCTCGTCGGTCATTGTCGTCGGAGCACTGCTGGCGGTTGGTGCCTCGTCAGCCGGGGCAATGGCAACAGGTTTCGGGTTTGTGGCGCTGGTTCTGGCGTCGGTCAACATTTTCGGCGGTTTCCTTGTCACCCAGCGCATGCTGGCGATGTACAAGAAAAAGCAGCGCTAGGCGCAAGAAGGGTCCGCTTCCATGCAGAATATCACCGCGCTGCTTTACCTTGTCTCCGGCGTCCTCTTCATCATGGCGCTACGCGGACTCTCGCATCCGACCACCTCCCAGCGCGGCAACCAGTTCGGCATGGTCGGCATGGCAATCGCCATCCTGACCACGCTGGTCAACGCCTCGCCGTCGTTTCAAGGTTTCTTGTTGATCCTTGCCGGCCTTGGCATCGGCGGCGGTTTTGGTGCGGTCATTGCGCGCCGCATCCCGATGACGTCCATGCCGCAGCTGGTTGCAGCCTTCCACAGCCTTGTCGGCCTTGCCGCGGTTCTGGTGGCGGCGGCAGCGCTCTACGCGCCTGAATCTTTCGGTATCGGCACGCCCGATGCAATCCATGCACAAAGCCTCGTTGAAATGTCGCTGGGCGTCGCCATTGGTGCGATCACTTTCACCGGCTCGATCATCGCATTCCTGAAGCTTGACGGGCGCATGTCTGGCAAGCCGATCATGCTGCCGATGCGGCACATGGTGAATTTAGGCCTCGGCATTGCGCTGGTGGTGCTAATCGGCCTGTTTGTTGCCACCGGCAGCATCACCTTGTTCTGGATCATCACTGCAGTTTCGCTGGTGCTTGGCGTGCTGATCATCATCCCGATCGGTGGGGCCGACATGCCGGTCGTCGTGTCGATGCTTAATTCCTATTCCGGCTGGGCGGCAGCGGGCATTGGCTTCACGCTCGGCAATCTGGCGCTGATCATTACCGGCGCGCTGGTCGGCTCATCGGGTGCGATCCTGTCCTACATCATGTGCAAGGGCATGAACCGCTCGTTCATCTCGGTCATCCTTGGCGGCTTTGGCGGCGAGTCTGTGGCGGCAGGCGGCGGTGAGGACAATTCGGACAAGACTGTCAAGCAGGGCTCGGCCGAAGACGCCGCGTTCCTGATGAAAAACGCCTCGAAGGTCATCATCGTGCCGGGCTATGGCATGGCCGTTGCACAAGCACAGCATGCGCTGCGCGAAATGGGCGACAAGCTCAAGCATGCCGGTGTCGAAGTGAAGTACGCCATCCATCCGGTTGCAGGCCGCATGCCCGGCCACATGAACGTGCTTCTGGCTGAGGCCAACGTGCCTTACGACGAAGTGTTCGAGCTTGAAGACATCAATTCCGAATTTGCCCAGGCAGATGTCGCTTTCGTCATCGGCGCCAATGACGTGACCAATCCGTCGGCACGCGATGACAAGACCTCGCCGATCTATGGAATGCCGATCCTCGACGTTGACAAGGCGGCGACCTGCCTTTTCGTCAAGCGCTCGATGGCGTCCGGCTATGCCGGTATCGACAACACGCTGTTCTACAAGCCCAATACCATGATGCTTTTCGCCGATGCCAAGAAGATGGTTGAAAACATTGTAAAGGCGCTGGACTGAGAAAGTTCATACAAGCTTAGAGACAACAGACCCGGCGGAAACGCCGGGTTTTTTTGTCATATTTGACGTTACGTTATCTACTTGTTAACGATCTGTTACATTCGCCGCCTACTCGTTTTGGTCAAGTGAAACAGTCATCCGCAAAAATAACCGCAGGTATTGCAAGGGGAACTCCAAATGGTTGACACGGTTGTTACAGGTACACTGACAACCCGCCTAAGCATGTCAGGGACCGACACCCTTACTGTAGAGGCAGGAGGCATTCTGACTGTCAGCGCAAACGCGCAGGCGGTGCGGTTCAACGGAACGACCACCAACGGTATTGTCTTCAATTCCGGAACTATCGAGAATACAGCCGCGGGTGGCCGGGCGATCCGGATCGAGAATTCTGCCGGCACGTCGCCGGTCGTCTTTGTAAACAACTACGCGAGCGGCATCATCCGTTCGGACGATGATGCCTTCCAGATCCAGGCGGGAATTGTGACCGGTGGATCAGTGACTTTCAACAATATTGGCGGCCAGATCAGCTCAACGGTTGGCCAAGCACTGGATTTTGCCGGCGGCACAGGCGCAGCTACTCAGAGCATCTTGAACGCAGCGGGCGGGTCCATCACTGCGCTTGCCAATGACGCAATCCGCATTGGCGGTGTCGGGACAATCAACAACTACGCAACTATCAATGGCGGCAGTGCTGCAGGATATACCGTGTCGGCCGACGGCATCCAGTTCGAAGACAATTCTTCCGGAACAGTATTTAACTACGCCAGTATTTCCGGCGACCGGCACGGGATCAATGGCGGCCTGAACACCGTTGTCTCTGTGACCAATGATCTCGGCGACACGATCACTGGCAGGAACGGATCGGGTGTCGGCCTGGATGGCTCTGGATCCGTCACCAATTATGGCACGATCAGCGGTAACTTCAGCGATAGCGCGGGTTCCGACACAAATGGCAGCACCATCGGCCAGCCAAATGGCGGCGTCCCCGATGGCGTCAATGACTGCGACGGCGACGGCATCGACATCGATGGTGAAGCCACGATCATCAATTTCGGGACCATTGAAGGCAATGGGGCCGGTGGCACCGGGTCGGATGGGCGATCGAACACGGCTGAAGGCATTGCCGCAGGCGGTGGCACGATTACCAACAATGCAGGGGCAATCATCAGAGGTGCCGGCCTTGGCATCCTGATAGATGACAGTTCCACAGGTCCGGCGCCCTTCGTCACCGAGATCACCAATGACGGAACCATTTCAGGCATGACTTCCGTTGCCATCCGGATCATTGGCAACCAGAACGACACGGTCGACAATGCTGGGACAATCAGCGGTGGCGGCGGTACTGCCATGCTGCTCGGCGAAGGCAACGACACTTTGAAGATCCGCAACGGGTCAGCGATAACCGGGATTAGCGATGGCGAGGGCGGAACCGACACTCTCGACTATTCCGCCTATGCCATGGCAGGAATAACCGTCATTCTGGTTGCGGAAACAGCCACAGGCACTGGCGGAGTGCTGGGATTTGAGAACGTTATCGGTTCAGCCCAGAATGACACGATGACTGGGAATTCCAGCGTCAATTCGCTCGTGGGCAACGGTGGCAATGATACGCTGGTAGCATTCGCAGGCGAGTTTGGGTCCGGCGAGACTTATGACGGCGGGGCCGACGAAGATGCGCTGCAACTTATTGGTAACGGCGTATTCGACTTCACCGGCGTTACAATCAGCAATATCGAGCGTGTCGATTTCATTGGCGCAGGCGGGTTCGTCTTCTTCCAGAGCGGCTACCCGGCACTGTCGGTGCTGGACGGCCTCTTTGCCGCCGGTGTCACCGACGTTTCCTGGACCGAAGGCGGGGCGAGCAATGACGCCACGCGGATTTCCGGCGGGCCCAATGATGGCGGCACACAGGTCATCGCCACCGATGCGGGCGGCAACACCTGGACCTCCTCGACGCACATCTTCGGCGCTGACGACGTGCTGGTGTCAAAGGATACCACCAATGATGACGGCACTCACACGATCTGGAGCTACGATGCAGGCGTGCTGGCCTCGGTTGCGACAACCGGGCTTGCCGGCATTCGCGACACCGTCACCATCGCCTATGATGCAGCCGGGCGCTGGGACAGCAACACCACCAGCTATGATGGCGATGCGGTGCGCTCGACCGTTCTCAACTATGATGATGCGCAACGCGTCGACAGCCGGGTCGAAACCGCCTCCAACGGCTTCGTTGCGACCACCAATTTCAACGATGTGAACCAGCGCACGTCCATCATCTCGGACGACAGCGTTTCGAACATCCACGCTTGGGAAAGTTCGACACTGACGCTCGACCCGGCCACCGGCCAGGTCACCCAGAAAGTGACACTGTTCGACAATGGTAACACCACCACCGATAGCTATTTGGGTGGCGTGATCCAGTCGCGCGTTACCACCGATGGCGGGGCCAACGAGGCTTTCACCACGGTCACGCAAAACTATCTGGCAGGCGTGTTCACCTACCAGTCGAACATCAATGACAATGGCACCGGGCTGATCATCGGCTCTGCGGCAGGCACCACGATCAGCCAGAACAATGCCATCAAC
>JBGSNX010000029.1:0-7538 GCA_041739465.1 Salaquimonas sp.
GCCCCGCCGCAGATGAACAGGATGTTGGTGGTGTCGACCTGCAGGAATTCCTGCTGCGGATGCTTGCGCCCGCCTTGCGGCGGCACCGAGGCAACCGTGCCTTCCATGATCTTCAGCAAGGCCTGCTGCACGCCTTCGCCGGACACGTCGCGGGTGATCGAAGGATTGTCCGACTTGCGGGAAATCTTGTCGACTTCGTCGATGTAAACGATACCGCGCTGCGCCCGCTCGACATTGTAGTCGGCGGCCTGGAGCAGCTTGAGAATGATGTTCTCGACGTCTTCGCCGACATAGCCGGCCTCGGTCAACGTGGTGGCGTCTGCCATGGTGAATGGCACGTCCAAAATGCGCGCCAATGTCTGGGCAAGCAAGGTCTTGCCGCAGCCGGTAGGGCCGATCAGCATGATGTTGGACTTTGCCAGTTCCACGTCGTTGTTCTTGGCAGCGTGTGCCAGGCGCTTGTAATGGTTGTGGACCGCAACCGACAGAACCCGCTTGGCGTGCTTCTGGCCGATTACGTAGTCGTTGAGGACTTCGAGGATTTCCAGCGGCGTTGGAATGCCGTCGCCCGATTTCACCATGGAGGATTTGTTTTCCTCGCGGATGATGTCCATGCACAATTCTACGCATTCATCGCAGATGAACACGGTTGGGCCTGCGATCAGCTTGCGAACCTCATGCTGGCTTTTGCCACAGAAGGAACAGTAAAGCGTGTTCTTGGATTCACCGCTGTTTGATATCTTGCTCATTTCACACCCTCACCAGACATCCCGTCCGGTCATGTTATGCGCCAGTCGCCGCATTTGCCGAAGACAAATGCCGAACGGCCCCAAGCTTTGCCAAATCAAGCATCAGGGCCGCTGCTTCGCAAGTCCTGACCACCCCAAGTGGCAAATGTACCCCGGCATTCTTCTCCAGAGGCTTAACGCAGCCGGGGTTGTGTGACACCAATGTCACAAATACCGATCGCAGTATCCACCAGCCAAACGCCTTGATTCGCTGAACCAAAGCCTGCGCAGGGTCTACTCGGCTGCTACCGCGCGCTTTTCGATCACTTCATCGATCAGGCCCCAGGCCTTCGACTCGTCAGCGGTCATGAAATGATCGCGATCCAATGTGCGCTCGACGCTTTCAAGGTCCTGCCCGCAATGCTTGACGTAAATTTCATTGAGGCGGCGCTTCATCTTGATGATGTCCAGCGCATGGCGCTCTATGTCGGATGCCTGACCGGAGAAACCGCCCGATGGCTGATGGACCATGATGCGCGCGTTTGGCAGCGCAAACCGCATGTCCTTGTGGCCGGCACAAAGCAGCAGCGACCCCATGGATGCCGCCTGCCCCATGCACAGCGTGGAAACCGGCGGGCGAATGAACTGCATGGTGTCGTAGATCGACATGCCTGACGTAACGATGCCGCCTGGCGAATTGATGTAAAGGTTGATCTCTTTCTTGGGGTTTTCAGCCTCAAGGAAAAGCAGCTGTGCCGTCACCAGCATGGCCATGCCGTCTTCGATCGGCCCGGTGATGAAAATCACGCGTTCTTTCAACAGCCGTGAGAAAATGTCATATGCGCGCTCGCCGCGATTGGTTTGCTCAACAACCATTGGAACAAGGTTCATGGCGGTCTGGATCGGGTCTCTCATGGTTTATCCCTGAAATGGCGGGCCGGAAGAAATTCCGGCTCAGATTCGCTGCAGAACCCATTACATAGGACACAGCGGTTAAGGATTAAAGACCGTAAGCAGATGCTCTGGCCTGATACTCGTCAAGTCCGGGGGGCAGGCGATGGGCAGAACGCGTGTTCGCCGGACCCTGTTTTGGTGCAATTGCCCCGAAATCAACGCCAAGCTTCGTTGACCGGCGCCCGCACGATTTCAGCATCGCGAAGTCCTGCAAGCGTTCCAACGCCAATCTGGACCATGTTGTTGGCAAGGTCAGCGCTGAGAATGTTGGCAACATGGCTACCACCTTCAGCCCCGGCAGTGGCAATGCCGTAGATGAATGGGCGTCCGACAAGAACGAAATCAGCGCCAAGGGCAATCGCCCGTGCAATGTCGAGGCCGGTACGGATGCCGCTGTCATAAAGTACCGCCATCTTGCTGCCCACGGCATCGGCAATGGCAGGCAACGCATCAATTGCGGCAGGTACGGCATCGAGTTGGCGCGCACCATGGTTGGAAACGACCACGCCATCCGCGCCCAGTTCCAGGCAAAGCCTAGCGTCTTCGGGGTGCATCACGCCCTTGATGACCAGCGGTTTTTTCCAGCTCTTTCGGATCCGCTTGATGTCTTCAATCCCGGTCATCCCCAGCTTGGAGGCATCCAGCAATCTCCCGATCTGCGACATTGATGCGCCGGGATAGTATTTTTGCACGGTTGCAAGCGTTGGCTTGCCCTTTCGCGCTGTTGCAACGACCCAGGACGGCCGCATCGCAAGCTGCGCCAATTGGCTCAGCGAGATCGCCGGCCGGCGGCCAAGTCCGGCTTTCTTCTGGCGCTCGCGGGTGCTGCTGACAGGTACGTCGACGGTGACAATGAGCGTGGCGAACCCGGAAGCGTCGGCGCGCCGAAGAACATCCTCCTCCGCGGTCTTGTCCCCCATCGTATACAATTGAAACCAGCCATGATCCCCGGCAACTGCCCCGACCGCTTCGGGACCCTCGCAGGCAAATGAACTCAGGCAATAGGCAATTCCATGGTCACGTGCGGCTTTTGCCAGCATCAGTTCGCCGCCAGGCCACATCATGCCGGTAAGGCCAATGGGTGCAACGCCGAATGGTGCTTGCCATTTCTTTCCGAAAAGTGTGGTTGAAAGGTCGGGTTGCAACTCCCCGCGCATGAAACGCGGCGTGATCAACACGCTGTCGAGGGCCGCCCGGTTGCGCCCGATGGCTGTTTCAAGACCGGTGCCGCTGTCGAGATACTCCCAGGCAAAATTGGGCATGCGTTGCTTTGCTCGAACGGCAAGATCGCTGACCAAAGGGTACCTGCTGGCAAGATCAGAATTATCCAATTGCTCCTCCTTGGCCGCACGCGCACGCTGGAGCAGACTTCCCCCGGGCACATGATGCAATCATATTGCGCTTGTGGTCGCGTGCCTTGAGGCCCACTACCAGATCGATGCCGCCTGGCTGGCCACCCACCGAAGGAACAAGCCATGACAGATATTTCTGCGCAAACAACACCAACCGCAATCGACCCGGTGTGTGGCATGACTGTCAAGCTTGGCATCGGCAAGCCAACGCTGTCCTACAAGGGCGTCGACTATCATTTTTGCAATCCGAAATGCCACACCCGCTTTGAGGCTGATCCGGTCTTCTACCTGTCGGGCAAATCAAAAATGAAGAAAAAGGCAGCCCCCAAGGCCGCACGCTACATTTGCCCGATGGACCCGGAAGTGCTTTCCGACAAGCCCGGCGATTGCCCGATTTGCGGCATGGCCTTGGAACCCGAGGCCCCGATTGCCGGCGCGCAGGCGACCAATCCGGAGCTCGTGGATTTCACCCGCCGGTTCTGGATCAGCATGGCGTTGGCAGTTCCTCTGCTTGTATTGTCAATGGGCCACATGGCCGGCCTGCCGTTGCGCCACATGCTGGGCGAGCGAATATCGCAGTTTGCCGAAATGGCGCTGGCCGCGCCTGTGGTGCTTTGGGCGGCGCTGCCGTTTTTCCGTCGTGGCTGGCGTTCAATCGAAAACCGCCATGCAAACATGTGGACGCTGATCTCGCTTGGCGTATCGGCGGCTTTCGCTTTCAGTTGCGTGGCTGTTCTGGTGCCTTGGGTTTTCCCCGCCGCACTTCGCGCTGCCGATGGAACGGTCCCGGTCTATTTCGAAGCGTCGGCGGTGATCGTTGCACTGGTGTTCCTGGGTCAGGTCCTCGAGCTGAAAGCCCGCGAAAAAACCGGTGCAGCCCTTGCGGAAATTCTTGCACTGGCCCCGAAAACTGCCATGCGCCTGAACGACGATGGCAGTGAATATGCCGCTCCGGTGGAAAACCTGCTTCCCGGCGACCGCATCCGAATTCGCGCAGGTGAAGCTGTGCCGGTTGACGGTATGTTGCTGGAAGGACACGCCACACTGGACGAGAGCATGATTACCGGCGAACCCCTGCCGGTCGAACGCAGCATTGGCGGCACGGTGACGGCAGGCACCCTCAACAGCGGCCAGGCATTTCTCATGCAGGCGCTCAAGGTGGGCGATGAAACGATGCTCGCGGCCATCGGTGCGATGGTGACACAAGCGCAGCGCAGCCGTGCACCGCTGCAAAAACTGGCCGACAAGGTGTCCGGTTGGTTCGTCCCGACCGTCGTGCTGTGCGCTATTGCTGCCTTTTTGGCCTGGCTGGTGTTCGGGCCTGGAACCGGCATCGGATCAGGGTTGGGCAACGCAGTGATCGCCGCCGTTTCCGTCCTCATCATCGCCTGCCCGTGTGCGCTTGGACTTGCCACACCGATGTCCATCACCAATGCCGTGGCGCGAGGCGCAAGGGCTGGTGTTCTGGTGCGCGAAGCATCTGCGCTGGAACGGCTGGCAGCTCGCGACCTGCTGATCCTCGACAAGACAGGTACATTGACCGAAGGGCGTCCCTCGCTTGCATCCATGAAAGTTCTTGGCGGTTGGAGCGAAAGCGAAGCCATCACCAACGCCGCAAGCCTGCAGTTGAATTCGGCGCACCCTTTGGCCAAAGCCATTCTCGACGAGGCAAATCGGCGGAAAATCGTCGCGGTGCCCGCAAGTGCTGTCGAAACCCATCCGGGCAAAGGCGTCAGCGGTCAAACCGCAGATGGCCTCGCCTTCCTTGGAAATGCTGACCTGATGCTGGAAAGCGGCGTCGCCCAGGATGCTTTCGCGGTCGACACCGGGAGTTCAGGCTCATTGATGTATCTGGCAATCGCCGGAAAACCGGTTGCGCTGTTTTCAGCAACCGATGCACTCAAGCCCGGAGCAAAACAGGCCATCGCGCAATTGCAGGAGAGCGGGCTGAGTGTCGTGATGGCTACCGGTGACCATGAGGCCGCGGCACAAGCTGTGGCACAGGCAGTCGGGATCACCATCGTTCATTCCGGCCAATTGCCGGGCGGCAAGCAGGAACTGGTCAGCCACTACAGGAAACTGGGAAAAATCGTCGCTTTCGCAGGGGATGGCATCAATGACGGCCCTGCCCTTGCAGCCGCCGATTGCGGCCTTGCCTATGCCAGCGGCTCTGCGGTGGCCATGGAAACGGCTGGCATAACTCTTTTCAAAACCGACGTTGCAGCGATCCTGCGCGCCCGCCGACTGGCAACCGCAACAGTCAGGAACATAAAGCAGAACCTGTGGTTTGCATTCGCCTACAATGGAGTGGGAATCCCGGTGGCCGCCGGATTGCTCTACCCGTTCTGGGGCATTCTGCTGTCACCGATGGTTGCAGCAGCTGCCATGAGCCTGTCTTCAGTTTCGGTGATCGGCAACGCCTTGCGCTTGCGCAATGCAAGGCTTTAGGGCCGGATGAAAACCTTGCCGTGGTTTGCACCGGCGAGCGCTTTGGGCAATTTCGCAAATGCTTCATCCATCGGCACAATGGCCGCCACATCGGTTTTCCAGGTGCCGCTTGCAAAGCGCTGCTGAACCTTGGCCCCGGCAGCTGCGACTTCATCGCGTGGCGCATGCTTGAGCCATTTTGACAGCCAGAAGCCTTCAATCTTCTTGTCCATGAAAATGAACTGGCCAACTTGCGCCAGCACCGGCAGATCGGACGACAATTTGCCGTAGATGATCCAGCGTGCCCGCGATCCCATGGCGGTGAAGATATCGGAAGAAACCTGGTCAGCCACGGCATCCAGCATCACCCGTGGCTTCATTTCCTTGAGCACAGCTGCCATGTTTTCCTTGAAATTGCTGGCCGCGCTGTTGAGAACCACAGAAGCGCCAAGCGATTTCAGCAGGGGTATGTGCTCATCGCGCCGTACGATGCAGATGGCGTCATGGCCTTCGTCGCGGGCAAGACCGGTGATGAGCTTGCAAAGCTGGCTCGCCGCCGCTGTCATGATGAAGGCCCTGGCTTCGGACTTCTTCATCTCCTCAAACATCGCAATTGCAGTCAGTGGATTGACGAAAAGCGCCGCCGCGTCCTCATCTCGAACTTGTGGCAACACCGGCACGCAGGAACTTGCCTCGGCAATTGCATATTGTGCCCATGCGCCAGACGATCCGGCCACAAAGCCGCAACGCTTGCCAACCAGCCTTTGTGCGCCCTCGCCGCTGGCCACCACTTCGCCAGTGCCCTCAAACCCGGCCGGAGCGCCTTTGATGCGCGGAATTCCATATTCGCCCTTGATGAAATGCAGGTCGGATGGATTGATCCCGCCCAGCGCTACCTTGATCAGCACCTGACCTGGACCCGGCTGGGGAACCGGCACCTGCGCCAGTTCAAGATACGGCTCCAATGTGCTGATCGAAGGGCCTTCCGCTGTGCCGGAATATCCATGCCCTTTGAGGATCAACGCGCCCATCATTTCAGGAATGCTCACGGGATTACTCACGGTTTGAGGACGATCTTGCCGGTCGCATGCCGGTCGTGGATGAATTGCAGTGCGCTGGCTGCTTCAGCCAGCGGAAAGATTTTTTCAACATGCGGTTTGATGGTTCCTGACCGATGCCATTCCATCAATTGTGCCATGTTTTCAATGAAAACCTTGGGTTCGCGCTGGGTGAATGCGCCCCAGAATACCCCAACCACTGAGTAACCCTTGACCAGGGCCAGATTGACCGGAAATTGCGGAATATTGCCGCCGGCAAATCCGACCACCAACAGCCTGCCGCCCCAGCCCATGCTACGCGACAATGCATCAAAGGCATCGCCGCCGACCACATCGAACGCGACATCGGCGCCGTTGCCCGATGTTGCCTCTTTCAACGCGTCTTTCAGATTCTCGTAGGGCAATGCAAGGTCTGCGCCATTTGAAAGGGCAAGCGCGCGTTTGTCGTCCGATGACGCGACTGCAATGACCCTTGCGCCCATGGCCTTGCCGATCTGTACCGCTGCAAGCCCGGTAAGGCCTGCAGCACCGGTAACAACCAGCGTTTCACCCGGCTTGATTTGTGCTCGTTGCTTTAGCGCATGGTGCGAAGTGCCAAAGCCGCACATCAGCGCCGTCAATTCACCGGCATCGGCATCGGCGGGCACCGGCATCACCGTGTTCTGGTGCACTTTGACCTGCTCGGCATAGGCCCCAAGCGTTGATACCGAGGCGACCCGGTCGCCTTTTTTGAAGCGGGTAACTTCACTGCCCGCAGCATCGACAATGCCGACCACTTCCATTCCCGGTACAAACGGCACTGGCGGCTTCGCTTGATAACGCCCCTGCACCAGCAACCCGTCGGGATAATTGACCCCGATCGCCTCGGCACGGATCACCACCTCTTTTGGCCCGGCGACCGGATCATCAACATCGGCAAATTCCAGATTGCCGATCGGGCCATATTCGCGGCAGACAATCGCCTTCATGAAAGTTTTTCCTGGGTATGCCGCTTGAGTTCCCAGCGCGCCACCTGCCGG
>JBGSNX010000045.1:0-85040 GCA_041739465.1 Salaquimonas sp.
TGACGCGCCGGTGCCTGACCCTGGCCCGCAGCCAACACATTGCCCATCAGCAATTCGTCCACGGCAGCCGGCGCTGCGCCAGCATCGGCGAGCGCGGCTGCACTGGCAACGCCGCCAAGCTCGCTTGCGCTCATTGACGAAAATTCGCCCTGGAAGCCGCCCATCGGGGTGCGCGCTGCTCCGGCGATAACAATCTGTCCGGTCATGAACTGCCCTCCTCAGCGGTTCTTGAAGTTCGGTTTGCGCTTTTGCGTGAAGGCGGCCATACCCTCCTTCTGGTCTTCGGTCGCAAACAGCGAATAAAAGACCCGGCGCTCAAACCTGATGCCTTCGCTCAGCGTCGTTTCGAACGAACGGTTCACGGCTTCCTTTGCCAGCATAACGACAGGGCGGGAGAAGGAGGCAATCGCTTGCGCAGCTTCGAGGGCGGTTTCCATCAGCTTGTCATGGGGGACAACGCGGGCAACAAGGCCGCAGCTTTCGGCTTCGCGTGCGTCCATCATGCGCCCGGTCAAAACAAGGTCCATGGCCTTGGCCTTTCCGACCCAACGGGTGAGGCGCTGGGTTCCGCCCCAGCCTGGAATGACGCCCAGCTTGATTTCCGGTTGGCCGAATTTGGCGTTTTCCGAAGCTATGATGAAGTCACACATCATGGCGATTTCGCAGCCGCCACCCAAGGCAAACCCGCCAACCGCCGCAATCATCGGCTTTCTGGTCTGGGCCATGCCGTCGAGCAGCGAAATGGAATCTGCCATGTACATTTCCATGTAGGTCTTGTCCGACATCTCCTTGATGTCTGCACCGGCAATGAATGCCTTGTCGCCTGCCCCGGTGATGATCATGCAGCCAATGTCCTCGTCGCTGTCAAAGAGGGCAGCGGCTGCGGCGAGGCCTTCGCGCACTTCAAGATTGACGGCATTGAGTGCATCAGGCCGATTGACGGTGATGATGCCGACATTGCCGCGTTTTTCGGTGAGTACCACGCTGTTCATTTTCAATGTCCCTGGCCGGATTTGAGGTGGCGGATGATGCCGGAAAAGTCTGTTTCGCCAAAGCCGGCATCCACGAAATTCCGATAGATCTGGGCGGCATGTGCGCCCAATGGCGTTTCCTGGCCGCTCTGGTTTGCCGCTGCCTGCGAGAGCAACAGGTCCTTCAACATCAAGGAGGCAGCAAAGCCGGGCTTGTAGTCATTGTCCGCGGGGGAAACCGGCCCGACGCCAGGCACCGGGCAATAGGTGTTTACCGACCAGCAAGAGCCTGACGAAGTTGACACCACGTCAAACAAGGCCTGCTGGGAGAGGCCCAGCCTGTCCGCCAGCGCAAAGGCTTCGCAGGCACCGATCATCGAAATGCCAAGCAGCATGTTGTTGCAGATCTTGGCTGCCTGCCCGGCTCCTGCGCCGCCGCAATGGACCAGCCGCTTGCCCATGGCCGAAAGCAAAGGCTCAGCGGTTGCAAAGGCTTCATTCGTTCCGCCGGTCATGAAGGTGAGGGTGCCAGCGCCTGCCCCGCCAACGCCGCCTGAAACCGGTGCATCCAGGAACAGCAGACCTGCTTTCGCCGCCCGCTCATGGGCCAGCCTCGCGCTTTCAACATCGATGGTGGAACTGTCGATGACGAGCGTTCCGGGCTTTGCCGAACCAATGATCTCGTCAAGCACGGCAAGCGCAATCTTGCCATTGGGCAGCATCGTGACAACTGCATCGCGTCCGGCTGCAGCCAGCCCCGCAGAATTTACGACTTCGATGCCCTCTGCCTTCGCTTTTTGCTGCGCAAGCTCGGTCGTGTCGAATCCGGCAATTTCATTTCCGGCTTTGGCCAGGTTGACCGCCATCGGCAGCCCCATGTTGCCAAGCCCGATGAACCCGATATTTGCCATTCAAAGCCCTCCGGCAGGTCAAACTGGCTGTGAAACCGGCGCCAGCATTTCAGAAATCTTCTCCGGTGGCACTTCTTCCACCTGCTTGATTTTCCAGTCCGGGTTCTGGTCCTTGTCGATGATTCGGGCGCGGATGCCTTCCATGAACTCGCCATGCGAAATCGACCTCGATGTGAACCTGTATTCAAGTTCAAGAGAGCGCTCGATCTGCTTGAACGACCGGCTGCGGCGGATGATCTCGAATGCACAAGCAACCGATAACGGGCAATTGCGGCGAATGGCCTTTGCCGCATCCACTGCCCATTGCGAGGTGCTGGCTTCCAGCAACCCGAGGCACAATGGCAATGAAGGCGACTTGAAGGTCTTGTCGATTTCCTTGGCGAGTGCGGGAAGGCCGGATTCCGGCGGTTCTTCGGCATAGTCGTCAACGATGTCCGGATCACCGCTTTCGCATAGATCTGCCTTCAGTGCTTCCCAGTTCTTGAGCGGCACATAGGTGTCCGCAAAACCTGCGTAAATTGCGTCCGCAGCATTCATGCGGTTGCCGGTCAGACCCAGATATTCGCCGAGCCGTCCCGGTGCATTTGCAAGGAGAAAACTGCCGCCAACATCGGGCACCAGTCCGATCGAGCATTCCGGCATCGCGATCTGCGAAATTTCGCAAACAATGCGAAAGAAGCCATGACAGCCAATGCCCACTCCCCCGCCCATGGTGTAGCCCTGCAGGAAGGCGACATACGGCTTTGGATAATTGGCAATCATCGCGTTGAGGCGGTATTCATCCGCCCAGAACTTGCGGCCAAAGGCGAAGTCGCCCGCTTTGCCGCTCTCATACAAATCCGTGACATCGCCGCCAGCACAAAATGCCTTCTCGCCCGATGCATCGATGATGACAATGTCCACGGCGTCATCTTCAACCCAGGCAGTCAGCGCAGTTTCCATGGCCTGCGTCATGCCAGCCGTCAGTGCATTGAGTGCATCGGGCCGCGTCAGGGTCATTCTTCCGGCACGTCCTTCAATGCGGATGAAAATTTCGCTGCTTGTATGAATGTTCTTCGGCATCAGGCGTTAGCCAACATCTGCCGGGAAATGATGACCCGCATGATTTCGTTCGTTCCTTCGAGGATTTGGTGCACGCGCAAATCACGCACGATCTTCTCGATACCATAGTCTGCAAGGTAGCCATAACCGCCAAGCAGTTGCAGCGCATCATTGGCAACGGAGAACGCAACATCGGTCACAAAGCGCTTGGCCATGGCGCAGTGCATCGAAGCGTCCTGATCTTTGCTGTCCAGCTTGAAGGCCGCTTGGCGCAAGAATACCCGCGCTGCCTGCAAACTGGTTTCCATGTCGGCAAGCTTGAACCTTGTTGCTTGAAAGTCGCTGACGGGACTTCCAAAGGCCATTCGCTCGCGAACATAGGCTAGCGACTTGTCCAGCGCTGCCTGCGCTCCGCCCAGTGCGGCAGCGGCAATGTTGAGGCGGCCACCATCAAGGCCGGCCATCGCATAGCGAAAGCCCTTGCCTTCCTCGCCTAAAAGGTTCGCCTGCGGAACCGTGCAGTCGTCAAACAGGACCTGTGCGGTGGGTTGTGCCCGCCAGCCCATTTTGCGTTCGTTGGCGCCAAAGGAAAGCCCGGCGGTGCCTGCCTCAACGACAATTGCCGATATGCCGCCTGGGCCATCTTTGCCGGTTCTGGCCATGACGATGTAGAGGTCCGCCTTTCCGGCTCCCGAAATGAACGCCTTGCTGCCATTGAGTACGTAAGTCGCGCCGTCCATCCTTGCGCTTGTGCGCAACGCCGCAGCATCCGAACCCGAACCAGGCTCGGTCAGGCAATAGCTTGAAAGCAATTCCATCTTGCACATCGCTGGCAAAAGGCGTTGCCGCATTTCCTCGCTGCCGAACGTGTCGATCATCCACGCGCACATGTTGTGGATAGAAATGAAGGCGGCGATGGAGGGGCATCCCTTCGCAAGCGCCTCGAAAATCAGCGTGGAATCAAGCCGTCCCAGACCAGAGCCGCCAACATCTTCGCGAACGTAAATACCCGCCAGCCCCAGTTCGCCGACAGAGCGCACGACATCTTCCGGGAAGTAGCCAGTTTCATCCCATTTCAGGGCGTGCGGGGCGAGTTTTTCCGCTGCAAACGCCGATGCCATCTCTGCGATGGCTTCCTGTTCCTGCGTCAGGGAAAAATTCATGGCTCCGCCTTGCCAATTGGCCTGCTGTCTTCACGCTGGACATGAAGCTAGCGCGCCAAGCGGGGGCTTATCAACTGGCGCGGCAGCAATTGTCGCATTCAGGCGCGGCGGCGGGTCCATGCCTTGCCGTTGCCTGCGGCCTCGCTGCCCAGTGCCGGCTGCAAGTAAAACGGGATTTCAGCGGTGTTTCCAGCTTCCAGCCGTCTGATGGTAGGCTCATGTGTCACGGCAAAAGCATCAAAGCCAACCCGCAACATCAAGGGTATCTGGTCCAGAATGAAATGGCCAATGGCGCGGATTTCACCCTTGAAGCCGTGCTTTTCACGCAGCAGGCGCGCATTTGAAAACCCACGACCGTCCGAAAATACTGCGAAGCGGATGAAAACGGCGTCAAATTCGTGCAGCCTGCCTGCGGCTGCCGCGACTTCATCGCCCGGCTCCAGAACAAGAACACTTTTCTGGTTTGAGCCAAGCCTGCCGGTTGCCTCTTCGGGTGCCATGAAAACTGCACCATCGGCGAGCGTCAAGCGATCAGGCACAAAGCCCGCGGAAGTCCATATCCGCGCTTCTACAGGCTCGCTCATCCAAAAGTCCTTGACTGTTCTTCGCTCAGAAGACCGGGGTTCAAGACGGGCAGGTGGATGCCGCATTCGGTCTTGCCAGCGCCACGCCAGCGTCCGGCGCGTTCGTCTTCCCCGTCTTTCACAGGCGTGGTGCAGGGTTCGCAGCCAATCGAGCGATAGCCCTTTTCTACCAGCGGGTGCTGAGGCAGGTCAAAGGCGTTGCGATAGATGTCGATGTCTCCGCTGGTCCAGTTCGCAAGCGGATTGATTTTCAGGCGTGTGCCTTCCGCTTCGAACAGGGGCAAACTTGTGCGTGATGCACCCTGATAACGCTTGCGGCCGGAAATCCAGATGTCAACGCCTTCAAGCGCCTTTGCAAAAGGCTCAACCTTGCGCAACGCGCAGCATGCATTGGAATCGACCACCCAAAGCGCCCCTGCCGGGTCGCGCTCGTGAACATGATTGGTTTGCGGGCCAATGCTTCGAATGTTGGTCAGGCCCAACTCACTTGCCAGCTGGTCGCGATATTGCAACGTCTGCCCGAAAAGCCTGCCAGTATCGATGAACAGTACCGGCAGCGAAGGATCAACGCTGGCGACCAGATGCAGCAGAACGACCGAGTTGGAGCCGAAAGAAGAGACCACGGCAATCTTGCTGTCCGGATTTTCTTCAAGCATCTGGCTGAGCAGGCGGCGCGAACCTGAGCCATCAAAGTGTTGGTTCAGCCTGGCCGCTGCCTCGCCGTCCCACTTTGCCTTTTTGGTGGCATGAACTCTTTCAGCGACTTCAACCATAGAGTGCTTCCTTGAATGGTTGTTGCCCGACGCGGCGCCAAGCCTGAAGGAAACTTTCATCGCGTGACTGGCGAAGGCCAAGATATGTGTCGACGATCTTCTCCACCGCTCCAACGACCTCGTCGGTGGAAAATCCGGGGCCTACAATGTCGCCGATCGAAGTGTGCTCGTCAGCCGAGCCGCCAAGTGTGATCTGGTAGAATTCCTCGCCCTTGCGGTCGACCCCAAGGATGCCGATGTGTCCCACATGGTGGTGACCGCAGGCATTGATGCAGCCTGATATCTTGATCTTGAGTTCGCCGATTTCTTCCTCACGGCCCGAGGCCACAAAAGACTCGGAAAGCCGCTGGGCGATCGGGATCGAACGGGCATTGGCTAGCGCGCAATAGTCAAGGCCGGGGCATGCGATGATGTCCGTCACCAGGCCCGCGTTTGCTGTCGCGAGGCCATGCGCGGCGAGCGCATCGTAGACTGCCTTGAGATCTTCCTTTGCCAGATGCGGCAGGATCACGTTTTGCTCGTGGCTGATGCGCAGTTCATCGTGGCTGTATTTTTCGGCAAGGTCTGCAAGCAGATCCAGTTGACCATCCGTGGCGTCGCCCGGAGGCCCCCCTGCCGGTTTCAGGGAGACGGTTACAATTGCATATCCCTCATGAACATGCGGCGTGATGTTGGTCTTTACCCAACGGTCGAACTTCTTGTTGGTTTGCCTTGCATCTTCCAGAGCTGCGCAATGCGCTGGCTTGTCTGCATAGGCGGGCAGGGCAAAGGCAGCGTTGATGGCGTCGATGTCGGATTTTGGCAGGTGAAGGACACCGTCGCGGATGCGCAGGAATTCCTTTTCGATATCGCGGCGCAATTCATCGATGCCGGTTTCATGAACCAGTATCTTGATGCGTGCCTTGTACTTGTTGTCGCGCCGCCCATAGAGATTGTAGACGCGCAGGATCGCTTCAACGTAGGCGATCAAATCCTGTTCCGGCAGGAAGTCGCGCACCAGTTTTGCAATCATCGGGGTGCGGCCCTGACCACCGCCAACATGGACGGCAAAGCCGGTTTCACCGTTCTCGTTGCGCTTCAGCTGCAATCCGATGTCGTGAACCTGGATGGCCGCGCGGTCGTGCGACGCGCCTGTTATGGCAATCTTGAATTTGCGCGGCAGGAAAATGAATTCGGGATGCACGGTTGACCATTGGCGCAGGATCTCGGCGTAGACGCGCGGATCGGCGATCTCGTCCCGCGCAACGCCGGCAAAGTGGTCGGTTGTTACGTTGCGAATGCAATTTCCCGAAGTCTGGATCGCATGCATTTCCACGGAAGCCAGATCTTCCAGGATTTGCGGAATGTCGATGAGTTTTGGCCAGTTGAACTGAATGTTCTGGCGGGTCGTGAAATGGCCGTAGCCACGGTCATACTTGCGTGCGATGTGACCCAGCATGCGCATCTGCTGCGAATTCAGCGTGCCATAGGGAATGGCAACCCGCAGCATGTACGCATGCAGTTGCAGATAAACGCCGTTCATCAGCCGCAGCGGCTTGAATTCGTCTTCGCTCAGTTCGCCGGACAGCCGCCTGTCCACCTGGTCGCGAAACTGTGCAACGCGGGCCTTCACGAAGTCATGGTCGAAATCATCGTAACGATACATTTGCGAAGGTCCGCCTTTGGGTGTTCAGGCAACAAGCCGTTGAAGGGCAGCTTCGCCGTAGCCGACGGTCGGCCCAAAAGCGCGGATGCGCTCGCGAAGGCGCACAGGCACCGGCGAACGGTTGTCATCGAGCGTGATGTCGATGGCGTTCACATCAACAACCTCGCGGTTGGCGATGGCACGCTTTGCGGTGGCAAGGCCGGCCTCGATTGCGTCAGGCGCATTCAATACTGCCGCGCCGGAGATGCGAACCGACCAACCATCGGCAGAGAGGTAAACGACAACACCATCGGAAAGGCGGTTGGCAGTAATGATCTTCATTTCGATGCTCCTTCAGGCTGCAATCGATTGGTTCAGGGAAAGCCCGATGGTTTCAACACCGGGAATGATTTCGAAAGTTGCGCCAAGGGCCGCGCAAAGCGCGCCAACCTGATCTGTAAAAGCGGGGCTCCTGACCAGAATGACCAGCCGCACGGGCTCCCCATCCCGGTTGGAAAAGACGCTGGTTGCCGCTTCAACGATTCTTGCCTGTTCTGCGCCGTGCCGTTCGGCATCCCTGCGCCCCAGTTTCACCAGATCGGCGGGGAGGGTTTCGTCGAACACGATGGCATCGGCTTCCTGCATGGCGCGCACGGCCCGCAAGGTCATGAGGTCGGCCTCACCGGTTACAGCAAAAACCACCGTGACGTGGCTTGAATGGCGTTCAGGGTTCTTCAACAGCCTTGTGGCGCTGCGGCGGGCTGCCGGCAGATCGCCGTTCTCAACATGGCGTGAGACGTCGCCGTCAAAGAATGCCCGCCAGAACCTGCGCCGCGGCGCGCCACGGGCAACAAGCCGGTCCGCCGCAAGCCTGTAAAGCTGTGCAAGGCGTGCCAGTTTGCCGGTTGATACCGGAACGATTGCTTCGATCCTTGCGCGGATCATCTGGGAAAGGACCGGGCCAGTGCCTTCGGTGCCGATGGCGATGGCCACTGGCGCACGGTTGACCAATGCTGGCGTGTAAAAATCGCACAGATGTGGGCGGTCTACTGCATTGACCGGAATGTTCATCGCGCGGGCTGCCTCAACCACCTGGCGGTCAAGTTCCTCGTTCGCGGTTGCTGCAAACACCAGCGTGGCACCATCGATCAATTGCGGGGAAAAATGCGCTGCAATGATTTCAATGTCCGCTTCGATTGCCAGTGTCGCCAATTCTAGGGACGGCGCGCGTGAAACGACCCGGACGGCTATGCGGCTTTCGCGCAGCAGTCTGGCTTTGGCCGCTGCTTCCACGCCATCACCCACGACCACGGCAAAGCGGTTCTCCACCTTGAAGAATACCGGAAATACCGAAAGCTGGTCCTCGTGATTGCGCATGACACACCGTCCATGGAAACTTCATCCAAGATAGTGGCAAGCGGGTGCGCTACCGTGGCAAGAAGCTGCCAAGATTCAAACCAGATTGGAAAATTCTCCCAAGATTGGGCAGTTTTGCGAAAACCGGCTGCATTGCCGCCAACCGCGTCAATGGTCGCGTTCGACGATGAACCGTGCTGCCTGCTGGAGCCATAGAGCCTTTGCGCCAAAAGGTGCCAATGTTTCGAGCGCCGCCTGCAGCAAATCATCGGCCATTTGCCGGGCTTTTTGCACACCAACCAGTGCGACGATGGTGGATTTTCCGCTGTCGCCATCCTTGGCCGCCTGCTTGCCCAGCGCTTCGGTTGATTGGGTCACATCGAGGATGTCGTCGGCAAGCTGAAAGGCACGTCCGGCCAGCTCACCAAACCTGACGAGTGAGGCAATGGAATTTTGACCAGCCCCGCCAACCAATGCGCCCATTTCACAAGCCGCCCGGATGAGCGCGCCGGTCTTCATCGATTGCATGGTGGAAATGTCGGCTTCGCCCCATTTCTGGTGTTCGGCTGCCAGATCCAGCATCTGGCCGCCAGCCATGCCGCCAATGCCGGAAGACCGGGCAAGGCACAAGACCAGTTGCGAGCGAATGTGTGCATCCCCATGGGTTTGCGGATCGGCGAGAATGTCGAATGCTAGGGTCAGCAGGCTGTCCCCCGCCAGAATGGCGGTTGCCTCGTCATAGGCCACATGCACAGTCGGCTTGCCGCGCCGCAGATCATCATCATCCATGGCTGGCAAATCGTCATGGATCAGCGAATAGCAGTGAACGCATTCGAGGGCTGCAGCAGCCCGCAAGGCGGAAGCGGCATTGCCGCCAAACATTTCGGCCGTTTCCATCACCAGGAAAGGCCGCATGCGTTTTCCGCCATTCAAGACACCGTGGCGCATCGCGGCAAGCAGGCGCGGGGGGCGGACCAATTCGCCCGGCAGGCTGGCGCCATCCAGAATGATGTCCAGTTCTGCGGCCACTTGCGAAGCGCGCAATACGAGGCGATCAGTGAAAGCGGTCTTTTCCAACGTCAAATTCCAAAGTTTCAGCCATTGCATGGCCGTTGACTGGTTGCATCCGGGGCGGGCGGCAGTCAAGGCGGGGGCGGTTGCGCGAAGGGCATCGTGTGTTAAAGGTTTCAGACAAACCATCCCTGCCGGCAATTCAACAGGAAGCGGATTTGGCCGACAATTCCCAACCCGATATCTCTGATCTGCGACCGGGTGACCAGGGAAATCCTGCCGCGCCGGGTCGCCTTTCACCCTTGATGCCAGCCCGTTCAAGTTGGCGGCGGCGGCTTTTTCGCCTGGTTCTGCTGATCGTGCTCATTGCCGTGGCTTTCCCGGCAATCCTTGGGCTTGTGTATTCGATCGAAGGCACAAGGCCGGTTTCCATGCTGATGCTCGGGCGCTGGATCACCGGAAACACAGTTGACCGGCAGTGGGTCGAAATCGAGGATGTGGCTCCCGTTTTGCTCCAGTCGGTGATCATGTCGGAAGATGGCCAGTTTTGCGCGCATCGCGGTGTTGACCTAGCCGAACTCAACGGTGTGATTGATGACGCGCTGGAGGGCGAGAAGGTGCGCGGGGCAAGCACCATCACCATGCAGACTGCCAAGAACCTTTTCTTGTGGAACGACCGGTCATTTTTGCGAAAGGCGGCGGAAATTCCGTTGGCTGTCTATCTGGATGGCGTGCTCTCCAAGCGCCGGATCATGGAAATCTACATCAACATTGCCGAGTGGGACGAAGGTGTTTTTGGCATTGAAGCGGCCGCGCGGCACCATTTTGGCCGATCGGCAGTCAATTTGACGCCGCGACAGGCCGCGCTTTTGACAGTAACTCTCCCGGCGCCGCTGGTGCGAAATCCGGCCAAGCCGGGGCCGGGACTGCAAAGGCTGGCAGCATTGATTGAACGGCGGGCGCAAAAATCGGGCGGGTACACCCAGTGCGTCCAGTAGTCTTTTTGACCCGCAAATGGCCGTTCAACGAAAAAACCGCCTTGCCATCTTCTCAAACCGCCATGCCGCATGTATAAGCCGCCCACTCATTCCCGGTATCGATGTCCGGGGCAATTTTGCATGTTCCTCCCATTCGCATGGCGGCAGTTGGCTCCAAAGGGCTCTGTGTGCTGTTTGAAGCCGGGCGGGAGCAGTTACCGGAGCTAGTTTCATGGCAGTACCAAAGAGGAAGACCTCTCCATCACGTCGCGGCATGCGCCGCTCGGCAGATGGTCTCAAGCAGCCGTCCTACACCGAGGACAAGAATTCCGGCGAGCTTCGCCGTCCGCACCACATTGACCTCAAGACAGGCATGTATCGCGGTCGCCAGATCCTCGATCCAAAAGAAAACTCCTGAGTTATCGGGTGTTGGCATCTGACAGGCCGGTTCGAAAACGAACCGGCCTTTTTGTTGCTTGTATTCGGGAGTTGCGTGTAAAAGTCAGCCAAGGGCGAATCGTGGGCGGATTGCCGGAAAACAGAACAGGACGGCCATGCAAGTTCTAACCAACGTTCCTTTGATGATAATCCCGTTCATTGCCTACAATCTGGTGGCGCTGGGGCTGGTTGCCTCGGGCGCGGCCGACCCCTGGGCCGGACAGGTCATGCAGATGACCATGGTGTCGGGTGAGGTTTTCACGATGTCGCTTGGCGATGTGATGATCGCGCTGGCATTGTTCCTGCTGTTTTTCGAGATCATCAAGGCTACCCGGGTCGGATCTGACTCGATCATCGACCACCTGCTTTCCACTTTCGTGTTCATTGCCTATTTGATCGAGTTTCTGCTGGTCAAAGGTGCCGCGCATTCCGTTTTCTTCATCCTGATGGCAGTGACGCTGGTGGATGTGCTGGCGGGCTTTGCCGTGTCGCTGCGTTCTGCAACACGTGATGTGTCTGTGGGCGGCCCCTACTGAAACAAACTTGAAATAGCGGCAGGATCGGCTTCCTGAGCCTGGCGAGGGTGAAGTCTCAGCCCAGCTTGTCGAGCTTCTTTTGCATTTCGGCCATCTGTTCCTTCAGCTTTTGAAGGTCGTCGGGCTGTTCGGCCTTGATTTCCGGGCCGTCCTTTTTGGTGCCCGGCGCGAATGGCATGAACACGCCGACCGCCTGCTGGAACAATTCCATGTTCTTGCGAACCTGGTCTTCCATTGCTCCCAGCCCCATCCCGCCAAAGGTTTGCGCCATCTGCGCGCGGAATTTTTCCTGTTCCTTGGCAAAGCTGTTCATCGAGTGCTCGAGATAGCTTGGAACCATGGCCTGCATGCTGTCGCCGTAAAACTGGATGAGCTGGCGAAGCACCGTGATCGGCAAAAGGTTCTGGCCCTCCTTGCCTTCCTGGTCAAAAATGATCTGGGCCAGCACCGAGCGGGTGATGTCCTCACCTGACTTGGCATCGTGTACCAGGAACTCATCGCCTGCCTTCACCATGGTGGCGAGGTCCTCGAGCGTCACATAGGTGCTGGAGCCGGTATTGTAGAGGCGACGGTTGGCATACTTCTTGATTATCGTTGGACGGTCGGTCGATGGCATCACTTGTTCCTGAGCGCAGGTCCCATTGTCTGCACCATAGTTGAGCATTTGCCAAGAATCCAGCCAAGTCGCATGCTGTACGCAAAGCTTGCCATTGGTTCGGACGAAAGGCTAAACCGAATTGCCCTCGAAAAGGAATTCAGGCTGAAAGCCCGGGTTCGACACAGCAAGGAAATATAGATTTGATCCGCAAGATACTGGTGGCAAACCGCTCCGAAATCGCGATCCGGGTGTTTCGTGCGGCAAATGAGCTGGGCATTCGGACCGTTGCGGTCTGGGCAGAGGAAGACAAGCTGGCGCTTCACCGGTTCAAGGCGGATGAGGCCTATCAGATCGGCAAGGGCGTTCACCTTGAGCGCGATCTGGGTCCTATCGAATCTTATTTGGCGATTTCCGAAATCATCCGCGTGGCAGAGCTTTCCGGTGCGGACGCAATCCATCCTGGTTACGGACTGCTTTCGGAAAGTCCCGAATTTGCCGAAGCTTGCGCGCGGGCCGGCATCGTTTTCATCGGGCCGACGCCGCAGACGATGCGCGACCTGGGCAACAAGGTGGCAGCCCGCAATTTGGCCCAGCGTGTCGGGGTTCCCGTGGTTCCTGCCACAGAGCCGCTGCCGGATGATCCGGCAAAAGTGCGCGAGATGGCGTTGCAGATCGGGCTACCGCTCATGCTCAAGGCCTCCTGGGGTGGTGGCGGGCGCGGAATGCGGGTCATTCGCTCTGCTGATGAACTCGAGCGGGAGGTCAATGAAGGCAAGCGCGAAGCACGGGCGGCCTTTGGCAAGGACGAAGTGTATCTTGAAAAGCTCGTTGAGCGCGCCCGGCATGTCGAAGTGCAGGTACTTGGCGACACCCACGGCAATTGCGTGCATCTGTTCGAGCGTGACTGCTCAGTGCAGCGGCGCAACCAGAAGGTCGTCGAGCGGGCACCAGCGCCTTACCTCGCCGACGCGCAGCGACAGGAGTTGTGCGGCCATGCATTGAAGATCGCCCGCGAGAGCAGCTATGTCGGGGCTGGCACGGTCGAGTTTCTGATGGACGCCGATACCGGCAAATTCTATTTCATCGAAGTCAACCCGCGCATCCAGGTCGAGCATACCGTTACCGAGGAAGTGACGGGCATCGACATCGTCAAGGCACAGATTCGCATCCTCGAAGGCAAGCGGATCGGCGACCCGGATAGCGGCGTTCCCGAGCAAGCAGACATCACGCTGAACGGCAATGCCTTGCAATGCCGGATCACCACCGAAGACCCCGAGCAGAACTTCATCCCCGATTATGGCCGGATCACCGCCTACCGCGGCGCGACCGGGTTTGGTATCCGCCTTGATGGCGGCACGGCGTATTCGGGCGCGGTCATCACGCGTTTTTACGATCCGCTGCTGGAAAAGGTCACCGCCTGGGCACCAACGCCGGAAGAAGCCATTGCGCGAATGGACCGGGCGCTTCGCGAGTTCCGCATTCGCGGCGTTGCGACAAACCTCACATTTCTTGAAGCAATCATCAGCCACAAGAGTTTTCGCGACAACACCTACACCACCAAGTTCATCGACACGACACCGGAGCTTTTTGCGCAGGTGAAGCGGCAGGACCGCGCCACCAAACTGCTCAATTACATTGCCGACGTGACGGTGAACGGGCATCCGGAAGCGCGGGGGCGGGTGCGCCCTGCCCATGATGCGGCAAAGCCCGTGCTTCCCCGCTTTCCGCAGGCTGCTGGCGAGGGAACCCGGCAAAAGCTTGAAGCGCTAGGTGCTGTGGGCTTTGCCAAATGGGTGCGCGAACAGAAAAGAATCCTGGTGACCGACACGACCATGCGCGACGGCCATCAATCCCTGTTGGCAACCCGCATGCGCACCCACGACATCGTGGCCATTGCCGAAGCCTATTCGCGGGCGATGGGCGGACTTTTCAGCCTTGAATGCTGGGGAGGGGCAACCTTCGATGTTTCCATGCGTTTCCTCACCGAAGACCCATGGGAGCGGCTGACGCTCATCCGTGAACGGGCGCCCAACATACTGTTGCAAATGCTGCTGCGTGGCTCCAATGGCGTTGGCTACACCAATTATCCTGACAATGTGGTTCGCCAGTTTGTGGCGCAGGCTGCAAAGTCCGGCGTTGACGTGTTTCGTGTATTCGACTGCCTGAACTGGGTGGAGAACATGCGTGTGTCGATGGACGCAGTGGGTGAAAGCGGCAAGATCTGCGAAGGCGCGATCTGCTATACCGGCGACCTCCTGAACCCGGACCGGGCCAAGTACGACCTCAAATATTACGTCCGGCTGGTGCGCGAACTGGAAAAGGCTGGCGCGCACATGATCGCCATCAAGGACATGGCAGGCCTGCTGAAGCCGGGCGCGGCGGCAAAATTGTTTTCAACGCTGCGGCAGGAAACCGATCTGCCGCTGCATTTCCACACCCACGACACTTCGGGCATTTCGGCAGCCAGCACCCTTGTAGCGGCGCAGAACGGTGCCGACATCATTGATGCTGCAATGGATTCACTGTCGGGCAACACTTCGCAACCCTGTCTCGGGTCGCTGGTCGAGGCCCTTCGCGGCAGTGAAATCGACACAGCACTGGAACCTGAAGCGATCCGCCGCATCTCGTTTTACTGGGAGGCAGTGCGCGCGCAGTACGCGGCATTCGAGAGCGATCTCAAGGGTCCGGCCTCGGAAGTCTATCTGCATGAAATGCCGGGCGGGCAGTTTACCAACCTCAAGGAACAGGCCCGCTCGCTTGGCCTTGAGGCGCGCTGGCACGAAGTGGCCCGCGCCTACCACGATGCCAATTTGAGGTTCGGTGACATCGTCAAGGTAACGCCTTCCTCCAAGGTGGTGGGTGACATGGCGCTGATGATGGTCAGTCAGGACCTAAGTGTTGCAGATGTGCTTGAAGGTTCGCGCGAGATATCCTTCCCTGAATCCGTGGTTTCGATGATGCGCGGTGACCTTGGCCAGCCTGAAGGCGGCTGGCCGGCCGCAATCCAGAAGCGGGCATTGAAGGGCGATCAGCCCTACACCGAACGGCCAGGCGCAAGGCTGGCAGCGCTGGACCTAGAAGCTGAACGCAAGCGCGCCAGTGAAAAGACTGGCAGCAAGCTCACCGACACCGAATTTGCCTCCTGGCTGATGTATCCCAAGGTGTTCTCGGATTTCGTGGCTACGCGCGACGCCTACGGGCCGACCTCGGTGCTGCCGACGCCAGTGTATTTCTACGGGTTGCAGCCGGGCGAGGAAATCCACATCGACCTGGAAATGGGCAAGACGCTGGTGCTGCTGTGCCTCACCATCGGCGATACCGACGACAAGGGCATGGTGACGGTGCATTTTGAGCTCAACGGCCAGCCGCGCCGCACCAGGGTGCCAAACCGGGCACGCGGCGTTTCAGGCAGTGCAACGCGGCGCAAGGTGGAAGCCGGGAACGAGGCGCATGTCGGTGCGCCCATGCCGGGCGTCATTTCGGCGGTTGCGATTTCCGCCGGTCAGGAAGTGGCGGCGGGCGATGTGCTGGTGTCCATCGAGGCCATGAAAATGGAAACGGCGATGCATGCCGAACGGGCGGGCAAAATCGCCGAAGTGCTGGTGAAGGCCGGCGACCAGATCGACGCCAAGGATTTGCTGGTGGTGTATGGGTAGACCAAACGCCCGACCCATCGCAGGACACAAGCCATGATTCTTTCCCCCGCCCGCATTGCCGTGTCGGCGCTGTTCCTTGCCAATGGTTTGATAGCCGGGTTCTGGTCGGTGTTCGTGCCGGTTGTGCAGAAAAACCTTGACATCGGCGAATCGGCCATGGGTCTTTTAATCCTGATTGGCGCTTCGGCCGGGTTTGCCGGGTTGATGCTGTCCGGGCTGCTGATCGCGCGGATCGGATCACGGCCGATGGCAATCGCCTCCGGACTGCTTCTGGCACCGGGCCTGCTGCTGCTGGTTCAGGCAAGCCAGTTCAACATTGCAGTACTTTTCTTCGTCCTGCTTTTTCTGGCCCTGTCCGTCATGGATGTGGCCATGAATGCCAATGGAGCGCAGGTCGAGCAGGCGCAAGGCACGGCGATGATGTCTTCGTTCCATGGGTTCTGGAGCATGGGGGCGATGTGCGGCGCGGCCAGCGGTGGCTTCCTGCTGGCACAAACCGGCCAGAATGGCACGGCGCTGATCGCGCTTGCGCTATGCGGCGGGCTGGTGCTTTGCGCATCGCCTTCCCTTGCCGCGCGCGCTCCCCAGGAATTGGTTGTCGCCAAGCCGAAGGCAGGGTTCAGCCTGCCCGGCAATGTGCGCATTTATGTGTTTGGCTTGCTGGCGATGGCGGCGTTCACTGCCGAAGGCTCGGTTATCGACTGGAGCGCGCTGTATTTGCGCAAGGAATTGCAGGCGGATGTTGCCCTTTCAGGATTTGCCTTTGCAGGATTTTCACTTGCAATGATGGTTGCACGGTTCTCTGGCGACTGGTTGCGGAGCCGTTTTGGCGCGACGGCCTTGTTGCAGGGGTCTGCCGTGCTGGCAATTGCGGGCTTTGCGCTGGCGGCAACAGGGCCGGGCCTGGCGTTTGTGGTCTGCGGTTTCCTGGCTGCCGGGCTTGGCTGCGCCAACATCGTGCCTGTGGCCTTTTCGGCGGCTGCAAATGTGCCCGGTGTAAGCCCGGGTACAGGGATTACCATTGCCACCATGTTTGGCTATTTCGGCCTGCTGTGTGCCCCCGCATTGCTGGGGGCGATGGGTGAAGCCTACGGCTTTGCTCCGGTTTTTGCCGGGTTCTCAGGCATCATGGTGCTGGTGTTCCTTGTCGCCAGAGCAGCGCGCAACTGGCTTGGGAGCCACCCGCAACCAGCGGCCTGAACGCGAATTCGTGATTTTCTGTTGCAATGCAGCATGTGGCTTTGTGGGGCCGTACAGGGTATTGGAAACTAGGTATTCACACCAAGGACGGGATTTTCAGCATGGGTTTCTTGAACGGCAAAACGGCACTGGTTACTGGCTCGACTTCGGGCATCGGCCTTGCCTGCGCAAGGGCATATGCGCGCGAAGGCGCAAACATAGTCCTCAACGGTTTTGGCAAGGCTGAAGAGATCGAGGCGGCGCGTGCGGCCATCGCCAGCGAATTTGGCGTTACCGCAATTTACAGCGGCGCGGACATGACAAAGCCCCATGAGATCGAGGCCATGATTGCGCAAGCTTCGGCAAAGTTTGGCAGCATCGACATCCTGCACAACAATGCCGGCATGCAGCATGTATCGCCCATCGAGGATTTCCCGGTTGAGAAGTGGGATCTGATCATTGCCCTCAATTTGACCTCGTCGTTCCACACCTCGCGGCTGGTGATGAAGCAGATGAAAGAAAAAGGCTGGGGCCGGCTGATCTACACCGCTTCGGCGCATGCACTGGTCGCTTCACCGTTCAAGGCGGCCTATGTCGCGGCAAAGCACGGCATTGCCGGATTTACCAAGGTCATGGCGCTGGAAGGCGGCGCGCATGGCGTGACCGCCAATGCCATCTGCCCCGGCTATGTGTGGACGCCGCTGGTGGAAAAGCAGATTCCGGACACCGCAAAATCGCGCGGCATCACGGAAGAGCAGGTCATCAAGGATGTATTGCTGACGGCACAACCCACGAAGAAATTCGTGACCGTTGAACAGGTGGCCGATCTTGCGCTGTTCCTGTGCTCGGACTCGGCCCAAAACATCAATGGCTCGCTGCAGCAGATCGATGGCGGCTGGGTTGCGCAATGATTGGTGGCGCTATGGGCAGCCAGCCTAAACACGCCATCAACCTTGCCCTGCAGGGTGGCGGCGCGCATGGCGCGTACACCTGGGGCGTGCTCGACCGGTTGCTTGAAGAGGATGCCATTCATATCGAGGCGATTTCGGGGGCCAGCGCCGGGGCGATGAACGCCGTCTGCCTGGCGGACGGGTATCAGCGCAATGGCAGGCAGGGCGCGCGCGACCGGCTGCGTCATTTCTGGATGGCGGTGGGCAATTCAACGCAGTTCAGCCCGTTGCGGCGCACGCCGATCGAAGCCTGGCTTGGCACATGGTCGATGGACACTTCCCCCGCGCTGCTCGCGCTGGACCTGATGTCGCAGATCTATTCACCGTATGATTTCAATCCGTTGGACATCAATCCGCTGCAGGACATCGTCGCTGAGCAGATCAATTTCAACAATGTGCAGCAGTGCAAGGCAATCCGGCTTTTTGTCTCGGCCACCAATGTGTGGAACGGCAAGGTGCGGGTGTTTGAAAACGAGGAAATCACCCTCAAGACGGTGATGGCCTCAAGTTGCCTGCCAAGCATGTACAAGGCGGTGAAAATTGACGGCGTGCCCTATTGGGACGGCGGCTATATGGGCAATCCGGTGTTGTTTCCGTTCTTCGATGTCACCGGCAGCGAGGATATCCTGCTTGTCCAGATCAACCCCATCGAGCGGATTGCAACGCCCAAGACCGCACGGCAAATCGCCAACCGCGTCAACGAAATCACCTTCAATGCCTCATTGCTGAGTGAACTTCGTGCCATCGGCTTTGTTTCGCGGCTGCTTCGCGAAGGCAAGATTTCACGCGAGGAATACCGCGACATCCGCATGCACCGCGTTGATGCGCCCGATGAGCTGAAAAAGCTTTCCGCATCAACCAAACTCAACGCCGAACCCGATTTCCTCAACCATTTGATGGAATTGGGGCGGGGCGCCGCGCAAGCCTGGATCGACAGCGGCATGGAAAAGGTTGGCAAGGAAGCCGGAATAGACCTGCTCGATGAAATATCCTACGGCGTCAGCCAGCCGCTGCCAGCCTATGTTCCGCCTCGCGCGGCAATGGAGCTGGAGCGCGGTAAACGCCGCAAGTCACGGGCAAAGCCGGCCAAATAACCGGCTTATTCGGCGGCGGTGCCCATCCGGCCCTTGCCGAACCGGTTTTCGATGTAGTCCAGCACCATTTTCTGGAAATCTTCGGCAATCGCCGGACCGCGCAGCGTTGCCGCCTTCTTGCCTTCGATGAATACCGGGGCGGCAGGGGTTTCGCCGGTGCCGGGCAGCGAGATGCCGATGTCGGCCTGCTTGGATTCGCCCGGTCCGTTGACGATACAGCCCATCACCGCAACGGTCAGCGCCTCAACCCCTGGATATTGCTCGCGCCAGACCGGCATTTCCTCGCGGATCTGGTTCTGGATTTTCTGCGCCAGTTCCTGAAAGACGGTTGATGTGGTGCGTCCGCAACCGGGGCAAGCAGCAACTATCGGCACGAATGAGCGAAAGCCCATGGTTTGCAGCAATTCCTGCGAAACCTTCACCTCGCGGGTGCGGTCGCCATTGGGTTCGGGTGTCAGTGAAATGCGAATGGTGTCGCCAATGCCCTGTTGCAGCAGCACGCCCATCGAGGCCGACGAGGCAACAATGCCCTTGGTGTCCATGCCCGCTTCGGTGAGGCCCAGATGCAGCGCATGATCGCAGCGCGACGCCAGATCGGTGTAGACGGCAATCAAATCCTGCACCTGGCTGACCTTGGCCGATAGGATGATCTTGGAGCGCGGCAGGCCAATGGCCTCGGCCTGATCGGCTGACATCAGCGCCGACTGCACGATGGTCTCGCGGGTCACTTGTTGGGCGGTCATGGGTGAGCCGTTGGCAGCATTCTCGTCCATCAGCCGGGTCAGCAGGGCCTGATCGAGCGATCCCCAATTGACACCGATGCGCACCGGCTTGTCGTAGCGGATCGCCATTTCGATGATGGACGCGAACTGGGTGTCCTTCTTGTTCTTGAAGCCGACATTGCCGGGATTGATCCGGTATTTGTCGAGCGCTTCCGCGCATGCCGGATGGTCGGCGAGCAATTTGTGGCCGATATAGTGAAAATCGCCAATCAAAGGCACGTTTATGTTGCGGGCGCGAAGCTTGTCGCGGATGTGCGGCACAGCCGCCGCCGCTTCATCACGGTCGACGGTGATGCGCACCAGTTCGGAACCTGCGCGGGCCAGCGCCGCGACCTGGCGAACGGTGCCGTCGATGTCTGCGGTATCCGTGTTGGTCATCGACTGGACAACCACCGGCGCGCCGCCGCCAACCATGACGCCGCCGACATCGACGCCGACTGTCAGCTTGCGGGGAAGGGGCGCACTCAAATATCGGGACATGCCAGCACCTTGGGGAAACGAATTGCCTGAGATTTGGGCCAGCCAGCCAGCCAAGTCAACCAAACCGGTGGTTTCTTTGTCATTTGTACGAAGAATTCAGGGTTTACCGATCAAGGGCCAATTATGCGCATTGGCCATCGCCTGCGCAAGGTTCTAGTGTCGGCGGTGGATCATTCTCGGTTGCACCAAAGGCGCAATGCCAAAGCCGCATTGCTTCACGGGCCTTGCGGGTTTAAACCGGACATATCCAATTCACGCAGAGGCCGGGTTCTCCGGACAAGCGATTTCACAGGAGGATTTCCATGAGCAAGCAAGACGCAATTGTCATTGTCGGCGCGGCACGCACGCCCGTCGGTTCGTTCAATGGTGCGTTTGGTGAAACACCAGCGCATGTGCTGGGGTCTATCGCCATCAAGGCTGCGCTTGAGCGCGCCGGTGTTGATCCTGCCGATGTTGACGAGGTGATCATGGGCCAGATCCTGACGGCAGCGCAGGGCCAGAACCCGGCGCGTCAGGCGGCCATCGGGGCGGGCATTCCCAACGAGGCAACGGCCTGGGGCCTCAACCAGCTTTGCGGCTCGGGTCTTCGGGCCGTTGCGCTTGGCATGCAACAGATTGCCAATGGCGATGCCGACATCATCGTGGCTGGCGGGCAGGAATCCATGTCCATGGCACCGCATGCGGCGCATCTGCGCAGCGGCACCAAGATGGGCGACATGAAAATGACCGACACCATGATGAAGGACGGCCTGACCGATGCGTTCTTCGGCTACCCGATGGGCAACACGGCAGAAAACGTTGCGCGCCAGTGGCAGCTCTCGCGCGACGAGCAGGACAAGTTTGCGGTCGCTTCGCAAAACAAGGCGGAAGCCGCGCAAAAGGCTGGCAAGTTCAAGGATGAAATCATTCCGGTAACTCTCAAGACCCGCAAAGGCGATGTGGTCGTATCGGACGACGAGTACATCAAGCACGGCGTGACGCTTGACGGTATTGCCAAGCTGCGCCCGGCCTTCGACAAGGAAGGCACTGTGACGGCGGCCAATGCATCGGGCATCAATGACGGGGCGGCGGCAGTGGTACTGATGCGCGCTTCGGAAGCTGACAAGCGCGGCATCAAGCCGATGGCAAAGGTGGTTTCATGGGCAACGGCTGGCGTTGATCCGCAGATAATGGGCACGGGCCCGATCCCGGCTTCGCGCAAGGCTCTGAAAAAGGCAGGCTGGAAGGTCGAAGACCTCGATCTGGTGGAAGCCAATGAAGCGTTTGCGGCGCAGGCCTGCGCTGTCAACAAGGACATGGGTTGGGATCCGGCAATCGTCAACGTGAATGGCGGGGCGATTGCCATTGGCCATCCTGTCGGAGCGTCTGGTGCACGCGTTCTCAACACGCTGCTGTTTGAAATGCAGCGCCGTGATGCCAAACGCGGCCTTGCCACGCTGTGCATCGGCGGCGGCATGGGTGTTGCACTTTGCGTGGAACGCGATTGAACTACAAAAACAACGTAAGAAAACGGCAGTCAGGGGGCGGAGGAAGCGAGCAAGACATATTTGGCAATGTGCCGTTTGTCTTTTCGCTGCTCCCTGTTGGCTAAACTGGAGGAGGAAAACGCATGGGTAAGACAGCATTGGTCACTGGTGGGTCGCGCGGTATTGGCGCGGCCATTTCGAAGGCGCTCAAGGCAGCGGGCTACACGGTCGCCGCCAATTATGCCGGCAATGACGAGGCAGCAAAGGCCTTCACTGCCGAGACCGGAATTGCCACCTACAAATGGTCGGTTGCTGATTATGAGGCTTGTGCCGCCGGCATCGCCAAGGTCGAGGCGGACCTTGGTCCGGTTTCGGTACTGGTCAACAATGCCGGCATTACCCGCGATGCACCATTCCACAAGATGACACCCCAGCAGTGGAATGAGGTTATTTCCACCAATTTGAGCGGCGTCTTCAACATGACCCACCCGCTTTGGGAAGGCATGCGCACCCGCAAGTTTGGGCGCATCATCACCATCAGCTCGATCAACGGTCAAAAAGGCCAGTTCGCGCAGGCAAACTATTCAGCGGCCAAGGCTGGCGACATCGGTTTCAGCCGGGCACTGGCGCAGGAAGGCGCACGCAACAACATCACGGTCAATGTGGTGGCTCCCGGCTACATTGCTACTGACATGGTGATGGCGGTGCCTGAAAAGGTTCGCGAAAGCATCATCGCGCAAATCCCGGTTGGCAGGCTTGGCGAGCCAGAAGAAATTGCGCGCTGCGTGGTGTTTCTGGCCTCCGAAGACGCCGGCTTCATCACCGGTGCAACGATCTCAGCCAATGGCGGCCAGTATTTCAGCTGATCTGGCGACAGGGACCGCCATGGGCGAAGCATTGCGCATGGCTTTTGACCCCGTGACAGCGCAATGAGCCTGTTGTTTCCATTGGCGGTTGTCTTGGGGGTTCTGTACGGGCTGTTGTTTCTGCAACGGCCGCGAAATCTGGCGCGGGCTGTGGCCAAGACCGGTGCCATCGCATTGCTGTCGCTTGCGGCGCTGGCGGCGGATCTGCCGGTGCTGCTGGTGGCAGCACTCGCCTTGAGCGCGCTTGGCGACTGGTTTCTTGCGTTCGAGGGCGAGCGCAATTTTCTTGGCGGCCTGGTTTCATTCCTGCTGGCGCACCTTTGTTACGCCGCGCTTTTTACAGGCGGGCAGGATGCAGTCTTCAGCGCGGGATTGCCCTTCTTTGCGGGGACAATTGTCATCTTTGCATTTGCACTTGGCGTTTTGCGCAAGCTGAGGCCGCACCTGGGCAAAATGCGGTTGCCGGTCACGGTCTATACCGGCGTGCTTTGTGCCATGGCCGTGGCTGCGCTTTCACGCGGGCCTGATGTTTTGCTTCTTCCAGGCGTCGTTTTGCTGCTGGTTTCCGATGCCGTGCTGGCATTCGAGCGGTTTGTCTTTGACAGGCGCGCCCCGCAACGCAGCTGGAGTTCGCCCGTGGTCTGGTTCAGCTATCTTGCGGGCCAAGCACTGGTTACGGCTTCGTTCATGTATGCCGGCCAGCTTTAGCCGCGGTTCTTGCGCTCGCGGATCTGCGCAAAAACCTCTGCATCGGTAGCGCTTTCCATGCCCAGATTGCGGCGGATTGCCGGATCTGCTGCCCGCATAAACGGGTTTGTCGTCAGTTCCCGCGCGATTGTTGTCGGAAGGGTTGGCAGCCCCTTGGCCCGCAATTCTTCGGTTTCGACCAACCGTGCGGCAAGCGCGGTGTTTTCCGGGTCGATCCCGACAGAAAACCGCGCATTTGACAGCGTGTATTCATGGCCGCAATAGACCTGCGTTTGTGGCGGCAGGGCGGCAAGCTTTTGGAGTGACTGCCACATCTGCGCGGGGGTTCCCTCAAACAGGCGGCCACACCCCATCGCAAACAGAGTGTCGGCGGTAAAAACGATCTGCGCCCCGGTGAAATGATAATTCAGCATGTCGAGGGTGTGGCCGGGCGTGGCAATGACCTTGATGGTGTCGCCGGCCAATTCCAGCGTGTCGCCTTCGCGCACGACTTCGTCTATTCCGGCAATTGCCGCGTTGTCCGGTCCGATCACCTTGCAGCCGGTTTTTGCCTTCAATTCTGCAATGCCCTGTACATGGTCGACATGGTGGTGGGTGACGAGGATGTGGGTCAGCTTCCAGCCTGCGGCAGCAAGCTCCGCCAAAATTGCCCCGGCATCGGGCGCATCGATTGAAATTGTCTGTCCGGTCTTGGCATCGTGGGTGAGGACGCCAAAATTGTCGTCGAGACAGTTGAACTGGCGGATCTGCAATTTTTGCATCTTTGTGTTCCTGCAATTGGCCGAAGCGTTGCGCAAGCGTATATAGCTTCAGGATTGCTACTGGAAGTTTTCATGTTCGTTGACGTCGTTGATCTGCGCGAATTTTACGCAACGCCGCTCGGGCGCATTGTGGCGCGTTCGCTTGACCAGTCGATCGGCCAGATTTGGCCGGAAGCACACGATGAACGACTTGCGGCGCTCGGCTTCTGTCTGCCCTGGATCGATCGCTATCGTGAACGCTGCGAGCGGGTGATGGCCTTGATGCCTGCCCAGCAGGGTGCGCTGGAATGGCCTCAAGGCGGCCCGTCGCTGACGGCGCTGGTGATCGACGAACAATTGCCGCTGCCCGATTCTTCGCTCGACCGGCTGCTGATGGTGCACCTGCTGGAACATTCGGAAAATCCGGGCGAAACGCTCAATGAAGCCTGGCGGGTGCTCGCGCCTGGCGGGAAGCTGCTGATTGTTGTTCCGAACCGGCGCGGTCTGTGGGCCCGGCTTGAGCACACACCTTTTGGCATTGGCCGCCCGTTCAGCCGCGGACAATTGTCGAAATTGTTGCGCGATGCCTTGTTGACCCCAACTGTCTGGTCGGACGGGCTGCATTTTCCACCGATGCGAAGGCGCGGGTATTCGCGCATCAAGACCGCATTTGAATGGCTGGGCAGGCATTTGTGGCCGGCATTCAGCGGTGTCATTCTGGTGGAAGCCACAAAGCGGCTGTATCAGGGCCTGCCTGCTCCGGCGCGGGCGCGACGCCATTTCATGGTGCCGGTGCTTGCGCCGCAAGCCACTGCGCTGCTGCCGCACAAGAAAACCGATGCCGGGAAACAGTGACATCTACAAAAGCAGAAGGCCGTTGCGCTGCATGCCAAACTGCTTTCGTCCGAACCAAACATGCTTTAGAGCAAGCGCAAGTGCTTGAGGGAGTGAAATTGCATGAGCGTGCAGAAAGACTTTCCGCAGCCAAGGCGCGGTGTCTTGGAAATCGAAGCCTATGTTCCCGGCCGCTCAAAGGCCGCGCCGGGCGTAAAACTGCACAAGCTTTCATCCAACGAGTCGCCGCTTGGGGCCAGCGCTGCCGCACGCGCAGCGTATGCAGCATCAGGCGAGAAGCTTGAAGACTATCCTGACGGCTCCGCCACAAAGCTGCGCGAAGCGATCGCTGCCGCACACGGCATCAACTCGGCCAACATTGTCTGCGGCAATGGTTCTGACGAATTGCTGGAGCTTTTGGCGCGCGCTTATGTCGAGACCGGCGACGAAGTCATCTATTCGCGGCACGGATTTCTGGTTTACCGGATCGCAACGCTGGCAGCAGGCGGTGTTCCGGTGGTTGCCGAAGAGCGCGATTTGACCGCCGATGTTGACGCGATGTTGGCATGCGTCACCCCCAAGACCCGGCTGGTGTTCTTGGCAAACCCCAACAATCCGACCGGGACTTATCTCCCGATCAGTGAGGTCAAGCGCCTGCATGCCGGATTGCCTGGCAATGTTGTGCTGGTGCTTGATGCAGCCTATGCCGAATATGTTCGCCGCAATGACTATGAAGCTGGCATGGAACTGGTTTCCTCGGCACAGAACGTGGTGATGACCCGCACCTTTTCGAAGATTCACGGGCTTGCCGCTTTGCGCATCGGCTGGTGCTTTTGCCCGCCGCACATTGCCGACGTGTTGAACCGGGTACGTGGGCCGTTCAATCTGAACAGTGCAGCCATTGCGGCAGGTGCTGCAGCGATTGCCGACCGGGGCCATGTTGAAAACGCCATAGCCCACAATGAGCGCTGGTTGTCCTGGACAAGGGCAGAACTGGAAAAACTGGGTCTCACCGTCACGCCGTCCGTCGGCAATTTTCTGCTGATCCACTTCCCCGCAGTTGCGGGCAAGGCGGCTGGCGATGCCGACGCATTCCTGATCGAGCGCGGCTATGTGTTGCGCGCCGTCAAAGGCTACGGCCTGCCGGACTGCCTGCGCATGACCATCGGCAGCGAAGAGGCCAACCGCGGCGTCATCGCAGCGCTCGCGCAATTCATGGGCTGAACCAATGGCATTTGCAATCAACCGGCTGGCAATCATCGGTCAAGGCTTGATTGGCTCGTCGATCACCCGCGCGGTGCATGAGCGCAAACTGAACGTTGAAACTGTTGTGACCGATGCTTCGGGCGGTGTGCGCGACAGGGTGCGTGAGCTTGGTCTTGGTGCAGCCCGAATTGCCAACTCTGCCGCTGAAGCGGTTTCGGGTGCCGACCTTGTCATTGTGTGCGTGCCTGTTGGCCAGATCGGCGCGGTCTGTGCTTCCATTGCAGAGGCGCTCAAGCCCTCTGCCATTGTCTCCGATGTCGGCTCGGTCAAGGTTTCTGCTGTCAATGACATGGTGCAAGCGTTGAGACCGGGCCAGCCGGTTGTCGGAGCCCATCCATTGGCAGGTACCGAGTTTTCCGGTCCTGATGCCGGCCTGCCGAAATTGTTTGTCGACCGCTGGTGCATTTTGACGCCACACGAAAATTGCCCCGTTGAAGCTGTAGAAGCAGTGCGCGATTTCTGGGTCCAGATCGGCTCGGATGTTGAGTTGATGACGCCTTTGCGCCATGACGAGGTGTTGTCGCTGACCAGCCATTTGCCGCATCTCATTGCGTATTCGATTTTCCACACGGCACTGCGGGACGAGCAGCGAAACAAGGATGAAGTCATCAAGTTTTCGGCTGGAGGATTTCGCGATTTCACGCGAATTGCGTCGTCAAATCCATCGATGTGGCGTGACATTTTCATCGCCAATCGTGAACCGGTGCTTCGGGCGCTGGACGAATTTGCCAAGGATATCGCCCGCACCCGCACAGCTATTGAACAGGGCGATGGTGACATGCTTCTGGACCTGTTTTCAACCAGCCGACTTACCCGTCGCAGCCTGATCGAACGCGAGCATATTTCGGTTCGCAAGGCCAAGGAAAACCAGCCTGAAAAGCGCTTTCTGGCACGCCCCTACGCTTCTGACGAGTGATTGCTCACCAAAGTGGCGGCAGCTCCCCCAAGGGCAGAAAGCCAATGCTGAGCCGGCTTCTTCGGATGGACAGCTTGATATTGCGGCTCTTGGCATCCGCCTGAGGGTTGTCGGGCTTGATGGCATCCAGCAGTGAAGCGATGTTGGAAATGGTCTCGCTTTCCTGTGGAAGCAACTGGATGAAAAACGCCGCCAGAAGCCTTAATTCACTGGCTGCAACGGTAATGTCGCCGTCGACAATGCCATCCTTGTCCACCGACAGCGGGCCTGAAAGTTCCAGCCGCCCGCCGTCCTTCGGCTCCAGCAGGAGGCTTCTCAATTCACCCTTCGCGCCGTACTCGCGAATGTGCTCGATTGGCAACGCGCCGGGCCGAAGCTGCGCCTGAAAACTCTCGATCTCAAAATCCGCCGAAAACCCGAGAGCCGGAAAACGTGCTGCGTCATCCCGCATGGCAACAACCGAAAGCGCCACATCCACAGCATCGGTTTTCTGCGGGGACATTCGTGCATGAAGCTGGAAGTCATCAGCCTTGGCTAGGGTCTGCGCGCCGGCGCTGCCAAACCCTTCTGACAATACCGGTTGACCGATCTCGACAGAGACGCGGCTCAGGCCTGAAAGGTTGGCGCGGCCACTTGCCCGCAGATTTTCCCAGCCAAGTTGAAAGCGCTGGCCATCGGGCAATTGCAAATCTGCAGGGCCGTCAATTTCCGCGACCAGAAAACCGGGGTTGTAAAGCTGCGCTGCTGACCTGAATGCTCCCGCCGAATAGGTACCGCCGCGCGGTGGAGAAAAGGCGATGCTCGTGCAATGGATGCCCAACCGGAATGGAAAGCCTTCGACCCGCCTTCCGGCACAATTCAGATTTCCGCCCTTTTTGGCAATGTTCGCCTCGATCTGAGCAGATTTTGCGGTCATCTCATCTGCCGCCCAACGCCATCCAAAGACAAAGCCGAAGCCCAGTAGCAGCAGGAATACAAGAAAGCCGATGGTGCGTTTCATGGAAGCATCCCCTGGATGTTTTTGGTTGCCGGTTTTTGGTGTAGTCGATTTGAAGTGATTGCGGGAGACGTGATTTGGCCGATGATTTCTGGGTCTTTGGTTATGGGTCGCTGATGTGGAACCCTGGATTTGCGACAATTGGCACCCGTCCTGCGGTCATGCACGGGGTTCACCGGGCGTTGTGTGTCCACTCACATGTCTATCGGGGTACCCCTGAAAAACCTGGACTTGTGCTTGGGCTGGACCGTGGCGGTTGCTGCCGGGGGGTCGCCTTGCAAGTTGCCGGAGGCGAGCGCGATGCAGTGCTTGGATATTTGCGCGACCGCGAACTGGTTACCAGCGTTTATCGGGAAATCTGGCGCAAAATACGCTTCAGTGACGGCAGTGAAGGCAAGGCAGTGGTGTATGCGGTTGACCGAGAACATGCCCAATATGCCGGGAAACTGTCGGATGCAGACATCGCCCGCATCGTCCTGAATGGAGAAGGACGCTCCGGTCGCAACATCGACTATGTTGCCAACACGGTCTTGCACCTGCGCGAAAACGGCATCTTCGATCCGCACCTTGAAGCGGTCATGACTGCCCTGGATGCGGCATTGGCGGCTGCTGCGTTCAGTGCCTGAACTTTGCTGCTGTCGGCGGCGGGTTCGGTCCGTTGGCGGCTTCGTGCAACAGGCGGGTGGTTGCTGATTCGATCTTGTCCTGCAATTGGCCTGAGAACTCTTCGCGCGACATTCCGGGCTCGATCGGCGGCAGGAATTCCATGACAATGGTGCCGGGATGGACCAGCAGCGAGCCCTTTGGCCAATACAGTCCCGAGTTCAGCGCAATGGGCAATATGGTGGCACCCAACGCATCGTACAAATGGGTGATGCCGTATTTGTATTTTGGTGCAGCGCCTGGCTTTGTGCGTGTGCCTTCGGGATAAATTACGATGTTTCGCCCTTCATGGTATTGCGGAGCCGAATTTTTTGCCATCGAGGCCAGCGCTTCACTGCCCTTGCCCCGATCCACCGGCACCACATTCATCTTGGCCATGTACCAGCCAAACAGCGGCACGCGCATCAATTCACGCTTCAGGATGAAGCTTGGATCGTCAAAAAACAGCAGTGTCGTGTAGGTTTCCCAGTTGGACTGGTGCTTTGAGGCAACCAGAAACGGGCGTCCGCGTGGAATGTTCTCAAGCCCGCGAAACTCGTACTTCGAGCCGATGACCAGCGCCTGCAGCCACAAGTGCGATTTTGCCCAAAGCCGCACGATCCGCCATGCGGTCGGCCGGTCCAGGAAGAAATAGACCGGCGTCCAGAAAATCATCTGGAGGGCATTCGACAGGTAATAGAGAATTTGAAAAACGATTGAACGCAGAAGAATCACGCAATTGTTCCCGGCTCGGTGCTTTGAAACCGGACCATAAATTGAAATTGCAATAAGGCAATTGCCCCGAACGTGCTTGTGGCTTGGGCCTTACATCGCCAGTGCGCTGGCTAGGGCCACGCGGTTGGTCTTTTCGCGCACGCCAAGGCGCAGGACAGCAGCAAGATACTTGGCATATTCGGGCAGCAGGACATTGATCGTGGTTATGTCAGCAAACAACCGGGACATGGCCGACTGTGCTGATTTGGCCTCGTAAGGGATGATGGTTGCAGAGGGCAATTTGCGCTGAAACTCGATGAGGCTTCGCGGCATGTGATAATCGCTGGTGACGACAATCAGCGAATTGAAGCCATTCATGCGCGCCCAATTTGATGCCTGCTCGGCATTGCCGACCGTATCCAGCGCCGCAGTGTCGATGTCCACACAGCAATCAAACATGGACTTGCTGCCCTTGACGGCGCGGCGGATGTCAGCGCTGGAGCTTTCCGGATGAGCGCCGCTGATCAAAAGTCTTTTGGCCTTGCCATCCTGCAGCAATTCAATGGCTGTCTCGATCCGCGCCTTGCCGCCTGTCAAAACGACAATACCGTCAACCGGGGAGTTGACGTTGCCATAGGCCAGCCTGTCGATTTCGGAGAGATAGAGAAAGAAGCCGGCCGCAAGAACCGCAAAGATAACAAGGGCACCCAGTGACAGCCTGCGCACAAGCTTTCCGGCAGCGCCAAATGCACTGGTCCTCAAATTCCCGGAATGCTCCGGTGAGCTTGTGACTGCGTGGTCTGCCAATGCGTTCCCTACAGTTTCAAACTTACGAAAACGAACCATATTAGAGGATCACGGCATCGCAATGGCAAGCACGTAAAAGTGAAATGCTGTGCAAGCAGTACACGCTGACGCTGCAATTTGACTCTCTTTTCGATCAATCAGGGCGTTTTGCCGCCGAAATTGCGGTCTCAAGTCCACCGACATGGGCAAGCACGGTGTGGCGAGACGTTGCAGCGACGAGGAATGCGATCAGCCCGACAATGGCTGCAATACCGACAAAACCAAGCCAGCCGATGGCAAAACTGCCAAAAAGAGCTGTTACCTGGTCGCCCTGCGGAGTTGCCCGGCTGGCCTGCGACCACAAGCCGAGGGCGATGAACAATGCTGCTGCCAGCCCGCCGCCTGATGCGGCGCCGCGAAAGGCCAATATCAGGAAATGCCGCTGGAACTCACGGGCAATGAAGCGGTTGTCCGCGCCCACAAAATGCAGCACCTCGACAATATCCTTATTGCCAGCCATCGCACCCCGGGTTGCGAACACAACAATCAGCATGGTGGCGGCCAGCACGAGAATGAGGATTGAGACGCCGATGACAATGGTTGTCCAAGCCATGGCCACCAGACGGTCAACCCAGGCCCGGTGGTCATCAAGGGTCGCACCGGGTATCTTGTCTGCAAGCGCCTTGCGTATTGCCTCGAAGTCCGGTCGCGCGCCAGGGCTAACCTCAACCGTAAGCAGGCGCGGTACTGGCAGTTCATTGATATCGAGCCCGGTTCCAAGCCATGGCTCCAACAACCTTGCGGTCTGCGCCTGATCCAGAACCGTAACTTTGCCAATGCCCTCAAAGGTCAGTATCAACCGGCTCGCCTCGCGCAACGCATCTTCCATGCCGCCGTCTTCGAACGGCTTGATCTGGATGGTGATCTCGCGGGCAATGTCGGTCTGCCAACGGGTAGCGGTATCGCTTACGCTTGATACTGCACCAAAGGTCAGGCAGGCGAGAAACGACATGATTGCAATGACAACGGCAAGCGCCTGACCGGCAACACCTTCTCGCGGCACAATGTTGCGACCGCTTCGCAGATTGTAGCGCTGCTGCCGCGCTGCGGCAGAATTGGCTGTCTGATCGGCACCGCTTGCCTGCGCGCCGCCTTGCGGCGGTGTCCTGGTGCTCTTGGCGTTTCCTTCGGCTGGCTCAGTCATAAATTTGCAGCCGCCCCTCATTGAGCACCAGACGGCGGGCATTGAACTGGTCCATAAGTGCAAGGTCATGCGTGGCGATGACGACGGACGTCCCGGAGCGGTGCAACTCGATGAACAGGCGCAGCAAGCGACGAGCCAACGGCGGATCGACATTGCCGGTCGGCTCGTCTGCCAACAGCACGCTTGGCTGGTCAATCAATGCACGGGCGATCGCCGCCCGCTGCTTTTCTCCGCCTGAAAGGACCGGTGGCAGCACATGCATACGGTCGCCCAGACCGACCCATTTGAGCAGTTCTGTCACGTCGTGACGATAGCTGACTTCTTCCTTGCCGCGCACAACCAGTGGCAATGCGACATTTTCATAGGTCGTGAGGTGGTCTAGCAGCCGGAAATCCTGAAAGACGATGCCGATCTTTCTGCGGATTGAAGGCATGTCATGGCGGGTGATCTGGGAGGCTTCCTTGCCGAAAAGGCTGACAAGACCTCGGGTCGGCTTCAGCGACAGCAACATCAAACGCAACAGGCTGGTCTTGCCGGCACCCGACGGGCCGGTCAAGAACTGGAACGTTTTCGGTGCGACCTCGAAGCTGAGATCGCTGAGGACTTCCGGCCCCACGCCATAGCGCAGGCCGACATTCTCAAATCTGATCAAGGCCGGACCCAGGTTGAATTTCGGGCGACATGCCCCCGTCACCATGCGTTAATCATGGTTAACAGTGCTTTAAGACTTTTTCAGTACCCGATTCCAGGCGGCGTGAAAAACGCCAAACAGCGCAACAGGCACCGGGAGTTCGACATGGCGCGGTTCATTGCCGATTCCTGTCCCAAATGCGACTTCAATTCCGGTCGTGCCACAAGGCCCATCCTTTGTGACAATGGGCTGATGCGGTGCGACAATTGCGGTGGTACCTGGCGCAGCCTTGGTTCTGCGGCCATTCCGGCGATGCAACCGGCCATACGCACGCCTTCGCCGATTTTGGAAGGTGCGGCGCTTCCTTCGGTCTTGCATTCCGGCCTTCATGCTGTCCAGCAGTCCATCGCAGGCCAATCGGTCAGGTTCTCGCAATGGCTGTTCGCCGGATGCATCGCACTTTGCAGTGCGGCGGTTGTGATAGCGGTATTGCAGTTCGATTTTGCCGGATCGGCAGTTGGCCTTTCCAATTCACCGGTTGAAATCACCGCAGTCAATGTGCGCCAAATGCAGCGCGACGGACAAATTGCGGTTCAGGTCGAAGGGCGCATAATCAACCGTTCCAAGAACCGCATGCCAGTAAGCGAGGTCAGCATTGTCCTGACACAGGCCAAGGGACACAAGGTCTACTCCTGGAGGCATCGCCCGGCGATTGCATTTCTTGAGCCGGGACAATCCTTTCGTTTTTCCACCGCCAATGGCAATGTTCCGGAATTGGCCAGCAAGGTCGAAATCCGTTCCGGCGCGGCGGTTTCCAGCGCCCGCATATGATTTGTTGACTGAGGGGACCCTGCCGCATGCCTATTGTCAGACACAAGAAAATCGAGGTTTTGTTCAGCGCCGAGCAAATTGCACGGCGAAATCATGAACTGGCCGAGGAAATAGCGCTCGGCGAACTCAAGAACATCATCGTGATTTCGATCCTGAAGGGTTCCTTTGTTTTTGCAGCCGATTTGATCCGGGCACTGCATTCGGCAGGCTTGGCGCCGGAAGTCGAATTCATTTCGGTTTCCAGCTATGGCGGGGGAACCGAAGCCGGTGAAATCAGATTGCTGCGCGATGTCGAAACGGAAGTGGGCGGACGCGACGTTTTGCTGATCGACGACATTCTGGAATCGGGTAACACGCTCAAGTTCACCCGTGACCTGATGCTCTCGCGCGGTGCAAACAGGGTTGCCATTGTTGCGCTGCTCGACAAGGGCATGAAGCGCAAGGCGGAAGTTACTGCCGACTATGTCGGCTTCCAATGTCCGGATAAATTTGTCGTCGGTTACGGAATGGATGTCGGCCACGCTTTCCGCGAGCTTCCGTTTGTCGGCGTCGTCACCGGCGACGCTTGACCTTCCCCTCTGGATTCTGATCGCTACTCAGCCTCGAGCAAGCGCTCCAGATAGCGCTTCTCGATCAACGGTCCGTCCGGCTCGCCGAGGCGCTTGCGGATGGCTTCCATGATCTCTCTGGCGCGCTGCGCCTCAATTTCGTCCGGCACTTTGGTATCGTCGCCTTCGTCCAGACCTTGCGCCTGCTGGTTGCGGCCCAGCGGGTCGGAGCGCTGACGGTCTTCACCCTGGCCTTCGCCTTCACCTGGTTGCTGGCCGCCGGGCTGACCTCTTCCGGCCATCTGCTGCATCATTTGCTGCACGCCCTGCCGCAAAGCTTCAAGGGCCTGACCCTGGTCGCCGGTGGCATCGCCAGCATTGCCCTGGCCAAGGTTTTTCCCGGCTTCGCCCATTTCGCGGCCCGCCTCGCCAAACTGCTTGGACGGGTCAAGACCCATGCCTTCAAGCTGCTTGCCCAATTCACCAAGCTGCTTTTGCAGCGCTTCCTGCTGTTGTTGCAGCTTCTTGAGCGCTTCTGCAAACTCTTCAGGCGTCATTGGTTGCCCGTTCTGGGGCTGCCCGTCCTGGGGTTGGCCATCTTGAGGTTGGCCTTCCTGGTTCTGGCCATTGCGGGACTGGTCCTGCTGCTGGCCGGGCTGCTGTTCGCCATTGGGCTGCTGCTGGCCCTGTTGCCTGTTTTGCTGCTGCTGCATGCGGAACGTTTCGTCCAGCAATTGCTGCTGCTGGCGCATCAATTCGCTCAATTGGTCGAGCGCCTCGTTCATTTCATTGCTTTGTGTCTGTTGCTGCGGCTGGTTTCTGCCGGCGCGTAAATTGTCCATCATGCGCTGCATTTCGCTCAACAGCTGACGCGCTGCATCTTTCGAGCCTGAACGCGCAAGATCTTCGATGCGGTCCATCATCTTTTCAAGGTCGCGCTGGCGGAGCGTTCTGGCCATCGGGTTCTGGTCAAGCGGGCTTTGACGCGAAGGGTTTTCCATCGCTTCGCGGATCAATTGCTGCATCAGCTCGTTCATCGCCTGCCGCAATTCCTGCATCAGCTTCTGGATTTCCTCATCGGGAGCATCGCGTTCCAGCGCTTCTGAAAGTTTCTCCTGCGCCTCGCGCAGTGCCCGCTCGGCAGCGGTGAGGTCGCCAAACTCGACCGCAAGGGCAATTTCCCACAACAGATCGAGCGAGGAACGCAATGTGTCATCATTGCGGGCATCGACGATCCGGCGCCATGCGCTCTTCATAGCAATGAATGTCGCGGGAGATTTGATGAAGTCTTCTGGTGAAGTAAGGGTGGCATCCAGCAGATCGGCGACGCGCTGTTGTTTGTTGGCATCAAGCGCCAGAATGCGGCGCTGTTCGATCAAAGCCTTTGCCAGCGGATTGTTGAACTGGCGGCCGGGAAGAACCATCGAATGCGGTGCGCTGGTGCCTTTTTGACCGGCATCATCGGTGGACTCAAGGGTCAGCGTCACCTTTCCCCCGGCCCAAGGGTGTTGGGTAAGGTCCCGGTTCACCTTGGCAGTACCTGATGTCGCCCTTTGGCGCGGTAGTGAGAGCGCGAGTTCCGGTGCCTCTACCAGCGGCCTTGCATCGGGAGATTGTTCGTCCTGAGCTGTGACAATCCCGCGTGCCGAGGCTACACCGTAGTCGTCGGAAACCTCATAGGATAGCTGGAGCGAACCGGAGAGCGCAGCGGAGGGAATCTCCGTCATTGCAATCGCAGGCGGCGTATCGGCGACCACCTCGATCTTCCATTGGGCGAGGGAATTCTTGCCCAAATTGAAGCTGACCGTGCCGCTTTGGGTGAGTTTTGTGGCAAATTCGGCAATTGCGGTAGAGCCATTTGCAGGTGTAGCTGAAACAGGCGTTGCAACTGCATCAGGCGCTACAACAGGTGCGGCCAATTGCTGTGCCGGGCCGCCGACATCAGGTGTAAATTGTGCAGATACCTTGTTGTCGCCTACAAACCTGAGGAACAGATCGCTGCCGGCCGGAACGGTGAAAATGCTAGCCAAATCTTGCTGTTGACCAGTCAGATAGACCGGTGGCTTGCGGGTGTAGGCTGGGGGATTTACCCACGCGTCCAACCTGCTGAGCACTTCAGCGGTGTCGATCCTGACGGAAAACGCATCGGCGATGCGCCCGCCTTGTGGCCCGAATGAAAAGCCGAATGCTGCAAACGCAGCGGCGGCAAGGAAGGCGCGCAAAGCCCAGGGGTCAGTGGCATTGCCATCGGTTTGAGGCGCGCCACCGGTCAGGTTGCCGAGCCTGCCTGCCATGCGGCTGCGATGCTCGCTCCAAAGCGCTTCGGCCAGCGGATCACCACCGCCAAAAGCGATCGGGTCCGACTGGGCGGTCAAAGGCCGGTGTTCGAGGCGGGAACTTTTTTCAACACGGCGCGAGACTTCTGCAGCGTCGGGAACGCGAAAAGCCCGCAATTTGTATGCTGCGACCAAAAAAAGCCCGCCGAACACTGCAAGGCCGGCAAGCCGGGCTGGTTGCGGCAGGCCTGCCCATAGTCCCAGCCATGAAACGGAAGCAAACGCGAGAAACACGCAGGCAGCGGGAATTGCCAGTGGCCAAAGCCGTTCCCACACCATTCCGAGAAAGGCTGCAGCGCGAACGCCAAGCCCGGCCGATTGCGTATGTGTTGCTTTGGAACCTTGATCGCTCTGCGTCATTCGACCTCTTCGCCAATTGCCGCCGGAACTGCCGACAAGGAAAAGCTAGCACACAATTGCGCAATTTCGAGGGTTAACGACAAAAACTGGCCGAAAAGTGAACGGGCTATATCTGCAGCCAGGGTGGCAGGCGATCAAGGCCGATGAGCTCTTCCAATGAAAGACGCGGGCGGACAACATGAAATTGATCGCCGCGAACCAGAACCTCAGGGACCAATGGCCGGGTGTTGTAGGTTCCGGCCTGCACCGCGCCATAGGCGCCGGCGGTGCCGATGGCATAAAGATCGCGCTGTGCCATTTGCGGCATCTTGCGGTCCAATGCGATGAAATCTCCAGATTCACAGACCGGTCCTACCAGATCAGCCTTGATCCATTGCGTTCCAATTCCCGGCTCTGTCACCGGCATGATTTCATGCCAGGCATCGTACAGCGTTGGCCGAACCAGATCGTTCATTGCTGTATCGCCAATGACAAAGGTCCGCTCGCCTGTCTGCTTGACGTAAATGACCTGTCCGACAAGCACGCCGGCATTGCCGCAGATCAACCGTCCTGGCTCAAATATCACCTGGCAATCCAGGGCGCGCACGTGCTTCTTGACGATTTCGGCATAAGCACCGGGTTCGGGCGGCGGCATGTTGTCAAGGCGGTAGGGTATGCCAAGACCGCCGCCAAGATCGACGTGTTCAATTGCATGCCCTTCATTGCGAAGCTGCCGGACCAGACCTTCGAGCTTGGCAAAAGCAAGATCGAACGGCTCCAGTTCGGTGATCTGGCTGCCGATGTGCATGTCGATGCCGGTGACCCGAATGCCCGGAAGGCTTGCAGCCAGCTGGTAAGCGGAACCCGCCTGCGCCCATGGAATGCCGAACTTGTCGTCCTTTTTTCCTGTGGAGATTTTTGCGTGGGTTCCAGCGTCGACATCGGGATTGATCCGCAGCGATATGCGCGCCTCGATATTGCTGGCAACCGCCCGCTGCGACAAGGCCTGAAGCTCGGGAACAGACTCAACGTTGAAACACAGGATGCCGGCAGCAAGACCGGCGTCAAGTTCCGGTTCGGTTTTGCCAACCCCTGAAAACATGATCTTGTGGGGTGGAACACCAGCAAGCAGTGCGCGTTGCAATTCGCCGCCAGACACCACATCGGCGCCAGCCCCCAATTGCGCTAGCGTTGCAATGACTGCCTGGTTGGAATTGGCCTTCAAAGCATAGCACACAAGCGCATCTATGTCGTCGAAAGCTGCGGAAAACACCCGGTAATGCCGCTCCAGCGTGGCGGTCGAATAGCAGTAAAAGGGAGTACCGACCTCGCGCGCAATGTCTGCGATTGCGACGTCTTCGGCGTGCAGATGGCCGTCCCGATATTCAAAATGGTTCACGGCAAAGCTTCCGAGAAGGTGTGGAAAAAATGGTTTGGCTTACTGGATGAGGCCGTCAAGGATGAATGGCCGGTCCGGTACAGTGGCCGCAGGCGCCTGTTTAACCACCTGGCCCTGCTCGTCTGTTGCAAGCACGGCAGCGGAGGATGGCGGCAGTGGGTCGCCACGGCGACCACATGCCCCAAGCGCCAGTGCTGCCGACAGCACCAGAACCATTGCGCAAAGCGGTTTCAATTTGAACATTCCGGACCGGTCCTGCAAGGATCCACCCCTGTTGCAAAGGCAGCTAAAAACCAAGCGTGGTTATTCGACAAGCGCCCGCGAATGTCAAACGCCGCGTAGCGATCGTATCAAATGGCCTGGCCTTCTCCCGCCAGCCGTTCGCGCCAGTAATCAACTTGCGCCAGCACGTTTTGAGGCGCGGTGCCGCCAAAGCTTGTGCGGCTCTCAACCGATTTGCGCACCGAAAGCACAGAAAAAACGTCTTGTTTGATTCTCATATCAACCGATTGCAGGTCTGCAAGCGAAAGCGCCTCCAGTCCGCAATTCTTCTGCTCGGCAAGTGCCACTGCCTTGCCTGTGACATGATGGGCTTCCCGAAACGGCAATCCGGCTTCACGCACCAGCCAATCGGCAAGGTCGGTGGCGATCGAGTAGCCTGATCCGGCGGCGGCGGCCATTTTCGCCTCGTTGACAGTGAGGTCGGAGATCATGCCAGTCATGGCAAGTATACAAAGTTCAAGGCTTTGGGCGGCGTCGAAAACGGCTTCCTTGTCTTCTTGCATGTCCTTGGAATAGGTGAGCGGCAATCCTTTCATCACGGTCAGCAGTGCCAGGAGCGAACCGTTGATGCGGCCGGTCTTGGCGCGGACCAGTTCGGCGGCATCGGGATTGCGTTTTTGCGGCATTATCGAAGACCCGGTTGAAAACCGGTCGGACAGGCGCACAAAACCGAATTGCGGTGTTGACCAGATGACGATTTCTTCGGCCAGGCGCGAAAGGTGTGTTGCGCAAATTGACGCAGCGCTGAGGAAGTCCAGCGCGAAATCGCGGTCGGAAACCGAATCCAGCGAGTTTCGCGTGGGTTCACGGAAGCCAAGTGCTTTGGCAGTCATCTGCCGATCAACGGGGAAAGAAGTCCCCGCCAGCGCTGCAGCGCCCAGCGGGCATTCGTCCATCCGGGTGATGGCATCGGCCAGCCGCGAACGGTCACGGGCCAGCATTTCGACATAGGCCATGCAGTGATGACCAAAAGTCACCGGCTGTGCGGTCTGCAAATGGGTAAAGCCGGGCATCAAAGTTGCGCTGTGCGCCTGTGCCTTGTCGAGAAAGGCAGTCATAAGGTCGCCAAGCAATGCATGGGTGTTGATTGCGGTCTGCTTCACCCACAGGCGAAAATCGACGGCTACCTGGTCGTTGCGGGAACGGGCGGTGTGCAGCCGACCGGCAGATGGGCCGATCAGTTCGGCCAGCCGCGACTCGACATTCATGTGAATGTCTTCAAGTTTGGTCTGGAACTGGAACGTCCCGCTCTCGATTTCTGACAGAATCGTGTTGAGACCGGCATCGATTTTTGTTGCATCGTCGGCCGAAATGATTTTCTGGCGAGCCAGCATGGCAGCGTGCGCTCTGGACCCTTCAATGTCCTGCGCATAGAGCTTGCGGTCAAAGCCTATGGAAGCATTGATCGCTTCCATGATTGCGTCGGGACCGGAGGTGAAGCGTCCGCCCCACATCTTGTTGCCCTTCGTCTCGTCAGAAGCGTTGTCGGTCATTTTTTCCTCTCCGGGAGGTATTGTTTTGAACAGAGCGATCTTGTTTCGTTACGGCTTGCCAGCGGCGCTGGTCATCATCGCAATTGCCGCCGGGATATACGGCATAGGCAAAGGCTCTGGCAATGTCGCAACTGCCTGCACGTCTTCGCCTGAAATTGCAAAACAGATGGCAGGCCTCAACACGGGCGCAGTCGCGGCATTTTCCTTTACAGAACGCCTTGAAGACATTTCCGCCGTCTCATTTGACGACTTGCAGGGCAAGCGCCGAACCCTTTCGGAATGGAAGGACCGGGTAGTCCTTCTCAATCTGTGGGCCACGTGGTGTGCGCCGTGCAGGGAAGAAATGCCCGCACTCAAGGCGTTGCAGGAAGGTCTTGGAGGCAAGGATTTTGAGGTTGTTCCCGTCAGCATCGACATAGGAACTGCACAAAAGCCGAAAAACTTCTATGTGGAGAATGATCTTTCGGCGTTGCCGTTCTTCCACGACGGCAAGATGGCCCCGTTCAACGATCTGAAAAAGCGCAGCCTCGCCTTTGGCATGCCGACAACGCTGTTGGTGGGCCGGGATGGTTGCGTGATTGGCGCTCTCAACGGACCTGCCGACTGGGCCAGTGACGAGGCAAAGGCGCTGGTTGGCAAGGCAATTGGCGCAAAGGCGCTCTAGTTAGCGGGTGGGGACTGGTTCGCCGCTGCGATAATCATAAAACCCGCGACCGGCCTTGCGGCCCAGCCAGCCGGCTTCGACATATTTCACCAGAAGCGGGCAGGGACGGTATTTGCTATCTGACAATCCGTCATGCAGGACCTGCATGATCGAAAGGCAGGTGTCGAGACCGATGAAATCGGCCAACTGCAGCGGACCCATCGGGTGGTTGGCACCCAGCCGCATTGCAGTGTCGATGCCGTCGACGCTGCCCACACCTTCATACAGCGTGTAGATTGCCTCGTTGATCATCGGCAGCAGGATGCGGTTGACCATGAAGGCCGGAAAGTCTTCGGAAACCGCAACGACCTTGTCGAGCGAGGTCACAAAACTGCGGGCGATGTTGAAGGTTTTGTCCTCGGTCGCGATACCGCGCACAAGTTCAACCAGCTTCATCTTCGGTACCGGGTTCATGAAGTGAATGCCGATGAAGCGTTCCGGCCGGTCGGTCGAAGAAGCAAGCCTAGTGATCGAGATCGACGATGTGTTGGTGCCGATCAAGGCTTCCGGATTGAGCGTGGGGCAGAGGCTTGCATAAATCTGGCGCTTGATTGCCTCGTTTTCGGAAGCAGCCTCGATGACCAGATCGCAACTGGCGAGGTCTTCAAGGGTTTTGGCGGGCGCCAGCCGGTCAACGGCCTTTGCGCGCTCTTCTTCTGTAAGCTTGCCACTGGTGACCTGTCTTGCAAGGTTTCCGGTGATGGTTGCGAGGCGCGATTCGACGTTCTCCATGGAGAGGTCGTTCATCAGCACGTCATAGCCCGACAGGGCGCAGACAAACGCAATGCCCCCGCCCATCTGGCCGGCACCAATGATGCCGACCCGTTTGATGCCGTGGTGTTGCGAGCCGTCGGTCATGAATTTTTTCCAGTCACAATTGCGGTCCAAAAACCCGACCGGAGGCCGCGATTATGGGGCAAATTGGCGTTCAATCCAACGCTTTTTCCAGTTGCGGCAATGCTTCGAAGAGATCAGCGACAAGGCCATAGTCGGCCACCTGGAAAATCGGTGCTTCCTCGTCCTTGTTGATGGCAACGATCACCTTGGAATCCTTCATGCCCGCCAGATGCTGGATGGCACCTGAAATGCCGCACGCGATGTACAGATCAGGCGCGACCACCTTGCCGGTCTGGCCAACCTGCCAGTCAGTGGGTGCGTAGCCGGCATCCACCGCAGCGCGCGCTGCGCCGACGGCTGCCTTGAGCTTGTCGGCGACCGGCAGAACCACTTCCATGAACCGTTCGCGCGAGCCAAGTGCGCGGCCACCCGAAATGATGATCCTGGCTGAGGTAAGTTCGGGACGGTCGTTCTTTTGCAATGCTGCTTCGAGGAACTTGGACAGTCCCTTGTCGCCTTCGCCGCCAATGGCTTCGACCGGCGCAGAACCACCTTCGGATGCTGCCTGAAACCCGGCTGTGCGGATCGTGATGACTTTCGTTGCGTCGGTCGCCTGGACTGTCTGGATGGCATTGCCGGCGTAGATCGGCCGGTCAAAAGTGTCCGGTCCATGCACGACGATGACATCAGAGACCTGCATGACATCTAGCAGCGCAGCAACCCGCGGCATCACGTTCTTGCCGGTGGATGTTGCAGCGCTTGCGAGCGCTCCATAGGCGGGCGCCAGCTTCACCAAAAGCGCCGCCACCGGTTCTGCCAGCGCATGTTCATATTCCGCGCTGTCGGCCAGCAGAACCTTGCTCACTCCAGAAAGCTTTGCGGCGGCATCGGCGACAGATTTGCAGCCTTTGCCAGCCACGAGGATGTGAACGTCGCTGCCCATCAGGGAAGCAGCGCTCAGCGCCTTGGCGGTCTGGTCGGAAAGCGACTTGTTGTCGTGATCGGCGAGAAGAAGAGTTGCCATTGTCTTGGTTCCTTCGGCGAATGTCAGAGAACGCCAGCTTCGTTTTTCAGCTTGTCGACAAGTTCGGCGACCGACTTGACCTTGACGCCCGCTTTTCGGGTTGCGGGTTCAACGGTAATGAGCACCTTGAGCCGGGGCGCAACATCAACGCCATAGTCAGCCGGGGTCTTTTCATCGAGCGGCTTTTTCTTCGCCTTCATGATGTTGGGAAGCGAGGCGTAGCGCGGTTCGTTGAGGCGCAAGTCTGTCGTGACAATAACCGGCATCGTGCATTCAACGATCTGCAAGCCGCCATCCACCTCGCGGGTGACCTTCGCCTTGTCGCCCATGATTTCCAGCTTCGAGGCAAAGGTTGCCTGGCTCCAGCCAAGCAATGCTGCCAGCATCTGGCCGGTCTGGTTGGCGTCATCGTCAATTGCCTGTTTGCCGACAATCACCAAGCCCGGCTGTTCGGCGTCGATAACGCCTTTCAGGATTTTGGCGACCGCCAATGGTTCGACAATGGTGTCGCATTTCACCAGGATGCCGCGATCTGCGCCCATCGCGAGAGCCGTGCGAATGGTTTCCTGCGCTTGCTGCGGTCCTATGGATACCGCGATGACTTCGGTGGCCTTTCCGGCCTCTTTCTGGCGCAACGCTTCCTCGATGGCGATTTCATCGAAGGGATTCATGGACATCTTGACGTTTGCAAGTTCCACGCCTGACCCATCCGCCTTGACGCGGATCTTGACGTTGTAGTCCACCACCCGCTTGACCGGGACAATAATTTTCATCTGGCACCCTTTCGAACGAAACCTGCATTCAAATGCGCTTGCGAGCCGCGCTCGCAACAATCCCAACAAACCGTCCGGCAACTACCGGCAATTGACGTTTACGTCAATATCCTGCAATGCCGCAGGTGGCAGTACCACCTCTGCTACCGCCTGTCCTTATCTTGCCGTCCCCAGGGGGATGGCTGTACCGTCTCCACCTGTGGTTGGCCGGGTAGCGGGTATCCCTCTTCGGCAACCGCTGGCGGGGGAACCGGCGGAATGACTTCATCCACGGGTACGCGATCAAACAAAGGCATATTGCGCCGCTTGAACAAAGGCAGCAAAACGGCACCTGCTGCAATGCCACCGACATGGGCGGCCCAGGAGACCTGATCTTCGCTGTTGAAAGCGAAATTCAACAGCTGGAAAAGGATCCAGGCACCAATGACCCAGAGTGCCGAAAGGCGCAAGGGAATGCGGCCCAGCGCCAGCACCCAGACCTTCACATTCGGGTGCAATAGCAGATATGCAGCAACAACTCCTGCAGCAGCGCCGGAGGCGCCGATCAGTGGCGATTCAGATTGCGGCAGCATGAAAGCGTGCATGGCAGCGCCGGCCGCGCCGCAAACAAGGTAGAATACCAAATATTTGAGGTGGCCCATGGCGTCTTCGACATTGTCACCGAAAACCCAGACAAAAAGCATGTTGCCCGCAAGGTGCATCAGATCGCCGTGCAGGAATGTGTAGCTTACATAACTTGCCCATGCCGGGATGAACTGCATTGCGGCGGGCAATTCCTGTGCGCCGGAGGCGACAACCGGGATGAAACCGAACGAGAAAATCGCCGCCTTGACGGTGTTTTCCGAAACCAGGATCGTTGTTCCGAGCGTCAGCCAGATCAGGCAATTGGCGAGGATCAAGGCCAGCGTCACATACTGGATGCGGATGTGCTTGAGCACATTGGCGTCGTGCAGTGGAATGAACACGGTATGTGCGAGCCTTCTTGGCTTTGCGCCGTTGGTGGGTCGGTATCAGCGGTTCTTGCCTGGTACCCATAGAACATCGTCTTTTCCGCCGGAATTGGCAACGCGGGAAGCCACGAAAAGAAAGTCCGAAAGCCGGTTCGCATATCGAATGCATGGCTCGCCTATCTCTTCGTGACGTGCCAGATGCGCCATAATGCGCTCGGCCCGACGAACCACCGTTCTTGCAAGGTGCAAATGGGTAGCGGCTGGCGAGCCACCGGGCAGCACAAACGAATTCAGCTGCGACAAATCCGCGTTGTACTGGTCGATCAGTGCTTCTATCCGGTCAACCTGCGCGCCCGTTATCCGCAAGGGCTCATATCCCAGATCCTTGCCTTCATCGGGGGTAGCGAGGTCAGCGCCCAAATCGAACATGTCATTCTGGATCTTGACGAGTTCGGCGCGCAACGGATCGTTCGGCTGCAAATGCAAAATGACCATCCCGATGCATGAATTTGCTTCATCCACGGTGCCATAGGCTTCCACCCGCAAATCGAACTTGTCGCGCCGCTCGCCATTGCCAAGGCCGGTTGTCCCGTCATCGCCCGTGCGCGTGTAGATCTTGTTGAGCTTTACCATGCCGAAATCAGCCTTGCTGGGAGATGTAAAGGGCTGCAAGCACCACAACCAGCGCAATGAACTGGAACAGGATGCGTGCGCGCATCAGGCTTTGCGAGCGGTTGGGACTGCCGCCGCGCGCCATGTTCCAAAGGCCCAGGGCAAGCACGACAAGCACTGCTGCCAGTGCAACGGGAATGATGATGGCGAAAACGGTGTTCATTTTGGCTCCGGTCGGACGCGGCCCAAACCGCACACAAAGCTAAATAGCGCCTTGTGGCGGTCATGCAAGCTTGTGTGTGGTCAATCGGACCGCATGAGCACCTTGTCCAGCCAACGTGTCGGCAACAGACGGCGGGCTATAAACATGGCATGGGTCGGCACGGTCACCGGATAGTGTGCGCGGGGAGATGGCGATTCCAGTGCGTGTTTCAGCTTCCTGTAAACGGCATCGGGTCCAAGGCGGAAGCGGTTAACGCCGCCACCGTCATTGAGTTTGGCAAGATTGTTCTTATAGACCTCGCGGTGAACCGAGCCTTCAATGTCGACATTGGTCAGGAACTTGACCACGGCATTGTCGGAAAACCGCGATTCGATCGGGCCGGGTTCGATCAAGCTGACATGGATGCCGGTGCCCTTAAGTTCCATTCGCTGGGTGGAAGCCAGCCCCTCGAGCGCGAATTTGGTGGCATTGTAGGCTCCGCGCCAGCGATAGGCGATGATCCCCAGAATTGAGGAGCAATGGACTATCCGGCCATGCTCTTGTTTGCGCATCACCGGAACGCAAAGCTGGGTAAGGGTATGCCAGCCGAAGAAATTGGCCTCAAACTGTTCGCGCAGTGCCTTTGTGGTCAGGTCTTCAACTGCGCCCGGCTGGCCATAGGCTCCGTTGTTGAACAAGGCATCCAACCTGCCACCGGTCAATTGCATGACTTGTTCAAAGGCTGTGTGGATGGAGGCTTCATCAGCATAATCGAGAAACACCGCCTCAAGGCCCTGTTGCTGCAACGCGCTGATGTCTTCAGGTTTTCTGGCAGTGGCAAAGACCCGCCAGCCATCCTGCTTCAACGCAGAGGCGCAATATCGGCCAATTCCGGTTGAACAGCCGGTGACAAGGATTGTTTTCGACATGAGTTGAGGCCTGGATAAATTGTCAGTATCTGGTGAAGCGACCGCAGACAGGAAACGGCATTGCGAATCACCCAGACCATATCGCGTTTTGCTGGTCCGTTCCTGCTGGCCCTGATGCGCGCACTCAACCGCTTCAACCGCGATGATGGCTGGGCAATTGCCAGCCATGTTGCAATGTCCGGGATCATGGCGCTGTTTCCGTTCCTGATCTTTGCAACGTCGATGGCGGCTTTCTTCAACCTTGGGGAATTTCCGCAGCAGGCAGTGACACTGCTATTTGATACCTTGCCGGACGGGGTGGCAGCGCCACTCGCCGACCAGTTGAACACGGTTCTGACCATCCCGAGGGGCGACATCCTGACCCTTGGTGCGGCAACCGCGCTGATCTTTGCTTCCAACGGAGTTGAGGCTTTGCGCCTTGGACTCAATCGCGCTTATCGCGGCACGGAAACGCGCAATTTCCTGGTGCTGCGCGTTCACAGCATCGGATTTGTCATCCTTGGCTCCATCATGGTGGCGACGGTGACCTTTCTTGTCATTCTCACGCCGCTGGCTCTGGACCTGGCGCGAAAATATTCGCCGATGCTTTACGAGCAGATCGAGCGCGTCGACTATTGGCGATTGATGGTGTCGGCGACAATCCTGATTGCCGCGCTGTTTGCCAGCCACAAATGGCTTCCGGCAGGACGACGTTCTTTCATGGAAATTGCGCCTGGCGCGTTGTTCACATTGTCGTGTTGGCTGGCTGCAGCCATCGCATTTTCGGCATATTTGCGGGGCTTTGCCGACTATGTCAGCACCTATGCCGGACTTGCCAGCGTGTTCATTGCGTTGGTTTTTTTCTATGTGATGGCGGCAATTTTCCTCATCGGTGCCGAACTCAATGCCTGCCTGATCGCCAACCGCGTAGAACCGTAAATTCTACCGGTTCTAGTTTACTATACGTAAATGCTAGTGCGCTAAAAGAACGTCGGGGGGTGGCTAGGCCGGATTGAGGAGATTTCAATGCTTTGGCAGTTGCATCAGGACGACTGGATCGTCTCATTTGCTTTCATCGCGGCAATGTCCTTCATGTGTGGCTGGCTCGCAGACCGCATCCTTGGCTACAGCGGCTTTGGCGTCATCGGCAACTGGCTGCTGCTGCTGGTTGGCTGCTATGTCGGGCTTCTGGTCTACAACATCTACGGCTTCCGCCTTGGCTGGCAGCCTGCCCTGACAATCGCCGTGGCCATGGCTGGTGGATCGGTCCTACTGCTGATGCTGGCGATGATCAAATCGGCAACCCGGACCTAGGCGCACTGGCCTAAGGCATATCAAGCCCGATCATCTGCCGGAGTTGCGCGGGTGTGGTGCCCGATTCGCGCAAATGGCGGATCGCAGTGCTTGCACGGCTCTTTGAGAGCTTTTTTCCTTCTGCGTCCAAAACCAGCTTGTGATGAAAATACTGAGGCGCAGGCAAGCCCAGCAGTTCCTGCAACAGCCGGTGCACGGAGGTTGGGTGAAACAGATCCTGCCCACGCACAATGGTGGTTATGCCTTGACGTTCATCATCGTGGACGCAGGAAAGGTGGTAGCTCGTTGGCGTGTCCTTGCGGGCGATCACAAAATCGCCCCAGGCGGCCGGGTTGGCAGTGATGGTTCGGGGTTGTGCATCCGGGCCAGGGCCTGTTTCGCTCCAGACCAGGTCATCGCGAATTGAGTGCAGCGCCTTTTGCAAGTCCAGCCGAAGGGCAAAATCGTCGCCGCGCCCGATCCTTTGGTGCCTTTCCTGCGCATCCATGACCTTCTCCGAGGCTGGGTTGAACGGTGCACCATCGGGATCGCGCGGCCATGGCTGGGCTGCGTTGTCAGCGGTTGAAAGCTCGCGCAACTGTGCCCTCGTGGCGAAAGAGGGGTACAAGAGGTTCAGTTTTTCAAGCTGGTCGAGCCGCTCGCGGTACTCGGCAAAGTGTTCCGATTGACGGCGCGGTGTGCTGTCCCACTCAAAGCCTATCCATTCCAGATCCTCCAGCATCTGCTTTTCGAGTTTTGGCGTACAGCGGACACGGTCTATGTCTTCGATGCGCAGCAGCATCGTTCCGCCGCACTTGCGGGCCATCTCCAGGTTCAGCAAAGCCGATAGGGCATGCCCAAGATGCAAATGGCCGTTGGGGCTGGGCGCAAAGCGCAATACCGGGCGTTTTGCGGGCGGTGCTTGTGTCATGCCGGCAATTTAGCCAATCTGCACTTGCGATCAATGCGAGGCGTCTTCAAATCATGCGGGTCATTGCGGCAGAAGCCGATATTGTGGAAGGCCTTTCCCATCTGGCCCGCGCCGATCCGCGCCTTGTTCCGGCAATTGCCGTGGCTGGGCCGGTGCCATTGCGGCTTTCCAGCGCGGATTTTTCCGGACTTGCCTCGATTATCGTGTCCCAACAGGTTTCCAAGGCCAGTGCTGATGCCATTTTCGGGCGGCTGAGCACATTGCTGGACCCGCTTGATGCGGTTTCGCTGGGGCAAGCGGACGACGAATTGCTGCGTCAGGCTGGCCTGTCGCGGCCCAAGCAGCGAACCTTGCGCAACATTGCGGCAGCTGTATGCGAGGGCGATCTCGACCTTGGCGGACTTTGTGTTTTGGCACCCTCCGATGCCATTGCGCAAATGACTTGCATCAACGGGATCGGGCCCTGGACAGCGGAAATCTACCTGCTGTTTTGCGCAGGGCATGCCGATATTTTTCCGGCGGGTGATCTTGCCCTGCAGGAGGCCGCGCGGATGATACTTGGCATGGAGGCGCGGCCCAGCGAAAAAGCCTTGCGGGAAATCGCGTCCGCGTGGTCGCCCTGGCGGGGCGTGGCGTCCCGTCTGCTGTGGGCATATTATGCCGCCGAGAAAGGCCGCGAAGGCGCTCCGGCGTGACACCATGCCATTGCAAAACCTGCGCAAAGGCGGGATTCACCTTCGTTTTCATGCTTCACAAGGCTGACACAGTGGTCTTACATAAGTGAGTCGACGGAATGGCGTGAATCGGAACGGGAGGTATCCTTGACGATTGCGGTGTCGCCGGATGCTCATCCGGCACTGGTGCTCAATGCGGATTATCGTCCGCTGAGTTATTATCCGCTGTCACTTTGGAGCTGGCAGGACACGATCAAAGCCGTGTTCCTTGACAGGGTGAACATCGTTGCCGAATACGATCTGTCTATCCGCAGCCCCAATGCGCATTTTCGCCTCCCAAGCGTTGTCTGCCTGAAAAGCTATGTGAAGCCGAGCCGCTCGCCTGCTTTCACCCGGTTCAACGTCTTTTTGCGCGACCGTTTCGAGTGCCAATATTGCGGCGACAGCGATGAATTGACCTTTGACCATGTGGTGCCCCGCTCAAAGGGTGGTGTGACCTCATGGGAAAACGTTTGCGCTGCATGCTCGCCTTGCAATTTGCGCAAGGGCAACAAGCTGCCGTCGCAAGCCAAGATGTGGCCGGCACAGAAACCGTTCATTCCCAGTATCGAAGACTTGCACAAGAACGGGCGGAAATTTCCGCCCAATTATTTGCATGAAAGCTGGATGGACTATCTCTACTGGGACACCGAACTGGAGCCCTAGGCGTTTATACCTCAGGCCTTTTGCCCCTGCCAGGCGCCTCGAAACGCGATGGCCGCAAGCCCAAGGCTGGCGACGACATTCCATCCAGCAAAAGAAAGACCCAGAAAGCGGCCCGCCGCCTTGTCGCAAGATGGCGGGCGTTTGGTTGTCAGATCGCCCAGCAGATCGCCGACATTGGACGAAATGTTTCCGGCTGTTGCGCCGCAATCGGCCGGGCCTTGCCAAAATCCCCATTCAACGCCGGAATGAAAAGTCGCCAACACGACAGAGTAAAGCATCAGCAATCCGACAATCGCAAGCAGGCCAGTGGCGATGTAGCGGGGCCAGCCAAGAGCCAGTGCGGCAAGGACAAGGGCACTCAACGGAATAGCCGCATAAAAGGGCTCGCGCTGGCCAAGGCACAATTTGCAGGGGATGTAACCGCCGAGATGTTCAAATGCCAGAACGGTGGCGATGACCAGAACCATTCCCGCCAGAACTGCCATGGCGTTTGGCGCAATTCCATTAAAACCAAGGCGCATCAGACCAATCCCGTTGTTCAGTGAAGCAGGTAGCGCCACACGAAGTAGAGCGCCAGAACGGCACCTGCCCCAAGCGCCGCCAGCAGTTTCAATCGCTTTTCAATGAAGCTTTTTATGGGCGGACCGTAGGAACGCAACAGCCAGGCAAGCGCAAAAAAGCGCAAGCCCCGTGCAACAATTGCCGAAGCGATGAACAGCCAGATGTTGATGTTGGCAGCACCGGCAAGGATGGTCACGACCTTGATCGGCGGCAAATGCGACAGGCCGGATGTAACCAGCATCAGCAGGATGGCGTTGGCATTGGCGCCCGAGCGCAGCGCCTCAAAACTCTCATACTTCCCGTAGAATTCCAGCACCGGTTTGGCGACGGCTTCAAAGGCGTAAAAGCCGATGAACCAGCCCAGTATGCCGCCCAGAACAGAAAATAACGTGGCAACGAAGGCATAGCGGTAGGCGCGGTCAGGCCTTGCCAGGGCCATTGGCAGGTAAAGCACATCGGCGGGGATGAGAAAGAACGAGCTCTCAACAAAGGCAATGACCGCCAGCCAGACTTCAGCCGACTTTCGGGCAGCAAGCGAAAGCACCCAGTCATACATGGCACGGATCATGAAGTTTCCCGGCAGGTTGGCGGTTGAAAAGCGATGCCGGCCAGCCAGCAACATCAACGCCTTCTAGCCATGTTCGCGAACAAGGTCCATTGCCCGCGAGCGGTCTTGCTTCGGCTTTTGCAATCGGGTTGATTTTGCGCTCGCAAGGCGCTAGCAGCATGACTGCCTGCCCCTGTGGCGGAATTGGTAGACGCGGCAGACTCAAAATCTGTTGCCCAAAAGGCGTGCTGGTTCGATTCCGGCCAGGGGCACCAATTCTCAATCCTGCCTGCGATGGTCAATACAGCGTGGCTTTCGCCTGAAAGATGCCGATGTTGCCAAGGGGCGAAACGCTCGAACAAGTCCGCGCCGCTTTTCGCTGGGAAATTGCACAGGATTGCAACATCGGGGTCCTGTGCGCCGATGTCTGGGCAAAAGTAGAGCCGGAGCGGGTTGCGCTGATCGAATGGTCTTCGCATGCAAGCCCGCAATCCACCACTTATGGCCATTTGAAGCAGCGTTCCGACGGCTTGGCGGCATGGCTTCAAGCCGATGGCCATGATGCGGGGGACCGGATCGGCATCATCCTGCCGCAAAGCGTTGAAACCGTGGTTTCGCATCTGGCTATCTACAAGGCCGGCATGGTGGCAGTGCCACTTGCTCGGCTTTTTGCACCCAATGCGATCTACCAGCGGCTTGCAAAGTCGGGCGTGCGCACGGTGATCACCAACCATGAAGGCCTTGCAAAACTGCTGGAAATCTGGCCGCAACTTCCAATGCTTTCACGCGTCATTGTGGTGGGGCAGGGAAATTTGCCAGAGGACGGACGGCTGACGCCATTTGAGCAGGCAGCAAGTTATTCTGACAACGGATTCAAGTCCGCACCCACTGGTCCCGAGACGCCAGCGCTGATCATCTTCACATCGGGAACGACGGGTCCTGCCAAGGGCGCCCTGCATGGTCACAAGGTACTGGCCGGGCATTTGCCGGGCGTGCAGATGCACCATGAATGGCTGCCGCAACCCGGCGACATTGCCTGGACTCCGGCAGATTGGGCCTGGGCAGGGGGGCTTTTGAACATTCTTCTGCCTTGCCTGCATCTGGGCGTGCCGGTGGTGTTCGGAGGGCTTGAGCGGTTCGACCCGGAACTTGCCTTCCGGCTGCTTTTTGAAATGAAAGTCCGCAATGCCTTCATTCCGCCCACTGCGCTGCGGCTGATGAAGACAGTCGAAGCTCCCGGAGAGCGCTACCAACTGGTGCTTCGCACCATCGGTTCAGGCGGCGAAAGCCTGGGACGCGACACCTTTGAATGGGCAAAGGCGGAACTGGGTCTGGCCATCAACGAATTTTACGGCCAGACCGAATGCAATCTGGTGCTTTCATCCTGTGCGGCCCTGGGTGTCTCAAGGGCCGGAGCCATCGGCAAACCGGTACCGGGCCATGAAGTTGCGGTCATTCGCGGCGACGGAACAATCTGCGCGGTTGGAGAGCGCGGTGAAGTGGCGATCAAGCGGCCTGATCCGGTGATGTTTCTTGGCTATTTCGAGGATGACGAGGCCACCACCAGAAAGTTCATCGGCGACTGGATGACAACGGGCGACCAGTGCGTTGTCGATGAAGACGGCTATTTTCACTTCGTCGGGCGCGACGACGACATCATCAACTTGGCCGGCTACCGGGTTGGTCCGGGCGAGATCGAGGATTGCCTGGTTTCCCATCCGGCTGTGAAACTGGCTGCTGCTGTTGGCAAACCAGATGCGTTGCGGACCGAAATCGTCAAGGCCTATGTCGTGCTGGTTGATGGCATAGTGGCAAGCGAAGCGCTCAAGGAAGACATCCGCCTGCATGCCAAAGCGCGGATGGCGGCAAACATCTACCCGCGTGAGATCGAATTTGTGGATGACATTCCGCTGACGACGACCGGCAAGGTCATTCGCCGGCTGTTTCGCGATCTGGCACGGGCTGAGGCGCAGACTTGAGCGGCTTGCGACGCAGGATGCGTTTTGCAATCTGCTTTGCGCTCTCGCGGCGTTCAATGGCCGAAACGGCACGCGCCAGGTTTGCCTCGTCTTTTGCGACCACCAGCGTTCCCAAGGCCAATCTTTCAGGCCAAAGCCGGTCCATCCACGAGTCTTCGCGGGCAAGCGAGTCTGCCTGCTCAAAACCGGGCGTCGTCAACAGGTGCATCGTGGTGCGCAACATCAATTGCGTGCCGGGCGCGCAGGCGCGGTAGTGCTCATCAAATGCGGTCTTCCACGGATAGTATCGATTTGCCGAGCGCAGCATGATCAGCGATGCAACCACTTTGCCATCGAGGCGCAGCGAGAAAATGGTCGCCCTGCCCTTGGCGGCCAAATCCGCTACCGCCTGGCGCGCAAAGGCTGCGGTCTTGCGGATGACGTGGATCGAGCTTCCCTTGCGACCCTTCCAACTGTGGGTTTCGAGGAGGAGAAACTCTTCAAACCGGACAAGAACATCCCAGAATTTTTCGGCTTTCTCAAATTCGACCTGACCGTATTGCGAAAGTTTTCGGAACAAGCGCGAGTTTTCACGGCGGCGTTTTGCGTTGAGCCAAGACGGCTCGCCATACTTGTTCGCCGGGTCAGGGTGCAGGACAGCCCGCAACTTGCGTGAAGTTACGCGTGTAAAGACACCTGCGGCATTGAGGCTGGCGATAAACTGGATAGCCAATAGCTCGTCGAGCGGAAAATCCTCAAACACCAGTGTCTCGTTCAGGTCGAGACGCAGCAGCAGGCTGGCGAATTTGTCGGACAATTCCTCAATGTCCGATTGTTCGGCCAGCGGCAATGACAGTGGCGCGAGCGGATGGGAAAATGCCTGCAGAACAGAAACGGGAGGAAATCCGGTTTTGGCGTGAACAAACGGAATTGCCAGCTTGGCAGTGCGGTCTTCGCCAATCTGTTCAAACAAGGTGAGATGGTTCAAGCGGGCGGGTACTATTCGCCCCGCTGCGGCATTGACCAGAATCGGCTCGAAGAACAGATTGCTACCGCCTGATGTGGCCGCGAGGCGCTCGATGAGCGTCTGGGTGTCTTGATCGAGGTCGTCATTGCTGAATTCCAGGTGCCAAAGGCTGGAGCCGATGGTTTCCTGGGTCGCAAACCTGCGAACACCGGAAAACCCGGCTTTTCCCGGATCACGGCGGTTTGACAGGCTGTCGTGCTCGAAAATCATCCCGCAACTCCGTCGACCGCGGTCGTGCGTCGGGCAGGGACGATGAAGATATGCAGGCCGAGGCGTCGTTTAGCAGCGGCGTAGAGCGCGCCAGCTTCAAACACCAGCGCCAGGCTGGTGGCTAGGGCTGCGCCCTCAAGGCCAAAACGGGGGATCAGCATGATGTTGAGTGAAATGTTGACTGCAAGGCTCGCGGCATAAACCATGGCACAGGCGCGCTGTTCTCCGGACATGGTCAGCACGCTTTCGGCAGCGCCAACGCTGGCGCGCACCACCACGCCGCAAGCCAGAATCCAGATCAAATATTGCCCGGAAACGAAACTGGGGCCGAAAAGCATCAGGAAATATTTGGCAGTCAGCCCCATCACGATGGCGAGAACCAGCGATGGCCAGAATGTCCAGTGGATGGTCTCGCGGATGAAATCTTCATAGCGCTGGCGATCACCAGAGGCCTTGTAGGTGGCAAAGCGGTGCGCAGCGGCGGCTTTCACGGCGAAATAGACGAAGTGCACCAGGGCAAGTGTCTTTACGGCTGCGAAATACACCCCAACCTTTTCGGGCGGCATGAAGTAGCCGACGAAAAGAATGTCGGTGTTGGTCAGCAGATTGTAGAATCCCTCGATCAGGAAGATCGGCATCGTGATTGCTATCCACTGCATCGGCAGGAAGCGTGCCTTGCCGGACGGCACGAACGCGCGCATGCGCCACGACAACAGCAAGAACTGGGCAAGCGAGGCGATCCAGGTGGCGACGATGGCAGACAACATCGCGGTCTGCGCATTTGCGTCAAAACCGTAATGGGTCGTCGCGGCCATGGTTGCCAGAAGGATGATTGGCCGGGCGATGAAGGTCGGCGCCAGCGCCGTGCCGGGCCAGTTGTAGGCACGGGCGATCCCGTCCTGGACTTCCTGCAGGGCCAGCATCGGCAGGCAGATCAGCGCCAGAAAGATCGGCATGACGAAATAGCTGGTGATGAACCCCGAGAAGAAATGCAAAAGGGTCGCACCGGTCAGGCCAAGCAATGTTGCGGCCCCGAAGGACCACATCAGGCTGCCGCGAATGGCGCCGCGCAATTCATCCTCTTCGCCGGATGCGCGGTATTCTGAAATGAACCTTATGATGCCTGTTTGAAAACCAAGGCAGGCGATGCCACCCAAAATCACAAACGCAACCCATACAGCGACGAAAATCCCGTATTCGAAGTCGCCCATCCAGCGGGCCATCAGAACCTGTGAGAAATAGGCGATTGCTGCGCTCAAAACCCTGATTGCAAAGGCAAAAAGCGCTGTGCGTTGCGAGACGGCGCTGTCATCGCGACCTTCAATGACCGCTTCGACGCGGTCCAGCATGGTTTTTGCGCGTGCGGAATTGCTGCTTGAAAGCACCCTGTCGAGCGCGGGCGCGAATAATGAGACCAGCGGCAAATGCAATTGAAACCACTCCGGAAATGTATCTCCATCAGTGGCACAAAGCTTTTAACAAACAGTTTGGCGAAGCAGTGAACCGGGGTTAACGGGCCGGTTTGTCAGCCCTTGAACCCGTCATTGTCGAGGAATGCCTGTTCGGCGGGCGTGGTATGCCTGCCAAGGGCCGGATTTCGATGGGGGAAACGCCCAAAGCGCAATATGATGTCGCGGTGTAAAATGGCGTATTTCAGCGCGTTTTCGTTGCTGTGAGCGTGCATCAGTTTCACGCACAGACGCTGATCAGCGATGTGTTCGCTGTGCATGAACGGCAGGTAGAAGAAATCTCGCATCACAGGGTCGACATGTTGCGGATGGCCATGGCCAAGTGCCTCAACTGCAACCGCCCTTGCGAGAGAATCACTGGCAAATGCCCGCGCATCTCCCCGGTAAATATTGCGTGGAAACTGGTCGAGCAGCAGCAGGAGGGAAAGGCAGGTTTCCGGGCTTGCACTCCAGGCAGCATAGTCGCCTGCCAAAGCCTTTTTGCAGTGCTCGCCAAATTGCCGGCGAATGTCTTCGTCCAGCGCGTCGCTTTTCGAGTACCAACCCGATGGCCCGACACCCTTCCAGAAGCTTGAAATTTCTGTTGCCAAATCCGGCATTTGCCTCTCCCTTGAAAGATATGGTGGCCGGTTTGCTGCATTGAAGCAGGACCGCACACCGTGGCTGGAGTCACACCATTGGACGCGCCTATTCTAGACCTTCGCGGACTGAAATGCCCGCTTCCTGTCCTGAAGACACGCAAGGCGTTGCGCGAGCTTTCGGCCGGCAGCCGCTTGTGGGTTGAGGCTACCGATCCGCTGAGTGCAATAGACATACCGCATTTTTGCAGTGAACGCGGCCATTTGCTGATTGATTATGCGGAAAATGACGGCGTGCGCAAATTCCTCATCGAACGCGGGGTTGGGGAAGGCTAAAGGCGCCGCGCGCCGGGCACAGCCAGCGGATTGTCCATCAACGCAGCCCGGTCAGGTGTGTCAACGCCTCCCAAATTGGCAAAACCGGCAAACAACCGTTCGACAAATTGGGGCTCCATGTCGCGCAAAATCACGACAATGCGGCTGGTGTGGTCTTCATCCGGCCAGGCAGCGAGGAATTGCGGTTCATGCACAACGCCATGAATTGCGTGAATCGCAACCGGACGGGTTTCGCCTTCCACGCAAACAATTCCTTTGAGACGCAAAAGCTTGTCGGCATGTGCCGAAGCCAGAAGTTCGCAGAACATTTCAACTGCCCGCATCGGCAGAGGCTTGGAACAGCGCAGCACTGTTGAGCGGATGTTTTCGCCATGCCGCGAAACATCATGATGCCCATGGTGGTGGGCATGATGCCCTTCGTGCGGCGCGGCGCCTGCTGAGATGGAATTGCCTGAATCCAGGAACTGTTGCGCGGTCAGATCAGCGCTTTGGACCATTGCAGCCGCCGGGTTGAGCGATCTGACCATTGCGGCAAGCGCGTCAAGCCTTTGCGCAAGATCTGCCACCGGCACCAGATCAAGCTTGGTCAATACGACCAGATCGGCCAGCGCAATCTGCAAAGCCGCTTCGGTCTGCTGCAAAACCTGTTGCGGCCCGTTCAGTGCATCCACTAGCACCACCAGACCGCCTGGCCCAAATCGCTCGCCAGCCTTTGAAACCGAAAGGATTGCCTGGAGCACGGGAGCGGGGTCAGCCAGTCCGGTCGTTTCCACCAGAACACGGTCAATGCCTTCGAATGGCAGATCTTGCAGGGTCTGTGCCAATTCGCCGCGAATGGTGCAGCAAAGGCAGCCATTGGAGAGCTCGATTATGGCATCCTGCCGACCTTCAATGAACAGATGATCAAGACCCGTTTCGCCAAACTCGTTGATCACAACGGCAGTTCGGGCAAAGAGCGGCGATCCCAGCAGGCGGTTCAAAAGTGTGGTCTTGCCGCTACCAAGAAACCCGCTCAGGACATGAACAGGGATTTTGTGACTGCTCATGATCCGCCTTGCTGGGGACGCGGCTCCGGCGTGGTTATGCCCTTGCGCAGCGGGGTATTGGCAAGCGGTTCGCCATCGACATTGACGGGGCCATAGGCAGGGCGACGGGTGGGCACGGGTACCTTGCCGCGAGGCTTGAACGCTGCAGTCTCCAATGCCTCGCTTGCAGCTCTGCTGGGCGGAGAGTCGACCCCGCCGGTTGATACGGACTGCGGGATTCCGGCAATCCGGTTTTTCAGGATCGGCGCATTGATGACGACATCGCCCGGTGCAGGGTCGTAGCGTGCCTTCAACGCTGCCTCGCTGCACATTGTCTTGCGCTGGCTCTTGGGCGTGATGGGTGGGGATTTGGAAACAAAGCCGGAAATGTTCTGGCCGCCGCTGGTTTCAAAGCCCTGCAACAGCAATGTTGCTGCTGTTACGGCCCTGTCGGTTTGCGAATCTGTTCCGAAGACGACTGCGATGATCTGCCTGCCGTTGCGGGTGGCGCTGGCAACCATGTTGTAACCGGAGGCACAAACAAACCCCGTTTTCATGCCGTCAGTGCCCGAAAACCGTTCCAGCAACAGATTGTAGGAATGGTCCACCTTTTCACCGGCGCGTATCGCCGGGATTGCGAAGTAGCTGGAATATTGGGGAAATTCATCCAGAATCTGCCGCGCCAGCAATGCCATGTCGCGGGCGCTGGTGTACTGGCCATTGTCATGCAGGCCGTTGGGATTGGCGAACCGGGTATCCACCAGGCCAAGACGGGCGGCTTCCGCATTCATGCGATCAACAAAAGCGTCAACGCTGCCAGCCACTGATTCGGCCATGGCAACGGCAATGTCGTTTGCGCTTTTGACGATGACGATTTTCAGCGCTGTATCAAAACGCAATTGTGTTCCGGGTGCATAGCCCATTTTGGATGGTGGCTCGCCAGCGGCACGCTTCGACACGGTTACCGGTGAACCGGGGGCAATTTCGCCTGCAGCCATAGCCCGAAGGGTAACGTAGACGGACATCAGCTTGGTAAGTGAAGCTGGATACCAGCGATCAAATGGCCGGTTTTCCAGAAGCACTGCGCCACTGTCGCGGTCGATAACCACATATGGCAGCCTTACGGCGGCAATTGCCTGCGGGGTAAAAACTGCAGCCCACAGCAATGCGACAACAATCGCTGCAATCTGGATCGCTGTGCTGCTGCGCCGCATTGCGGCCTTGCCTGTACTTGATGCACGCATTTCGCTATCACTGCCTGATCGTTCGGAGGCGCTTTCACGGTATCTGCTTTTACCGCGATCGTTCAGGGTTTGGCAAAGAATGCCGGTCCAGTCCAGCATCAACTGTTGCCACCGGATTTTGCATGGGGAATGAAGATGCCTGTAATCAACCGCATGGCGGAATTGCAAACCGAAATTGCCGGATGGCGCCGGGAGATCCACGAGCTACCCGAACTTCTCTATGATGTTCACAAAACGGCTGCGAAGGTGGCTGGTCTGCTTCGTGAATTTGGCTGCGATGAAGTGGTTGAGGGCATCGGCAAGACCGGCGTTGTCGGCGTCATCCGCGGCAACCGTCCTGGCAAAAAGGGCAATATCGGACTGCGCGCCGACATGGACGCCCTGCCGATCACCGAAGAGACCGGAAAGCCCTGGACATCAACAGTTCCGGGCAAGATGCATGCCTGCGGCCATGACGGGCATACCGCAATGCTGCTGGGCGCGGCGCGATATCTGGCGGAGACGCGCAATTTTTCGGGCGATGCCGTGGTTATTTTCCAACCCGCGGAAGAAGGCGGGGCGGGCGGCAGGGCAATGGTCGAAGATGGTCTGATGGACAGGTTTGCCATCGCCGAAGTTTACGGCATGCACAATCTTCCGGGTCTGGCGCAGGGGCATTTTGCCATCACGCCCGGACCGATCATGGCGGCGACCGACGAGTTTGACATCACCTTCAAAGGGCGCGGCGGCCATGCGGCGATGCCCCACCTTTGTGCCGATCCGGTGGCCGCGGCCGCACAGTGCATCATGGCCCTGCAGACCATAGTTTCCCGCCAGACCAATCCGGTGGATGCCGTTGTGGTTTCGGTCACGCAGGTTCAGGCTGGCCACACGCACAATGTCATCCCGGATACTGCTTTCCTCAACGGGACTTTCCGGACGCTGACCGCGCAAACACGGGCGTTCACGGCCAAACGGGTTCGCGAGATTGCAGAAGGCGTGGCGGCAACCAACGGCATGGATCTGGAGTTCATCCACTACCCGACCTACCCGGTGACTTTCAATCATGCGGAGCAAACGGAACTGGCAGCGTCCATTGCGGCATCAATCATCGGTCCCGACAATGTGGACACGCAGATGGCCCCGCTTCTTGGCGGAGAGGATTTTTCCTACATGCTGGAGGCGCGGCCCGGTGCGTTCATCTTCATCGGAAATGGAGATAGCGCCGGGCTTCACACGCCCAGGTACGATTTCAACGACGAAATCATACCCGTTGGGACGTCTTACTGGGCAAAGCTGGTTGAAACGCTGCGTCCGGCCTGATGGCCAGGATCATTCTTCGAGTGCGTCGGAAATACGCCGTTGCAGCTCGTTCAAATTGACCAGGACCAGTGCGCCTCTTGCCTTCTCGACGTGACCTTCGCGTTCAAGCTGGTTCAACTCGCGTGAAACCACCTCGCGCCTTGAGCCAATGCGTTCTGCAAGCTCACGCTGGATTGGGGGCGGGGAAATGGCGCGCTGGGAAGCGTTGCCGGCACGTGGCCGCGAAAGACGCAGCAATTCCGCGTAAAGCCGGTGTTTTGCCTGCAGGAATGAGTGTTCGCCAAGGCGCATGTTGAGCGTGCGCACCCGCGCTGCAAACATCTTGAGAACCTGCAAGGATATGTCAGGCGCCGTGCGCAAAATCTCGACAAAAATGCGCTGCGGCATGATGCAGATGCGCGATCTTGTGAGGGCGGTAACGTTGGCAGAGCGTGTCTGTCCGTCAATGGCTGCGATCTCACCAAAGAAATCGCCTTCACCCATTTCGCCCAGGATGACTTCCTTGCCGATTGCGATGCGCATGATGATGCGCACACGACCCGACAAGATGAACCGGACATCGTTTGACTGGTCATCGACATCGATCACCAGTTCGTTGGCATCATAGTCTTTCCAGTTGCAGCTGCGGGCATATCGTTCCGAAACCGATGCATCGAGTTCACGGAACAAGGGAATTTTTGCCAAGGATTCCATGTCATCTCCTGTCGAAAATTCGCTGATCGCGCTTCAATTGCCAATTCAAGCGCCATGGGTAGCGCAATTTTGCCGTAATTCCAAATCCCTGCCAGAAAGTGGTGGTCAAAACAGAATGCTGCGCTTTCGTTGGGCTCTCAAGGCAGCCAAACATGTGAAATACCGGACTATTTGCGCTCTTCGGCAAAAATTTAACACTTGCTCAAAACATTCAAGACTAAAAAAGCACTGGGCGTGTCTCTCAAACGAGATTTCGGGGTATGCATTTTCAGAGCGCAGATACACAGTTCATAGATGAAGCCAAGCTTCCCGATCCGGTAAAGGAATCGGTTGTACGCTCGCTGTATGCCGATCAGAAGTCACTGGCCGTTGGCACTGTGACCATGACGATAGCGCCGCTTGTCCTTTACATTCGCACCAACGATCCGATTCAGCTGTTCTTTGCGTTGACGCTTTTCGTGTTCGGACTTTTGCGTTTGATTGACGGAAGCATGTTCGCGCGCGCGGCAACGCGCCCGCTTGCTCCAGATGAAGTTGGCACGTGGGAAAACCGCTATGCCACGCTTGGTTCGCTATACGTCGCCGGCCTTGGTCTGTGGTGTTTCGTGGGTTTTGCGCGATCCTCTGATGTCTATGTTCACCAGATGAGCGTCATTGTGACGATGGCTTACCTGACCGGCATCATGGGGCGCAATTTCTCCAGCAAGAAGGTGGTGCTCTACCAGACCTTGCTGGCGAGCTCGCTGCTGGTCTCCGGGCTGTTTCTGTTTGGATCAGGGTATGATGCCATTCTTGGCCTCTTTGTCATCCCGATGTTCATCTCATTCTGGCTGATGTCGCGAAACCTGCGACTGGTGCTTTTCAATGCGGTGCTGACATCGCTAGACAACAAGACCATTGCAGACCGGTTTGAGATCGCGCTCAGCAATGTTTCGCATGGCCTCGCCCTGCTCGACAACAAGGGTGAGTTTGTCGTGGCAAATGCCCGGTTCGCACCGCTTGTCGGCATGCCTGAAGGTTCTGAACTCCTGGGTTCAGCTATCGGTGACCTGCCGCCGCTATCGACAACCATCGAAAACGGCATCTTGTTTTCACGCCAGCTTCAGGAAGTGTTCTCCGACTGTCTGACGAATGGCCGACCGCAGCGCTTCCGGCATGTCCTTTCGGATGGCTGCATTGTCGAGGCCACATACAACCCCACCAAAGATGGCGGTGGGGTTTTCGTTCTTGAAGACATCACGGAGCGGGTGGGTTCGGAAGAAGAAATTCGCAAGCTGGCAAGTTTCGACCCGCTGACCCATTTGCCAAACCGTCGCTATTTTGCCCATGAGATAAACCGGCTGCTGTCAAACGAAAGCGGGCTTTTGCCATGCACGCTGTATTTCATTGACCTCGACAATTTCAAGGACGTCAATGATGCGCTGGGGCACGCGATCGGCGACAAACTGCTTTGCACCGTTGCATTGCGGATGCGCTCGCGCATGCCTGAAAACGGGATGGTCTGCCGCTTTGGCGGTGATGAATTCGTGATCGTGGTTCCCGGCAAATTGCGCCGGAAAGACAGCTCTGCTTTCGCCGAAATGATGATTGCCGAGCTTTCCAAGTCGATGGTCATTGATGGCCACTTGCTGGCAGTGGGCGCCAGCATCGGCATAGCCCAATCTCCCAACAATGGCAGAGACTACAATCATCTGCTCAAAGTGGCGGACATGGCGCTGTATGACGCGAAGGCTCGCGGTCGCGGGTGCCATTCGTTCTATTCAGATGAACTTGGGGATGTCATTCGCGATAGGCGCGAGCTTGAAAATGATCTGCGCCGCTCGATCGAGCGCGGCGAGTTGCAGTTGCATTTCCAGCCACTTGTCGACATTCACCAGAAACGCATCAACACCTGCGAGGCTTTGCTGCGGTGGAACCATCCAGAGCGAGGGTCCATTTCGCCAGCGATCTTCATTCCGGTCGCAGAAGAAATCGGTATGATTTCCCAGATCGGAAAATACGTGCTCGAGCAGGCGACTTCGGCGTGCATGAACTGGCCTGAAAACGTCTCTGTTGCCGTGAATGTTTCTTCCCTGCAGTTCCAGCAGTCCGATGTCTGTGCTGTTGTGAAGTCTGCGCTTGGCAAAAGCGGGCTCGATCCACGCCGCCTGGAAGTTGAAGTCACCGAATCAGCCATGCTCGGCAATGTGCAGGAGACCACGGCAATCCTCACCAGGCTGGCAAAATCGGGCGTGCGGATTTCGCTCGACGACTTTGGAACCGGGTTTTCGTCACTGAGCTATTTGCATCAGCTGCCTTTGGACAAGGTCAAGATCGACCGTTCATTCATTGAGAAGATCGACAGTGACGAGCGTTCACTGGTTTTGCTTTCGGGTGTGACGCATCTGGCCAATGAGCTTGGGCTTTCAATCACGATTGAAGGCGTGGAAACTGCCGAGCAGATGCACATCCTTTGCGAAAAAGTGCATGTCGACGAGATGCAAGGTTACCTTTTCGGCAGGGCGATGCCGGCCAGCGACATTCTTGAATTGCTAAGTGCCCAGGATATCGGCAGCGTCCTTGGAACGCCAAAGCGCCGCTCGGCCGGCTAGAACTTCAGCATTAACCTTATGGATTTACCACGATGTGGGTTTGCGTGCCCCGCAACCGCTATCTGTGCTGTCTTGCCTTTACACCGCTTAACAATTTGTTAACCTAGTTCTTGGTCGGGGAGTTTTGGGGCAACCTCCAAGGGGTAACATGGTTGAAAATGTGGGGTCAGCCGAGCGAAGCCATGCGGTTCGGATAGCAGATTATCTTCAAGAGCTGGATTTCCGGGTAGCCCGGACACAAGAAGAACGTGAAGCCATATTTGCGTTCCGGTACCAAGCCTATTTGCAGGAAGGTGCCATCGAAGCCAACAAGCGTGGCTTGCTGAGCGACGCGTATGACGAGATGGAGAACTGCTGGATATTCGGCCTGTTCGAGGATGACCGTCTTGTCAGCACCATCCGGCTGCATGTCATCAGCCCGAAATGGCGCAAGGGTCCGGCACTGGACGTTTTTCCTGATATCGTTGGGCCAATGATCGACAAGGGAATGACCCTGATTGATCCGACGCGCTTTGCAACAAATGCCGAAGCCTCGCGTGAATTCGCCGATCTTGCCTATCTCACCTTGCGGCTTCCCTGCATGGCGTCGGAATATTTTGACGCCGATGGTTGCCTTGCTACGGTTCGGGCCGAGCATACCGCGTTTTATCGCCGGGTGTTTCGCTCTCAGATCCTTTGCGAACCGCGTCCATATCCATCGCTGAAAGCCCCTATCGGCCTGCTGAATGCTGATGTTGTGGGTCAGCGCGAGCGGATGACACGGCTTCATCCGGTGTTTTTGTCGAGCTTCACAGAACGGCGAATGCTGTTTGAACGGCCTGACATCCAGACCGGGCGTGCGGGCGGAAGGGTCACATTCCCGAACCTTGCCGACCCAAGGCTTTCCTGATCCGGCATCAAATTTCCGTTGAGCGATAGCGGCCGTTAACGGTCGCTCTCGCGCCAGCGGGGGTTGATCCAAGGTTCCAGGTTGGACCTTGGCAATGGCTCGCGTCCAAGAATGTGGTCGGACGCCTTCTCGCCGACCATGATTGAAGGGGCGTTCAAATTGCCATTGGTGACGCGCGGGAAAACCGAACTGTCCGCCACCCGAAGCCTGTCGACACCGATCACCCGCAATTGCGGATCCACCACAGCATGGCCATCATCGGCCCTACCGATCCGGCAAGTGCCGCATGGGTGGTAGGCGCTCTCCACATGCTGGCGCAAGTAATCGTCAAGCTGCGCGTCGCTTTCAACATCCGATCCGGGAGCTATTTCGCGACCACGGTAGGGGTCAAAAGCCTTTTGACCGAAAATCTCGCGCGTCAGGCGCACGGCATGGCGAAAGTCCGCCCAGTCATCGGCGTGGCTCATGTAGTTGAAGCGGATCGACGGGGCCGCGAGCGGATTGGGGCTTTTGAGCCGCACCTCGCCGCGCGATTTTGAGCGCATTGGCCCGACATGGACCTGAAAGCCGTGGCTTTTTGCAGCAGCCTTGCCATCATACCTGATAGCCACCGGCAGGAAGTGGTACTGGATGTCAGGGTATTCGATGCCAGGTTTGGAGCGGACGAAAGCTGCGCTTTCAAAATGGTTTGTTGCCCCGTCGCCGGTCTTGAACAACAGCCATTCGAGCCCGATCCTGGCTTTCGACAGCAACCCCAGCTTTGAATAAAGCGTGATCGGTTGCAGGCATTCCATTTGAACATAAAGCTCAAGGTGGTCCTGCAGGTTCGAGCCAACGCCGGGGCGATCGGCCACGACTTCAATTCCCATCTGCTGCAAATGGCTGGCGGGACCAATTCCCGACTGCATCAGCAATTTTGGTGAATTGATCGAAGACGCTGCAATGATGACTTCGCGGTTGGCGCTGACGGTCGAAAGCCGGTCGCCGATCTGGACTTCGACACCCGTTGCCCTGCCATCCTCGATGATGATCCGGGTCGCCAGTCCGCGCAAGATGCGGACATTGGGCTTCCTGAGGGCCGGTTTCAGATAGGCATTCGCCGCGGACCAGCGACGGCCCTTCCAGATGGTTTGTTCCATGGCGCCGAAGCCTTCCTGCTTCAGGCCGTTGTAGTCATCTGTCACCTCAAAGCCTGCCTGGCTCCCCGCTTCGGCAAAGGCGTGGAACAGCGGATTTTGGCGCGGGCCGCGTTGCACATGCAAAGGGCCATCGGTGCCGCGCGCCTGCCCCTCGACGCCATGGGCAGTTTCCATGCGCTGGAAATAGGGAAGAACATCGGCATAGGACCAGCCGGCAGCGCCCTGCTCGGCCCAATGGTCGAAATCGCGCGCATGCCCACGCACATAAACCATGCCGTTAATCGAGGACGAACCACCGATCACTTTGCCACGAGGTGTGGCCAGCCTGCGGCCTCCCAGATGCGGTTCGGGGTCGGACTGGTAACCCCAGTCGTAGAGCGGCATGTTCATCGGGTATGAAAGGGCGGCTGGCATCTGGATCAAAGGACCGGCATCCGTGCCGCCATACTCGATCACGATAACGCTGTTTGAAGGGTTCTCGCTCAGGCGCGCAACCATGGCCGACCCCGCCGAACCCGACCCGACAATCACGAAGTCTGCCAGCATGATTGTTGAGTCCATTCGCCCGGCACTCATGTGGCTTGCTCCGTCACTTGCGTCATCAGTAGGGATATTGCGGCGGGGTCATCGCCACATAGACGGCCTTGATCTGTGAATAGGCTTCCATTGCCCAGCGGCCGTTTTCGCGGCCTATTCCGGACCGCTTGTAGCCACCGAACGGCATTTCAACCGGTGTGACATTGTAGGTGTTGATCCAGCAGGAACCAGCTTCAAGGCGCGCCATCATGCGATGGGCACGGGATAGATCGCTGGTGTATACGCCTGCCGACAGCCCGTAGCCGGTATCATTGGCGCGGGCGACCACGTCGTCTTCATCGGTGAAGGTCAAGACACTCATGACGGGTCCGAAGATTTCTTCGCGACAGATCGAAACGCTTTCATCGGCCACGTCAAAGATCGCCGGTTCCACCCAGTAGCCGCCTTCAAAGCCGGCAATTTTGGGAAGGTTGCCTCCGTAAACCAGGCGCGCTTCGTTTCGTCCGGCCTCCAGGTATGAGCGTACCTTTTCAAAATGCGCTGCCGACACCAGCGGGCCGATGTTGGTTTGCGGATCGAGGGGATCGCCGATCTGCAACGCCTTTGTGCGCGCCACCAGTTTTTCAAGAAAGCTGTCCTTGACCGACGCATGCACAAAGACACGGGTGCCGTTTGAGCAGACCTGCCCGGTCGAGTAGAAGTTGGCGACCATTGCGCCGCCAACTGCTGAGTCGATATCGGCGTCATCAAACACGATCAGCGGGGATTTGCCGCCCAGTTCAAGCGTCACGTGCTTGAGGCTGCTTGCTGCACCTTCGAGAATCCGGATTCCGGTTGCGGTGGATCCGGTCAGCGAAATTTTGGCAATGCCCGGATGCGCGGTAAGTGCTGCGCCAACGCGGCCATCGCCCTGAACGATGTTGAAGACACCGTCGGGCAGGCCGGCATCCTTGTAGGCGCGGGCCAGTTCAAGGGCAGAAAGCGGTGTGGTCTCGGCCGGCTTGAATATGAATGCATTGCCGCAGGCAAGCGCCGGGGCCGATTTCCAACAAGCGATCTGCAGCGGATAGTTCCACGCACCAATGCCGGCACAAACGCCCAGCGGCTCGCGTCTGGTATAGCCCCAATCGCCTTCTTCGCCCGAAAAGCCGACATATTCGCCGATCTGCACAGCAGCTTGCGCCGCGAAATATTCAAGGCAGTCGGCTCCGGAGGTCACGTCAACGGCCAGGGTTTCCTGAACCGGCTTGCCGGTGTCCAGCGTTTCAATCCGGGCAATGTACTCAAGGCGCTCACGCAGGATTGCCGCCGCCTTGTTGAGGATGCGGGCACGCACAGCAGGCGGGGTGTTGCGCCAGACCTTGTAGCCTTCGCGCGCTGCGATGACGGCGTTGTCGACATCTTCAACTGTTGACCATCGGATCGTGGCGATAGCCTCTCCCGTGGCTGGATAAAGTGTTTCGCGGCTCTCACCGGAGCCGTCGACAAATTTCCCGGCGATGAAATTCGAGGGGCGCGCGAGTTGCGCTGCAATGTCGGAGAATTTGAGGGGCTTGTTCATTGGAGCGCTCCTTCGCTTGAAAGCCGGCTTTGCAGATGATCAATGCAGTGCTGGATGGCCTGTGCTGCATCAGGGCCTTCGCGGCGCAAGGCGTGCCGCACATACAGCCCGTCTATCATTGCAGCCAGGCTTTCGGCCATTCCTTCTGCGACATCCCTGTCAACGAGCTGTCGCAGCGGGTTCACGAGGTTGCTGCGCAAGCGGCTCGAATAGATGTGCAACAGGCGCGAGGCCTTTACTGACGAGTAGGCGCGCAAGTAAAAAACCAGCCAGGCGGCAATTGTGGTGCGATCAAACTGGCTCTGGGCAAAGCTGGCGCGGACCACTGCCTCGATGCGCTCGACCGGAGTGCGGGCAAGCTCAAGATGGCGGCGCACTTCAGCGGAAAAATCGCGCATGAGGAAGCGCATTGTCTGAGTGACGATTTCGTCCTTGTCGCCGAAGTAGTGGAAAGCCAATGCTGGCGACATGCCTGCGCGCGAAGCGATTTCACGCACGGAAACCTCCAGCGAGCCCTGCTCGCCAATGGTCAGGACTGCGGCATCAATCAGCGACTGCCTGCGGCCATCCTGCGCTGCGATTTTCCCCATTTCTTGTTCCCAATCCGGCTAGAGCGACCCTTCAAGCCTGCCCAGCTTCTGCTTGGGCCGCGAAATTGATTGACCGGTCAATCAAAATTACGGATTTTTTGCTTGCGGGACAATGGGCGAAGTGCTGAAAATGCCAGTCACGACCGGACGCGTTGTCGCGGTGTCGAGGCGAAAACGCCCGGAAACTTCAAAAGGGAGAACAACACCATGAAATTCAAGCCAATTACCCGGCCCTTGCTTGCAGCGGCGCTGGCAGTGTTTGCAGCCTCAGCGCCGGCAAATGCAGCAGACCCCGAGTCCTGCAAGGCTGTGCGTTTTGCCGATGTGGGCTGGACTGAAATCCAGGTTATTTCGAGTATCGCTTCTAACCTCGTCACTGCCCTTGGCTATACGGGCGAAGTGAAGACCCTTTCAGTGCCGGTGACCTTCGCCTCGATGCAGAGCAAGGATATCGACATATTCTTTGGCAACTGGATGCCGTCGCAGGCCGCGGATATCCAGCCCTATCTGGATGACAAGTCGGTTGAACAGCTGGCTGTCAACATGGAAGGCGCTGGCTATGGCGTTGTCGTACCGCAATATGTTGCGGATGCAGGCGTCAAGAGCATCACGGACATGCAAGCCCAGAAGGACAAATTCGGCGGCAAGTTTTATGGCATCGAAAGTGGCAATGACGGCAACCGCATCATCCAGACCATGATCGGCGAAGAGAATAACAATCTCGCCGGCTTTGAACTGGTAGAAAGCTCCGAGGCAGGAATGCTGACAGAAGCCGAGAGCGCCATCAAGGACAACGAATGGATCGCGTTCCTTGGCTGGACCCCGCATCCCACAATGGGCCAGATGAAGCTGCATTACCTTGCCGGCACCGAGTCCTATGGTTTTGGTGGAGCGACCGTCTACACAACGTCGCGCGCAGGCTGGGCAGCAGAATGCCCGAACGTGGCCAAGCTGATCTCGCAGATGAAGTTCACCCTTCCCATGGTGGGCAACACCATCATGGCGCCGGTGCTGAACGAGGGCAAAGACCCCGTGGCACATGCCGCTGAATGGATCAAAAGCAATCCGGATGTGATCAAGGCATGGACTGACGGCGTGACCACAATGTCAGGCGGCGATGCCGCCGCAGCACTGGCCACCATCCAGTAAGTCAAGACCAGGGCGCCGGATAAAACCGGCGCCCTTTCTCCATCCGGGGGTCACAGGGCAAGCGGGGACCAGGGCTATGAGCGATCCAGTTTCGGAGCTGATAAGGCTGTGGAAGATTCCGGTGGGGCAGTGGGGCAAAGCCGCCATCGAGTTCATCATCAGGTATTTTGAATGGTTCTTTGATGGTGTGAAACTCGCCCTGAACTGGACGGTTGAAAGCACAAGCTGGCTGCTGCTGCTGTGCCCGCCTGTTGTGCTGGCGGTATTGATCGCGGCACTCGTCTGGTATGCCCGCCGGTCCAAATGGCTGGCGCTTGGCGTGTTGTTCGGTCTGCTTTTCATCATCAACCAAGGCCTTTGGAAGGAAACCATCCAGACCCTTTCGCTGGTGATATACGCCACGGCGCTTTCCATGGCGATCGGTGTTCCGCTCGGTATCTGGGCCGCACACAACCCAAGGGTCTGGCGGACCATGCAGCCGATCCTCGACCTCATGCAAACTATGCCGACCTTTGTTTATCTGATCCCGGTACTCATCCTATTTGGCCTCGGCGCGGCACCGGCTCTCATTGTCACCATCATCTTTGCCATGCCTGCGCCCGTGCGCATGACCTATCTGGGGATCACGTCCATCCCCAAGCCGATGATCGAGGCGGGGGAGAGCTTTGGAGCCACCAAGCGGCAATTGCTCTGGAAGGTCGAACTGCCAGCCGCGCTGCCGTCCATCATGGCAGGGCTGACGCAGTGCATCATGCTGTCGCTGTCCATGGTGGTGATTGCCACGCTGATTGGCGCGCCCTCGCTTGGCAACCCGGTCAACCGCGCGCTCAACAACCGCAATATTCCGCTTGGCATCGAGGCGGGCCTCGCCATCGTCATCCTTGCCATCATCCTTGACCGTGTATTGGCGCGGCGCGCGGAGATGCGCAAATGACCGTCGCCGTAGAGTTCAAGAATGTTGACATCGTTTTCGGCGCAAAGGTCAGCGAGGCCCTTGCCCTGCTGGATGGCGGCAAAAGCCGTGCTGAAATTCTCAATCAGACCGGCGCCGTGCTTGGAGCGGCGGGCGCAAATCTCACCGTGAAGCAGGGTGAAATCTCGGTTCTGATGGGCCTTTCAGGCTCGGGCAAATCCACCCTGCTGCGCGCGGTCAACGGTCTCAACAAGGTCACGCGCGGAGAGGTCATCGTACACGATGGCGGCTGGTCGGCGGATGTCGTGAAATGCAGTGCGGCAGATCTGCGCAAGGTGCGCCGTGAATGCGTGGCAATGGTTTTCCAGCAGTTTGCACTTTTGCCATGGCGCACGGTCGCCGAAAATGTCGGCTTTGGCCTCGAGCTGTCCGGCGTTCCCGAAACAGAGCGGCACGAACGCGTTAAAAAGCAACTGGAACTGGTCGGCCTTGACCAGTGGTCCGAGAAATACGCCCATGAACTCTCGGGCGGAATGCAGCAACGCGTAGGACTGGCCAGGGCTTTTGCTACCGAAGCGCCGATCCTCTTGATGGACGAGCCGTTTTCCGCTCTGGACCCGCTGATCCGCACCAAGCTGCAAGATGAACTTCTTGACCTGCAGGCCAAGCTGAAAAAGACCATTCTCTTTGTCAGCCACGACCTTGAAGAAGCTCTCAAGATCGGCAACACGATCACCATCATGGAGGGTGGCCGTATTGTTCAGTCAGGCCCGCCTGAAGACATCGTCTTGCGGCCAGCCAATGATTATGTCCGAGAGTTCATTGCCAATGTGAATCCGTTGTCGGTGCTCACCGCCTGGAATGTCATGCGAGACCGGCGCGACCTCCTTGCTGCCCCCGATGGCGGGGTGTGGCTCGACCGGCGGCAAACCACGAGTTTCAAGATCGGGGCAGACCAGAAAGTTTTCTCTGCAACCCGCCTGGGAAAACCGATCGAGTGGCTGCATTGTGAACAAGCGGAAAAAGCCGAGCCGGGCAGCAATGTCGTTTATTGGGCAACGCCAGGCACGTCGTTGCGCACGGTGATGCTGGCGATCCACCAATCGCAGACTGCACCAGTTGCGGTGTTTGACGATGACAGCAAGTTCATCGGCGCAATTGGCGTGCGGGACCTGCTGCAGGCGATCCTGCGGCGATAACGTTCAGAACCGCCGGGCAATTGCCGCGAGAACGTTGGAATAGTCGTCGGTCCATGCGGCAGTGTTGCCCGGTGCCAACGGCTTCCAGCGCGGGTCGGACAGGATCGCACCCAATGCAGCTTCGCTGTTTGCAAGCACCACAACTTCGCTGGCGTTAAGCTGTTCGCCCTTGGCGAGGGCTGCTGGCGGATGGAAGATTCCGGCGCGCCCGGACATGCCGGTCTGGCGGGCGAGAGCGGCAACAACACTTTGCAATTCCATGTAGCGATTTGAAATGTGAATGGCCAGAATGCCGTCCGCCTTGAGTTTCGAGCGGTAGAGTTCCAACGCCTCCACGGTAAGCAGATGGACCGGGATCGAGTCGGAAGAGAACGCGTCGATCAGCAGGTAGTCAAATTTCCCGGCCGGCTCCTTGCCGAGCGTCAGGCGTGCATCGCCAAGCACTATCGGGTCTCCATTTCCGCAATTGGAAACGAAACGAAAAAGCTTCGGGTTTGCGGCCATGTCAACAACGGCCTGGTCGATCTCGTAGGAAGTCCATTTTTCACCCGGCTTGCGGTGGCACAGGATTGCACCTGCACCAAGCCCGATGGTTGCCATCTGCGCTGGCTTTCCGGCAAGTTTCCCCTGCGCTGCAAACAGCGCCGAAGCGATGCCAAGGCTCTCGTGATAATAGGAGAGCGGGGTAGGCTTGCCCGAGACTTCGTTGTTGCGAATGGCGCCATGGGCTGTTGTGCCATGGGCCATGACCGTGAACCGACCGTCCGGAGTGTGAAACGCTTTCACGACGCCGAAGAAGGAACGTTCAACAGAAACCGAGCCGCCCACCGCCTGCGAAGCAAAGAACAGGCCGGTGACAAGGATGATGAAAAAGCCGTGCAAGGCTTCTGAACGCAACCGGATGACTGCGCCTGTCATGGCGAAGGCGGCGATGCACAGCGCGTAGAAACCCGGATCGCTTGGCATGGCCAGCGAAGCAAAAAGCCTGTTGTTCATGGTGAGTGCAATGAGCAGGCCGAGCAGCACGAAAATCCGAATCTCGCGCCGATTGCCGGTCCATGCCTGCGGGCGGCACATCAGCGCTGCCACCATCAGCAGGGGATATTCGGCGACCCAGTTGAAGATTACCGGTGAAACCAGCGAGGTGAACGCGCCGCCCACCACGCCACCAAGCGACATCAAGAAATAAAAGGCTGTCAAACCATTGCTGTCAGGCCGCTGCGAGACCAGCACCGAATGCGCCAGCAGCGCGGCGAAGAAGAAAAACGTGAGGTGGCATGCCAGCAGAAACCAGACCGGCAACAGGCTGCCCAGGACCATGGTGAAGAACACAAGGCCTGCCATTGGCGGCAGAAGGTTCGACAAAGACGCAATGCTGAAAACCGGATTGCGGGCGAATGCCAGCACGAAAGTCAGCAAGAACAGTGCAAGCGGGATAACCCAAAGAAACGGTGCCGCGGCAATGTCCATCGACACATGCGCAGTCACAGCCACCAGCAAACCTGAAGGAACGGCGGCAAGGCCGACCCAGCGCATGCGAGTTGGCCAGTCGGTTTGTGACGGCAGGTCTGAAACAGATGCGGCCTGTTGCGGTGAATGGGCCTTGCCGGAAACCAGCCAGCTGCACGCAGCAATGGCGACGCCCAAGGCGACAAACCCGCCGCTCCAGGCCAGCGACTGGCTGGAGACAGTCAACAGCGGTTCAATCGCAAGGATGTAAAGAATGAGCGAGGCGAAGCTGCCGATATTGCTGGCGCCATACAGGAAATAAGGATCGGCGGCATGGCGGTGGCCGGTCTTTGAAAACCAGGCCTGCAGCAGCGGGCCATTGGCCGAAACGGCAAAGAACGGCAAGCCGATGGATACCGTGAACAGCCCAAGCAACCAAAGGGTCTGGCCGGTTTGCGGTGGCTCGCTCCATCCTTGCGGAATGGTAACAGGAAGGAAAACAACGGCAATGGCCATCACACCCAGATGCACGATTGCGGCAGTGCGCACGGAAAGTCTGGTGGACAGCAGATGTGCATAGCCATAGCCGAACAGCAGCATGGTCTGGAAGAAGACCATCGCCACAGACCAGACACCGGGCGATCCACCTAGGCGCGGCAGCACCAGTTTTGCAAAGAATGGTTGGACTGAGAACAACAGGAAGGCGGACAGAAACAGCGTTGCTGCGAAAACTGGCAGTACAGCCCTTGTACCCAAAGTCTGTGCTTGCGGTGCGCTCGACCCTGCCGCGATTGCTGGCTGCATCATCATTCCCCATGGCTTTCCCACCATGGTTCTAACATCGAGGGTTTAAGAGATTCTGACGCCCGGGGCATTTGTCCGGGGCCGCGGCCGCGGTCGCAAACGTTTTGTTTGAGTGCCGTTTCAGGCGACGCATTGACGTTGCAGCCCCCTATGTTGCTAATGAAGCGATGGATGGCTTTGCCTCCCGATGCAATCATTTGACAGGTTTGTCATGCTCTATTCGGCTTTGAAAATTCTCAAGGAAGGCTTGACCGGCAACAAGGGCTGGAAGCCGGTCTGGCGCGAGCCGGAACCGAAGGCGGAATATGACATCATCATTGTCGGCGGAGGCGGTCACGGTTTGGCGACGGCCTATTACCTTGCCCGCGAGTTTGGCCTGCGAAATGTCGCGGTGATCGAGAAGGGCTACATCGGCTCCGGCAATGTCGGGCGCAACACGACCATCGTGCGCTCGAATTACTGCCTGCCGGGGAACGAACCTTTCTACGAACTTTCCATGAAGCTGTGGGAAGGGCTGGAGCAGGATTTCAACTACAATGCGATGATGTCGCAGCGCGGCGTCCTCAACCTCTTCCACAATGACAGCCTGCGCGACGCCTATGCAAGGCGCGGCAATGCGATGCAACTGGAAGGGGTGGCGTCGGAACTTCTGGACGAAGCCGGTGTGCGCAAGCTTTGCCCGTTCCTCGATTTCGACAATGGCCGGTTCCCGATCAAGGGCGGGCTTTTGCAGCGGCGCGGCGGCACGGCGCGGCATGATGCAGTGGCCTGGGGCTATGCCCGCGGGGCTGACAGCCGCGGCGTTGACATCATCCAGAATTGTGAGGTCACCGGCTTCCGGATCGAGAACGGCAAGGTGCTGGGAGTGGAAACCAGCAAGGGGCCAATTCTGGCCAAGAAAATTGGCGTTGCTGCAGCAGGCAACACGACAAGGGTAATGGACAAAGCCGGCTTGCGGCTGCCGATCGAAAGCCACGTGCTTCAGGCGTTCGTTACCGAAGGGCTCAAGCCGATCATTCCGGGCGTCATCACATTTGCCTTCGGGCATTTTTACATCAGCCAGTCTGACAAGGGCGGCCTTGTCTTCGGCGGCAGTCTCGATGGTTACAATTCCTATGCACAACGCGGCAATCTGCCGATGGTCGAACATGTGTGCGAAGCGGGAATGGCGGTCATGCCAGCCATTGGCCGGGCGCGGGTGTTGCGCTCCTGGGGCGGGGTCATGGATATGTCGATGGACGGTTCGCCAATCATCGACAAGACACAGATCGAAGGGCTCTATCTCAATTGCGGCTGGTGCTATGGCGGCTTCAAGGCAACTCCTGCCTCTGGCTTCTGCTTTGCCCATCTGATTGCCAAGGATGAGCCGCACAAGGTTGCCACGGCATTGCGGCTGGACCGGTTTGAAACCGGGCATGTAATTGATGAAAACGGCGTCGGCACCCAGCCGAACCTGCACTGAGGAGGGAAGCGGAACATGCGACTGCCCTGTCCCAATTGCGGTGAACGCGACCACAGCGAGTTTGTCTATCGCGGCGATGCCACCGTGCGCCGCCCTGACCCTTCATCCCCCGATGCGGCAAGCCTTTTTCATGCATTCGTGCATTTGCGAACCAACCCGGCTGGATGGCACCATGAGCACTGGTACCATGAAGGTGGTTGCCGCTCGTGGATTGTTGTGGAACGCAACACGCTTACCCATGCGGTGCGCGGAGCGGTGACAGCCAGTGAATTCAGCCAGAGCGACGGCAAGAAGGGCGCAACCGCATGAGCCAAGCGTTTCGCATTGCCACTGGCGGGCTGATCGACCGGTCCTCGCAAGTCAATTTTTCATTCGACGGGCGAAAATTGCAGGGCCATCCTGGCGACACGCTTGCGTCAGCCTTGCTGGCAAATGGAGTTCGGCTGGTTGGCCGCTCGTTCAAATATCACCGCCCGCGCGGAATTTTGAGTTCGGGGCCTGAAGAGCCGAACGCCCTGGTGGAGACGGGCAAGGGAGCAAGGCGCGATCCCAACACGCGGGCAACCGTGCAGGAATTGTTCGATGGGCTGAGCGCCAAAAGTCAGAACCGGTTTCCGTCGCTGGCGTTTGATTTTCTAGCTGTCAACGACCTGATGTCGCCATTCCTTGCTGCCGGATTTTACTACAAGACTTTCATGTGGCCTGCGAAGTTTTGGGAAAAGCTCTACGAGCCGGTTATCCGCCGCGCGGCCGGACTTGGCAGCCTTTCGGGCAAGGCAGATCCCGACACTTATGAAAAAGCCTGGGCGCATTGCGACCTTCTGGTCATCGGCATGGGACCTGCAGGCTTGCAGGCAGCCATAACCGCTGCGCGAGCTGGAGCGCGCGTCGTGGTCGCGGATGAGGATTTCGTTCCGGGCGGACGTCTCAACAGTGAGACGCTGCTGGTTGCGCGCGAGCCTGGATCCGATTGGGCGGCAAGGGTGAGCGCAGAACTTGCAAGCCTTGAAAATGTTCGTGTGCTGACACGAACCACGGTCTTTGCTTCCTATGATGGCGGCAGCTTTGCCGCGCTGGAAAAAGTGACCGATCATCTTGGCAGCGCTCCTTCGCATCTTCCAAGGCAGCGGCTTTGGAAGATCGTCGCAAAGCGCAGCATCCTTGCATCAGGCGCAATCGAACGCCCGATTGCGTTTGGCGACAATGACCGCCCGGGGATCATGCTCGCCTCGGCAGTTCGGACCTATGTCAACCGGCATGCGGTCGCTGCGGGCAAGTCAACGATCGTCTTCACCTGCAATGATGATGGCTGGCGAACAGTGCATGATCTCAAGTCTGCCGGGCAGGTGGTAGAGGCGGTCATTGACAGCCGGTCTGCCGACGAGATTGCGACGGTGCGTGCGGCAGCTGGCGACACACCAGTGTTTTCACGGGCGCAGGTCATTTCAACCTCCGGGCGCAAGGGATTGCAGTCTGTCACATTCCTCAATTCCAATGGACGGCCCGTGACTCTTGAAGCAGATTGTCTTGCGGTTTCGGGCGGCTGGAATCCGGTGGTGCATCTGACATGTCATCGTCGCAGCCAACCGGTCTGGAATGACAAGATTGCAGCGTTCGTGCCGGGTGCAGATCTTCCGGACGGAATGGCAGTGGCCGGAGCTGCCAATGGCGCACTTTCGACGCATGGCTCACTTGTTCAAGGCAATGAAGCAGCCCGCAAGGTGCTTTCAGACCTTGGCTTCGGCGAGGCCCGCACCAGCATTCCTGATGCGGAGGATGCGCCGGTCGCCATTTCGCCGCTGTGGCACGTTGCGCAGTCAAAGGGTCGCGCGTGGCTCGACTTCCAAAATGATGTGACCGTCAAGGATCTGGTGCAGTCCGAGAAGGAAGGCTTTCGCTCTGTCGAGCACATGAAGCGCTACACGACGCTGGGAATGGCGACGGACCAGGGCAAGACATCGAATGTCAATGCGCTTGCGATCATGGCAGAATTGACCGGCAAGAGCATCCCGCAAACCGGTACGACGATTTTCAGGCCGCCCTATACGCCAGTAGCGGTTTCAGCATTTGCCGGGCGCGCCGTGGGCAAGGAATACCAACCCTATCGCCTAACGCCCTCGCATGACTGGGCGAGGGAACATGGCGCATCGTTTGTGGTGGCCGGATTGTGGCTGCGGGCCGAATGGTACACGGCCAAGGGAGAAAAGACATGGCGGCAAAGCTGCGACCGGGAAGTCGGCGTCGTTCGCAATGCTGTCGGTGTCTGCGATGTCTCGACACTTGGCAAGATTGACATCAAAGGCCGGGATGCGGGCATTTTCCTCGACCATCTTTACACCAATTCAATGTCGACACTGGCAGTGGGCAAGGTGCGTTATGGCATCATGCTTCGCGAAGATGGCTTTGCCATGGATGATGGCACGGTTGCGCGGCTTGGCGAAAATCATTTTGTAATCACCACCACCACAGCCAATGCCGGACTGGTAATGCAGCATGTCGACTATTGCGCGCAGGTGCATTTTCCGCAGCTTGATGTGCACATGGTTTCGGTCACTGACAAATGGGCGCAGTTCTCGATTGCCGGGCCGCAATCGCGAAAAGTGCTTGAAAAACTGGTGGATGATCCGCAGTCGATTTCCAATGAGGCCTTCCCCTACATGGCCTGCGCCAAGCTGACAATTTGCGGCGGCGTGGAAGCAAGGCTGTTCCGAATTTCGTTCTCGGGCGAACTTGCTTATGAACTGGCAGTACCCGCCAGCTATGGCGATGCGCTTATCCGGGCAATCATGGGCGCGGGCAAGCAATTCGGGATCGCGCCTTATGGTCTTGAAGCACTCAATGTGCTGCGCATCGAAAAGGGCCATTTGACCGGCAATGAACTCAACGGCCAGACGACCGCGGGCGATGCCGGGCTTGGCAAGATGGTTTCAGCCAAGAAGGATTGCATCGGCAAAGTGATGTCGCAGCGTCCTGCGCTGACCAGTCCACAGCGCAGCGTGCTCGCCGGTTTCAAGCCGGTTGACCCGTCAATCCAGTTGACGGCAGGCGCGCATTTTATCCCGATCGGCAAGGAAGCCAACACGGCCAATGATGAAGGCTGGATGACTTCGGTTTGCTGGTCGCCGACACTCGGCCATTCTATCGGCCTTGGTTTCATTCGCGGCGGCCCGGAGCGACATGGCGAGCGGGTCCGCGCTGTAGACCAGGTACGCGGGACCGATGTCGAGGTAGAAATAGTGTCGCCGCATTTCCACGACCATGCCGGGGAGCGCCTGCGTGCCTGAATTTGTTCTCAAGCAAAAAACCGCATTGAACGAGGATCGGCCGTTTTCCGGGCATTGGGACGGTTTTTCGGTCAGCGAGATCACTGGCCAGCATGTCTGGTGGGCCGGCGTTTCAGCAGATGGCGAGGCTGCCTTGTTGAAAGCGGCCCAGAGCGCGCTGGATTGCGCCATTCCTGCAGCGAACCGGTTTAGCGATGGCAAGTCGGACGGCAGCGCTTTCAGGATTGTCAGTGCCGGAAACCGGCAGTTCTTCATCATGGGAGAAGCTGACAAACTACCGGGCGCATTGGAAGCCGCCCTGCACGTTACAGACCAGAGCGATGGCTGGGTCGGCATCCGCATGGAAGGCAGCGCGACGCGCGAAGTGCTTTCGCGGCTTTGCAGTCTTGATTTCCATCCCACAAACTTTGCCGAAGGCCATGCAGCAAGGGTGCCTTTTGAGGGGATGCTTGCATTGATCGCCTGCGAGAATGTGGGCGAAGGTCGCTACAGCGTGTATTTCCAGAGCTCATCGGCGCGATCCTTTGTCGGGCATGTTTCACATGCCGCGACGAGCGTTTGCGGCCCGTCAACCAGTGGCGGCCATTGACGCGAAGAAGGGCTGTAGCGATGCATTTGCCCGGCTATTCAGCGCGACCCGATGATCCTGAGTTTTATGAAAATCCCTATCCTCACTACGCCGCGATGCGGGCGTTGGGTCCGGCATTTCACTGGGAAGAATACGGGCTGACTGCTTTTGCCAATTACCGCGAGGTCAACGCTGCGCTTCGGGATCGTCGCTTCGGCCGCGAAGTCACCCACGTCATGAGCCGGGAGGAAGCCGGACTTGCGCCGATACCGCCGCATCTTGAGGGCTTCTACGCATTCGAGGCAAATTCGCTTCTGGAACGCGAACCACCAGCGCATACGCGGCTGCGCGGCTTGATCAACCGGGCATTCCTGTCGCGCCATATTGAACGGCTGCGGCCGCAGATTCGCGCACTGGCGCATGAACTGATCGACGGGTTCGAGGCGCAAGGTCAAGTTGATCTCCTGCCTGCCTTTGCCGAGAAGATTCCGGTGATCGTGATTGCGCAATTGCTGGGCGTTCCCGCCAGCATGGCCCCGCAACTGCTCGACTGGTCGCACAAGATGGTGGCGATGTACCAGTTCAACCGCACCCGCCAGATCGAGGATGATGCGGTCAGGGCGACGGAGGAGTTTTCGAGCTTCATGCGCTCTTTTGCCGACGCGCGGCGCGGCGATCCGCAGGATGATCTGATCACAAGGCTACTGGAAGCCGAGGAGGAGGGTGAAAAGCTCTCACCCGACGAGTTGGTGACAACTTGCATCCTGCTACTAAATGCCGGGCATGAGGCCACGGTACACGGCATTGGCAACGGGTTGAAAGCCATCCTGGAAAATGACGCAGTTCATCCTGGCCTGTTTGCCGATCCGCAGGCCGGTATCGATGCGGCAGATGAATTGCTGCGTTTCGATGCGCCGCTGCATGTGTTCACCCGGTTCGTTCTGGAACCGATGGAATTTGCCGGAACACAACTGGCGAAGGGCCAGGTTGTGCAGCTGCTGATGGGATCGGCCAATCGCGATCCGGCCAAGTTTGCCCACCCCGATCGCCTCGATTTTTCGCGCGGCGGTGCCGGGCATGTCGGGTTTGGAGCAGGCATCCATTTTTGTGTGGGTGCGCCGCTTGCGCGCATTGAAATTGCCGAAGCGCTGGATGTGCTGTTTTCCCGGTTTCCAAACCTACACCTTGCCGGAAAACCAAATTATGCCGACCGCTACCATTTTCATGGACTCACCAAACTGGTGCTTGCATGGTGATCGTTGCCGCCCACCTCTTCCCTTGACGTAAAAAGCACTTGCGCCCCGGTGAACTTGTTGCTTTCCTGTCGGGGCGCTGGAGGAAACAACAACGAAGCGCGGGAGGAATGATTTGGAGATCGCCCAGCTTCTGCTTGGGGGTATCGCCGGTGGCTGTATCTACGGCCTCGTCGCCCTCGGTTTCGTGCTGATCTACAAGGCAACGGAATCTGTAAATTTCGCCCAGGGCGACCTGATGATGCTTGGGGCATTTTTCACGCTCCAGTTCGTGAACTCGGCGTATTGGGGCATGAATTTCTGGGTAGGCGCAGGCCTTGCCGTCATCGTCATGGTGGCTGTCGGCTATCTGATGGAAGCACTGCTGATCCGTCGACTTTTTGGCCAGCCGCAGTTTGCCGTTGTCATTCTCACCATCGCCATCGGCTTCGTGCTGCGGTTCATCGCAGGGTTCATCTGGGGCTATGAGCCGCTGGCGCTTGAAACACCTTTTGCCGGGGCCAACCTCAATTTTGCTGGACTTGTCATCGGCGTCGACGAGGTCTTCATCATTGGCGCGACCATTGCATTGACGTTGACGCTGTACCTGTTCTTTGCCCGCACAAAACTGGGAATGGCGATGCAGGCATCTTCGCAGAACCAGCTCGCGGCGTATTACATGGGTGTGCCGGTGAAACGGGTGCATGGCCTGGTCTGGGCATTGTCCGGGGGCATTGCGACCATTGCCGGCGTGCTGTTTGCCGCGCGCGGTTCGATCGATCCCAATCTCGGCCTGCTTGGCATCAAGGCTTTTGCAGCTGCTGTCATCGGCGGGTTCGGCAGTCTACCGGGCGCGCTGGCCGGCGGGCTGATTGTCGGGATCATCGAGCCGTTTGCCGGGCGATACATTGCCGCCGGGTACAGTCAGATCGCGCCTTACGCAGTGATGCTGCTGGTGCTGGTGCTGCGGCCAAACGGGCTGTTTGCGCAAATCCAGTCGAAGAAGGTCTGACGGGACATGCGGATCCACCAGAAGACCAGCTATGATGATGACATCAACCTGTTCGAGGACAGGCGGCAGGCGCTCTGGTACGCGCTGCTGCTGGTTGTGGCGATCGCAGCGCCGTTCTTCATCGGTGATTATCGCCTCGGCGGCGTCATCAGCATGCTGATCTGGGCCATTGCCGGCATGGGGCTGATGGTGCTTGCCGGACATACCGGGCAGGCGAGCCTTGGCCACGCGGCGTTCCTGGCCTGCGGCGCCTACATGGAAGCCTGGCTCAACAACAAGGGCGTGCCGTTTCTCATATCGCTGCCGATTTCCGGGCTGTTCGCCGGAGTTGTCGGTGCGTTGATCGCGATACCAGCCTTGCGCATGAGCGGTATCTACCTTGCCATCGCAACGCTGGCGATGGGCATCGTCGCGGAGGACGTCATCGTCCTGCTGGAGCCGGTGACCGGCGGGGTCAGCGGCACCAGCGTCAATGCCATCAACCTGTTCGGCTACGAGATTGACCGCTATGGCAATGCCAGCGGGTTCTACTGGCTGTGCCTTGCGGTCGCGGTGATCGTAACGATCGGCTATGCCAATTTGCTGCGCTCTTCGACCGGGCGCTCGTTTCTGGCGATCCGTGACTCAGAAGTTTCAGCAAAGGCGATGGGCATCAACATTGCTCGCACCAAGACGCTGGCTTTCTTTCTGTCGTGCTTCGTCACCGGTCTCGCCGGCGCGCTGCTCGCGCATTACATCGGCTCGTTCAACTACGAGGCGTTTCTCATTCTGGTTTCGATCCAGATGCTGCTGATGATTGTGGTTGGCGGCATGGGTTCGATCCACGGTGCATTTTTCGGGGCTGCGGTGGTGGTGTATTTGCCGCAGATCATTTCGGGCCTGCTTCAATCGTTTACGACCAATGCCATTCCCGGACTTGATACCGGCATTTTCGCAGCCTTGCTGATTGCCATCATCATCATCGAGCCGCTGGGCATCAATGGTCGCTGGCTGAAGATGCGGGCCTGGTTCCAGCTTTTTCCGCTGGCGCGCAAGGACATGTTCCGGCGCCAGAAAAGCTATCTCAAAACGGAGAGGATGCGGTGAGCCTTTTCACAGCACAAAATCTTTCCAAGAATTTCGGTGGCGTGCGGGCCGTCGATGGCGTGTCTTTCACGGTGGAAAAGGGCGAAGTATTCACGATTGTCGGACCCAATGGCGCTGGCAAGTCCACGATCTTCAATCTGATATCGCGGTTCTATGATTGCACCACCGGCAGCATGGTATTTGATGGTACCGATATCACCAATGCGCAGCCGCACGAGATCATCGGCCATGGCATTGCCCGCACATTCCAGAACATCGAATTGTTCGACCATTCGACGGTTCTGCAAAACCTGCTGGTCGGGCGGCATAGCAGGCGGCGTTCCAATCCGTTGACCAATCTTTTTTTCCTGCCTGCGGTGCGCAAGGAAGAACGCGAGCACCGGGCAGCGGTCGAAGAAGTGATCGAGTTTCTGGACCTGCATGCCTACCGGGACAAGCTGATTGCTGGCCTGCCCTATGGCGTTCGCAAGGTAGTTGAAATTGCCAGAGCGTTGTCCAGCGGCCCCAAGCTGCTGCTGCTGGATGAGCCTGCTTCCGGCCTTTCGGTCGAAGAAACGCAAGATGTCGCCTATTGGATCGAGGACATGCAAAAAGACATGGGCCTGACAATCCTGATGGTCGAGCATGACATGAAACTGGTCAGCCAGGTTTCAACGCGTGTCCTGGCGATGGCTGACGGCAAACCGGTAGCGCTCGGAACGCCATCTGAAGTTCAGTCGCATCCCAAAGTCATCGAAGCGTATCTGGGAATCGGGGAGGCCGCATGAGCGCGATCATTTTGCCGCATCCCGCCAAGACCGCAGGCACTGGTAAGCCGGTCCTCGAAGTTCGAAATGTGGAAACATTCTATGGTGCGGTGATGGCGATCCGCGGTGTTTCGCTCGAGGTGCACGAAGGCCAGATCGTCACCATTCTTGGCACGAACGGCGCTGGCAAGACCACGCTTCTCAAGACAATTTCCGGCGTCATGGACCCGGAAAAGGGCAAGATCATCTTGAACGGCGAGGAAATCCAAGGCAGGGAGCCCGACAAGATCGTGCGCCTCGGGATTGCGCATGTGCCGGAAGGGCGTGAGGTTTTCCCGTTTCTTTCTGTCGAAGAAAATTTGAAGATGGGTGCTTTCACCCGCTCGGACAACGGTGTCGGCGATGACATCGAGATGGTCTACCGCTATTTTCCGATCCTCAAGGAACGGCGCAACCAGCAATCGGGCTATTTGTCCGGCGGTCAGCAGCAGATGCTGGCGATTGGCCGCGGGCTGATGGCGCGGGCGAAGATTTTGCTGCTCGACGAGCCTTCGCTCGGCCTTTCGCCCATTCTCGTCCAGGAAATTTTCGGCATCATCCGCCGCCTCAATTCAGAGCAGGGCGTGACCATGATGCTGGTTGAGCAAAACGCCAAGGTGGCACTGGAGACCGCGCATTTCGGCTATGTGATGGAAGTCGGTCGCATCGTGATGGGCGCCAGCGCCAAGCAATTGCTGGCGTCCGAGGACATCCAGGAATTCTATCTCGGCGTACAGGGAGAAACCCAGCGAGCGCAAAAGCGCTGGAAACGCAGAAAGACCTGGCGCTGAGCTTGGCGCGGGTCCACGGACCAGAGGAGGAGCATGCGATGAACATGGCATTCGTACCTGGCCAGGGAGGACCGGCCGGTTCCGAACTCTTCAGCACATGGCTTGGCTGCGACACAGTGGCAAAGCTTTTCCGCCATCAGTGCAGGCGGTTTGGCGATCGCACGGCGCACCGTGAAAAAGACTTCGGCATCTGGAAATCGCACAGCTGGTCGCAATACTACGAGCGCACGCAATGGATCGCCCTGGCGCTGCTCAAGCTGGGCCTCAAGCGTGGCGACCGTATTTCCATCTTGTCAGAAGACAACAAGGAATGGTTCTATTTCGATATGGCGGCGACTTGCATCGGCGCCATTCCCTCGGGCGTTTACACCACCGATTCAGCGGCGCAGCTTGCCTATCTTGTCAGTGATTCAGGGTCCCGGTTCCTGATCATCGAGAATGACGAGCAGCTCGACAAATTTCTTGAAGCGCGTGACGAGATGAAGGGGTTGGTCAAGGCCATCGTGCTCGACCGCGATGGACTTCGCGATTTTGCAGATCCGCAAATCATGTTCCTCGATGAATTGTACGCGCTTGGCGAGGCCGAAACCAAGGCTGACCCAAATCGGTTTGACGCGGAGATCGACAAGTCGCGGCCCGATGACGTGCGCATGCTGATCTACACTTCGGGAACGACTGGAAAGCCCAAGGGTGCGATGATCACCCACGCCAACATCATCTACCAGATCAATGCTGTCAGCCAGGTTCTGCCGAGCCTTGAAGGCGACGAGCAGCTTTGCTTCCTGCCGCTGTGCCACGTGTTGGAGCGGCTGTTCTCGGTCGAGACGCAATTGGGCGTTGGCAGCATTATCAATTTTGCCGAAAGCCCGGAAACGGTGTTTGACAATCTGCGCGAGGTTTCGCCGCACGCCTTCACGGCGGTTCCACGGCTTTGGGAAAAGATTTTCTCGCGGCTGCAGATCATGCGCAAGGAAGCAACCGGGATCGGCGGCTGGGCGCTCGACCGGGCCATCGCCTGCGGGCTGAAGCGCGCTGACCAGATGATCGAAGGCGGCAAGGCCGGTCCGGGCATCGAGTTGCAATGGCGGATTTGGGATTTTCTGGTGCTGGCAAATCTGCGCCGGATGATCGGCATGGACCGGCTTCGGCGCGGCACGACCGGGGCAGCTCCGATTTCGCCGGAGCTGCTGCGCTGGTTCTGGGCAATCGGCGTGCCGCTCTATGAAGGGTTCGGACAAACCGAGAGCGCTGGTGTTGCCAGCGTCAACCATCCGGGCGCCAACAAGATCGGCAGCATCGGCCAGGCCTTGCCGAACTCGGAAATGAAGATTTCACCCGAGGGCGAAATCCTGTTGCGCGGCCCGCACGTGTTCAAGGGTTACTGGAACAATGAAGCAAAGACTGCTGAAACCATAACGGAGGATGGCTGGCTGAAAACCGGCGATGTCGGACGTGTCGACAATGAAGGTTTCTTCACCATCACTGGCCGTATCAAGGACATCATCATCACGGCGGGCGGCAAGAACATCACGCCTGCTGAAATAGAGAGCGCGCTGAAATTCTCGCCATATATCTCGGATGCCGTTGTGATTGGCGACAAACGCAAATACCTTACATGCCTGATCATGATCGATCAGGAAAACGTGGAGAATTTTGCCCAGGAAAAACGCATACCCTTTGGTGACTTCGCATCCCTGTGTGCGGCGCCCGAGGTTGTGTCGCTGATCGGCGAGGAGGTCGCCAAGGTCAACAGGCAATTTGCTCGCGTGGAACAGATCAAGGATTTCCGCCTGATCAACATTCTTTTGACGGCGGAAGATGAAGAGCTGACGCCCACCATGAAACTCAAGCGCAGCTTTGTTGAACACAAACATGCCGGTCTGATTGATGCGTTGTACGCGCAGGCCGCGTGAGAGAAGTTACCGTACATCAAAAAACGCCGGCGCCGCCGGTGTGCCAAAAGGGAGGAAACCATGAAGGCACTGTTCCTGTCCGCTGCCATTACCGTCGGGTTGCTTGCAACTCCGGTTCTGGCGCAATCGCAAGGCGTGAGCGACACCGAAGTCAAGATCGGCGCGCACCACGACCTTTCCGGCATTTTCGCCGGATTTTCCGTGCCGGCCGTCAAGGCTGCACAGCAATATTTTGAAGAAGTGAACGCCAAAGGCGGCGTGCATGGACGCAAGATCACCTATATCGTCGAGGACCACGGTTACAACCCGTCCAAGGCAGTCGAACTCGTCAACAAGCTGGTAAACTCCGACAAGGTGTTTGCAATGCTGTTGTCTCTTGGAACCCCGCACAACCTTGCAGCT
>JBGSNX010000047.1:0-8877 GCA_041739465.1 Salaquimonas sp.
GCTGCCACCGCCGCCGCTGTCGCCACGCCCGTCGAGCATTGTTAGATTGCCGTTGAAGCCCTGGAGCACAATCTCGGTCGAATATTTGTCCTGGCCGGACTGGTCCTGCCACTTGCGGGTTTGCAACTGGCCTTCGATATAGACCTTTGCGCCCTTCTTCAGATAATTTTCCGCGACCTTGCACAGCCCCTCGTTGAAGATCACCACCCGGTGCCACTCGGTCTTCTCGCGCTTTTCGCCACTGTTCTTGTCGCGCCAGGTTTCCGAGGTCGCGATGCGCAGGTTTGCGATCGGGCGACCATCCTGTGTCCGCTTGATTTCCGGGTCAGCTCCCAGATTGCCGATGAGGATGACCTTGTTGACACTACCCGCCATGACGCAACTCCCTTGATTTTTGCGGGCATATTGCCCGATCCGCCTTGCAATCGCACCCACGGCCTTTAACTATCCACACTTGAAAAGGACAATTGTCGGCCGCTTGCAGTTTATCGCATTTGTTCTCATTATGTTCTCATAATTTCCGAAACGCAAGGGCGATTCGTGCAACGGCGGGGCAGTCGATGCACAATCACAGCCCCGGACCGGTGAATACCATGGCAGATCACAAGTACATTTCGGTTCGAGGTGCACGCGAGCACAACCTCAAGAACATCGACATCGACTTGCCGCGCGACCAGCTTGTTGTCATCACCGGCCTTTCAGGTTCGGGAAAATCGTCGCTCGCATTCGACACGATTTATGCCGAAGGCCAGCGGCGCTATGTCGAAAGTCTTTCGGCCTATGCCCGCCAGTTTCTGGAAATGATGCAAAAGCCCGATGTTGACCAGATTGACGGGCTTTCACCGGCCATTTCAATCGAACAGAAGACCACTTCCAAAAATCCGCGATCCACCGTCGGCACCGTCACTGAAATCTACGACTACATGCGCCTGCTGTTTGCCAGGGTTGGCGTGCCGTATTCACCTGCCACGGGCCTGCCGATCGAGAGCCAGACCATCAGCCAGATGGTGGACCGCATCATGGCGATGCCTGAAGGCACGCGGATTTTCCTGCTTGCGCCAGTGGTGCGCGGGCGAAAAGGCGAATACCGCAAGGAAATCGCCGAGCTGATGAAAAAGGGATTCCAGCGCGTCAAGATAGATGGTGTTTTCCATGAAATCGCCGACGCACCAGCGCTCGACAAGAAATACAAACACGACATCGACGTCGTGGTCGACCGGGTCGTGGTGCGTGACGACATAGCTGCGCGCCTTGCCGACAGCCTAGACACTTGCCTGAAACTGGCCGACGGCCTTGCCATTGCAGAATTTGCTGACAAGCCCCTGCCGGCCGGAGAAACATCAGAGGAAGGCACCAACAAATCGAAGAACGAGACGCATGAGCGGATGGTTTTCTCCGAGAAATTCGCGTGTCCGGTATCGGGTTTCACCATTCCGGAAATCGAGCCACGGCTTTTCTCGTTCAACAACCCCTTCGGAGCTTGCCCATCTTGTGACGGCTTGGGTTCAAAACAGGCCATAGATCCTGAAATGGTTGTGCCGGACGGCCAGTTGACGCTGCGCGGCGGGGCAATTGCCCCTTGGTCAAAGTCGACCAACCCATCGCCCTATTATGCACAAACGCTCGAGGCGCTTGGCCGGGTCTACAAGTTCAAGCTTTCGGACAAGTGGGACAGCCTGAGCGCGGAGGCAAAACACGCGGTTTTGCACGGGACGGACGGCACTGAAATCGAAATCACCTATGACGACGGACTGCGCACCTACAAGACACGCAAGGCTTTTGAAGGTGTGGTCGGCAATTTGCAGCGGCGCTGGCGCGAAACCGACAGCGCATGGATGCGCGAGGAAATCGAGAAATTCATGTCGGCAACGCCTTGCGAGGCGTGCAGCGGCTACAGGCTCAAGCCCGAGGCGTTGTCAGTCAAGATTGCGGGCTGCCACATTGGCCATGTCACGCAGCTTTCCATTCGCGCCGCCCGCGACTGGGCCGAGGAATTGCCAAGGCACATCAACGACAAACAAAACGAGATTGCCGGGCGTATCTTGAAAGAAATCCGCGAGCGCCTGCGCTTCCTCAACGATGTCGGCCTCGAATATCTGACTCTCGCCCGCAATTCGGGAACCTTGTCGGGCGGCGAAAGCCAGCGCATCCGGCTGGCATCGCAAATCGGCTCGGGCCTGACAGGCGTGCTCTACGTTCTGGATGAGCCGTCCATCGGGCTGCATCAGCGCGACAATGCCCGGCTGCTCGATACCCTGCGGCACCTGCGCGACCTTGGAAACACGGTTCTGGTGGTCGAACACGACGAAGACGCCATCCGCACTGCCGACTATCTGGTCGACATAGGTCCGGCAGCGGGCATTCATGGTGGCCAGATCATCGCGAAGGGCACGCCACAAGAGGTCATGGCCAACCCCAATTCAATGACCGGCAAATACCTGACGGGCGAGTTGGAAATCTCCATGCCCGCCCAACGGCGCAAGCCTACCAAAGGTCGCCGCATCAAGGTGGTGGGCGCAACCGGCAACAATTTGAAAAACGTCACTGCCGAGATCCCTTTGGGGCTTTTCACAGCAGTCACCGGCGTTTCAGGCGGTGGCAAGTCCACCTTCCTGATCGAGACCCTCTACAAATACGCTGCCCGGCGCATCAACGGTGCGCGTGAAGTGCCAGCCGCGCATGAGCGCATTGAAGGGCTCGAGCAGATCGACAAGGTCATCGACATTGACCAGTCGCCCATTGGCCGCACACCGCGCTCCAATCCGGCAACCTATACCGGCGCGTTCACACCGATCCGCGACTGGTTTTCGCAATTGCCCGAATCCAAGGCGCGCGGCTACCAACCGGGCCGGTTCTCTTTCAACGTCAAGGGTGGACGCTGCGAAGCCTGCCAGGGCGACGGTGTCATCAAGATCGAGATGCATTTTCTGCCCGACGTGTATGTCACCTGCGATGTATGCCATGGCAAGCGCTACAACCGCGAAACGCTGGAAGTGCATTTCAAGGGCAAGTCGATTTCCGACGTACTCGACATGACAGTGGAGGAAGCGGCGCAATTCTTCGCCGCTGTGCCATCGGTGCGCGAAAAGATGGAGACGCTGGAGCGTGTCGGCCTTGGGTACATCAAGGTCGGCCAGCAGGCGACGACGCTTTCGGGCGGCGAAGCGCAGCGCATCAAGCTGTCCAAGGAATTGTCGCGCCGGGCGACCGGAAAGACGCTCTACATCCTTGATGAGCCGACCACTGGCCTGCACTTTCACGACGTCGCCAAATTGCTCGAAGTGCTGCACGAGCTTGTGGACCAGGGCAATACGGTCATTGTCATCGAGCACAACCTTGAGGTCATCAAGACCGCCGACTGGGTTCTTGACCTCGGTCCTGAAGGGGGCGATGGCGGCGGCGAACTGGTTGCCAGCGGAACCCCTGAAGACATCGTGCGCGAAAAGCGCAGCCACACCGGCATGTTCCTGAAGGAATTGCTGGAAAGACGGCCACAGGGCAGGAAACGCCAAGCGGCGGAATAGTGACGCACTGTGTGCCGCTTATACCACTGATTCGCTTAACCTTTCAGTAACATGCCGGGCATTTTCGAGGCAAAGGCCGCATATTGCCCCGAAACCGCCTTGTTGCATTGCAGCAACGGCAATGCTGCTATGCACAATACGGCATGGCAAAACCGGAACAGGCCGCCTATATCTGGATTGTCGAAAGGAATAAACCTTTCAAATCAATTGTCCGGGCACATCCCGGCGTCACGACGAGGAATATGAAAATGAACATCGTAGGCAAATTCAGGGACTGGCGCGCGTATCGCCGGACAATCTCGGAACTCAGTTCACTGTCGAACCGTGAACTTTCCGATCTCGGCATTTCTCGGGCAGACATCCCGTTCGTAGCGCGCAAGGCGCGCTGAACCACCAATACGAATACCATTGCGGCTCACCCTCCTCCCGGGTCGCAATGGCTGAGCGGACCGGTTTTATCCTCCTCCCAAAACCGGTTTCGTCATCAAGAACGCCCGCCGATCCTCCTCCCCGGCGGGCGTTTCTTTGTCTTGTTGCAGTCGCTTGAACCAAGTATCCCCTTCCTGCGTACAAGGGTCGGGAAATTCTTTCAGGGAAATTACAATATGCAAAAAATCGGGCTTGCCGTTGCACTGCTTTGCGCCATCACCGGAACCGCGAATGCGGAGTATCTGACCGATACGCAGATCAAATCCCTGATCGGTGGCAAAAAAGTGCATCTTGCAACCAGTTACGGCATTGAATTTCCGCTGAAATACGCAAGCAACGGTCGAGTGACCGGCAATGGCGAGGGCACTGTCCTCGGCCAGTACATGGCGCCCAAGGAAACCGGCAAATGGTGGGTCAGCGGCAACCGCATGTGCCAGCAATTCCCCACCTGGTATGAGGGCCGCCCATATTGCTTCAAGCTGCGCCATGTAGGCGGCGCCAAGCTGGAGTGGGTACGTGACGACGGGTACAAGGGTTCTGCCCGCATTTCCGGATAATTCCAAAGAGAACGAGCCATTGCGGCGGCCATGCTATGGCGCTATTTGCGTAGCATGAGCAAAAAACTACACATCATCGGCGGTGGCCTTGCTGGCTCGGAAGCCGCGTGGGCGGCAGCCAACCTTGGCGTTGGCGTTGTCCTGCACGAAATGCGCCCGGTCCGTGAAACCGCCGCGCACCAGACCGGCTTTCTGGCAGAGCTCGTCTGCTCCAATTCATTCCGCTCCGACGATGCCACATCAAACGCCGTTGGCGTATTGCATGCCGAGTTGCGCCTTGCCAATTCGCTGGTCATGGCTTGCGGCGACACAAACCAGGTGCCGGCAGGTGGTGCGTTGGCAGTTGACCGAGACGGCTTTGCAGCTGCAGTCACCCGCGCGCTGGAAGCCCATCCACTGATCGAAATCGCCCGCGAGGAAATCGCAGGGCTGCCGCCTGCCGATTGGGATCAGGTGATCGTGGCAACCGGACCGCTGACCTCACCGGCACTGGCACAAGCAATTGCCGAACATACCGGTCAGGAATCCCTTTCCTTCTTTGACGCAATCGCACCGATCGTCCATTTCGACAGCATTGATCTGGGCAAAGCCTGGTTCCAGAGCCGCTACGACAAAGTCGGGCCGGGTGGCACCGGCAAGGATTACATCAACTGCCCGATGAGCCGCGAAGAGTACGAAACCTTCATCGCGGCGCTCATTGCAGGCGAAAAGACCAGTTTCAAGGATTGGGAACATGTTCCCTATTTCGACGGCTGCCTGCCCATCGAGGTGATGGCCGAGCGCGGTATTGAAACCTTGCGCCACGGCCCGATGAAGCCGATGGGCCTGACAAATGCGCACGACCCGCAGGTCAAACCCTATGCCGTGGTGCAATTGCGCCAAGATAATGCGCTTGGCACACTCTTCAACATGGTCGGGTTCCAGACCAAGCTGAAGCATGGCGAGCAAGCGCGCATCTTCAAATTGATACCGGGGCTGGAAAACGCAGAATTTGCCCGGCTGGGTGGTCTGCACCGCAACACCTACATCAACTCGCCAAAACTGCTCGACCCTTCCTTGCAATTGAAGACCCGTCCGGGCCTGCGTTTTGCTGGCCAGATCACCGGTTGCGAGGGCTATGTCGAATCCGCTTCCATTGGATTGTTGGCTGGGCGGTTTGCCGCGATGGAAATGCTCGCCATCCCCTGCCCCTTGCCACCGGTCACCTCAGCGATCGGCGCGCTGCTCCACCACATCACACAGGGCCATGTCAGCTATGATGACGACGGCTCGTCAAATGCAGGCCGCTCGTTCCAGCCGATGAATGTGAACTTCGGCCTTTTGCCGCAGATCACTCTTGAAAAGGACGCATCGGGCAAGCGTTTGCGTGGCAAGGAAAAAACACAGGCCAAAAAGCAGGCCATGGCTGCGCGGGCCATCGCCGACTGGAGCAAATGGCTGGCGGCAGGCGCCATGCAGGAAGCAGCGGAGTGACACCTATGCAATCCACCTTCTTCCTTTCCACAATCGACGGCCCGGTTGCCTGCCTGTCGATGAACCGCCCGGACAAGGCCAATGGCATGATCCAGGCATTCTGGGACGAATTGCCTGCGCTCGTGCGCGAACTTTGCACCAACCCGGCGATCCGCGCGCTGGTGCTGACCGGCGAAGGACGCCATTTCACCGGCGGCATGGACCTTGCAGCCTTTGGTGCCATAGCCGAGATGACAAAGGCCGAGCCGGCCAGAGCCGCTTATGCGCTGCGCCAGATGATTCTCAAATTGCAGGACACCTTCAATGCGCTGGAGGAAGCCCACTTCCCGGTGATTGCAGCTGTGCACGGGGCATGTCTTGGCGCAGGTATCGACATGATTTCCGCCTGCGATGTGCGCCTCGCAAGCGAGGATGCAAGCTTTGCCATCGAAGAAATACACATCGGCATGACGGCAGATGTTGGCACGTTGCAGCGCATGCCAAAGCTGGTGGCGCCCGGCATAGTCAAAGAACTGGCCTTCACCGGTCGGCGCTTTTCGGCTGCGGAAGCCAAATCATTCGGTTTCGTCAATTCGGTCCATCTTGACCGTCAGGCAACGATCAACGCGGCAATGGCACTTGCCCAGGATATCGCTGCCAAATCACCGCTCGCCATTGCAGGTATCAAGAAAGCGGTGAACCACGCCCGCGACCACTCGGTTGCCGACAGCCTCGATCAGATCGCCAACTGGAATGCGGGAATGCTGCGGCCTCAGGACCTGATGACAGCAGTACAGGCACGCATGGCAAGAAAACAGGCTGTGTTCGCGGACCTGCTTGCTGGCTGATACAGAATTTGATTTCAGAAGTCAGATGACCCGGCCAAGAGCGCCGGCGTATCGCGCGCTTACCAGTGCCGCAAATCCGGCACCAGCTGTGCCGCGCCCGCGTTCCAGCAGCAGCGAAATTCCCATGCAGGCCAGGAATTCCAGTGCCAGAAACGCAACCATACCAGCGAGCGACAATCCCAGGACACCTGAAAAATGCGCCGCCCCGGCTAGTCCGGCCAGATCGCAAACATGCCTCGCCATGCCAACGCAAACCCAAAGCACCAGTGCGAAATGCACCGGCGCGCAGGCCGTTACAAAGCCTTGCCCCTCTTCAAGCGCATCATCGCGAGAAGTGGCATTGTTGGCTGACACCACCATCAGGATGGAGAGCGCAATGGAAGTTGCCAAAGCCATTTGCGCAGAAGGCAAAGCCATGAACAGCAGCACCGCTGACAATGGAAAGAGCACCAGAAACGCCCGGGCCGGGTCTATTGCGTTGATGACGACATGACTGGAATTGGGCTTTGAAACTGCATTGGCCACGCGGCGTTCTCCTCTATTGTTGAGGACAACCTTGGACCGACGTGCCCAATGAAGGGTTAACACACCAGCTTGCAGCGGTCTGGCGCGTGCAGATGGTTAATCTGCAGTTATTTTTGCGGCTCGCGGACAAGCGCCTTGGCGGTCCGCCCCTCTGTTCGGTCATAGGCCAGCAATGCGCGAAATCCGCTCAGCTTGAGATCGGGCATCTTGCCGTCTGCCAGGCTGTAGATGTGCTCGTAATACCAGCCAAGCGCGCCCCAGGCGTTGAGATCGCGCAGGAAGCCGATCGGTGAACGCGGTCCCATCAAACCGGTGCCGATGACCAGATCCGCGTCGCGGCTGAAAAGTTCCGCAACTTCACCGGAAAGAATCTTGCGCGCGGCATCGGGGTCGATAACCATCGGCCGACCAAGCCCGATGACGTCAACGCCATCGCGCAGGACAGCGTCGTTCATGGCTGCAACGGTGCGAAAGCCGCCGGTGACCATTACCGGAATCTTCACCTGCTGGCGCAACATCGGGACGAAATCGAGAAAATAAGCTTCGCGTTTGCGCGTGCTTTCGCGCTTGTTTGCAAGCGGGTCCTTGCGGTCGAAATTGATCATGCGCGGCTGTTCATAATTGCCGCCAGAAACTTCGATCAGATCAACACCTGCATCTTCCAGCCATTTGGCAACGGTCGCGCTTTCAGTGTCGGAAAATCCGCCCTTTTGAAAATCGGCGGAGTTGAGCTTTACAGAAACTGCGAAATTCTTGCGAACCGCTGCGCGAATGCGGCGAATGGTTTCAAGCAGGAACCTCGCCCGGTTTTCGAGGCTGCCGCCCCATTTGTCAGTGCGCCGGTTGGATAGCGGCGAAAGAAACTGAGAAACGAGATAGCCGTGCGCCGCATGCATCTGAACACCGTCAAAGCCCGCAGCTTCCGCCGTTTTGCTAGCGTGCACGAATGCAGCAATGGCCTTCTCAATCTCCGCTTCGCTCAAGGGAATTGGCACGCCAAAACGGCCATTGCCCATTTTCAACCCAATGTTAGACGGTGCCTTTGGGTGCTTGTTGATCATTTTCTGGGTTTGGCGCCCAGCATGGTTGAGCTGCATCCACAGATGCGCACCATGCGCCTTGGCGGCTTGCGCCATGTCCGCCAGTGCTGCCAGAGCGGCGTTCGACTGCGTACCTTCGATTGCCAGATTGCCGCCACGCTCAAGGTGCCAGCGGTCGACAATCACATTTCCTGTAATCAGCAAGCCAGCCCCGCCCGCGCCCCAGCGGCGGTACAGTTCGACAAAGCGGCCATTTGCAAGATTGTCGCCGCCGCTAAGCCCTTCGGTCATTGCTGCCTTGGCAATCCGGTTCGGCAAAACCGCGCCACAGGGAAGTTTTACCGGGTCGCTTAGCGGATTTACGGTTTTGGCGGCAACATTCACGAGCAGCACTCCAACAAGACACGCTGGGTTGCAAAATACCTTATCGACATGGTTGACAAAAGGTTAAATTTTTAAAGGTTTCGACGTGGTTAATTCGAAAACTGCCTACCGCAGGCCC
>JBGSNX010000065.1:0-60006 GCA_041739465.1 Salaquimonas sp.
GGCAAGCTCAGCTGCAGCCGCAAGGAAAAGGAAGGAGGTCAACAATGTCTTGACGCCAGCATGAACCAGGAAACATAACCTAAAGGTGGCTCACTTCTCAGTGAAAAACCCGGCTCAGTTCTGAGTGGAAAATAACAGATATGGAGCACGCAGGGCGTGCCGGATGGCCTCGTATCTGCAATCGCCGTGGCCGCAAAATTCGTCAATGACGACATCACAAATCCGCCGCCGGGTATTTCCAACATTTCAGAGTGGGCAAAGAAGGACGCCTGCTGGACCCAGTTGAAGGAGAAACTGGGGGCACTGGAAGCTCTTCTGCTACCATCCTTCTGGGTAGAACTCATTTCCACCGAGGAAGTGAAGTCCGGAAAAAAAGACGCCCGCAAGGTGCAAAAGCTCGACAACGGCATCAACAATCAGATGCGGGTCGTCGAGATCGGCGGCGGTGGATGGGGTCGTATTCTGCGCGAGGGAACCCGGCTCAAAATACTGACCCCCCAGGAAACGAGTCTGCTTCGGCTCGCGTCGCTGATCCCCGCCAGACTCCCGAACGAAAAACAAAGCGCGGACCTTGTCGAAATCTTGGAAAAGGCTGCCCGAGAAGGCATCACGCCGTCATGAGTATGTTTGCTGCGCGGCGCGAAACCCTCATTTTCCAGCATATCCTGACCGCACCGTGAAGATCGGTGGTAACCGCGTTGTTCAACGCGCTCGTTGGGGTGCTCGGCCAGCCGACGGCATTGGTTGGATGCAAAACGCAGTCGAGGCGGCGCAATACCGTGAACGGCAAAATGACCTTGCCATAGTCCGCCAGCTTGTCATCGCCCCGGAGAAGATCGGCCACTGACCAAATGAAAGCCGACAAAGATTGCTGGTTCAACGAACGCACCCGTGTGATTTGCGCCCCAGTGGAGCCCAGTTGCGGGAAATATGGCAACGTCAGAAAATTTGAGCGCGATGATGTGCTCAGGTTTAACGTCCTATTACTGATGCCGTTAGGCTTTCCATATTGACCCTTGCCAGCTTGAAGTTCCTGATCAGTGCTGGTGTGCCCAAAAGTTACAGGCATGACTGCGTAATTTGCAGTTTTGGGAGATAGATACTGCATGAGCAAAGAAACACTGGAAGTCAGCATGTCAGGCCTTGCGCGGCTGACCTCCGCAGCCAGCGATTTCGCTAGTTTTGAGAAAGTGCGGATTGCCGATGCAGTCATCGCCGATTTGCAGTCACGACCTGCCATTGGCATCTTTGACGAAATCGAGGCGCGCCACATGTGGGACGAATACTGTTGGAGCCTTCAGGAAGGTCCGTTCGACAATAATGAGTTCGTTGGCACCATGAGTGTTGGCACCGTTTCCGGAAACTGGAAACAAACCGTCGAAAGCCTTGTCAGTGGTGAAGTTCACAAGCTTCCAGAATACGCGTTGGTCTTCCTGAGCGCCCAGGCCTTCAAGGAAGATGGCAACAGCGACGACGCCGAATCTGTCGGCAACATCTGGCCCGGCGGGGTCACCGACACGATCATGGCCGTGATCAGAAATCGGGCACTGCTGCGCAATCTCGATTTGATTGGCCCGCACGGCGGCGATTTGATCGGTTACTCTGTCGAGGGTTCCGGAATTGTATGGGGCGCACTGTCAGAGTGTGGCGAAGCCATTGAGCTTGTAGCCTCTCACCGCAGCAGGCTTATTGCGCCTGACGCTGATCTTTCGGGCTTGGCGCTGGAAATGGTCAACGCATTCATTGCAATTGCAAAGGCAGAAACCGATAGCTCCGATTTCTCGCAATTTCTGGAAAAATTCGAGGATCAGGTCAGAGATTTGCTGATCAAGAACGATGTTATTCCAACACTGGAGGCCATTCGGTCGAGGATGCTGGAGCAGCTGGATGGATGATCGCGGCGCACATTCAGTCGCCTCTGCAAAGAAGAGCCCAAATCGTGGAAAGCTCCTGCCGAGGCTGGTTTGGTTTGAGGAAACACTTAAACCAACGGGCCAGCTACAAAAGTCGTGTTTCCGCCAATCGACATGCCAACTGGCATTTCAGGTTTCCACCCACCAGCGATCCTGGCGGATAAAGTAGGACAAAAGATAATAGTTTCAATGTTCGAATGGGGGATGAAGAGGGGGATAGATCGCCTGCAAGCTAAAAATAATATTTATAATACAGAGGCTTAGAACGAACGTTTGGCGGAGAGGAAGGGATTCGAACCCTCGAGACAGTTTCCCGCCTACGCCCTTAGCAGGGGCGCGCCTTCGACCACTCGGCCACCTCTCCGGGGCCGTGCTTATCGCGTGAAGGTGCATGAATTCAAGCGCTATTGCGCATGACGCACATTTTGCTGCTTTTGGCTCAGGCTTATTCACCGTGGCGGGCGAGCCAGCGCAGGGTTGAAAGGATGAATTCGGGATTGTCGCGGCCTTCCGGCGTGTTGAAGCCGAAAGGCTGGCCCTTGTCGGAAAATTGCGCAGTAAATCCGCCGGCTTCCGCGAATACGGCAATGCGGCCTTTTCCGGCTTTAAGCGTAGCTCCTTGAAGCATGCCGCTAGCATCAATCCTCGGCGCTGTAGCAAGCTCAGCCGCCAGCCGATAGGTAAAGATCGCCGACCAGCCCTGCGGCACGGTCAAGAGTGGTTTTGCCGCAGCTGGTGGTATGAAGGATTGACCGCCAAAGGCCTGATAGCGACCGATGCGCGCGCGCCCAGTCTTTCCATTCGTGATCGGATGGCCGGTCTCAAGACCGCTGTCGGGCGTGAAGGCAAGGTTCACGCGCCGGTCACCGGCCCGTGCAGCTGCTTCGTTGGCGGTGTGGCCGTTTAGAAACTCAAAGCCGAAAGCCCGCGCAAGATCTGACGATCCACCGCCAAACGGCGCGTGGTCGGCAAGGAGCAGCAGGCTGCCGCCCGAATCGACAAATGAACGAATAGCCTCGATTTCCTCGGGTGTGAACGCGGAAGGCGGGGTCATAGCAGGAAAATCGACATAGGTTTCAACATAGGGATTTGCGATCAGCAGGATGGCAGGCTTTTCTGCCAGCGCCTCGGCCAGTGTACCGGATTGGCGCGAAACCATGAAGCCGTCGCCTTCGGCAAGTCTTGCCAGCGGGTCCATCGATCCGCTCCGCATATATTGGCTATTAGTGGTTGAAAAAATTATCGTGGGCCCTTTTCCGGCAGGCCAGGCCGGCGAAGCGTTAGTGTAGGAAAAGCTTTTGTCAGCTTCTTGCAACTGCGCAGCGGCAGTCGCAGGCGTAAACAACGCGGATAGACAAAATACCAATCCGATCAATGGGTAATGGAAAGAGCGCGAAGTCATGCATGGCCCCCTGTTGTGGTTAGGTTGGCAAGCTCCTGTTCGTAAGCTTCGACATAGGGTCCGAGCGCCTCGGTTACTGGAGCCAACTCTTTTTCGTAGAGCCGCCAGCGTCCACGCGAGGTCTGATAGACGGGCTGGCGCACCTGCCAGCCCGAAAGCGTTCGCACCGAGCGTTGCGAACCTGAACGTTCCATCACACCGTCTTCCCATTCAAGTCCCAGATACTCGATCATGGCGCGAGCATTGAGTTCGGTGTTGGCAACCAGATCCTCATACAGCACTTCATGAAAGCGCCCCGGCAAAACCTGCCGCCAATGGTCGAGCAGCTTGCAATACTGCCGGAAATAAAGCCCCAGCGTGGTCAGATCTGTCTTGTAAGCATTGTGGAACTTACTCATGGAATTGGAGAATAGCGAAAAGCAGTTGTCGAGCGGGTGACGGCGGCAAAGGATGATTTTCGCATTGGGAAAAATCAATGATATCAAACCGATATGCACGAAATTGTGTGGCAGCTTGTCGGTGAAATGCGCTGTCGAGCCAGCGATGTGGCGGGTCGAAGACAAATAGCGTTCGCCGAGTGTGCGCAAATCTACAGACGTAAGCATGTCGATCGATTGCCGGTATGCACCCGGCGTGTCCGATGATAGGCCGAGCGCGTCGGCGATCTCGGTCACGAAGGTCTGCTCGTCGCCCGCCGTTACCATGCTGTGTGCGCCACATAGGCTTTCTGTGAGTGTCGTTCCTGATCGTGGCATGCCGCAAATGAAGATAGGCTGGCGGGTTTGCAGTCCGTAAGGACGCGGTTCGCGGAATGTATCGCGTCGGAACGCGTCGATCGTGTTAATAATAGGAACAAGTGGCGGTTTTCGCGTACCTGGATTGCGCAGGCGGTTGCCTTCCGCGAAATGCCCGAAGGCTTCCTTTGGCCGGCTTGTTTCGTCCAGCAGTTTGCCAATGGCATAGTGCAGATTGGCGTGAGCTGGGGGGCTAGAGCGGGTTGTTTCCCTCTTTTCCGATTCGAAGCACTGGGCAATGAGCGCATCGGCCTCTTCACGTCCGAACTTTCGCGAAACAGCGTAATTATAAAGAGGGAATGGATAATAGGGGTCGGCCTCGAGTGAACGGCGAAAATACTCGATCGCTTTATCATGCTCGCCAAGAAGCCCGTGGCACCGGCCGATATCGTGCAACGTTTGCGCACTTCCCGGCTCCAACTGGTTCGCCTTGCGAAACGAATCAATAGCCTGCGCAGGGTTTCCCATAACCTCGAGTATGAGCCCAAGCGACTTGTGGTGTTCCGCCTTGCGCGGCTCCAGTTCGATCAGCTTGCGGGCGTATTTTCGCGCGGCCGGCATGTCATTCATGTCGTTGGCTGCCGAAACCAGCCGTCGCAGGATGCCGATGTCCTTCTTGTTTATGGCAAGTGCTTTCAGAAGCGATTCCATTGCAGCGCTAAGGTTCTTTTCCGCACCTTGCAGGCCGGCCAATGTCAGCCAAGCGTCAACATTGCGCGGGTTGCGCTGCAATTCGGCTTGTGCGCGGCTCATCAGAGCCATGCGCTGCATGGTATTGAGATCAAGGGCGGTTGTTTGCGGGCGCATTCGGGTTCCATGCAGGATGTCTGTGGCGATTGCTTAACGCCTGCATCCTTTGCAATCAAGATTCGCATATCCTTGGGCAATTTGGAATCATTCGCCTGTCCAAGTCAGGCCCAAAGCCGCAAAATCAGCATTGCGCAGCCTCATGGTTACCAGACTGTGCACAAAAATGTGGCTTTCGGGCAACAAAGAAACCAGAAGCACCCTCCGGCGGGCCAAACCCGGGTTTTGCGATTGCGCCCCGCTCCGGTTTTTGTAATTTGGCTGCAGGTGAGGGTGTCAATCCGAACCGATGGTTCAGCGCTACTGCCAACAATCGTTCAATGGCACGGCACATAGAAAAACAAGTTTTTGACTGGAGGTCAGGACAATGACAATCAAGAGCCTTCTTCTGGGTTCTGCGGCGGTTCTCGTCGCTGTATCCGGCGCTCGCGCAGCCGACGCAATCGTCGTCGAAGCAGAGCCGGTAGAATACGTTCGCATCTGCGACGCATATGGCAAGGGCTGGTTCTACATCCCAGGCACCGAAACCTGCTTGAAGTTTGACGGCGACGTCCGCGTTCAGTACGGCTTCCGCGACTTTCATTACGACCCGCGGGACGAAACCTCGCTGCATGAAGCCAACTATCGCGCACGTCTGAACGTCCGCGCAAACAACGAAACCGAATACGGCACACTTTCTTCGCGTATCCGTTTTGTTGCAGCTTCTGCTGAAGGCACGCACAACGATCTCGTGTCTGCAGTTGAAGGTCCTGGCTCTGCAGGTACCCTCGTTGACTGGGCAGTCATCAGCCTCGCGGGCTTCCGTATCGGTTTTGCTGACACCTATTGGTCAACCGCAGGCGGCTACGGCTTCTATCAGGCACGTTTCGACGGCCCATATGGCTTCACCAACGGTCTCTTCTTCGACTACACCTACTCTTCAAACGGCTTCTCGGCCACAGTCGGTATCGAAGACGGCAACATCTCTGGTGAATCTGGTTCGCCAGACCTCTATGCTGGTCTGACCTACTCGGGCAACAACTGGTACCTCGCCGGTATCGTTTACAACGACAGCTCTGTGGGCGAAGTTGCCTACAAAGTCCGCGCCGACTACGACTTCGGCAACGGCTTCAAGCTCGGTGGCTGGTACATGGCTGACGACGGCAACACAGACTACGTCAAGGGCCATGCATATGGCGTGACCACGTCTTACCAGCTGTCTGAAACCATGCTCCTGTTCGCTGGTTATGGCGAGTTCGCAGACCAGTACACCTGCACCGTGGCAACCGATCCTTGCACCCCGGAAGCAGCAACAGTTGACAACAGCTTCGGCACATTCACCGTTGGTCTGGCATGGAACATCGTTCCAGGCCTCCTGATCCAGCCAGAATACGCGAAGACCTGGTTTGAAGACGACAACAACGGTGTTGCAGGCGCAGCAATCGGCGACGTAGCTCGCTCGAACAACGGCCGCTTCTCTCTGCGTATCGTTCGCTCGTTCTAATCCTTCGGGTTTAAACGTCTGAAATCGGAAGGCCCGGGGAAACCCGGGCCTTTTCTTTTTGTGTGCATCGTTTGACTTGCGCGTTTTGCGTTTGCATTGAATTTGCAGGTTGACATAAAGTAAGGTCGCTGCGGGTTGGTGGCAGCAAAGTATTCAGGGGCAATACGCATGTGCAATTGGCGCAAATGGATCGTGCCCGGCCTGATTTCGGTCGGACTTTTGACACTTCTCGCGGGTGCGTTGCGCTCCGATCCGGTTGAAAAGGATTTGGCAGCAAGATCGGGTACGGCGTTGACCGCAGCCCATCCTTGGGCCGCAGTGAAACTGGATGGCCGCGATCTGACGCTGGAAGGCACTGCCCCTGAACCCGAAGCACAAACTGCTGCGCTGAAGATCGCGCGTGACACTTATGGGGTGCGTATCGCCACCGACGCGACAAAGCTGTTGCCGCTGGCTGAGCCTTACTTGTTTTCAGCTGCGCGTGACGGAAGCAAGATCACGCTGACCGGCTCGGTGCCGTCGGAAGATGCGCGCAAATCCATCACCGATTCCATTGCTGCCGCCATTCCGGATGCGCAGATCGCCGATCAATTGGCTCTGGCACGCGGCGCACCGGCTGGATTTGCCGGTTTGGCGGGTTTCGGCCTGGCCCAGCTTTCAAGACTTGCCAACGGGAACGTCTCGTTGAGCGGGTCGGAAATGTCAGCCAGCGGATTGGCGTCAACCCTTGATACCTGGAACTCGGTAAAATCGGCTTTTGCAGGGACACTTCCTCAGGGTGGCAAAGCCGGCGCGGTCGACATTTTGCCGCCAGCCGTTGCGCCATACTCTTTTTCCGCCGCCAAGGATGGTGGCATGCTGGTGTTGACCGGGCACTACCCCGATGAGGCCACCCGAACCATGTTGCTTGAAGCCGCCAGTGCTACCGGCGCACAGGTCGAGGACAAATTGGTGCCTGCCTCCGGTGCCGCAACCGGTTTTGGCGATCTTGCCAAATTCGCGCTGTCGCAGTTTTCAATGCTCAAAGCTGGCAAAGCGGAGATTTCAGACGATAGTTTGAGCCTTGCTGGCGATGCTACCAGCGGTGATGCGCATGCCGCGATCACGGCTGCGCTTGCAGGAGCCATTCCGGGGAGCGGAAAGCTGGCATCAGCCAACATCGTGAAACCGCTGGAATTTGGCTGGTCCTATAGCCGCACACCTGAAGGCGGCGTGCTGGAAGGAGTGGTTCCGGACAGCAAGACCGGCGAGGAGCTTCTGGCTTCTGCAAAAGCCACCATTCTTGGCGGCATGCCAATCACCGACAGTCAAGTGGTTGGCGAAGGTGCGCCCGCAGGTTTTGGCGACGCTGCCAATGCACTGGTTCGCAGCGTAAACCGATTGTTTGAAGGCAAGGCAAGCATCGATGCCGGCGGCGCCAACATTTCCGGCAAGGCAATAACCGCAGCTGCGGCAAGGGAATTGTCAGCAGCTCTGCCGACCGCACTGCCGGGCAACCTGAAAGCCAGCGTCGACATTGCAGCCGCCCCGATTGACGCCAGCCTGTCAGCTGCCGAGTGCGAAGCGCGCTTCCAGACCGTGTTGTCTGCAAACCGGATTCAGTTCGAAACCGCATCATCGCGCATAAGCGGTGACTCGGTCCCGTTGCTGGACACTTTGACCTTCACCGCATCGCAGTGCCCGACCGCCAAATTTGAAATCGGTGGCCATACCGATTCGGACGGAGAAGACGCAAGCAACTTTGCGCTCAGCAATGACCGCGCAGCAGCCGTGGTAAAATACCTCGCCGATGCTGGTACTGATGCGGTACGACTGGTGGCAAAGGGCTATGGCGAAACCGTGCCGGTCGGCGACAACACCACTGATGCTGGCAAGGCACAAAACCGCCGCATCGAATTCCGGGTCATCGAATAATCGGCCCCAAAGGGGCAATGGAGAAACAAGTCATGTGGTATCTTGCATCGCAACTGTTCTGGCTCCTGGCCATAGCATTCGCCATCGGCATTTTTGTTGGGTGGACCACTTCAGGCAATCGCGCTTGATACCGGTTACAGGGGAGCACATTTCATGACCATGTTCATACTTCAGGCGGCCTTGTTGCTTGCGATCGCATTCATTCTTGGCTGCATCGTCGGTTGCATCTTCCGCAGTGTATTTGGAAGCCAGAATTCAATCGCCAGCGATTCTGTGAAGGTTGCAGCAGCGACCACCGCCGGGATCGCGGCAACATCGGCACTCAACCGCTCTGCAAGCGCGCCCGCCGAGCCAACCCGTTCAACACCAGCCGCAATGCCAATGCCGGTTGCAGCAATGCCAGTTGAAAAGCCGGCTCCTGCCAAGCCTAAGGCTGTTGCGAAGCCAGTCAGCAAGCCGGTCACGAAACCGGCCTCTGGCAAGAAATCTGCAGCCGTGAAAGCACCGGTTGCAGCGGCCAAACCAGCAGTCGTGGCAAAACCAAAGCCGGCCACACCTGTTGCCGCCAAAGCGGTGACAGCTTCTGCCGTGAAAGACGACCTGACCTTGATCGAAGGCATCGGGCCGGTGAACAACCGCAAGCTCAATTCCCTGGGCATCACAAACTTTGCCCAGATTGCCGCCTGGTCCAAAAAAGAGCAGCAGGAAATCGGCGACAAGCTCGAGTTTCCCGGCCGTATCGAGCGGGAAGAATGGGTTGCCCAGGCGCGTGAATTGCTGGCAGGTTACGACCGCAAGCCGAAGGGCCGTTCAGGTTCTGCGGCCAAGCCGACCGCTGCCAAGACAACCTCAGCCAAGCCGACCTCAGCCAAGTCCCCAACAGCCAAGACAAGTGCTCCGGTGGCAAAGCCGGTCAATCTGGTGGCCAAGCCGGTTTCTGCTCCGACTGCAGCCAAGGCGAAAGCCGACAAGCAACCGGCCAAGCCGGGTACCGTTGGCGGCAAGGGCGGGCGTCCGCTGGGCCTTGCAACAGCAAAGGGCGGCAAGGGCGACAACCTCACCTTGATCAATGGCGTTGGCAACGTCATCGAGAAAAAGCTCAACAAGCTGGGTATCTTCCACTTCGAGCAGATCTCAAAATGGACCGCTGAAGAGCAGGAATGGATCGGCAAGGAAGTAGGCTTCCCCGGTCGCGTCACGCGTGAAAACTGGGTGGAAGAAGCCAGAACCTTTGCAGCCGGCGGAACAACCGACCATGCCAAGCGCGTCGAAGCTGGCCAGATCGAGACCAGCCGCAAATCTCGTCCCGGCGAGAAATAGACTTCCTGTTTTGTGACTGGCAAAGAAACAAGATCCGCGGTGAAAACCGCGGATTTTTTGTGTCGGTTGCGATCAATGCGCCATACGCAGGGCTTCAACTTTGCCAATGAAGGCCGCGATTTTTGCAGGCAGTCCTGCGGTTCCAAGATCGGGCGCATGTCCCTGGCCAGGTACCGAAACCACTTCCATCTTCGAATGCATCTTCTGCATCTTTGAAACGGTTTCCATCGACAAAAGATCAGAATGTTCCCCGCGCAACACCATCAACGGAATCTTCGTCAGGCCTTGGAACTGCGGCCACAGCGAGGGAAGCGGGTTGTCCAGATTGATGCTGGTCAGTGTTCTCATCAGGGCCGGGTCATAACGGCGCACGATCCGCCCGTTTTCCTCGGCAAATATCAGCCTGGCTTGTTGCTGCCATTGTGCATCATCAAATGCCGGGAAATGGCTCTGGCCGATGGATTTGACTGCAGCCACGGCGCTTTCCCAACTGGCATGGTCGCTGCCTTTCTCGACATAGCTTCGGATACGCACCAAGCCGCGTCCGTCTATTTCAGGGCCGGCATCATTCATGATCGAAGCTGCAATCAATGCCGGGCGCATGGCGGCCAGCACCAGCGTTATCAAGGCGCCGCGTGAGGTGCCCACGATTGCCGCTTCAGATATCCCGGCAACTGTTGCACCGGCGATGACGTCTTCGGCTTCAATCAGCACATTGTAGTTCTGCCAGTCTCGGTCGCGCGAAGACATTCCCCGCCCGCGATAATCCAGTGCCAGCACGGGTCGAGGATTTGCACCGTCGCGCGAAAGGTGCAGGGCCAATTCATGGAAATCGGCGGAATTGCGGGTCAGTCCCGGCAGGCAGATGACCGGCAGCCGGTTTTTATGTTCAAATCCGTATTTGCGGCCCGCGAGCATTAGCCCGTCGGACGCGCTGTAGTCGAAGCGGGTCCAGCCCGCTTCGTCGCCAACAAACGAATCATTTGCGGCCAAAACGCAGATCCTGTTCAATGTCGAGCGGGGATGGTTTCAGCCGTGCCTTGTAGATCTGATAGTTTTCCATAACCCGCTGCACATAGTTGCGCGTTTCGGTGAACGGAATGCGCTCCACCCAATCTACCACCGTCTCGATGTCCTTGCCGGTCGGATCGCCATAGGCATCAAGCCATTTGCGCACCCGGCCTGGGCCGGCATTGTATCCTGCAAAGGTCAGGATGTAGGAATTGCTGAAATTGTCGAGCTGTTCCGAAAGATAGGCCGCGCCAAGCGTGGCATTGTAGGCAGCGTCGGTTGTCAGCGATTTCGGCTTATAGGGAACGCCGGTCTTTTTCGCCATCATCTTGGCAGTGCCAGGCAGCAATTGCAGTAGGCCGCGCGCATCAGCTGGCGAAACCGCACCGACATTGAAGGCGCTTTCCTGCCGCGCAATTGCATAGGCCAACGCCCGTCCGGTGTCGCCGATCTTGGCACTGTCGGGGATCGCCCCGATTGGCCAGGAAACGCTGTCAACTTCAAGGCCGCGCGCATGCGCAATCTTGCCGATCTGCAGCGCTAGCGTCCGGTTGCCGCGCTTTTCCGCACGCGCAGCAAGCAATGCCAGTTCACCTGCTGAATCAAGGCTCTCGGCCAGATGCCGGTAAAGCATGTCGGCACGCCACTCATAGCCCGCATCCTCCAGTGCCACGAGCGCGCGAACCTGATCGCGTGAGGCAAAACGGGTACGGTCGGCGGCGCTCGGCTTGGGATTGGAAACTGCCAGTCTGGGCATGCCGGTCTTTTGCGCCGAAAGCTGGCCATAGAAGGTCCCGGCATGCTTTGCAGCTTCGCGGTAATGCGAATTGGCCGAAGGGCCAGCGGAAGCACGCGCCATCCAGTAATGGCCCCGGGCCTGAGTGATTGGCGAGGAAGAGGCTTCCAGAACTTTCTGGAAATGTTGCGCAGCAGTCTTCTTGTTGTTGAGGAAGCGCAATGCATACCAGCCGGCATGAAATTCGGCCTCGGCCCGGTCCGGGCCGCTTTGTGCAGAATGGCCAGCCGCCAGCTTGTAGGCTGTCGCCGCATCGCCATGGTCGAGCAGTTCACGCGACACCAGCCGGCGCTCCACCCACCACTCATCCGCATCAATCAGGGCTGCACGTTCACGCGGTGCCGATAGCAGCAATCGCGCCGCTTCCTTGAAGTTCTCGTCGCGACGGGCGAGTTGAATCTTTGCGAACAGATAACCCGGATCCTTGTGCAGGGAGGGATCAACCGCATTCAACAGCGCCTTGGCGTCCTTGGATTTCTTGAGCACCGCCACCCGCGCCTTGGCAAGGCTGGTCTGGCCGGCAAGCGATGCCATGCGCATGCCGTCGGCAGAGCGTTCCTTGTAGAATTGCATGTGCATCCGCACGCGGTGGTCTTCGCGTGTCAACGCCTTGCCAACCTTGGAAAGCACGAACTCTTCGTCCTTGGCCGAGAGTTTCTCGGTTCGCCAAAGCGGCGCGATCGCGGCGTTGGCTGACTTCTGATTTCCATTCGCCAGATGAGCCTTGGCAAGCTCCACCGCTCCGGTGATGCTTTCCGGTCTTGAATCCCCAAATGCTGCAATAACCGATTGCGGCGGCAGGTTTTCCCGCGCCAGCGCGGCTTCGGAATTGCGGCGCATATTCTCCTGACCCGGCCAGTCGGGCAGGTCGATTGAAATGCGGGCAATCTCGGACGATGGAATGCCAGCCTGTCCCGATAGCGCAATTGCCCATGCAAGTATCTTGCGCTCCAGCGAGCCCGGCTTCATGCCATCGCGAATGGAAAGGGCGCGCGGCGCATCCTTGTCTGAAAGCGCATCAAGTCCCTGGCGAAGACTTCCGTTGATGGCAGGCACCGACGCCACGGAACCGGTGGTTTCCATGGAAACCGCCTGTTTTGCCAATGCCGCGTCAAAGGACGAAAAGCCGCCCGCCCAAAGCGATGCAGCCAGGACCGTAGAAACGAGGGATCGTGTTTTCACATTCATCTTGTGTCGCGAATCCAATTCTTGTGCCTGACACACAATGCCAGTGCAGGTTTATTGTGTCATCATCGGGACAATAGGTGAAACAGACGTTAACAAAACCTTTCCGTGAAACCATCAATTGCACCAAACGATGGCTGCATCACGGTTTTTTGTGGCAATGGCACAGCTTGCAGCGGCCTTGTGCCGCCGCTATGGTCCGGCTCGTTTTGCGAACCAAAAACCCAGCGCGCAATCTGGAACGGGCCTTGCTCAACAGACATTCCAACAGACATCAGGACAAGTGCAATGACGACGACAGGCAAGTTCAAGGGTTCTATTCCGGCATTGGTAACTCCTTTCGCCAAAGATGGCTCCTTGGACGAGAAGGCATTTCGTTCCTTTGTGGAGTGGCAAATTGACCAGGGCAGCCATGGGCTTGTCCCGGTCGGCACCACAGGTGAATCCCCGACCTTGTCCCACGAGGAGCACAAGCATGTTGTCGAGGTCACGGTTTCGGTTGCCAAAGGCCGGGTACCGGTAATTGCCGGTGCCGGGTCCAACAACACTGCCGAGGCCATTGATCTGGCCAAGCACGCGCAAAAGGCCGGCGCCGACGCCGTCCTCGTGGTTACGCCCTATTACAACAAACCAAACCAGCGCGGGATGATGGCGCATTTTGGCGCTGTTGCGGAAGCGATCAGCATTCCTCTGTTCATCTACAACATTCCGGGCCGTTCGATCATCGACATGCTGCCTGAAACGATGGCGAAGCTGCATGCCTCGCACAAGAACATCATCGGTGTGAAGGATGCGACGGCCAATCTGGGTCGCGCATCAGAACAGCGTGTGGTCTGCGGGCCGGATTTTGTTCAGCTTTCCGGTGAAGACATCACCGCCCTTGGCTTCAATGCGCATGGCGGCACTGGTTGCATTTCGGTAACGGCGAATGTGGCGCCTGCCTTGTGCGCGCAATTCCAGGAACATTGTCTGGCGGGGCGCTACGCTGAAGCCTTGAAAATCCAGGACCGGCTTACCCCGCTGCACAAGGCGCTGTTCCATGAGCCGAGCCCCGGCGGCGCGAAATATGCACTTTCCTTGCTCGGGCAATGCGGCGACACAGTGCGCTCGCCACTCGTTCCCTTGGAAGAGGCGACCAAAAAGATGGTTCGTGATGCGATGGTGCATGCTGGCCTGGTCAACTGACGCAAATGGCGGCAGCACCCAAAAAGGAAAGCTCAAACGGCAAGCTGATTGCGGACAACCGCAAGGCCCGGCACAATTTCGACTTCATCGAAACGCTGGAAGTTGGTCTCATGCTGACCGGAACCGAGGTGAAATCCCTGCGCAACGGCAAGGCAAACATTGCCGAAAGCTATGCCACGGAAGAGCAGGGCGAGCTTTGGCTGATCAATTCCTACATTCCCGAATATCTTGAAGCCAACCGCTTCAATCACAGCCCGCGCCGCCGCCGAAAATTGCTGCTGCACCGCAAGCAGATGGTCAATTTGATCAATTCGGTGAACCGGGAAGGCATGACGCTGGTCCCGAACCGCCTGTATTTCAACGACAGGGGCGTGGCCAAGCTGCAACTTGTGCTCGCCAAGGGCCGCAAGGCCCATGACAAGCGCGAGCACGACAAGGAACGCGACTGGAAGCGCGAACAGGGCAGGATCCTGCGCGACCGGGGGTAGGGGCTAAGAGTTTGATGCATTCGAGACGCCCGATGACAGTTGCGTAAAGCGTACACTTGCGTTCGAGTGCGGCGATCAAGTGCCAATCCAGAACAAGGAGACTAAGTCGGCGAAGTCGCCAGACAGCCCAGGTACGGCATATCCAAGGCCGTTTTGAGAGACTCAAGGCCATCAGAATTGATCCGGTTTCAATAATCCCAAATGCAAAGACGCGCTTTGCGATCCGACGATCATCTCGTGAGATGCGGTCAGGCAGGAGGTGGCTTAAGACCTGTGAGCACCTCCACTAGCAGGGCATCGACGAAAGCTTCGCTAACGGGGGCGTGTCCGATTAGCAGCCGATAGAAGATTGGACCATAGATCAGGTCGAGAATGACATCGGTGTCGGCATCCCCGCGAATGCTGCCTTCTGCCTCTGCCCGCTTGAGAAGCGCTCGCCCTTCCTCCCGGCTGGCCAGCATTACCTGGTTTCGAAATGCTTTGCCAAGTTCGCTGTCCGGCTCGGCGGAGGCAATCATCAAGGCCGCGTTTCGGCCACGAGGCGCGCAAAACGCCTTGGCTACCCGCGCCAATTGTCGCCTTAGATCATCCACGGCCGACTCGGTCTCCTTGACGCTGGTTCTGATCGGGCCGCCATTGAGCAGAGCGGCCATTGCCAGTGCTTCGCGGCTTTCCCAATTCCGGTAAACCGTCGGCTTGCCCACTCCAGCGGCGCGGGCAACCGCTTCCATCGTAACGGCACCGATCCCGCCCTTCGCAATGAGTTCGGCGGCGGCATCCAGTATCGCAGCTTGGGCGACCGCGCTGCGCGGGCGACCGCGCGCTCCCGTGGGATTGACATTCTTCATATTTACGTTACGCTCCGTTTCGTAACATAATAACCGCGAAACGGAGAGACATCAATGGCCAAGACAGATCATGTGGCAGCGGGCTCAGGCGGCCTTTCGCCTTACATCGCTGTGAGGGACGCGAAAGCGGCAATCGAATTCTACAAACATGCATTCGGTGCCGAAGAGCTGTTCAGACTTGTTGATCCGGCCAGCGGGAAGATCGGCCATGCGGAGCTTCGCATTGGCAAAGGCATGTTGATGATCTCGGACGAGTATCCTGACTTTGGCGCCTTGTCGCCCGACAGCATCGGAGGATCTGCTGTGAAATTGCACATTGATGTCAAGGATGCGCAAAAAGTAGTCCAGGACGCTGAAGCAGCCGGAGCAACGGTTTTGAGGAAGCTTGAGTTACAATTCCATGGCTGCAAACAATCCCTTTTGGCTGATCCGTTTGGTCACAGCTGGTTTGTCAGCGAAAATGTCGAGCCAGTGAGCCCGGCAGAGATGCAAGCGCGTTGGAACAAGATGGGCAACAATTGAGTCAAGATATTTGACCACGAAGCCAGTTGATCTGTGCTTTCCATAGACTTGGCCAGAAAGGCGACTATCGTGGGCACCACACGATCCGGCGTTTTCCGGGCAGCCATCGTTTGGCACGCCCTTACACAACCGATGCGGGCTGGATGTAAATGGCCGCTATTATTTCGGTATGCTCGCAAACGCGCATTGCACGCCAACCCAACGGCGCGCGTAGCGTTTTACCTGCCGGATCAACGTGCATTGGCAATTACCCGGCTGTGGACAGTTGCATGATTGCCCATGTCGATGTGGCCGGTGTCGATGGCAATCGTGGTGGCGCCAGCAACGCTCTTCTGGTTGCAAAGGCCGCCTGACTTGGCGCAAACAAAATTGTCAGCCTGCCCGACATTGCCTGTTACGGAACCGCCATTGCTTTCGACAATTGCGAGGTAATAGATCGGGATGTTGTCACTGGCCACTTCGCGCGCCACCTGCAGCACCACATCGGCGCCTGCCGAAATGCCGGCCAGTGTAAACTGTTCATCCGGGTTTGCCGCATGCCGCTTGCGGATGTCAGCAACAATGGTCGATCGGATGGAGCCTGCTTCAATGCCTGAAACCATCAGGAACAGCGAAGCTCCGGGGATTTTCTTCTTCAGGTTCTTGAAGCCGTAGCCGATGGGCGTTGCGCTGAGAATGCCGTTGACGAGGTAGGTCTTTGCCTGTGCCTCGCTGGCCATGCTGACTGCGCCAAACGAAAGTGCTGCTGCAAAGAGGGCTGCACTGGATAGTTTGCGGATTGTCGGGAAACACATAGGCATCAGAAAACTCCTGGTTCGGTTGGCCCCAATTTGGATATTCCCGGCATCAAGCCTCAAGAGACTGTGCCTGCCCCGGCAGTTGAAAATGCCATGCCCCTATTGCCACAAGCGGTGGCGATTGTCATCGCTGCGCAGGAGATGAATTTTGCAACACTTGCGAAACCTGCGCGAAAACCTGTTCGAACATTGCAGGAGTCAACCGGTTGGTATTCGTGTTGTAGCGCGAACAATGGTAACTGGAGAACAACGCAATCTGGCCCAAAATATGTCTTCCGGCATGGGAAAAGGGCGCTTGCGCCTTGCGCACGTTCAAAGCCCGCAAGGTAGAGTCATGGGCAATGTGGCCAAGAGTCACGATTGCGCGCAGGTTTTGAAAACGCTCGAACGTCGCCGCCAGAAACGGCCTGCAGGCGTTGATTTCGTCGCCAACCGGCTTGTTTTCCGGAGGCACGCAGCGAACCGCGTTGGTGATGGCCGTGCAAACGAGCGTCAGGCCGTCTCTCGGATCTGCCTTGTACTGGCCGCTGGCAAAGCCGAATTTTTCAAGGGTTGCGTACAGCAGGTCTCCGGCATAATCGCCGGTGAACGGCCTGCCTGTCCGGTTGGCACCGCGAAGGCCGGGGGCAAGGCCAACGATCAACAACTCGACATGGCTGTCACCGCGTGGATCGGCAAAAGTGGGAACCGGAGCGTTGAACCAGTCCGGCTCGTTGCGGCGCCAATGTTGGCGAAAACCGGCGAGTCTGGGACAGGCCGGACAGTCTGCGGAAGGTTCACAAGCGGGATTGACCGGTGGCATGGGACGACGATCAGTAATCGTCGTCCTCAAAGTCATCGTCATTCGTCGTGCTGGAAGCTGGGGGAACATTGCGCTCGCCGCGTTCCATCGGGTCGCGGCCAATGTCCTTGCGCAGGCTGACCAGATCGATGAAGTGATCAGCCTGTCGGCGCAAATCATCGGCAATCATCGGCGGCTGGGTCGATACGGTCGAAACCACCGAGACCTTGCGTCCTTTGCGTTGCAGCGATTCAACTAGGCTTCTGAAATCACCATCGCCTGAAAACAGGACGAAATGGTCCACAGTGCCGACCAGATCAAGCGCGTCGATGGCAAGCTCGATGTCCATGTTGCCCTTGACCTTGCGGCGGCCCATCGAGTCCGTGAATTCCTTGGTCGGTTTGGTCACCACCCGGTAGCCATTGTAGTCGAGCCAGTCGATCAACGGCCGGATGGACGAATATTCCTGATCTTCAATGAGGGCAGTATAGTAGTACGCGCGAAGCAAATAGGCTTCGCGATTGAAAAACTTCAACATTTTCTTGTAGTCTATGTCAAAGCCAAGTGTCTTTGAGGTTGCGTAAAGATTGGCACCATCAATGAAAAGGGCGATTTTTTCGCGTTGGTCAAACATGCTTTCTCCAATATTGCGGAACAGAAATTTTGAATATGCCGCACCTAGTGTGCGTTACGCCTTGCCAATGGGCTGATTGTACAGGTGGCTTGAAAGGCCTGCAATAGCCTGCCGGTTCACAATCCTGCGGCTTCACGGAAGGGTTGTCCCGCGTTTTGCCTTGTTACAAAGCCAGCTTTGGCCGAATTGTCTTGAATTGGCCACCTTTTCGGTCTAGTCACACCCAACTTTCCCTCAAAACCTGAAGCTGCGGGAGCCACAACATGGCGCGTGTAACCGTCGAAGATTGCATCGACAAGGTCGAAAACCGGTTTGAATTGGTGTTGCTGGCAAGCCATCGGGCCCGTCAGATATCATCTGGTGGCCAGATCACCATTGATCGTGACAATGACAAGAACCCGGTTGTCGCCTTGCGCGAAATTGCCGATGAAACGCTCTCTCCTGAAGACCTGAAGGAAGACCTCATCCACTCCCTGCAGAAGCATGTGGAAGTTGATGAGCCCGAGCATGACCGCGCCGACACGGTGCAGGGCCATGGCCATCACGTTACGGTTTTCAGCGATACCGAAGATCGCGCCGAGCCGGAAATCACATTCGACCAGCTCTCGGAAGACGAACTCCTGGTCGGCATCGAAGGTCTGGTTCCGCCCGAAAAGAGCGACGACTACTGACCGCAGGTTTGAGCCTGCCAAGTTCAAGGCGCTGGCCGATTGGCTGGCGCCTTTTTGTTTTTTCACCACATTTGCCAAACAGCAGACACCAGACCTTCCCAATCAGCGGGTGCAGGTGCATATCTGTTGATCGGCGGCAAATCCGGTACATGAACAAATGATGCGGCAATACGAACTGGTCGAAAGGGTGACCGGCTACAAGAAGGACGCGAACGAAGCGCTCCTGAACAAAGCTTATGTCTACGCCATGAAAAAACATGGCGAGCAGAAGCGCGCCAATGGTGACCCCTATTTTTCCCACCCGCTCGAAGTTGCCGCAATCCTAACGGACTTGAAACTAGATGAGGAAACCATTGCAGTTGCCCTGCTGCATGACACCATTGAAGACACTGACGCGACCCGCAACGAGATCGACACGCTGTTTGGCGAGAAGATCGGCGATCTGATTGAAGGCCTGACCAAGCTCAAGCGACTGGATCTTGTGTCCAAGCAAGCGGAGCAGGCGGAGAATCTGCGCCGTTTGCTGCTTGCGATTTCCGACGATGTTCGCGTGCTGCTGGTGAAGCTGGCCGACCGCCTCCACAACATGCGCACGCTCGACCACATGCGTGAAGACAAGCGCAAGCGCATTGCGACCGAAACCATGGAGATTTACGCTCCGCTCGCTGGCCGCATCGGCATGCACGACATGCGCGAAGAGCTGGAGGAACTGGCGTTTCGCCACATGAACCCGCTCGCTTACGAGACGGTGACAGCACGCCTTGCCGAATTGTCCAAAAAGAACCACGACCTCGTCGACCGCATTTCCGGTGAACTTACCTCAAAGCTGGAACGCGAAGGCATCAAGGCGAGCGTTCGCAGCCGCCAGAAAAAAGCGTTCTCGGTGTTCCGCAAGATGGAGCGAAAGGCACTGGGCTTTGAGCAGATGTCCGATATCTACGGATTCCGCGTCATCGTTGAATCGGTGGAAGATTGTTACCGGGCGCTGGGGATTGTTCACACGACCTGGCAGATGGTGCCAAGCCGCTTCAAGGACTTCATCTCAACGCCCAAGCAAAACGACTACCGCTCGATCCACACCACGGTCATCGGCCCGGCAAAGCAGCGCGTTGAATTGCAGATACGCACAAGGCAGATGCACAGCATCAACGAGTATGGAATTGCAGCCCACACCCTCTACAAGGATGGGGTTGCGGTGACAGGACAGAACGGCGAACCCACCGCCTATGAATCGCTACGCGTGACGATTGCCCAGCTGGCGGAAGGCCTAAATCCAGAGGAATTTCTCGAGCATACCAAGCTGGAGCTTTTTCTAGACCAGGTGTTCTGCTTCACGCCCAAGGGCCAGATCATCGCCCTGCCGAAAGGGGCAACGCCGATCGACTTTGCCTATGCGGTGCACACCGACATCGGCAATACCTGCGTAGGCTGCAAGATCAACGGCAAGGTGATGCCGGTCATCACCGAGTTGCAAAACGGCGACGAAGTCAAGATCATCCGCTCCAAGGCACAGACACCGCCCGCGGCATGGGAATCGGTGGTCGTGACGGGCAAGGCCCGGGCGGCAATTCGCCGGGCCACCCGCGAAGCGATCCGCAAGCAATACTCCGGATTGGGTGTGCGCATTCTGGAGCGCGCCTTTGAACGCGCCGGCCGCCAGTTCCAGCGGGATCTGATTTCCCTCGCCCTGCCAAGACTGGCGCGCGACAATGTCGATGATCTTCTGGCCGATGTGGGACGCGGCGAGATTGCATCCATCGATGTGCTGCGGGCGGTTTTCCCCGACTACAAGGACGAGCGGGTCAACCACTCGCCACAAGCAAAGGAAAACGGCTGGTTCGGGCTCAAGGCAGGTTCGGGAATGCTGTTCCAGATACCCGGCGTCAAGGAACAGGCTGCTGACCGCCGGCCCGACGGGCAGCCCATTCCCATTCGCGGGGCCAGTGGTGATTTGCCGGTAAGGTTTTCACCCAGCGGCGGCGCGGTGCCTGGTGACCGGATCATCGGCATCGTAACTCCGGGCGAGGGGATCACGATCTATCCAATCCAGTCCTCTGAACTCACGCAGTTTGACGACCAGCCGGAGCGCTGGCTTGATGTGCGCTGGGACATCGAAGAGGGCAATGCGGAGCGCTTTCCGGCGCGCGTGCGGGTGACTGCAATCAATGAGCCGGGAACACTTGCGGCAATCTCGGACATCATGGCAACCAACGACGCCAACATCCAGAATCTGTCGATGAAACGAACCGCCCCCGACTTCATGGAAATGATCTTTGACATTGAAGTATGGGATTTGAGCCACCTCACGCGCATCATTCGCCAACTTGCCTCCAAGCCGATTGTCGGCAAGGCAGAGCGGCAGATCGGCTGATTTTTGACGGAACCCAATGCATGAAAACTTCTGATGTTCTTGACGTGTTTCGCCAGTGCGGCGCTATCCTTGAAGGCCATTTCGTTCTGTCGTCCGGGCTTCACAGCCCGGTCTTCCTGCAAAAGGCGCGGGTTTTCATGCACCCGGACAAGACCGAGATCCTGTGCAAAGCGCTGGCCGGGAAGATCGCGCAAGAGGTATCTGGCAAGATCGATTATTGTGTCGGGCCTGCGGTCGGCGGCATCATTCCAGCCTACGAGACCTCGCGGCATCTGGGCGTTCCCAATGTCTGGGTCGAACGCGAGGACAGCAAGTTTCGTCTGCGCCGGTTCGAGATCGAAGAGGGCGCAAAGGTCGTTATCATCGAGGACATCGTGACAACCGGCCTGTCAATCCGTGAAACTGTCGAGGCACTTCGCGCAATCGGCGCAAACGTGGTTGCCGCCGCCTGCATTGTCGACCGGTCGGCCGGAAAGGTCGATGTCGGCGTGCCGCTGATCGCCTTGGCGCAATATGAAGTGCCGTCCTTTCCTGCCGACAAATTGCCGCCCGAACTGGCGGCGATACCGGCCACCAAGCCGGGCAGTCGCCACTTGTCGAAAGGCTGAGCATGATCATCGGAATTGGCAGTGATCTCATGGACATCAGGCGCATCGAGCGCTCGCTAGAGCGCTATGGCGAGCGGTTCATCAACCGGCTTTTCACCGATATCGAGCAGAAGAAGTCCGACGGGCGCAGGGCGCGTGCAGCTTCATATGCCAAGCGTTTTGCCGCAAAGGAGGCCTGCTCAAAGGCTTTGGGCACTGGCATCAGCCGGGGTGTTTTCTGGCGCGATATGGGTGTTGTGAACCTGCCCGGTGGCAAGCCGACCATGAAACTGACAAATGGCGCGGCAAAAAGACTTGCCGATTTGCTTCCTGGTGGCTACGAAGCGCGCATCCACCTGACCATCACGGATGATTTCCCGCTGGCGCAGGCTTTTGTGATAATCGAGGCGCTGCCTCTGCAAGCATGATTTTTAGCCGCAATTGAAGGCTACGAGCGGCGAAATCCGGTCAGGCGAAACAGCAGTATTCGTGACAACCGGCCTTGTGTGAACCTAAAATGGAAGCAGGCTAAATTGGCAAATTCTGGTGAAATGAACGGCAAGGACAGTACCAAGGAGAACGGTTTTTCTGAAACCGTGAAGGTCATTCTCCAGGCACTGTTGCTGGCCATTGTTGTGCGAACGTTCCTGTTCCAGCCATTTACGATCCCGTCAGGTTCGATGATGCCGAACCTTTTGGTCGGCGACTACCTTTTCGTTTCCAAGTATTCCTATGGGTTTTCGCGCTATTCGTTCCCGTTTGCGCCCGACCTTTTCAAAGGTCGCATCTGGTCTGGTGAACCCGAACGCGGCGAGGTCATTGTCTTCAAGTTCCCGCCAAATCCGCAACTTGATTACATCAAGCGTGTCGTTGGTCTGCCTGGTGACAAGATCCAGATGATTGATGGCGTGCTGAACATCAACGGAACGCCGGTCAAGCGCGAACAGACCGGCACTTGGGCCTCGGAAGATGGCGGGCGTCCAATTCCGCTTTTCCGCGAAACCATGCCCAATGGCGTGAGCTATGACACGCTCGATACCTATCCCAATGCCGAGGGCGACAACACGCAAGTATTTGAAGTTCCGCAGGGCCACTACTTCTTCATGGGTGACAACCGCGACAACTCGCTGGACAGCCGCTTTGATGTCGGATTTGTTCCACACGAAAACCTTGTCGGTCCCGCGCAGGTCATTTTCTTTTCCGTGAAGAACGATGCCCATCCGCTGGCTTTCTGGCGCTGGCCCGCCGACCTGCGCCCTTCGCGCCTGTTCAAGGGACTTTGATGGCCCGTGGCACCTCCCGCGTCGTCATTGTCCAGCAAGGAGCGCGGAAAGAAGCGCTTCGGCAGCCTTGAAAAGCGCTTAGGCTACAGCTTCAACGATTACGGCGACCTTGAGCGGGCATTGACCCATTCAAGCGTTCGCAAGAAGGCAGACGACACCTTTCACTATGAAAGGCTGGAGTTCCTGGGAGACCGGGTGCTTGGCCTCACAGTTGCCGAAATGCTCCACAGGGCTTTCCCCGGTGCCAATGAGGGCGAATTGTCGTTGCGCCTCAATGCCATGGTAAAGGGCAACACGCTTGCCGACATCTCGGACGAGTTGAACCTCCACGAGTTCATCCGCACTGGCGGCGATCTCAAGGAAATCACCGGCAAGCGGATGCGCTCGGTGCGCGCTGATGTGCTCGAAGCGCTGATTGCCTCGATTTATCTGGATGGCGGAATCGCGGCCGCAACCGCCTTTGTTCGCCGGTTCTGGGGCGAACGGATGAATACCGAAGACGCCGCCCGCCGTGATTCCAAGACCGAATTGCAGGAATGGGCACATGCCAACAAGCTGGGCACACCGCGCTATCGTGAGCGCGAACGCTCCGGCCCAGACCACGATCCGTTGTTTACCGTTTCGGTAGAACTGAACGGGATCAAGGAATCCATCGGGACTGGCCGCACCAAGCGCGCCGCCGAACAATCCGCAGCAGCGGCAATGCTCGTACGCGAAGGCGTATGGCAAAACGAGGGAGTTACCGGCGCTTGACCGAAGTACCCATGAAACCGACCCGCGCGGGCTTTGTAGCGCTGATTGGCGCACCCAATGCAGGCAAATCGACCCTGATGAACCAGTTGGTCGGGGCCAAGGTTTCCATTGTCACCCACAAGGTGCAGACCACGCGGGCAATTGTTCGCGGCATCCTGACGCGCGAACTCGAGCAGATCATCTTTGTGGATACGCCGGGCATTTTCCGGCCCCGGCGTCGTCTTGACGAGGCGATGGTTACAACAGCCTGGGGCGGTGCCAAGGACGCTGATGCCGTGCTGGTGTTGATCGATTCCGAACGCGGCATAACTGATGACGTGGTGGAAATCCTTGCCTCTGTGAAAGGTCTGCCGCACCGCAAGGCCCTGGTGCTCAACAAGATCGACCAGGTCCGCCGCGACACGCTGCTGGAGCTTTCGGCGAAGGCCAATGAGTACTGTGCGTTCGACGCGACATTCATGCTGTCGGCCAAGACCGGCAATGGTTGCGACACGCTGGTAAACTGGCTGGCGGAGAGCTTGCCTTTGAGCCCGTTCCTCTACCCCGAAGACGAGATTTCGGACCTGCCGATGCGCAGTCTGGCGGCAGAAATCACCCGCGAAAAAGTCTTCCTGCGCCTGCACGAGGAACTGCCCTACGCCAGCCATGTCGAAACCGAAACATGGACCGAGCAGAAGAACGGTTCGGTCAAGATCGAGCAGGCAATCTTTGTCGAGCGCGAAAGCCAGAAGAAGATCGTCATTGGCCGAAAGGGTGAAACGGTGAAGGCGATATCCATGGCGGCGCGGCGCGAGCTTTCGGAAATCCTTGAGCGCGAGGTTCACTTGATCCTCTTCGTCAAGGTGCGCGAAAACTGGGGCGACGATCCGGAGCGCTACCGGGAGATGGGACTTGAATTTCCCCGCCGATAGTCTGACTCTCGCGCCATGGAATGGGCCGACGAAGCAGTAATCCTGGGTGTGCGCAAGCATGGCGAAGCGAGCGTCATCGTTGAGGCGATGACGCCCACACACGGGCGGCATCTGGGCCTTGTGCGCGGTGGACGCTCCTCGCGCATGCGCGCGCTGTTGCAGCCGGGAAATTCGGTGCTTCTCACATGGCGTGCCCGGCTGGACGAACATCTTGGAAATTTCACCATCGAAGCAGACCGGCTGCGCGCTGCCAATTTGATGGAAACACCGATGTCGCTGAACGGCCTGCAATTGGTCGCCGCGCACCTTCGATTGCTCCCCGAGCGCGATCCGCATGAAACGCTTTACAATGCTGCGCTGGTCATTCTTGAAAATCTCGACGAGGCAGAAAAGGCTGCGCGCCTCACCATCCGTTTTGAACTGGCGCTGCTGGAAGAGCTTGGGTTTGGCCTTGATCTTTCACAATGCGCGGCAACCGGTTCGCTTGAAGATCTGATTTATGTATCGCCAAAGACGGGCAGGGCAGTAAGCCGTGAAGCTGGCGCTCCCTGGTCCGACAAATTGCTTGCCCTCCCAGGGTTTCTGGCACCCAAAACCATCAGCGGCTTGCCGGCGCTTGCAAGACAGGTCGAAGAAGGGTTTGCGCTGTCTTCCTATTTCCTGGGACGGCACGTGTGGGATCCGCGCGGCATTCGCCCTCCAGATGCACGGGCAGGGTTTGTCAACGCCATTGCAAAATCCCTGGCGACAATCCTTTAATCCCCCAGCGACCCTTCCAACCGGAGAATAAACCATGCGCCTGTTTGCCGATGATGCAAAAACCGGAATCATCCCGCTTGAAGTGGCTCGCACCATGCGCGGGATCGACGTTTTTGCCGAAATGATTGCCGGCCGGCTGCCAGCAGCGCCAATTGCAAAGACGCTCAATTTCACTTTGGTGAGCGCCGAGGAAGGACTTGTCGAGTTTCGCGGCGTTCCGCTGCCCGAGCATTACAATCCACTGGGGACAGTTCATGGCGGCTGGGTGGCAACCATCATGGATTCAGCACTGGGCTGTTGTGTCCACACGATGTTGCCACCGGCAACCGGTTACACAACGATCGAGTTCAAGGTGAACCTCATCCGGCCTTTGTTTGAGAGAACAGGCGAAGTCACCTGCATCGGAAAGGTCATTCACCTTGGACGCACCACCGCCGTCAGCGAGGCGAAACTGACGACTGCTGATGGCAAGCTTGTCGCGTTCGGCACGGAGACCTGTGCGATATTCCCGTTGCCACCGCAGGCCTGAGCGGCCTTCACGCAGGCTGGAATTGCGGTCTTTCGACCGGCTTTTCGACGATTGGCAAATGCACCACCGCTGCGAAAAGCCCAAGCACCACGCCAAGCCACCACACGATGTCGTACGAGCCGGTGGCATCGCGCAAATAGCCGCCAAGCCACACCCCAAGGAAAGAGCCTATCTGGTGAGAAAGGAACACGATGCCGCCCAGCAGGCCCAGATGCTTTGTGCCGAACATGATGGCGACCAGTGCGTTGGTTGGTGGCACGGTGGACAGCCACAACAGGCCCATGACAATGGCAAAGACGATGACGCTGGTCGGGGTTTGCGGCAACAGCAGGAAAGCGGTCACTGCAATCGACCTGCCGATGTAAATGAGTGACAGGAACACCGGCTTTGAATGCCGCTGGCCAATCACGCCCGATGCAAGCGAGCCTGCGATGTTGAAAAGGCCGATCAGCGCCAGCGCCAGCACTGCATATCCAGGTGCAATGCCAAGGTCGCCGATATAGGCCGGAAAGTGCGCGGTGATGAATGCTACCTGAAAGCCGCAGACAAAAAAGCCCGATACCAGCAAAAGGTAGCTTTGGTGCCCGAATGCCTCGCGCAGCGCTTGCCTCGCCGTTTGCTGAAAGGCATCGGCAGCTTGGGTGCCGCTGGAAGAATTGCCGCGCAACGGAATGGCCAGTATCGGGATAATCAGCATCAAGGCACCCAGCCAGACCAGCGCATCTGACCAGCCGGTCGCATCAATCAATGTCTGGCTGAGCGGCGCGAACACAAACATCCCCGCCGAGCCGGCAGCCGTACCGAAGCCGAAAACCATGCTGCGCTGGGCTGGTGCAACATTGCGAGCCAAAGCTGCCAGAACAATGCCGAATGAACCCGACGCAATGCCGAGTCCGACAAGCACGCCGCCGCCAATGTGCAGCCACAAAGGGGTTGCGGCAAAGGCCATGATGACCAGGCCGCTGGTATAGAAAATCGCCGAAAGCGCCAGCACACGCCATGTGCCATACCTGTCCGCCATGGCCCCGAAAAACGGAGTGCCAAGGCCCCAGGCAAGGTTCTGGATCGCCATCGTCAGCCCGAAGGTCTGCCGGTCCCAGCCCTTTTCCGCCAGCATCGGCAACTGGAAAAAACCCATTGCAGAGCGGGGGCCGAATGTCATGAGCGCAATCAGGCAGCCGCACACGATCAGCAGGACAGGAAGGGGAGGGTTCTTTGCCTGCAGGGTCATGGCAGTTTTCCATTTTTCGCGGTTCGAGCATTGCAATACCAGAAGAATGGAACGCTTGCCCTGCAGTTTTCCTGATCATCAGCATCATTGGCAATGATGCGAACAGATTGCGCCTGGTGCAATGGCATGGAATATGATTGTCGCATTCGAAGCGGGCTCGCGGGTCGACCAAAATGGAAATATTCATGCTGCTGCTCGGCCTTGCGTTCCTGGCGCTTCCAGTCGTGGCGCTGGTTCTAGCAATCATGGCAAATGGCAAGGCCGGGTCGCTTGAGGCGCAAGTGCGATCCTTGAGTACAGTTGTTGCCCGCCTGACCGACGAAATCCAAACCTTGCGGCGTGCCGGAACAACCCCGGTTTCGCAGGAGATACCGCCTGCTGCCCAACCGGTGACTGCTCCTGTTTCTGAGGAGCCTGCAGTATCCGAACCGGCGGAAGAAGCTGCCGAACCTGTTGCGCCCAAAGATGTTACACCGCCCGAAGCATTGCCGGAGGCCCCGGTGGCCCCGCCTGCGCCAGTTCGCCCGGCACGCGATCTGGAAAGCATGATCGGCGGAAAATGGAGCGTCATCCTTGGTGGTCTTGCCACTGCACTGGGTGCTGTGCTGCTTGTGCGCGCCACCATCGAGGCCGGATTGTTGGGGCCTGCCGCCCGCATTGTCGCAGCTGCATTGTTTTCGGCAGGGCTTTTGGGCGGCGGTGAATATCTGCGCCGCCGCGATCGCAAGATTGCGGTGCCTGTGTTTCCAAATGCGGACATCCCGGCCATTCTAACCGCCGCTGGCGCCGTGGGTGCCTTTGCCACCGTGTTTGCAGCCCACTCGCTGTATGGGTTCATCGGCCCGGGCACTGCATTTGTGGCGCTGGCACTTGTCGGCCTTGCAACCCTTGCACTTTCCGCAGTGCATGGTCCCGGCCTTGCCGCACTGGGTGTTGTCGGCTCCTATGCAACACCGTTGCTGGTTTCATCGCAGGAACCGAACCTTTATGCGCTAGCGGCGCATGTATTGGTGGTTACGGCCAGCATCATGGGGATTGCCGTTATCCGCAACTGGCTCTGGCTGGCGTTCACGGGCGTTGCTGGCTCCATGCTTTGGACCGGTATTGCCGCGCTATCCGCCCAGCCGGAAGTTGGCCTTGTCGGTTTTGCATTGCTGGGCGGGTCAGCCTTGCTGTTTTCCGGAACCTTTGGGTATGGCCAGTATGGCCAGCCTAACCGGGTAATTGCTGAAATTGCCGACAAGCCATGGGATCGCCCGGCTACATTGACGTTTGCAGTGCTGGTTGTGCTTTTTGCCTTCCAGACCGCCGCCAATCAGGCACTGCCTGAGCCATTTACCGGCGCGGTGCTGGCGTTGATCGTAGCCGCTTGCGCTGTTGCATGGCCGGCGCTCACGCTGCTCGGCTTTGCAGCTGCGGCGATTGCCGTTCTTTCCATCGCTTCGCTGGATCTGGTGTTGGCATTTGACAGCGGTCTGGACCGCCCTCAGGACATTGCCAAGGGTCTGGTTCCACCCGACACGGCCAGCTATGTGTTCAACGCAGCAGTGGCGGCAGTGCCTCCAGCAGCACTTTTGTTCTGGGGAGCTTGGCGCGCAGCGGCTTTGGCACCGCAAACAGCGGGGCGATTGGCAGCAGGCGTTGGTACAATTGCCTTCGCAGGCCTGGTGATGGCCTATCTGCGGGTCTCGCCGTTTGAAACAAACAGGATGTTTGGCATTGCCGCGCTTGCTCTGGCTTTCGCCTTTGCCGTAGCGGTCGAGACTTTCACGCGTGCCCGCCCCGGCGACATGCAAGCCCCTGCTCCGGCAGCTTTTGCCGTTTCGTCCATCGCCCTGTTGTGCCTTGGCCTGTCGGTAACGCTGGATACCGGATGGTTGCCGTTGGCCTTTGCGTTGACCGCAGCCGGGATCGCCTGGATTTACGGCGAGCGCCCGTTGCAGATATTGCCATGGCTGGGATTGGCAGCGGCAGTCATTTCTGCAGGCACGATCTACGCAAATTCGCCATTTACCAACGAGACCATCGGAACAACGATTTTCTTCAACCAACTGATCCTGCTTGTAGGCCTGCCGGGCATTTTCATCGCGGGAGCCGGCGAGTGGCTGCGACGCAAATCATCGGACGTCGCAGCATCCGTGATCGTCGCGCTGGGTTTTGCGGTTCTCGGCCTGTTCGTGGCTTTGCAAATCCGCCATGCCCTCAATGGCGGAACGCTCAATACCAATCCGCCGGCTTTGTTGGAGGTTGCAACGCAAGCGATCGCCGCGCTCGGCTTCTCAATTGGCCTGCAACACGTTTCGACACTGACTCGTGCGTCAATCTATCATAGTTTGACGACCGTGGCCGGCGGCATCAGCGCAATCATCATCGCGCTTGGGCTCATTGTCATGAACAACCCCTTGTTCGACACGCCCGTCATGGGCGACAGCCTTGTTTTCAACATCCTGTTGCCGGGCTATTTGTTGCCGGCCCTGATGGCGGCGGCCGTCGCCGTGCAGGCAAGGCCGGTTCGCCCGCGCTGGTACACGCTTGGCTTTGCAGCGCTGAGTGGCCTTCTGTTTTTCTTCTGGATAACGCTCAGCATCCGGCACGCCTGGAAGGGCGACGAAATGGAGATCTGGAAGTCGGCCAGCGACGGGGAAGTGTGGTCCTACTCGGTCGCTTGGCTGCTGATGGGCATTGCATTGCTGGTCGCAGGCCACTTCCTCAAATCGCAGCCGATCCGGTTCGCTTCTGCCGCAATGATCATGCTTACGGTCACCAAGGTCTTCCTCGTTGACATGTCCGCACTGACCGGTGCGATGCGCGCCTTCTCGTTCATCGGACTTGGCCTGTCCTTGTTGGCCATTGGCCGCTTCTATCAGCGCATCCTGCTGCCGGGGCGCGATGAGGACAAAGAAGCCGATCCACAAGTGCCTCCCGGACCATAACCCTGTGTTGGACTTTCTGACACTCTATGGTCTGGTGTCTGTGTCTTTGATGATGCTCTTCTATGCGCTGGAACACGCAAGCCGCTGGTTCATTCTTGCCTTCGCTGGATCATGCCTGCTTGCTTCTGCCTATGGCTTTCTTTCAGGCGCATGGCCCTTCGGCGTAGTCGAAGCAGTCTGGGCTGTTGTGGCCTTCGTTCGCTGGCAAAAAGCAGGTTGAGGAAGTGCGTTGCGGCTTTTTTAAATCCCCGCCGATTCTGCTTGCTTATGCTCAATATTGAGCATAAGCTTCGCTCCTGTCCGCAGTGGCGGATTTTATTTGTGATGTGTATATGCTCATATTGAGTATAACAGGTTCCGCCAGTTCGGAACATCATCGGGAGAGGTGCACCATGGCTGTATCAACCGGTCTTCAGACCAAGCAGAAGGGCACTCGCCCCGTTCGCAGCGCAGCTGAGCGTCTTGGCGTATTGCCGATGCCGGACTTGACCTGCACCGATGAAATCCTGCGCGAAACTGCGCCGCTTTATCAAAAAGTGAAGCATCACATCCCGGCCATCGAATGGCCGGTGCATGCCCCCTATGTCTATTGGATCAACAAGCTCAAGAAGCAGCGCAACGCCGTCATTCTGGCCCACAACTACCAGACACCGGAAATCTACCATTGCGTGGCCGACATTGTCGGCGACTCGCTTCAGCTTGCCCGTGAAGCCACACGCGTCAGCGAGGAGATCATCATCCAGTGCGGCGTGCATTTCATGGCCGAAACCTCAAAGCTGCTGAACCCGCAAAAGACCGTGTTGATCCCCGACATGCGGGCCGGGTGCAGCCTTGCTGAATCAATTACCGGAGCGGATGTGCGCCTGCTGCGCGAGGCACATCCTGGCGTGCCGATCGTAACCTCCGTGAACACGTCAGCCGATGTGAAGGCCGAGAGCGACATTTGCTGCACTTCATCCAACGCGGTGCGGGTCGTCGAGAGCTTTGCTTCTGATACCGTCCTGCTGATACCCGATGAGTTTCTGGCGCAGAACGTCGCAAAGCTGACCACGAAGAAAATCCTGACCTGGAAGGGCCATTGCGAAGTGCATGAGCGCTTCACGGCGGAAGAATTGCTGGCCTACAAGCAGGCCGATCCGGCGATCCAGATCATCGCCCACCCCGAATGTCCGCCATCGGTCGTGGCTGTTGCCGACTATACCGGCTCGACAGCCGGCATGATCGAATACGCCAAGGGCCGCAAGCCCGGCGCCAAGGTCTTGCTGGTGACCGAATGCTCCATGGCTTCCAACATCGAGAAGGAAGCCAAGGGCGTCGAGTTCATCAAGCCGTGCAATCTGTGCCCGCACATGAAGCGGATCACCTTGCCGAAAATCCTTCAGAGCCTGCTGACCCTGAAGGAAGAGGTGCATGTTGATCCGTTGGTTGCGGCCAAGGCTCGCCAGGCTGTCGAACGCATGGTCAATTTGAAGGGCCATTGATACATATTGAGTGTTCGGCCCATCACGCTTCCCGCGCAAATGCGGGTCGCCGGCCAGATCATGAAATTGGAGTGACCCGAATTGATCGCCCGCCAGCCTGAATTATTCCCGCCTGTTTCGTGGACCGGCATTGACGATGTGGTGATTGTCGGCGGCGGCCTTGCCGGTCTTTTTTGCGCGCTGAAACTGGCGCCGCGCCCGGTTACGGTTCTGGCTGCTGCGCCAATCGGCAAGGGCGCATCGTCAGCCTGGGCGCAGGCCGGATTGGCGGCTGCCGTTTCCGAAGGCGACACCATCGAAAAACACCTTGCCGATACCCTTGCCGCGGGCGCTGGCATCGTTGATGAAAAAATCGCGCGCCTGATGGTGTCGGAAGCAGCCGCCAGGGTGCACGATCTTCTCGAATACGGCGTGCCGTTCGACCGCGATCTTCAGGGAACACTGCAGACTTCGCGCGAAGCGGCGCATTCTGAAAACCGCGTCGTGCGGGTGCAGGGTGACCGGGCAGGGCGCGCCATCATGGAAGCGCTGGTGATAGCCGTGCGCAATACGCCCTCGATTCGGCTGATGGAAGGCTATGTTGCCGAGGAACTCCTAGTAAAAGGGCGTTTTGTGACCGGCATGATAGCCCGTCCCGATGGCGGTCTGTCGCCGCGCCGTATCCAGTTCCCGGCAAGGGCCGTGGTCATGGCGACCGGCGGTGTGGGGCATCTTTTCGAAGTGACGACCAATCCCGATGAAGCGCGCGGCGATGGCTGCGGCATGGCGGCACGCGCTGGCGCAATCATAGCCGACCCCGAATTCGTCCAGTTCCATCCCACTGCAATCAATGTGGGCAAGGATCCTGCGCCGCTGGCGACCGAAGCGCTGCGCGGTGAGGGATGCACCCTCATCAACACCGCCGGCCACCGCTTCATGCTGGACATCGACAAGGCTGGCGAGCTTGCACCGCGTGACGTCGTTGCACGGGGCATCTTCCGCGAAGTCATTGCCGGGCGGGGCGCATTCCTGGATTGCCGCGAAGCAATTGGCAGCCACTTCGAGAAAGAATTCCCGACCGTGTGGAGCTATTGCCGCGAAGCCGGCATTGATCCGGTCACCCAGCCGATCCCCGTCATTCCGGCGGCACACTACCACATGGGCGGTATCCTCACCGACGCAGACGGACGCACATCCGTGGACGGACTTTGGGCCTGCGGCGAGGTCACATCCACCGGTGCGCACGGGGCCAACCGCCTTGCGTCCAACTCGTTGCTGGAGGCGGTGGTGTTTGCAGGGCGTATTGCCGCTGATATCGCCGGTCAATTGCCGATGCCCAAAACCAATCCGTGGACCGACCGTTCCGGCGAGCGCGACGCGATCGAGCAGCCAGGCGATTCAGCGGCCATGACCCGCCTTCGCAAGATCATGAGCGCCCATGTCGGCGTCATTCGCAATGGCGAAGGACTGCGATTGGCACTTGATGCCATTTTGGAAATGGAAGCTGCCAACCGCTCGCCACGCTTTGCCAATGTTCTGGCCACCGCAAAGCTGATGGCTTCAATGGCATTTCAACGCGAAGAAAGCCGCGGCGGGCACTTCCGCGATGATAACCCACAAGAAGTTGCCAGCTGGAAACGGCGAACATTCACGACGTTGGCCGAAGCTGACGCCGTCGCCAGGCAGGCAACAGCCCGAAAGGCTGCATGATGGCAAAGTCACCCAAATTGCTACCGCCCTCGCTGTCATCGCTGCTGGTCGGCGATGCTGTTCGCGCCGCATTGCTGGAAGATCTTGGCCGCGCGGGCGACATCACGTCTGCAGCAACCATTCCCCCGGATGCTTTGGCGACGGCTGTGCTTGCCACCCGCGAAGATGGCATCCTTTGCGGCATGCCGCTTGCCGTTTCAGCATTTCGAACCATTGACCCACATTTGGCATTCAATGAATTGAAGCACGATGGCCAAGCAATCAAGGCTGGCACCATCGTTGGTCGCATCAAGGGCAATGCGCGGGCCGTGCTCGCTGCGGAGCGGGTGGCATTGAATTTTCTCATGCGCATGTCCGGCATTGCCAGTTACACAGCGAAATTCCAGTCGCTCATTTCACATACCGGCGCGAAGGTCACATGCACGCGCAAGACAGTTCCAGGCATGCGGGCATTCGACAAATATGCAGTTAAATGCGGCGGCGGATCCAATCATCGCTACGGTCTGGACGACGCCATTCTCATCAAGGACAACCACATTGCCGTTTGCGGCGGCGTTGCCATGGCAATAGAGCGGGCCCGAGCCTTTGCCGGGCACCTGGTAAAGATTGAGGTGGAAGTCGACAATCTGGATCAGTTCCGCCAGGCACTGGGCGCGGCGCCCGATGTTGTGCTGCTGGACAATATGGGGCCGGAACTGTTGCGCGAAGCGGTGGAGATCAACCGGGCGCAGAACGGCGGCAAGGTCAAGCTCGAGGCTTCCGGCAACATCCGCTTCGACACCATCAAGGCGGTCGCTGAAACCGGCGTCGATTACATCTCCACCTCGAAAATCACCATGGCTGCACCAACGCTCGACCTTGGGCTCGACATCGAGATCGGGTGAGTGCTGCGTTGCAAAAAATCGTGACTTGTCGCGCGGCCAATCTGATCTAGATTGATGCAGGGAAGTCGGGAAGAAGATCATGGAAGAAATCAGGGCAGCAGCACATTTTTGCATAGGCAGGGCTGTCGGATTTGCGGGCCTTGCGATTTCCGTCATCATGGTTGCCTGCGCCTTTGACTTTACCATGTCGTTGAAAATGGGTGTCGTCCTGACGCTTGCGATGACAACAGTCCTGTTCTGGAACTTTCAAACTGCGCATTCCAAAAAGCCGGAACGCAGCGAAGTCTGGATAGTGCTTCCAGTCGAAAACCGCCCGAAGAACGAAGCCTCACGTGAGGTGTTTCGGCGGGTGATGGCCGAAACTTACCTCTTTTACACAGTCAGGGTTTTTTCATTTTCACTGTTGATGCTGGTCTTGTGGGCAGGGTTTGCCCTTGCCTCCTACATAACCGGTGAAAAGATCGGCCTGACCTGAGTGGCCTTATGATCGTCGCCCCAGCTTCAGGCCTGGGGCAGGGCGTTCTTCGAGGACTTCGCGGCGAAACCTGAAAAGCGCGGCGGGCCGACCGCCCGTCTCATGGGTGGCCGCTCCGGTCGGCTCCACCAGCTGGGCGTTTTCCACAAGCCGACGGAAATTCTGCTTGTGTACTGCGCGTCCGAAAATTGATTCAACCGTTTGCTGCAATTTCGTCAGCGTGAATTCATCTGCCAACAATTCAAAAACCACCGGCCTGTATTTGAGCTTGGCCCGCAGGCGCGAAATTGCAGTTGCCAGAATTCGCCGGTGATCATGTTCCATGACCCTTCCAAATGGGCCGGTATGGGTTTGGCTGTGATACCTCCCGTCGCGCACGCTTTCGCGCACAAGGCCGGCTGAATACATCAGCTCATACCGGTCCAATGCGCGCTCTTCGTCAAAATGCGCGCCTTCAAGGCCGAAAGCGATGCGAACCCGTGCAGATGGCGCAAGGCCGGTTCCCTTCTCGCCAGAGCTGCTTTCAGCCCTTGCTGCCCACTGGGTCAGGGCAGGGATGATTGTTTCGTCCAGGATAGCCGGTCGGCCTTCGCGCCAGTCTTCCCAAGGCAGGAACGCATACCAACTCTTGAACGAGGCACCGGCTAGCCCGATGGCGGAAGCTTGCTCGCGCTGCAGCCGGGTCAGGGCAAGGTAACCGACCGAAACCACATGTGGCGCCTTGTCGGTGCTTGCCCGGTGCCGTCCGCGATCCCCGAATGTGTAGAGCTGCTCGACATGGCCAAGCGTCAGCCCGGTCTGTTCCTCTACCCACCCGCGCAGTCCGATTTCCATGGTGCGGTGGCTCAGCGGATCAAAAGGTCCCCATGGCAGCGCATCGGAATGGTCCGGCGCTTCGCCGGGAGCGCACAGAATGCAGGGTTGCCCTCCGATCAAGGCAACGATCGCAGCATTCATCACTATCTCGACAATCAGCCCGCCGGTTTCCGGCAATTCCGCGTTCATGCCCGCTACTCCCGCCGCGCTGTTTGCCTTGCCGGGTCACCGGACTGGTCAAGCTGCAGGAACGCTTCCAGAAAGGCTGCCTGCGCCATGCGTGGCGGCATGGGGTCAACCAGCATGGCCTTTGGCTTGATTGCGCCCGGCTCCCCAAAAAAGCGGGCCGCCTCGTTTTGACTGAATCCGGCAAGCAAGGTGGCCTCAAACCACGCAGCAATGGAATCTGCGCGCTTGATTGCCTTTTTGAGTGAAGGCGGCGTCTTTGGGGGCAATCCAAAACGCAGGTGAATGGCGGCAAGCAGCCGGTCTTCGACACTCTTGTAATCGCCGCCAATCACTGCCTTGAACGGTGAAATCATGTCGCCAACCACATATTCCGGGGCGTCGTGCAGCAGAGCCATCATCCGCGCAGCGCGGGTGGCTTGCGGCTCCAGTGTGCTGTGGATGGAAAGAACCAGCAGACTGTGCTGGGCAACCGAGAACGCGTGTTCGCCGCTCGTCTGGCCATTCCACCGGGCAACTCGGGCAAGGCCATGCGCGATGTCCTCAATCTCGATGTCCAGCGGCGATGGATCCATCAGATCAAGCCGGCGGCCGGAAAGCATCCGCTGCCACGCCCTTGGTGGCTCTTTTTTTGTCGCAGCCATGGATGTGCCCCTGTGGTCCAACCCCTTCATGGCCGCAACTTCTGTCACCTTCAAGCGGTGGGCTCCTTTGGCCAGCCGAAAGTGGCGAATTGCTGAATTTCAGCGCGCAAAACAAGCTCGCCAGCCATTAGCACGTGCCCGGCTTCCATTGCCTCATGCACCTTGTCGAGGCGCAATAGCGCAAGCCCGTTGCTGCCCTTCGAACTGCCCATTGTGCCAACCGTCCTGTCGGCGGCGGTGATCTGTACGCCCATGGCTGGCAACTGGCTTTCGCCGCGCACAAGGATCATGCGGCTACGGGCGGTTCCCCGATGTTGCATTCTCGACACGATTTCCTGGCCGACATAACACCCCTTGGTAAAGTCGACGCCGCCGGTCTGGTCGAGTAAAGCCTCATGCGGAAATGCCTCGCCAAAAGCGTAATCCTTGCCACCTTCGGGAATGCCAAGTGAAATTCTGTGCGCTTCATATTCGCCAGGCGTACCGGTCACTCCTTCATGGCCATAGACGCGCCATCCAAGCGCTGCCAATCGGGGATCAGCAACAGCAAATGCTGAAACTGGCGGGGCATCACCCCAGCATGCATAAACCTTGCGCGCCGCTGTATCGGGCTCGACCGTGACCTTCGAACGCAACCGGTAAAACCCGATGCGCTTGATAAAGTCAGCGGCCAAGTCTGTCGCCAGATCAACCAGAAACCCTTCATTCTCGCGAGTCACAATGAACTCGAACAGGATCTTGCCCTGCGGCGTCAGCAAAGCGCCGTGCGATGCCATGCCATGTTCGAGCCGTTCAACATCGCAAGTGACAAGGTTCTGGAAGAATTGCGCAGCATCGGGGCCGCCAATTTGCAAAAGGCTCCGGTCTGGCAACAGGCAATGGCCGGTCAGCGTGTCCATGCGGGCTCAATCACCTGCAACAAAGAATTGCCAGCGGCCATCCGGTGTAATGCCCACCCGGTAGAAATTGTAGGCACCAAAGCCCTTCATGTCCTCATAGTCGCCATGCGTGACAACCCGGTAAAGGTCCACCCGCTGCGCAGGTGTCAGCTTGTCGATGGGCAGTGAGTGGAAATAGGGCCAGACGAAAATTTCGTTTTCCGGATCGGTCTGGAGTTTGACAAAGCCTGCCTGCAAAACGTCCTGCAGGATTGCCATGATCTCATAGCCTTCGCCATCGCCTGACAGGGATTTGAGAAATTCGATCGGGTCCCCTTCCACTCCGCCAAACGAAAGCAGCGTCATGTTCTCGCCATCGCCGATATAGGGGCGCAGTTTTTCAATGTCGCCCGACTGCACCGCTTCCAGCAACAATTCATGCATCCTGCGAGCTGCGAAAGTCAGTCCTGCAAGATCAAATTGCGGCACCGGCGCGGGCCCTTCGATCTCTTCGGGTGTGATTGCGTGGCCCTTGAGCGCGTCGGCAGCATCTGCGGCAGCCGGGGGGTTGGCAGACTTGTTGTCCTCGGTTGCCGCCTCCGGCTCGATTGCCTCACCGGGAACATCGTCATCGATTTTCGGCAGTTTTTGTTCTGCCGCTGGAGGGGTCTGCTGCGGCGTGTTGTCTGGCGTTTGCCCGAAGGCATTCCCACCCAGCCAAACAAGTGCCGTCAGGGTCAAAGGCAAAAATCTGGCAATCGACATGCTCATTGCGGCTGGTCCGTAAAAATCATTTCACGTCAGTCAGTGAGTTTTGACCCTAACCCCGCCAAGCCTCAATTGCCATAGCGACCGGGAATCTCCGCCGACAGGCGCGCCCCAAGTCGCAGATAGCGATTTGCCGCTTCGGCAGCAGAAGGCGTGCATTCTCGGTAAATCTCCTGAAAGCCACGAAAGCCGCGATTGAACCTTGCAGTCAACATCGCCTTTCGCGTCTCGGTTGGCTCTTCGGCAACAATGAGGCTTTGCATTTCCTCGCGCCACTTTGCGCCTTCCTTGGCACCACACAATTCACGCAGATAGTGCAGCGAACCCAGTATTTCGGCAAGGCGAAGCATCGGCTCTTCATAGGCTGGCGGCAGGGTTTCGATCTGCGGCGCGGCTGGCGGTTGTTCGGTAGCCGTGGCTTCGCCCGGCTTGACCTCTAGTACGGTCTGCGCAGCAAGTGGCAATGACATCGCGAGCAGGGCTGCAAGGACAAGAACAAGTAACCGCATCAAAACTCGCCTTTGTTGGCATCATTTCAAACTACATAATGGGGAGCATCGCCAAGCGCCAACCCATTTGTGTTCGCCCCGGCTTAAACCATTGCGATGCGTCGCAAAAGCTCTGCTGTCCCCGGCGTCAATTCGAGCGCATCAAGCCCGCTGACCGGGCACCACAAAACATCAGCGGCATCATCGCCCGCAATGGCATTGCCCTTGAAATTCCGACTGGCAAAAACCGCGAGCACGAAATGCGAAAGCACATTTCCCTCGCCATCCTTTGCCATCGGCTCGACAAAGGTCAAAAACTCCAACCCATCAGCAATAAGTCCGGTTTCCTCGGCCAGCTCGCGGCGCGCAGCATCTTCAAGCAATTCACCAAACTCCTGGCTGCCCCCCGGTAGCGACCAGTACCCGGCAAACGGCGGTTTGCCACGCTTGACCAGCAGGACACCGAGCGGCCCGAATACCGCAATCGAAACGCCTGTTTGCGGGCGGGGTTGGGTCTGCTGCGGCATTTGCACGGTGCTTTCAGCTGGTTTACGAGGTTGGAAACGGAGAGCAACATGTGCGGCAGGTTTTCACTGACGGCAAGCCCGCAAGAAGTGGCTGATGCGCTTGGGCTGGAAACGCTTGAAGCATTTCCGCCGCGTTACAACATTGCACCCACCCAACCGGTGCTCGTTGCGGTCAACGGACCGGGCGGAAACCGCGTTGGCGTGCTGGTGCGCTGGGGGCTGGTTCCGGGCTGGGTGAAGGACCCCGGCGAGTTCACACTGCTCCTCAATGCCAGGTCTGAAACAGCGGCGCAAAAGCCCTCGTTCCGCAATGCAATGCGACACCGCAGGGTGTTGATCCCGGCTTCCGGCTTTTACGAGTGGAAAAGGCCGGAAGATCCCAAAGCAGCCAAACAGGCCTACTGGATACGCCCTGCCTCCGGCGGGGTCGTGACTTTTGGCGGGTTGATGGAAACATGGCACTCAGCCGATGGCAGCGAGATTGATTCCGGCGCAATCCTGACGACATCAGCAAACACGCTGATCGGCGCGATCCATGACCGCATGCCGGTGGTGATCGAACCGGCTGACCATGCTCGATGGCTCGATTGCAAAAGCCAGGAACCGCGCGATGTCGCCGACTTGATGCTTCCCGCCCGCGAAGAATTTTTTGAAGCCATTCCTGTTGGTGACAAGGTCAACAAGGTTGCCAATTCCGGGCCGGAGATTCAAATGCCGGAAGCTGGCAAGCCCGTTCTGCAAACCCGGTCCCCGCGCAAATCTGCAGGTCAACTCGACCTTTTTTAGGAATGAATTTGATGGAATTGTTTTCTCCCGCGCTGCACGGGTTCCTTCTGGGTGGCTCGCTGATCATCGCGATTGGTGCGCAAAATGCCTTCATCCTGCGCATGGGGCTTCAAAAGGCGCACTTATTCTGGCTGTGTCTGATCTGCGCGACTTCTGATGCAGCGCTGATTGCCCTGGGCGTTGCCGGCATGGGGGCGCTGGTTACCGCAAACCCGGCGCTTTTGTTGACCGTAACCCTCGCCGGCGTTGTGTTCCTGACATGGTATGCCTTTGTCAGTGCAAGGCGCGCGCTCAATCCTGGAACAATGGAACTGGCTGGTGGCCCGGTGCCGGACTTGAAGGCCGCAGTGGCGCAGTGCCTGGCTTTCACATTCCTCAACCCGCATGTCTATCTCGACACCGTGGTCTTGGTTGGCGCAAATTCCGCCACGCATGCGGGCAGCGCAAAGCTTGCCTTCGCGCTGGGCGCGATGGCTGCATCCTTCGTGTGGTTCTTTTCGCTTGGTTACGGAGCGAGGTTTCTGGCACCGCTTTTTGCCCGCAAAACGGCTTGGCGCATTCTGGATGCATCCATTGCTGTCGTGATGGCCTTGCTGGCGCTGGTATTACTCGGCGACGCTGTCAATTAGCCGGAGCAGCGCACTGTCACGGGTAATGGCAACTGTTGTATCCTTGCGGATGCTGGTGGCCGCAGCCACAGCCGCGATGCCGATTGACCGCCAGCGGGCTTGTTCAGTGTCAAACTGGCCTTGGTGGGGCGCAATCATGCCTTGCATTTGTTTCATTGGGGCGTTTCCATGTTACGCGATGCTGTCCGTCCGGGAACCCGGATCGCGCAACGCTGAACGGTGTCTCTTGTTTGATTCTTGGGCATTTTTGTGACCAAATTGGTCAACATCCGCTCGTTGGTCCGCTATTCCGGCACAAACAGATAAATTTTCGTTAAAAAACACGTTGTTTCAAGCCAGACACCAAAATGCGCCGGTCACCAAGCCGCCAGTTGACGCGCCCGGCAAATCCCGCAATATGCAGCCATGGCAATGAAACGCACCGCAGTTTGCGGCACCTGCATTTGCATCGGGATTATTCGCTAGCTTTTGGCTGGCCCGGTCGTTCTTGCCTCTTTCCCACACGAAAGTCCAAAACGCCCCGGCCAGCGGCAGGTTTCGCTTTGCGCATTTGCGCCTGGAGGCATGATGACCGGACTGAAGATCTACAACACGCTGACACGACGCAAGGAGGCGTTCGCGCCCATCGATCCGCAAAACGTGCGCATGTATGTCTGCGGCCCTACGGTCTATGACTTTGCCCATATCGGCAATGCCCGCCCGGCCATCGTTTTCGACGTGATGTACCGGCTGCTGCGCCATGTCTATGGCGAGAGCCACGTTACCTATGTGCGCAACATTACCGATGTTGATGACAAAATAAACGCGCGCGCATGCCGCGATTTTCCAGGCCTGCCCCTGAACGAAGCAATTGCCGGTGTCACCCTAAAGACCGAGGAGCAGTACCACAAGGACGTGGCCGCGCTTGGCTGCCTGCCGCCAACGCATGAGCCACGCGCCACCGACCACATTCCCGGCATGGTCTCGATGATCCAGAAGCTGATCGACAAGTCTCACGCCTATGTCGCCACCGGCCCCGAGGGGCGCGAGGTGTTGTTTGATGTTATTGCGATGCCCGACTATGGCGGGTTGTCAAAGCGCAGGCTGGACGAGCAGCAGGCAGGCGCCCGCGTGGCCGTCGAAGCGCACAAGAAAAATCCGGCCGATTTCGTGCTGTGGAAAGAATCGCATGTTGGTGAACCCGGCTGGCCTGCGCATTTCCATGCGGGCGGCCAGCATATCGACATTCACGGCCGCCCCGGCTGGCACATCGAATGCTCGGTGATGAGCGAGGCGCATCTGGGCAAGATTTTCGACATTCACGGTGGCGGGCTTGATCTCATTTTCCCGCACCATGAAAACGAAATCGCCCAGTCTCGCTGCGCCCACGGCACCGAAGTCATGGCCAATTACTGGATGCACAACGGTTTCCTGCAGGTGGAGGGCAGGAAGATGAGTAAGAGCGAGGGCAATTTCGTCACCATTCACGAACTGCTCGAAACGGAAAAATTCGGCGGGCGCAAATGGCCAGGCGAAGTGTTGCGCCTTGCCATGCTGATGACGCATTACCGCGAACCCATCGATTTCAGCGTGAGAAGGCTGGAAGAGGCGGAGGCAGTCTTGGCCCGGCTCTGGCGGCATGCCGGTCAGGCAGATGCCGGCAGCGCGCAAGCCGTCGTGGCCGCGCTGGCAGACGATCTTGACTTCAACGCTGCACTTCAGGCCCTGAGCGCTATGGGCGGAACAGCGTTGCAGGAGGCATTGCAAGTGCTCGGCTTCCCGCCCGCCGCCCCGCTTGACGGCATTGATGTTGGTGCGGTCGAAAAGGACATAGAGGCGCGTTATGCCTGCTTTGCCGCCAAAAACTTTGCCGAGGCCGACCGCATCCGCGAAGTATTGCTGGCGCAGGGCATCCAGTTGATGGACTACAAGGACCCGCAAACCGGTGAACGACGGACCAAATGGGAGGTGAAGCGGTGAGGTGTGGGCAAAACCCCTCCCCAACCCCTCCCCACAAGGGGGAGGGGCTTTTCCCCGCGCCTCTTACTGCGGTTTTCGCGGCCAATGTACATTGCAGCACCGGCGCGCCAATCGCATGGGCAACCAATTCTGCCGTGGCTGAAAACACTGGATACCGGGCAATTTCAATTGTTCGCAAGAAGTTGATCCGAGCCGCAGCCAAGCCCCTCCCCCTTGTGGGGAGGGGTTGGGGAGGGGTCTTGTTCCCGATCTGGGGGAATTGCTGATGCCTCACTCCAACATCTCTCGTCTGACACGCATCAGGGCCAAGGAGTTGAGAGGCAAGCGCACAAAGGCGGAAATGCTGATGTGGAATTTGCTGCGGGAATTCAACCGCAACGGCACAAAATTCCGCTGGGAGACCCCGATCGGCCCATACATCGCCGACTTTGCGTGGCTATCAGCAAGAATCGTGATCGAGGTGGATGGCGATACCCATTCCTCTGCCCATGGCAGAGAGCATGATTTGAACCGCGATGAATTCATGCGCAAACAAGGGTTCAATGTGCTGAGGTTTTCAAATGCGGATATTGGCGAAAGCCTCGAAGGCGCATTCTTGCAGATCAACGACATCTTGCCTCAACCGAGGGCGATAAAGGATCCCACCCCATGACCATGAATTTGCGCACTTTCTACCCCGAGATCGAGCCTTATGAATCCGGCATGCTTGATGTGGGCGAAGGCCACCAGGTCTATTGGGAGCGCGTGGGAACGCGCGGTGCCAAGCCTGCGGTATTCCTGCATGGCGGGCCGGGCGGTGGTTGCACGCCGAAACAGCGCCGGGTGTTCGACCCCGCCCTGTATGACGTGCTGCTGTTTGACCAGCGCGGCTGCGGGCGGTCCACACCGCATGCCTCGCTTGAGGCCAACACCACCTGGCATCTGGTTGCCGACATCGAACGGTTGCGCGAATTGATGGGCGTCGAAAAATGGCAAGTGTTCGGAGGCTCCTGGGGTTCGACCCTGGCGCTCGCCGATGCGCAAAAGCACCCCGAGCATGTCAGCGAACTGATCGTGCGCGGCATCTACACCCTGACGCGGGCGGAGCTTGAATGGTACTACCAGTTCGGCGTCAGCCAAATGTTTCCCGAGAAGTGGGAGCGGTTTGTTGCCCCCATCCCGGCAGATGAGCGCCACGACATGATGGCCGCTTACCGCAAGCGTCTGGTGAGCGATGATCCGGCAGTGCGCATGGCGGCAGCGCGCGCCTGGAGCCTTTGGGAAGGCGAGACGATCACGTTGTTGCCAGAACCTGAAACCAGCGGCGTGTTTGGACAGGATGAATTCGCACTGGCTTTTGCCCGCATCGAAAACCATTATTTTGTTCATGCCGGATGGCTGCAGGAAGACCAGCTGATCCTTGATGCGCACATGCTGCACGCAATCCCCGGCGTCATCATCCATGGCCGTTACGACATGCCTTGTCCGCTGCACTATGCATGGCGGCTGCACAAGGCCTGGCCGCAGGCAGAATTTCACATAGTCGAGGGCGCAGGCCACGCCTTCAGCGAACCGGGCATTCTCGACCTTCTGGTCAAGGCGACCGACCGGTTTGCCGGCAAAGGAGCAGCATTGTGAACATGGTTCGAACCGGCGGATGCCAGTGCGGCGCAATCCGCTTTCGCGTCGAGGGGGATTTGCCCGATTCCTCGATCTGCCATTGCCGGATGTGCCAGAAGGCTTTCGGCTCATTTTTCGCGCCGTTGGTGTCAACCCGCACAGCGCGGCTGACCTGGACCCGCGGCGAGCCAAAACGCTTTGCCTCTTCAAACCATGTCATGCGCGGCTTCTGCCCCGATTGTGGCACGCCATTGACCTATGAGGCGCCGGACGGCGTCGCCATCGCCACCAGCGCATCCGACGATCCATCCTCGCTCAAGCCAATCATTCAATTCGGCACTGAGGCGAAGATCGCGTGGTGCGACGAACTGGCAGCTTTGCCCGCACGCGACACCATGGAAGACCTCGCTTCGGCTGCGTTTCTGGAAAGCATCATTTCCAACCAGCACCCCGACCGCGACACGCAGGAGTGGCCATCATGACCGTCAAAAACGCTGACACCGGCATGCCAAAATGGCTGCTTTACGGCCTCATCGCCAAGGCAGTTCTGGCCGTTGGCATTGTGCTAACTGTCCTGTGGTATGCGGGCATATTCAGATAGGACGCTATGAACGCCATGAAACGCGAACGCATCTACATATTCGACACCACCTTGCGCGACGGGCAGCAGACGCCGGGGATTGATTTTTCCGTGGCAGACAAGGTCAAGATTGCGCAGATGCTGGACCTTTTGGGCGTCGATTATGTCGAGGGCGGCTATCCCGGCGCAAACCCGACCGACACCGAGTTTTTCAGCCAGAAGCGCACGTCCAAGGCAAAGTTCACCGGGTTTGGCATGACCAAACGCGCAGGGATCTCGGTCTCCAACGATCCGGGCATCGCCGCGTTGCACCAGTCGAAGACCGATGCGATCTGCTATGTCGGAAAAAGCTGGGATTACCATGTCCGCGTGGCGCTTGGCATCTCCAACGCCGAAAACCTGGATTGCATTCGCCAGTCCGTGGCGGCAACGCTGGCGACCGGGCGCGAAGCGCTGGTCGATTGCGAGCACTTTTTTGACGGCTTCAAGGCCAACCGCGAGTATGCCTTGCAATGCGCGAAAACCGCGCATGATACTGGTGCGCGCTGGGTCGTTTTGTGCGACACCAATGGCGGAACCCAACCTTCGGAAATTCGCGAAATCGTCGAGGCAGTCATTGCAACTGGCATCCCCGGCGACAGGCTCGGCATCCACGCCCACGACGACACCGGGCAGGCGGTAGCCAACTCTCTGGCGGCAGTGGAGGCTGGCGTGCGCCATATCCAGGGCACGCTCAACGGCATTGGCGAGCGCTGCGGCAATGCCAACATTGTTTCGATCATCGCAACCCTGTCGCTCAAACCCCGGTTTTCCGAACGTTTCCGCACCGGCATCGACCCGAAGCAATTGGCTGATCTCACTTATCTCTCGCGCCGCTTCGATGAGATCATAAACCGCGCGCCGGACCATCAAGCGCCCTATGTCGGAGCTTCGGCCTTCGCGACAAAAGCAGGCATTCATGCGTCGGCAATCGTCAAGGAACCCAAGACCTATGAGCACGTTCCGCCCGAATCGGTTGGCAACCGCCGTCGCCTGATGGTTTCCGACCAGGGCGGCAAGTCCAATTTCATTGCCGAACTGTCACGCCGCGGCATCAAGGTGGACAAGGACGACCCCAATCTCGACAAGCTGATTTCAATCGTCAAGGAACGCGAGGCGCAGGGATGGTCTTACGAGGCAGCGGAAGCGAGCTTCGAATTGCTGGCAAGGTCGATCCTTGGCACCGCGCCACAATTCTTCACAGTCGAAAGCTACAAGACCGAAGTCGAGCGCCGCTTCAATGCGCTCGGCAATGTCGTCACGGTTTCGCAAGCCGTGGTGAAGGTGGTGGTTGACGGCGAAAAGTACCTTTCGGTGGCCGAAGGGAAGGGACCGGTGAACGCGCTCGACCAGGCGTTGCGCAAGGATTTGGGCAATTACCAGGGCGAGATCGCCGATCTGGAATTGACCGATTTCAAGGTCCGCATCCTCAATGGCGGCACTGAGGCAATTACCCGTGTGCTCATCGAGTCGATTGATGACAGCGGCGAACGCTGGACCACGATCGGAGTTTCCGACAACATCATAGACGCCTCGTTTCAGGCGTTGATCGATTCCATCCGCTTCAAGCTGATGAAGGGCGCTTCCCTGCGCAAGGCAGCAGAGTAGTCCTCACCGATCAGCCACATTGATTGCTGTCATCAGCAAATTCGGGTGGATATTGGCGCGCGGCTTGTGCATGGCTGTGCGCAGAGGAAATCCTGCCATGACCGTTGCCACCCCCGATGCGCCTGCAAAAAAGGCCAATGTCGACACCCGCGAAGGCCTTGCCATTGCGATATTCACTTATTTCCTGTGGGGGTTCCTGCCATTCTACATGAAGGCAGTGGCGCATATTCCAGCCGCTGAGATCGTGGCCCACCGCATTGTCTGGTCGGTGCCCATTGCTGCGGCAGTTATCCTTGCATCAGGCAAGTTTGCCGAAATCCGCCGTGCAATCGCCTCGCCCAAGACGCTTGCGCTGGCAGCACTGACCGCTTCGATCATCACCATCAATTGGGGCATTTATGTCTGGTCAATTGCGGCGGGCAGGGCGCTGGAAAGTGCACTCGGCTACTACATCAACCCGCTGTTTTCGATCCTGCTTGCCTCTCTGCTGCTAGGTGAGCGCCTGACCCGGATGCAGATGGTTGCGGTGGCGCTGGCTGCGGCAGCTGTAGTGTTTTTGACGGTGGAAGCTGGCAGCCTGCCCTGGGTTTCGGTCGGCCTGACCTTTTCATGGGGAATTTATGCCCTGCTTAAACGCACACTGGCTGTGGGCGCGACAGAGGGTTTTTTCCTTGAAGTGCTGCTGCTGGCGCTGCCGGCAGTCGGCTACATCGGCTATCTTGAAACTACCGGTGCCGGGCATTTTGTGGGGACTGGCACCTATGACACAAGCATGCTGCTGTTTGCCGGTGTGGTCACTGCGGTGCCGTTGATCCTGTATGCGCACGGCGCAAAACTGTTGCGGCTCACCACCATCGGCATCCTGCAATACATCGCTCCGACAATGATTTTCATCGTGGCCGTGTTCTTTTTCAAGGAGCCGTTCAACAATGCCAAGCTCATTGCATTCGTGATAATCTGGACTGCGCTGGCAATTTATTCCTGGAGCCTGTTTGCCAACCGCAAAGGCACCTGAAACCATCTGAGCCCTTCAGAGCCGGTCGATCGTCGCTTCATCGCCTTCCGGGTTTGCCGGTTCCTTCACCGCAAGCAGCATGGGCACGATGTCTGCGGCATTCTCGACCACCAGTGGCCGCACCCGCGACATTGTGTGGATAAAGCCTTCGTCACGCATGTGATCAAGCAACGCCAGCAGCGGGTTCCAGAAACCGTCGATATTGGCGATCAGGATCGGTTTTTCATGGCGTCCAAGCTGGGCCCAGGTCATCACCTCGATGATTTCCTCAAGCGTGCCAATGCCGCCGGGTAGCGCTACGAACGCGTCCGCGCGCTCAAACATTTCGTGCTTGCGTTCGTGCATGTTTTGCGTGACGAACGTTTCGCTGAGGCGGGTAAGCGCCATCTGCGAAGCTTCTTTGGCGATCAGGAATTGCGGGATTATCCCGGTGACTTCACCGCCCGATGCCAGCACCGCATCGGCCACCGCACCCATGATGCCTTTTGCGCCGCCGCCATAAACCAGGTGAATGCCGGATTTGCCCATGGCGGTGCCGAGTTCGATGGCAGCTGTCATATGCGCTGCGTTGTTACCAGGCTGCGAACCGCAATAGACACAGATGGAGCGAATGTCTGCCAAATTGCCGGTCCTCACATGGTTTGAAACTGCGTTTGCAACTGTTTCCCGGATTGGACCCTGTTGCGCAAGCGAGGTCAATTGCCGATATCACCTGCCACCTGCCTTAATCCAAGCGAGATGACAAAAATACGACAGCGGCAAGGTGTTTTCTGCCGTTGCTTTGGTCTATATGTTTGCAATGCAGAACATCCGGATGGTGTTGTCCGGAATTGAACGCCGCAACAGCGGCCGGATTTTTGGGGAAGGCTTTGCAATGAGCGGCAAGAACAATCTGATTGCCTGGCTGCTGGCTGGCGGCGTATCCATTGGCGCTGTCGCAGGTGGCGGCTATTACGCATCGCAACAAGACAACAGCAATCCAGCGGCAATTGCCTCCATCGGCACAGAAACGCCCAAGGTTGAAACCAGCCCTCAACCGGTGGAAACCAAAGGCGCCGAACCGGAAAAGCCGGCAGAAATTGCAACGCCAAACCCGGACATGCCGAAGTTTGATATCCTGCGCGTCGAAAAGGATGGATCAGCGGTCGTCGCTGGCAGCGCCAAGCCGGGTAGCACCGTTGAGCTGATGTCAGGTGGCAACGTCGTTGCCACAGCCAAGGCTGGACCCGGCGGTGATTTTGCCATCGTGCTCGATACGCCTCTTGGCAAGGGTGGCCACGAACTGACTCTGAAAGCAACGGATGCAACCGGCGCGTCAATGGTTTCCGAAGAGGCCGGCATAGTCACGATCCCCGATGAAGAAGGCGAATTGCTGGCCATGGTTTCAAAGCCGGGTGAAGCCTCGCTCATTCTGCAAAAGGGAGATGCTCCCGCCGTGACGGCAGGTCAGGCGGCTCCGGCGCAAGTCGCTGTGGTCACTCCGGTACCGGAGGCAACCGCGCCAGCGGCCGTTGAAGTCGCCCCGGTTGCGCCAGCGCCTGAAAAGCCAGTGCTGGTTTCTGCGGTCGATTTCGAAGCCGGACGCATTTACGTGGCCGGGTCCGGCGAGGCGGGGCGGACCGTCAACATCTATATTGACGAGGCGCTTGCAGGCACAACGAAAATCGGTGCCGATGGCAACTTCCTGATGGAATCCGCCGCTACCCTTTCTGCTGGAAGCCATACGATCCGGGCCGACATGCTGGCCGCAGACGGGGCGCAGGTTGCTGCCCGTTCGCAGGTGCCGCTGTTGCACGAAGTTGAAGCGCCGGCGCAAGTTGCTGCCGTGCAACCAGCCGAGCCTGCCAAGCCAGTGGAAACAGCTACTGCAACGGCTGAGCCAGCCAAACCGGCGGATACTGCAACTGCCCCTGCAGAACCTGCCAAGCCGGTGGAAACTGCAACGGCCACAACCGAACCAGCAAAGCCTGTTGAAGAAGCCCAACCTGCTCAAGAATCAAAACCGGCCGAGGTCGCAGTTGATTCATCTCCTGCTGTTCAGGAGCCAATCAAGACCGGCGCTTCGGTCATCATCCGGCGCGGAGACAATTTGTGGCGCGTGTCACGCCGCATGCTGGGCAAGGGCATCCGCTACACGGTGATATATGAAGCCAACAAGGGCCAAATCAGCGATCCCGGGCTGATTTTCCCCGGTCAGGTCTTCAATGTTCCTGGCGGAAACGGCTGAGCGCAGTTTACTTCATCGGCAAATGCCGATAAAAAGGCTGCATGGTCTGTTGGAACTCCCGGCCCGAAGATGAATTTCCTGCTGGCGCAGACCTTCTTGCTGCCCGGCTGAAGGCGCTTGGCCATCCCGCACGGATCGGGATCATCCGGCAACTGCAACAACAGGATTTTTGCTGTGGTGAATTGTGCGCCTGCCTGCCGCTGGCGCAATCGACCGTTTCCCAGCACCTCGATGTTCTGCGGCGGGCCGGCCTCGTGGAACTTCACCTTGAAGGCACGCGTTCGCGCTATCGTTTGAACCGGGAAACTTTCCGCACTCTGGCCAGCATCATGGGAGCTGTTGCGACAGAGGATACCGGGCTTCCTGCCCGCCAATTTGTTGAAAAATCTGAAAGCGGTTCCAATCCATGAAAAAGATCAAACCCGATACAGCGCCCGCTGGCAGCAAGGTCAGTGGCGGCAAGGGCGAGACCATGGGCGCCCTTTGGGCGCTTTGGCCCTACATGTGGCCATCCGACCGCCCGGACCTGAAGCGGCGCGTGGTTGGGGCTTTCGTCATTCTGGTTATCGCCAAGATTGTGACGGTTCTGGTTCCCTACAGCTACAAATGGGTGACCGACGCGCTTGTGGGCAATGGCACTGCTCCGCAAATGCTGCCCGCCGTGTTGGTCGCTCCGATAATGCTTGTGGTCGCCTACAATTTCGGCCGGGTGCTGATGACCGCTCTCAACCAGATACGCGACGCGATGTTTGCATCCGTTGGCCAGTATGCGGTGCGCAAGCTTTCCTCGATCGTCTTCCGGCACATGCATGCGCTTTCTCTCCGCTACCATTTGCAGCGCCGCACCGGCGGTCTTTCTCGGGTTATCGAACGCGGCACCAAAGGTATCGAAGCAATTGTGCGCTTCACCATCCTCAATGGCGGGCCGACCGTAATCGAGTTCGCCTTCATGGCTGCAGTGATCTGGTACCAGTTCGGCTTTTCCTATGTTGTCGTCATCGCGCTGATGATCTGGGCCTATATCTGGTTTTCTGTTCGGGCCAGCGACTGGCGCATCAACATTCGCCGCGACATGAATACGAACGACACGGAAGCCAATTCCAAGGCGGTCGATTCGCTGCTCAACTTTGAAACAGTCAAATATTTCGGCAACGAAGCCTGGGAAGCCAATCGTTTCGATGCATCGATGGAACGCTATGAAAAGGCGGCAGTGAAGGTCTGGACGTCGCTGGCTTGGCTCAATTTTGGCCAGGCGGTGATCCTGGGCATTGGCATGGGCGCCTGCATGGTGATGTCGGCAATGGCGGTTCAGGCCGGCACGCAGACCATTGGCGACTTCGTGCTCATCAATGCGCTTTTGTTGCAGCTTTCGATCCCGCTCAATTTCATCGGCTTCATCTACCGCGAAATCCGCCAGGGCCTGACCGACCTTGAAGCAATGTTCGACTTGCTGGAAGTCGAGCGCGAAATTCAGGACGCGCCCGGAACCCGGCCGTTGCAGATCGACAAGGGCGAAATCGTCTTTGAAGATGTCGACTTTTCCTATGATCCCGACCGCAGCATCCTGAGAAAAGTTTCCTTCAAGGTGCCCGCCGGAAAGACCGTGGCCATCGTCGGCCCGTCGGGTGCAGGCAAGTCCACCATTTCGCGCCTGCTATACCGCTTTTACGATGTCACCAGCGGCCGCATTCTCATTGACGGTCAGGACGTCCGGCAAGTCCAGCAGGAAAGCCTTCGCGCCGCCATCGGCATGGTTCCGCAAGATACCGTGCTTTTCAACGATACGGTGCGCTACAACATCCGCTATGGGCGGACCGGGGCCAGCGACGCCGAGGTTGAACATGCGGCAGAAATGGCCCAGATCGGCACCTTCATCAAATCGCTTCCCAAAGGGTTCCTGACCGAAGTTGGCGAGCGTGGCCTCAAGCTCTCCGGCGGTGAAAAGCAGCGCGTGGCGATAGCCCGCACCTTGCTGAAAGCGCCGCCGATCCTGATCCTCGACGAGGCAACATCTGCCCTCGATACCCAGACCGAACGCGAGATTCAGTCGGCGCTCGACGAAGTCTCGAAAAACAGGACCACTTTGGTCATTGCCCACCGCCTGTCCACGGTAATCAATGCTGACGAAATCATTGTGCTCAAGGCTGGTGAAATTGCCGAGCGCGGTAGCCACAAGGCGCTTTTGAAAAAGAAAGGGCTTTACGCCCAGATGTGGAATCGCCAGCGGGAAGCCACGGAAGCAGAAGAATTGCTGCGCAAGGCCCGCGAGTCCGACACGCTGGGCGTCATCACCCGAGGCGCCAAGGCCGGAGCCTGAAAAATGTCCTCCCTTGCGGGAGGGCGTCTCCACTCAATCCCGGTGGCCGGAGCGGAATTCCCAAGGGGTGACCATGCCATCCTTGTCGCCATCGGCATCAGTAAACCTTGCCTTGCCCGCTGCCATGAATTCAACCTTTGAAACCTTCGCAGACTTGTCTGCATCCATCGGTGCAAATCGCGCACGCTTGGCTTCCTGGCGTTGCTTCATGCGTTCTTCATTGCGGCCTTCGTCACCGCCCATGCGTACTTCCATGTACTCTTCCTCGGTAAGTTCGCTGTCATCATCGGCGTCCATGGCCATGAACACGCTTTCGCGCTGGGCGGCTGCCTCATCGTCGGAAATACGTCCGTCGTCATTGGCATCGATGATTTCAAACCGGCGCATAGCGCCTTGGCCGCCTTCCTGGCCCATCCTGCCTCGGCCCCATCCTTGACCCCAGCCCTGGCCCATCATGCCGTGGCCCCTCATGCCCTTGCCCTGCATTTCGTTTTCTTCCGCCTTTGCAGAAAGCGATCCGGCCAGTGCCAATGCCACGATTGCAGCAATGCTGACTTTGGTCACTGTGTTGAATTTTGCCATCTGATTTCTCCTTGGTGGCGTTTCGATGCAAGGAAAATGGGCGCTGTCGGATTGTACGGGGTTGATGCAAATCAATATGGAGAAAACTTAATCCCGTGACCGGTTCGAGCCTTAATCCACAGCGGCCCGATGACTTTGGCGCAAATTGCTGATAGCCACAGGCAACATTTCCAGACATGGCAGACACATGCAGATCACTGACCTCATAGGAACCATGCGTCGCGCGCTGGTACCCGTTCACCGCGAAGGCTGGCCGTTCATTGCAGCCTTTGCGGTTGCCACTTTCGCGCTTGGCTATCTTTCCACCACCCTCTTTTGGGTGGGCGTGGGCTTGACCCTTTGGTGTGCAGCGTTTTTCCGCGATCCGCTTCGTGTGTCGCCGGTCTGCGATGATTTTGTCATCAGTCCGGCAGACGGCAAGGTTTCGGCCATCGGCCAGGCCGTTGCGCCGCGTGAACTGGGGCTTGGCGACCTGCCGATGCTGCGGGTGTCGATCTTCATGAACGTCTTCAACTGCCATGTGAACCGCGCACCTGTGCGTGGACGCATTTCGCGCATTGTCCACCGGAACGGCTCTTTCCTGAACGCCGAACTCGACAAGGCTTCAACCGAGAACGAGCGCAACGGACTTGTCATTGAAAGCCCGCGCGGCCAGCTTGCCGTTGTGCAGATTGCTGGGCTGGTTGCTCGCCGCATCGTCTGTTGGGCGCGGGAAGGTGAAGAAATGGGTGTCGGCCAGCGGTTCGGCCTCATTCGCTTCAGCTCCCGGCTGGATGTCTATTTGCCCGCTGGCGCTGGTGTGACTGTCGCCCTTGGCCAAACGGCAATTGCCGGCGAAACCATCATTGCAAGGTATGATCGCGCGCCGGTCGCACCTGTCACGCGGCATACTTGAGCCATGGATGAACCAACTCCTCCGCAGCGCTTGCGTGATGTTCCGCTGCGAACCATCTTTCCAACGCTGCTGACCCTTCTGGCCATCGGCTCCGGCCTTACATCCATCCGGTTTGCCATAGAAGGGCGGCTGGAACTGGCAGTGGGTGCGATCATCCTTGCGGCAATTCTTGACGGCATCGATGGTCGCGTCGCGAGATACCTCAAATCCACCACTCGCTTTGGCGCCGAAATGGACAGCCTCGCGGACTTCGTCAATTTCGGCGTGGCCCCGGCCTTGCTGCTGTATTTCGTGCTTCTCGACAACCTGAAATCGGCTGGCTGGATTGTGGCACTGGTGTTTGCCATTTGCGCCTGCCTGCGGCTTGCCCGGTTCAATGTCATGGCTGCAGACCCTTCCGCGCCAAAGTGGCAACGGGATTTTTTCACCGGCATTCCCGCGCCTGCAGGCGCACTCACCGCTTTGGCACCGGTCTATGCCTTGTTGCTCGGGCTGCCACAGGGTCCGGGGCTGTCGCTCTATGCTGCGTTCCATACGCTGGCGATCGGCGTGCTGATGGTGTCTAACCTGCCGACTTTTTCCGGCAAGAACTTCGGGCAGAAAGTGCCGGGCAGCTATGTAGCGCCCTTGTTGGCAGTTGTCGTTGCTCTGGTGGCTCTGCTGTTCAGTTTCCCATGGGAAATGCTGCTCGCGTTCACCGCCATTTATTTGTTGGCGCTGCCTTTGGGTTGGCGGTCATACAAACGTCACTTAGCTGTAGATGCCAAGAGCAAGGCGCAGGCCAGCGGTTAAGCTGCCTCGTCGATGCCCAGTTTCTGGATGGCAACCGTGCGGGCGGTCTGGTAGTCGGTCTTGCCCGTTCCCAAAACCGGTATCTCCTGAACATTGATGATGACGTTGGGCACCCACAATTCCGAATAGCCCGATTTCTTGTTGGCTTCGGCCAGCATCTCGCGTTTCACTCCCTGCGCGGTGGTGACCAGCACCACGCGCTCGCCCTTGCGCTTGTCGGGAACCGCAACCACCGCATGGTTTTCTTCCGGCCACAAATGCTTGGCCAGGATTTCCACGGCCCCCAGTGACACCATTTCACCGGCAATCTTGGCGAAGCGCTTCACCCGGCCCTTGATGGTGACGAACCCGGCATCGTCGACATCCACGATGTCGCCTGAATCATGCCAGCCGTCGGTCAACGGCACCAACTTGCCGGGATTGTCAGCAAGCATGTAGCCCATCATCACGTTGGGACCGCGCACAAACAGCCGCCCTCCGGTGTGGATACCCTCTACCGGCTCAAGCCGGTGGTCTATACCCGGTAGCAATTGCCCAACCGAACCTGGCCGGTTGGTCTGGGGAGAATTGACGGCAACCACCGGGGCAGCTTCGGTCATGCCAAAGCCTTCCAGCACCAGCGTGTCAAAACGCCTTTTCCAGGTTTCGCGCGTTTCGTCTTTCACGGCTTCCGCGCCTGCAACCACCAGTCGCACGGAGGCAAAATCATCATCCTTTGCGGTGCGCGCATAGCCGGTGAGAAACGTGTCTGTGCCAAACAATATGGTCGGCTTGCTCTTGGCCACCGCTTGCGGAATGATCTTGTAGTGCAGGGGCGAGGGGTAAAGGTACAGCCGCACACCAAACACCAGCGGCAGGATCATGCCGCCGGTCAGGCCGAAAGAGTGAAACACCGGCAGAACGTTGAACAGCTTGTCGGCTGGCGAAAAATCAACACGCTTTTCAATTTGCGCGCAGTTCGAAAGAATGTTGGCATGGCTAAGCACAACGCCTTTTGGGAGCCCTTCCGAACCTGAAGTAAACAGCACGAGCGCGGCTTCATCCGGGCTGGTTTTGACCAGCGGACGCTTGCGCAGCACATATCCCAATGCCTTGTCGATGCGCGTCACGGTCTTGGCGATTTCTTCGAGCCAAACCATTTTGAGGCCGGCCTTTTCAAGTGCATCCACCACTGGCTGCAACTCGGCTTTTTCAATAAACGCCCGCGAGGCGATCACGGTCTGGGCCTGCACGGTCTTGCAGGCGGATACCACCACTGTCGGCCCGGCAGAATAATTCAGCATCGCCGGAATCCGGCCGCCCGAAAGCAGGCCAAGGAAAGTGACTACCACCGCATTGGCATTGGGCAGCATCACGGCGACATACTCGCCCTTCTGGGTGAATTTGGCGAATTTGCGTGCCAGAACCGCTGCGCCGGTCAGCATCCGGGCATAGTTGACCGAACCGCCGACAGCATCCTCGAGCACCGGCCTGCTGTCTTCAAAATTGCGACCAGCATCCACCATCGCCTGAAAGATGGTTTTCCCGGCGAAACGTGATTGAAACTCCTCCATTGGGCTGTCCTCCTTGCCCGAACATGACGCAATAGTGTCACGGGCGGTGCAGAAAGCAAGCGGCGGCAAATTTCTGCTTGCACCTGGAAGCCAAGCAGGGGAAACGAGAGCAGGCGGTTTGGAAGAGTGTGGGCGTTCCGAGCCAAATTTCCACTGGGAATGACTTGATGCCCGTACCATTTAGCGCAATCTGGCCGCCAATCCTTCTATTGCTCGCAGACCTGCTGGTAATGCCGGTTGTGGCAATCTGGTCATGGTGGCTGGTTCTGCCTTTCGCCATAGGCGCCATTATCCTGTGCTTTGACATCGCCGGGCGCAGGACGGATTTCAAATTGGCCGCTCGCCATTTTGCCGCCGGAAGGCGGCCCGAGCGGGTGGCGAAAAACTACCAGTTTTCCTGGTGTGGAAGGGTGGCTTGCGCCGCTGCGGCATCTGCCGTCAGCCCGCAGATTGGCAAGCTGGTGTCAGATCACTACGCCACCAACGGATACCGTTGGTTCCACATCTTTCCTGATGGTGCTTTCACGCGTAATTCGCCGTTCCTGTCATTGAGGTTTTGGCAGATCACACTTGGCGGCAATACCAGGGCTGCAGCCCGTATTGCGATCAACAATGATGCATTGGACGCGCAGGAAGAAGACGAAGCGGGCCTTGACGCCAAACTGCGTGAAGCTGCCTGAAAGTTCAAAATGACCCTATGCTGGCCGTTGCGGCGTCAACCAGACTTTCTTCTCGACACTGAAAATCTTGCCGTTTTCTACCGGCTGCAAAGCATCCGCCAGCGGAACAATGGCATCAGCCACGCTTTGCGCCGAAGGTAGCGTATTTGGATCTTCCCCCGGCATTGCAAGTGCCCGCATGGCCGTTCGCGCAATGTTGGGATCAACAATGAAACTCTTGATGCTGGTTGAAGCGCACTCATTGGCATAAACGCGGGCCAGTGCTTCCAGGGCCGCCTTGGAAGCAGCATACGGTCCCCAGAACGCCCGGCAGGAATGCGGCGAACCAGAGCTCAGGAACATCGCCCTTGCATCGTCAGAGGCCCGCAGCAGCGGGTCCAGCGAGCGTATGAACCGCCAGTTGGCAGTCACATTGACGTCGAAAACCTTTTGGAAATTCTTGGGCTCGTGATGGCCGAGGGGCGAGAGACCGCCAAGGATCGCGGCATTTCCGACAAACACATCCAGCCTGCCCCAGCGCTGGTCAATGCTTGCGCCCAGCCGGTCGATGGCGTCAAAATCGGTGATGTCAAAAGGTACCAGCGTTGCAGCTTCGCCGCCAGCGCTGCGGATTGCATCATCGAGCTCTTCCAGCCCGCCGACAGTTCGCGCCACCGCAATGACATGTGCGCCTTCGCGCCCGAATGCCAGGGCGGTCTGGTAGCCGATCCCGCGCGATGCGCCGGTGACCAGCGCCAGCCTTCCTGCCAGCCTGCCAGGTTTTGCAGTCATGAAAATCAGCCCTTTGCTTCAGCCAGCAGTGACAGCCGGCGTACCGGGTCGCGGTCTTCCTGGTCGGTCAGGCGGGTTGGGTATTGGCCGGAGAAACATGCATCGCAATATTGTGGCGCATCATTGTTTCGCGATGCCTCGCCTGCCGCCCGATAAAGCCCGTCCAGCGACAGGAAACCCAGCGAATCCACCCGGATGAATTCCTTCATGCCCTCGATGCTCATGCGGTGCGCCAGCAGCTTTTGCGTCTCGGGGGTATCAACACCGTAGTAGCAGGAAGACATGGTCGGCGGGCTGGCAATGCGCATGTGCACTTCCCGAGCCCCGGCATCGCGAACCATCTGGACGATTTTCTGCGAGGTTGTACCGCGCACGATCGAATCATCGACCAAGATTACCCGCTTGCCTTCAAGCATTTTGCGGTTGGCATTGTGCTTGAGCTTTACGCCCATGTGGCGGATCGAATCGGTTGGCTGGATGAAGGTTCGCCCGACATAGTGGTTTCGGATGATTCCAAGTTCGAACGGCAAGCCCGCACCCTGCGCAAAACCGATTGCGGCAGGTGTCCCCGAATCCGGCACCGGCACCACCAGATCAGCATCGGCAGGTTGTTCACGCGCCAGTTCAATGCCGATCTGCTTGCGCATCTCATATACATTGCGCCCGTCGATCACCGAATCGGGACGGGCAAAGTAGACATACTCAAAAATGCAAAAGCGCGGTGGCACCGGCGCAAAAGGCTTGCTGGACTGGATACCCCGCTCGGTGATCACCACGAGCTCGCCCGGTTCAATGTCGCGCACCAGCCGCGCGCCGATGATGTCCAGCGCACAAGTCTCGGAAGTCAGAATCCACGCGCCGTCAAGATCGCCAAGCACCAGTGGGCGAACGCCCAGCGGATCGCGGCAGCCGATCAGTTTCTTGTTGGTGACACCGACAATCGAATAGGCGCCTTCGATCTGGCTGAGGGCTGAAGTGAGCTTCTCCTCAAAGCCGGAATGCTTGGAAGTTGCTATGAGGTGCAGGATAACCTCGGTGTCGGAAGTTGTGTGAAAGATCGAGCCGCTGCGCTGCAACTCGCGCCGCAAGGTCAATGCATTGGTGATGTTGCCATTGTGGGCGACCGCAAACCCGCCACCGGCAAACTCGGCAAAGAACGGCTGCACATTGCGCATCTCGTCGCCGCCGGTGGTGGAATAGCGGGTGTGCCCAATGGCCCTGTTGCCCTTGAGCCTGTCCAGCACTTCGCGGGTCGTGAATGTGTCGCCAATCAGGCCGCGATGGCGCTCGGCGAAAAACTGGTTGCCATTGTAGGAGACGATGCCCGCCGCTTCCTGGCCGCGATGCTGCAACGCATGCAGACCCAGCGTCGTCAGGGCAGCAGCATCGGGATGCCCGAATATGCCGAACACGCCGCATTCCTCATGCAGCTTGTCGTCGTCGAACGGATCGGTAGACAGGCATTGCCCTTCGGGCGCGAGGTCATCCGCCATGGACGCATCCTTCCTGTTGCCGCCGGTTGTTGCAACCTGGGTCAGCCGCTTGTTCCCGGCTTGGGCGCAGTTTCACCTTCGTTTACAGGCGGCGCAACTTCTTCTTCGTCCGGTTTGATCTTTTCCAGCGCATCTTCAGGCAGCGCCTGCACGATCAACTCGCCAATCGAATCCAGAACCGGTTTCGATTTGGCATTGGCAATCCATGGCCACTGGTTTTCAGGCGTGATCAGCCAATTGTAAAACACCAGGCCCACGACCACCAGCAAGGCACCGCGCGTGGCTCCGAACACGAAACCCAAAGTGCGGTCGAGCGGACCAATTCGGCTGTCGGCGATGAAATCGGCAACGCGCATGGTGAGCAGGCTGACAATGATCAGTACCACTGCAAAGATCACACCGGCAGCAGCAACATCGGCAACGGTTTTCGACGACGAGATTTGCACGGTGTACTGCGCCATGAAGGGCGAAAGCAGCGAATAATAGAAGAATGCCGCCGCCGCAGCCGCAACCCAGGAACCGACCGAAAGCACTTCCCGGCTGAAGCCGCGGATCATGGCGAGCACGCCTGAGATCAGCATGAGCCCGAGCAAAAGTCCGTCAAACAGCGTGATGCTCATAGAATTCTGGTTTCCCGATCAGGATTTCGGAACCAGGCAAGATACCCTGTCCGACCGGCGATGAAATAAACGTCTTTTGCCGTGCTTGCCAGCAGAAAAACACCAAGTCCACCGGCAGATTGCCACGCGCTTATCGCGCGGCGATGGCAGCGACCAGTTCCGAAAGGTCGCCATAACAAGCCGCGCCAAGCCCGCCCTTGGGCAATTCGGTGCCTTTTGGCGCAAAAGCCTTGGCAAAACCCAGCTTTTCGGCCTCTTTCAGCCGCGATCCGCCATGCGCGACCGGGCGAACCGCACCCGAAAGGCTGACCTCGCCAAACCAGACAGAATCAACCGGCAGCGGCTTGCCGACCAGTGATGAAACAAGTGCGGCAGCCACAGCCATGTCCGCCGCAGGTTCACTGATGCGATAGCCACCGGCAACATTGAGATAGACATCGTGCTGGCCGAAGCGCACCCCACACCGTGCCTCCAGCACCGCAAGCACCATGGCAAGGCGCGGTCCGTCCCATCCGACCACCGCGCGGCGCGGTGTTCCCAGCGAGGTTGGTGCCACCAGCGCCTGGATTTCAACGAGCACCGGTCGTGTCCCCTCCATGCCCGCAAACACCGCCGCGCCCGGCGCGGAAGCGTTGCGTTCCGAAAGGAACAATTCCGACGGGTTGGGCACTTCGCGCAGGCCCTTGTCCGACATGTCGAACACGCCGATTTCATCAGTCGGGCCAAACCGGTTTTTCACGGTGCGCAGGATTCGGAAATGATGCCCGCCTTCGCCTTCGAAATAGAGCACCGCATCCACCATGTGCTCAACCACACGCGGCCCGGCGATTTGCCCGTCCTTGGTGACATGGCCGACCAGCACCACGCAGGTGCCGCTTTTCTTGGCGTAACGGATCATTGCCTGCGCCGCGGCGCGCACCTGAGTCACCGTGCCAGGCGCGCTGTCGGCCTGCTCGGTCCACAGCGTCTGAATGGAATCAATGATCAGCAGCACCGGCGGTGGACCCATGTCGAGCGTGGCCAGAATGTTTTCGACGCTGGTTTCCGCCGCAAGCCCGACATTGGCTTCCACTGCGCCGAGCCGCCGCGCGCGCAGCCGGATTTGCGCCACCGCCTC
>JBGSNX010000008.1:0-134853 GCA_041739465.1 Salaquimonas sp.
TCTCGACGACGTATCCGCGCAGGTCGCAAAGACAACCGGCAAGGTTTCCGGAATTGTCATAGACGATGCAGCTGTGACGCCGAAATACGTGGTCGGACTTGATCCCAAACGGGAGCTGGCGATCATCTGGAACATTGCCAAGCGGTCGATGTTCAACAAGATCATCATCCTCGCGCCGCTCGCGCTGCTGCTTGGCTATTTCGCGCCGTGGGCATTTACCCCGCTTCTGATGGTGGGCGGCGCATTCCTGTGTTTCGAAGGATATGAGAAAGTTCATTCTCTTTTCACCGGCCACGGTGCGGAGGCTGCCGATGATGCACAGATGGAGACAATCTCGCCGGAGGAACTCGAGCGTATCCGCACGACTGGAGCAATCCGTACCGATTTCATCCTGTCGGCAGAGATCGTGGCGATCACCTATTCCACGGTTACGCACATGCCGCTTGCAGCGCAGATCGCAGTCCTACTGGCGGTGGGCATTGGCATTACGATCGCCGTTTATGGCTTCGTTGGATTGATTGTCAAAGCCGATGATTTCGGCGTGTGGCTGGCCAAGAGCGGCAGCTCATTCGTCCGCGCGACAGGCCGCGCGATCGTCCAGACAATGCCGGTGTTTCTCAAGCTGCTGAGCTATGTCGGCACCGCGGCCATGCTCTGGGTGGGTGCAGGCATTATCGTGCACGGCATTGCGCCCATCGAGCACTGGCTCCATGAAATTGAGGCCGCATTGGGCATCAAGGACATTTTCGCAGGCTCTTTGGGCGATGCTCTGGCATGGGCCCTGAACGCCTTCATCCTGATGATTGCGGGTTTGGTCGCGGGATTTGTCATTGCCGCAGTGGTAACGCCAATGATGAAGCTTGCCGGCCGTGGCCACTAGGATCAAGACGCAGCCCTACCGCAGCGCTTGGCCACACGATACTAACGCCGGAAGCCGGGAGTTTCCAAAACAGGTTTCAGCTTGTGCGGGCGAGTTTATGAGCGAGCCTCTGCGCAAACATCCTAACTGCGAACGATGAAGCCTTTGGCGATGTGGTTGCGCACGAAGTAGATGACGGCAAGTCCCGGGATGAGGGAAACCAGCGTCATCGCCATGACAAGGCCGATATCGGTCCTGAACCCGTATAGCGTGTTGATCGCCATGGTGATCGGCTTGCCGCCGGTGACCGTCAGGATGCGGGCAAAAACCACCTCCACCCAGGAAAACATGAAGCAGAAAAATGCTGTCACACCCACGCCCGGCGCAATCAGCGGCAGCAATTGCCGTACTGCAAATTGCGGGAGCGAATAGCCATCGATGAAGGCGGTCTCGTCCAGTTCCTTCGGCACGGCAGAAATGAAGCTTTCCAGGATCCAGATCGCAATGGGAATGTTGAAGACGCAATGGACAAGGGCAATGCCGACCGGAGAATTGACCAGCCCCACTTTGGAAAACAGGATGAAAACCGGAAGCGTGAGCACAACGGGCGGCGTTATCCGGAAGGCGATCAGCAGCAGGAATATGTGCTTGTCCCCGGTAAAGCGGTAGCGCGACAAAGCGTATGCGGCCGGAAGCGCGACGAGGATCGTGATGACCACATTCAAGGTCACATAAGCAATGGAATTGACAATCGAGCCGGACAAGACCGGCGAGCCCAGGATGTTGCGAAAATTGATGAGGCTGTACTGCCATTGGACGATGTCGTCACGGTGCAGCGTTGATGTGAAGCTGAGAACCAGCATCTGGACGAACGGCATTGCAATGAACAGCGCAACCAAAATCAGGAAGACGACAGCGAAGGCGGACTTCGCCTTGGCACCTGTGGTGGCGGGTGAAACCATCATTGTGCCCCCCGCGAAGTCTGGCTCTGGTGAATGTTCATGATGGTCTTGAATGCCCATGCCACGAGCAGCACGATCAAGAAATAGATGATGGAGCGCGCGGCGGCTGGCCCGTAATCGTAAGCGGCGATTTCCTCACCCAGATCCAGCGAAAGAAACGATGTCAGATGGTTTGGCCCGCCGGCATTCACCCTGAATGCCTCGGTGTAGATCATGAAGCTGTCCATGAACCGCAACAGCAGCGCCATCATCAGCACGCCGGTCATTTTCGGCAATTCCACAAATCGGAACACCTGCAGCCTTTTTGCCCCGTCGATCGCCGCCGCCTGGTAATAGGCAGGCGAAATGGTCGAGAGGCTCGAGTAACACAGGATGACCACCAGCCCGATCCAGTGCCAGGTGTCCATTGCGACCAGCAAGATCCAAGTGTGGACTGCGTTGAACTTGTAGTCAAAATCAAGGCCCAGAAAGGCAAGCGTCTGGCCACCAAAACCATTGGAATTGCCAAGGAAGCTCACCCACATCGATGGCACCGTGTTCCATGGAACCATCAGCGGCAGCGCCAGAAGCATGAGCATCAAGGTGCGAAAACGCCCTTGTCTTGGCAGCAGCAGGGCGATGAAGATTCCAAGCGGTATCTGGATGGAAAGGACAATCGCCGAGAACAGCAGGCTTCTTGCAAGGCTCTCGACGAACCGCTGCGATGACAGGATTTCGCGGTACCATTCGGTGCCAACCCAAAAGCGGGTTTCAAGCGTGAAGATGTCGAAGAATGAATAGTTGAAAATCGTCAGAAGCGGCAGCACACCCACAAACGCAAGCACCCCAAGCGCAGGCGCAAGAAGCCACCATGCGGCGTTGGATTTCGTCCTTAAATGATCATTGGCTGCCAAGGTCGGGGGTCACTCTTTCATGGGTGGTCTGGACAAGCCTTGTTGCTGAGGCCTGCACCATGAAAATGGGGCCAAAACATATCGTTCCGGCCCCATTTGTTTGGCAGTGCCCTGCGTCCTTCAGGACGCCGGAGCGATTACTGCCAGCTCTTGATCAGCTCGTCATAGGCGATGGTTTCGCCGGCCGGCTTTTCGTTTTCTGCCTTCGGATATGGCGCACCTGCTTCGGCAAGCCATTCTTCGGCTGGGCGTGGTTCGTTCATTTTCGGACCAATTTCACCCTGAACGCCGGAACGCTCGAGACGCTCAAGAACCTTTTCCTGGGCTTCGCAAAGTGCATCCAGCGATTCCTGCGCAGTTTTTGCACCGGACATCGCATCGCCAATGTTCTGCCACCACAGCTGAGCCAGCTTTGGATAATCAGGAACGTTGGTACCGGTTGGCGACCACTGGACGCGGGCCGGTGAGCGATAGAACTCGATCAGACCACCGAGCTTGTTGGCACGATCCGTGAAGTGCTGCGAGTTGATCGTCGATTCACGAATGAATGTCAGGCCAACGTCAGACTTCTTCAGGTCAACGGTCTTGGAAGTCACGAACTGTGCGTAAAGCCATGCAGCCTTCGCGCGATCAACCGGGGTTGATTTCATGAGTGTCCATGAACCGGCATCCTGGTAACCAACCTTCTGGCCGGTTTTCCAGTAAACGCCATGCGGTGAAGGTGCCATGCGCCACTTTGGCGTGCCATCTTCATTCATGACCGGAAGACCCGGCACGACTGTTGCTGCGGTAAATGCAGTGTACCAGAACATCTGCTGGGCGACGTTGCCCTGTGCAGGGATCGGGCCTGCTTCGCCGAAGGTCATGCCGGCTGCTTCTGGCGGAGAGTACTTCTTGAGCCAGTCGATTGCCTTTTCAACGGCATAGACCGCTGCTGGTGAATTGGTTGCACCGCCACGAACAACACAAGAGCCAACCGGCTGTGATTTTTCGTTGACGCGGATGCCCCACTCATCGACCGGCAATCCGTTTGGTTCGCCGACATCGCCCATGCCCGCCATGGACATCCACGCATCGGTGTAGCGCCAGCCAAGCGATGGATCTTTTTTGCCATAGTCCATATTGCCGAAAACCGGACCTGCAACACCAAGGTGCGAAAGGTCACGACCGGTGAAGAACTCGGCAATATCCTCATATGCCGACCAGTTTACCGGTACGCCAAGGTCGTAGCCATACTTGGCCTTGAAATCGGTCTTGTTCTTTTCGTCGTTGAACCAGTCATACCGGAACCAGTAAAGGTTCGCGAACTGCTGATCCGGCAGCTGGTAGAGCTTGCCGTCCGGCGCGGTTGTGAACGATGTCCCGATGAAGTCGGCAACATCGAGGCCCGGATTGGTGACATCCTTGCCTTCACCGGCCATCCAGTCGGTCAGGTTGCGCACCTGCTGATAGCGCCAGTGGGTGCCGATCAGATCGGAATCGTTCACATAGCCATCATAGATGTTTTCGCCAGACTGCATTTGTGTCTGGAGCTTTTCAACCACGTCACCTTCGCCGATCAGGTCGTGTGTGACCTTGATGCCGGTGATCGCAGTGAACGCTGGAGCAAGAACCTTGGATTCATACTCGTGCGTTCCGATTGTTTCCGAAACAACCTTGATTTCCATTCCGGCAAACGGCTTTGCAGCGTTGATGAAGAACTCCATCTCGGCTTTCTGCTCGGCTGCGGAAAGAACTGACAAGGCACCGATTTCTGAGGCAAGGAACTTTTCAGCTGCCGCCATGTCCGCCTGGGCATGGCCCGTCGCGAACGTGAGGGCCGCAAGGGCCGTCGTGTTGAGTAGAAGATTTCGCATGTTTTCCTCCCTTTTGGGTTATGCGAGTTTCAAAGATGAAACCTTCGGCTTCATCTCCATTCAATTGGCCTCACACCGTCTTGAACACGCCAAAGGCGTAGACGACAGAAATGCCAAGAGCCCACCACAGATTGGGTCCGACCAGACCCAGCCATGCGAGATGGATGAATGCGCTGCCAAGCAGCGATATGAAGAGGCGATCGCCTCTGGTTGTTTCGAACCGCAATATTCCCACTCTGGGGTTTCCGCCCGGCGAGAAATATTCCCAGACACCAAGGGCGATGATGAGCCCGATAATACTCGCCCAGAACAGGAATGTCGGCAGGGTCCATGCCATCCATGAAAGATCCATGTGTCCCCTCCCTATACCCGGCCCAGGGCAAAGCCCTTGGCGATGTAGTTGCGAACGAAATAGATGACGAGTGCGCCCGGGATGATGGTCAGCACGCCGGCTGCAGCCAGCACGCCCCAATCAACGCCTGATGCGCCAACAGTTCGGGTCATGATCGCGGCAATTGGCTTTGCGTCGGTGGTTGTAAGGGTGCGGGCAATCAACAGTTCGACCCATGAAAACATGAAGCAGAAAAACGCCGCAACACCGATCCCCGAGGCGATCAACGGCATGAAAATCCGGACGAAGAATTTGGGGAAAGAGTAGCCATCGATATAGGCGGTTTCATCGATTTCCTTGGGCACGCCGGACATGAAGCCTTCGAGGATCCAGACCGCCAGGGGCACGTTGAACAGGCAATGGGCAAGGGCAACCGCAATGTGCGTGTCGATCAGTCCAAAAGCTGAATAAAGCTGGAAGAACGGCAACACGAACACCGCAGCCGGAGCCATGCGGTTGGACAGCAACCAGAAGAACATGTGCTTGTCGCCAAGGAAGCGATAGCGCGAAAAGGCGTAGGCAGCAGGCAGTGCGGCTGCAATCGATATGAGCGTGTTCATGCCCACATAAATGAGCGAGTTGATGTAGCCAGTGTACCAGGATGGATCGGTGAAAATGACCGTGTAGTTGTGAAGGGTCGGCTCGTCCGGAAACAGCGTGAACTTCGACAGGATTTCCTGGTTGGTCTTGAAGCTCATGTTGATCAGCCAGTAGATGGGCAACATCAGGAATGTGATGTAGAGGCCCGGAACGAGCCAACGCGAAATGCTCCGCTTGGCAAAGCGGTTGCTGGCCCGCATGTTGCTGGTGTCGATCAGATTCACGGCCTTGCCGACCGTTGGGAGGCTGGACCTCTGGTTGTTCGCTTGGGTTGCCATCAGTCTTCCACCCTCCCGTCAACCTTGTCGACGCCCACATTGCTCATGACGGTGAAGAACACGTAGCAGACCGTCAGAACCATCAACTGATAGACGAGCGACATCGCCGCTGCCGGTCCAAGATCGAACTGGCCCACCGCCTGCTTGACGAGATCAATCGACATGAACGTGGTCGAGTTGCCAGGCCCGCCGCCAGTCAGGACGAACGGCTCGGTATAGATCATGAACGAATCCATGAAACGCAGCAGGAAGGCGATGATCAGCACGCCGCGCATTTTGGGAAGCTGGATAAACCGGAACACCGCCCACTTTGATGCGCCGTCGATCTTTGCAGCCTGGTAGTAGGCTTCTGGAATTGAAACGAGACCTGCATAGCAAAGCAGCACGACAAGGCTGGTCCAGTGCCACACATCCATCAGGATGATGGTCGCCCAGGCGTCAAAAACGTCGCTGGCATAATTGTAGTCCATGCCGAGATTGTCGAGCGTATACCCCAGCAATCCGATGTCTGAACGGCCGAAAATCTGCCAGATCGTACCAACGACGTTCCACGGGATCAGCAACGGCAACGCCATCAGCACGAGACAGACCGGTACCCATATTCCCTTTTTGGGCATGGTAAGCGCTATCGCGATGCCCAGCGGAATCTCTATGATCAAGATGATCGCCGAGAACATCAAATTGCGGCCCAACGCATCCCAGAAGCGTTCGGATCTCAGCACGTCTTCAAACCATTCGGTGCCTGCCCAGAAAAACTGGTTGTTGCCGAAAGTGTCCTGCACCGAATAATTGACCACCGTCATGATCGGGATGATCGCGCTGATCGCCACCAGCAGGAAAACGGGAATGACCAGGAACCAGGCTCTGTTGTTGTACGGCTTGTCCACAATCAGCCCCCTGCCCTGACCAGATGCGAATTTTCGTAGACATTGATCCGTTTGGTTTCGAACTTGACCGCAGGATCGGCAGGAACCGCCTCGCCTTCCCTCAAAACCGCATTGATGGCGTGCCCTTCGAGATTTGCCCGCACGATCTTGAAGCGTCCGATGTTTTCAACACCGTCGATGCGGACCGGAATACCGTTTTTGCCGGCCGACAGGTAGACAAACTCGGGCCGAATGCCCAATTCTGTCTTGGCGCCTGAAACATTGTACGCGTGGGCAAGTTCGATGGTGGTGTTGCCCACGCTGGCGGTGCTCCCGGCAATCCGGCACGGAAGAACATTCATTCCAGGTGAACCAATGAAATACCCCACAAATGTATGGGCCGGTTTGTCGAACAACTCCTCAGGCGTTCCGATCTGAACGACCTCGCCTTCATACATAACCACAACCTTGTCAGCGAAAGTCAGTGCTTCCGTCTGGTCGTGGGTGACGTAGATCATGGTGTGGCCCAGCTGGCGGTGGATCTCCTTCAGCTTGGTGCGCAATTGCCATTTCATGTGCGGATCGATCACGGTCAGCGGCTCGTCGAACAGGATCGCATTGACATCGTACCGCACGAGACCCCGGCCGAGGGATATCTTCTGCTTTTCGTCGGCAGTCAGTCCACGGGCCTTTCTGTCGGCCTTGTCGGAAAGATCGAGAACCTTGATCATCTCGTTGACGCGCTTTGAGATTTCATCCTTGGGAACACGTCGGTTGATCAATGGAAAAGCCAGATTCTGGCGAACCGTCATCGTGTCATAGATGACCGGGAACTGGAAAACCTGGGCGATGTTGCGCTCTTCAGGCTGCAGATGGGTAACGTCCTGGCCATTGAATTTGATCTGTCCCTTTGAAGGAACAAGCAAACCGGAAATGATGTTGAGCAGCGTTGTCTTGCCGCAACCGGAAGGCCCAAGCAGCGCATAGGCTCCCCCGTCCTGCCACTCGTAGTCGATTTCCTTCAGCGCGAAATCCGCGTCGGTCTTCGGGTTCGAAAGGTAGGAATGGGCCAGTTTGTCGAGTGTGATGCTTGCCATGACCTGTCCTCAACCCTGGCTGTCAAAAACGGGAGCGGAAACAAGTTTTTCATGCTGGTCAAAAATGAAAAGCCGATTCTGGTCGAGATAGACCGAAAGTGTGTCTCCGACTGCCACCCTGTGCACCCCATGCATCAGCGCGACCATGTGAGTGCCCTCGCTTTGCAGATGGATGAAGCTTTCAGACCCCGTGATCTCGGTTGTCGAAACCTGGCAATCAAGCTTCATTGCCGCGCCATCGGGTTTTTCCAGCAACATGTGGTGGGGCCTGATCCCAAGCTTGTACTCGCCGTCCGCAAGACCCGCGACATTGCCGGGAACCTCGATGCGGTTGGCCTTGAATGAAAACTTGCCGCCCTCTTTCCTGACCGCAACCATGTTCATCGGCGGATCGGAAAAAGTTTGCGCAGTGATGAGGTCAATCGGTCGGTTGTAGGCATCGATGGTCTTGTCGAATTGGGTCACCCGACCTTCGCTCAATGTCGCGGTCTTGCCGCCCAGCAAAAGCGCTTCCTGCGGTTCGGTCGTCGCATAGACAAAAATCGCACCAGTCTTGGCAAAAATCCTTGGCAGTTCGATCCGCAGGTCTTCGCGCAGCTTGTAGTCGAGATTTGCCAGCGGCTCGTCGAGCAGCACCAGTTCGGCGTCCTTGACCAGTGCCCTTGCCAAAGCGGTACGCTGCTGTTGTCCGCCGGACAGGTTAAGCGGGGTCCGCTCAAGATAGGGGGTAAGCTTCATCAGCTCCGCAGCTTCCAGCACCCGGCGGTCAATCGTTGCCTTGTCGACGCCAGCAACGCGCATGGGAGATGCAATATTCTCGTAGACGCTCATCGCCGGATAATTGATGAACTGCTGGTACACCATTGCGACATTGCGCTTCTGTACCGGCAAACCGACCACATTGGTGCCATTCATCGTCATGGTGCCAGAAGTGGGACGATCCAGACCGGCCATCAAACGCATCAGCGAAGTTTTTCCCGAAAGCGTCGGCCCGAGCAACACATTCACCGAACCTTTTTCGAGCGTGATCGACACATCGTTTATGTGCAGGGAATTGCCGACCTTTTTGCTGATGTTCTTCAGTTCCAACATCGCGCTGCCCTACTCCGCTGCCAGGTTTCGCTGGTGCTTGTGTTTGCCCATGAAGCCTTCAAGGCGCGCCATCTCCTGCTTCGAAAACCGGATGCCAAGCTTGCTGCGCCGCCAAACAACGTCATCGGCAGTTTGCGCCCACTCGGACTTGATGAGGTACCGGACCTCAGCCTCGGAGAGGCCATGTCCGAAATCTTCTCCAAGATCACCCTGCGACTTGGCTCCGCCAAGTATTTCCGGAGCCCTGGAGCCATATGCACGAACAAGTCTTTCCACCAGCAACGCATCAAGAAACGGATGGCTGGTTCGAACCTTTTGCATCAACGCGTCCAGTCCGGCCAACGTGAACTCACCGCCGGGAAGAACGCTCGTCCTCGTCCATGGCGCACCTTTGGTGCCAATGGCTTCAGCAACTTTTTCCAGCATCGATTCAGCAAGCCGCCGGTAAGTGGTGATTTTCCCGCCAAAGACATTGATGACCTTTGGCTCGTCCTTGCCGCCATCCATCCGCAAGACATAGTCGCGCGTGGCTTCCTGGGCCTTGGAGGCACCATCATTGTAGAGCGGGCGCACGCCTGAATAGGTCCAGACAATGTCGTCTTTGGTCACCGGCTCCCTGAAATACTCGCTGGCCCCGGCGCACAGATAATCGATTTCCTCTGACGAAATGCGTACGTCAGACAGCTTCCCCGTATAGTCCTGATCGGTTGTTCCGATCAGCGTGTAGTCCTGCTCATAGGGAATGGCGAAAAATATCCGTTCATCGGAATTCTGGAAGAAATAAGCCTTGGGATGGGCGAACTTCTTGCGAACAACGATATGGCTGCCTTGAACAAGGCGGACATTCTGCGCGTCATTCCTGCCCATGGAACCCTGCAGGATTTCGTCGACCCATGGACCACCAGCGTTGACGACCAGCTTTGCGTGGACGGTTTTCGTTGCACCGGTATCGGTTGACCGAAGCGCAACTTCCCAGTTTGTGCCAGCTTTCTTGGCGGAAACAACTTCGGCGCGGGTGTGGATTTCAGCGCCCCGCGCTTTGGCATCCATCGCATTGAGAACCACGAGGCGCGCATCGTTTACCCAGCAATCGGAATATTCGAATGCCTTGGTAAATTCGGGCTTCAATGGCCCTCCCGCAACATCGTTTGCCAGATCAAGAACCTTGGTTGGTGGCAAAATCTTGCGGCCGCCAAGATGGTCGTAAAGGAAGAGTCCAAGACGAAGCAGCCAGGCCGGACGCATGCCCTTGTGGTAGGGCAGCACAAAACGCATTGGCCAGATGATGTGAGGCGCCATGTTGAGCAGCACTTCGCGCTCGATCAGCGCCTCGCGCACCAGGCGGAATTCGTAGTGCTCCAAATAGCGCAGGCCGCCATGAATGAGCTTTGTCGACCACGACGAAGTGCCCGAACCCAGATCGTTCATCTCGGCGAGGCAAACCGAATAGCCACGGCCTGCCGCGTCACGGGCAATGCCACAGCCATTGATCCCGCCACCTATGACGAAGATGTCGAACAACTCGGTCAAATTTTCCTCCCTGAAACCGGCTCCGTTCCAAACTCCTCCAGAACCGGCAACATTTTCGACAAAGCGAAAACACGTACAGGAAAAGCGAACTTGGTTCGAATGTCAAACGAAAATCATTCGAAAAAGAACGCAGCTTGTGCGTCTTACCGAGAGTCACCCTTGAAAGCTGTCAGGTTCAGTGAACACAACCGGCCATCAACGTTCAGCTGAAACCTACTTCGATCAGCTTGACCTCATTTTCATGGCACAGTTTGCGGATGTTTTCATTGGCGCAAAAATCGGTGACGAAGGTGTTCACCTGGGAAATATGGGCAATTCGAACCGGCGCCTTGCGTTCGAATTTCGTTGAATCGGCAACAAGGATGACATTGCGGGCGTTTTCGATAATTGCTTGCGCAACCTTCACTTCGCGGATGTCGAAATCAAGCAACGCGCCGTCATCATCAATTGCCGAGGTGCCGATCACCGCATGGTCAACCTTGAACTGGCGAATGAAATCAACGGCGGTTTCCCCCACAATGCCGCCATCCGTACTGCGCACAACGCCGCCCGCCATGACCACTTCAAATTTTGTGTAAACGCGCAGCCGATTGGCAACATTGATGTTGTTGGTGATCGCCATCAATCCGGCATGGTCAAGCAGCGCTTCGCTAACTGCCTCGGTTGTCGTGCCGATATTGATGAAAAGCGAGGAATGGTTGGGGATCAGCGCAGCCGCAGCCTTGCCAATCGCTGTCTTCTCCAGCGCCGCGATCCTGCGTCGATCCTGGTACTCAAAATTGGCCACACCCGAGGGCAATTTGGCGCCACCATGGATGCGGCTGAGCAACCTTTGTTCGCAAAGATCGTTGAGATCCTTGCGGATTGTCTGGGGTGTAACTTCGAACCGCGCCGCAAGGTCTTCGACCAGTACGCGTTTCTCGACCCTGGCGACCTGAAGAATTTTCTCATGGCGCGGACTTAGATACATCTGACGACCGAAGTTTCGGATTGCTTTCATTTACACTATATTCGAAAGCGTTGGGAACTCAAACCAGTCTGTTTGGGTTCCAACCAGGCAATTTTATCCGGGGTAATCATGGACGGTTTGGGATTTTCCAAAGACCTTTTTGCAGGCAAGACGGTGGCCATCACCGGCGCTGGGCGAGGCATCGGCTTTGCAACTGCCGTCGCATTCGAAAGCCATGGCGCGCGCGTGATTGCCCACAGCGGCAGGGCGGGGACGGCAAATATATTTTCAGGAAGCAGCATCGAAGCAATAGAAGCCGATTTCACAAAGCGCGACGAAGCCGGCAGGTTTGTCGGTGAAGTCCGCTCCCTGACCGCAACGGTCGACGTCCTGATCAACAATGCCGGAACCATGCATGGCCGTTTCGCCGCTGGCGATTTGAGCGACGCCCAATATGAAGATCTGGTGATGTTGAACCAGACCAGCGTTGTGATGGTTTGCCGCGATCTTTTGCCTTGTCTGCGCGCTGCCCCAAATGCAGCAATCATCAACACGGTCTCGATCTCGGCAAAGACCGGCGGCAGCCCCGGCTCATCGATCTACAGCTCGGCGAAAGCCTTCGTATCCACTTACACGAAAGCGCTCGCCCGCGAACTTGCGCCCGATGGCATAAGGGCAAATGCAGTTTCCCCAGGCACCATCGCAACTGACTTTCACGACAGGTACTCCACGCCGGAAAAACTGGAGAACACGAGAAAGTCCATTCCCCTGCTGCGGTTGGGCACGCCCGCAGATTGCGCGCCAGCCTATCTTTTCCTGGCGAGCAATGAACTGTTGGGGTACATCACCGGTCAGGTTCTCGAAATCAATGGCGGCCAGTTGATCGCATGAACAAAGCCGTCAACCTCTCCGCCCGAAGCGACAGAGTTGCTTTTTCCGCGCGCTAAAGCATTCTGCCTGCTGGTCCCTGCTGGTTCAGTGATTGGAAGTGCATGCCCCTGCGCCATGTCGCGCTGATCGCCCTTTTTTTCTACGGCCTGGCCTTTGCCGGGTTTTGCGCAGTCGCGTTGTACCGCGATGCAGCGACAGACCAGTCGCGCTCGGTTGCAGGTATCACTGATCTTTCAAAGCAACTCGCCTTCCGCATTGACGAGCTGCCCATCGCTGACGCGCCCGACCTGCTTCGGGGGCTTGACGATCGCCCGTTTGCTGCATCGCCCGGCGTCAAGCCCTCGGTCGGACTGCAGATCTTCAAGGGCCGCTATTTGTGGCTTCAGGCCCAACTTGGCACATTGCCGCCCGGTGAAGACGAGTGGATGCTTTGGCTGGACGACCGTTTTGCAAGGCAGGCCCGGCTGGTGCTGGTGCGCGGCACTGAGACAATCGTGAAGGACTGGCGCTATGGCGACCCTTCGCTCAGTGGCGGCATCACAAAGGCAATGCCGGTTTTCAATTTGCCGCGCGACGCGCTTTCAGGTGCCACTGCCTACTTTGCGATTTCTGCCTATGGTGGACTGCGCGGCGATCTGAAACTTGGGCCTCGCCCCGCGTTTGAGGCGCACATGTTTTCGCGTACGGTCTGGCTCACCTTCATCAATGGCGGTGTTGGCGTGCTCGCATTTTTCCTCGGTGCAATTGCGCTCAGGTTGCGCGATCCGGCAATGGGCTATGCGGCAGGCATTGCGTTCTTCACTGCCTTGCGGAATTTTGCCGAGACGGGGGCACATTTCGCGGTACTGATGCCGCAAAATCCCCAGCTTGCAGATGTCGTGCTGTATGGAACCCAGCCGGTCGCGATGTCGTTCTGGCTGCTTTTCCTGCTGGCCTTTGCCGGATTGAAGGAACGCGCGCCGCGCATCGACGCCATTGTCAAACTGATAGCACTGATCCTGCCATTGCAAGGGCTGCTCATTGTTCTCAAGGGCGGCTTCTGGCCGGAGTTGCCATTCAACACCAGCGCCACGCTACCAACTTTTCTGGGAATTTTCGCCGGCTTTGGCGTGCTGTTCTGGCAGGTCGCGGCAGGCAATCGCCGGGCATTCTATTTCATGCTGTGCTGGGCACCGCTGGCCATCGGCCTTTCCCTGCGCATGACCAGCTATCTTTTTCCCTCGCTGGAACTGGAACTAGGCATTCTCGCCCGCGCCGGACCAGACACAGCCCTTTCGATCCTGTTCCTGGCGATCCTCCTGACCATTGACATTCAGGAGCGAGAGCGGCGGCTCACCCGCATTGCCGAGACCAATGAGCAGCGCTCGAAGGACTATGCAGAGATCGGTTCGGATGGCGTTTTCGAAACAGACGCCGCCGGCATTCTGGCCAACAGCGCAGGGCCACTGTCACGAAGCCTTGGTCTGGTTTCGCGGGCAGACATGCGCACGCAACTGCCCGGGCTTTCGCCGGAGATGATGAAGGCCATGCTGACCGGCCCAGTGCGCAGCCACGAGTTTCGCCTTGAAGGCAGCGAACCCGCCGTCTGGGTCAGCCTCAGTTCGGTGCCCGTGCGCGGCGAAGATGGCAAGCCTGCGGGAATCAGGGCTGTCGCTTCCGATATTTCGGCAACCATTGCAGCACGCGACAATGAGGAACGGCGCAACACCCTTGCCGCTTTGGGACAGCTGGCAGGCGGGATTGCCCATGAAGTCAACAATCTGCTGCACCCGATCATCAATTTGACGCGCCGTGTTTCCGAAAGGCATGTCAGCGATCCCGATGGCAAGCGGCTGCTGGAACTGGTGGTCACATCGGGTGTGCGTGCTGGCGAGATTGTGCGTCAGGTCTTGCGCGCTTATTCGCCGGAAGGCTTTTCAGGAACGCCGGTACCTTTGTCGAAGGCGGTTGCCGACGCGGTTGAAACCATCCGCGCAACGCTGCCATCAACCTGCATTGTCGAAGACGCCATTTCCCCGCTCGATGCACCATTGGTTCGCAGCGGCGAAGCCATTCAGATTCTGTCGAACCTTGCCAACAATTCGCTGCGGGCGATGGGCGGGGTAGGCCGGATCAAAGTCAGCCTGCTGGACCACGGCTCGCATGCCGAGCTGGTCTTTTCAGACACCGGCCCCGGCATGAGCGAGGAGATGCAAGCGAGCGCCCTCAAGCCCTTCGTGACAGGGAGCAAGGGCGGCATAGGCCTTGGCCTCTCCATTGTTCAGCGGGTGGTCAATGACTGGAAAGGCGATATCGATCTCACGTCTTCGGCAGGCGAGGGCACCATTTTCAGAATCGCAGTGCCCAAGCAACTTTCAAAGGCGGTCTGAGCCCTTTCAGCCCTCGATATCAAGACCCTCGCCATCCTCCTCACCGCGCACGGCCTGGAGGCTGGCGGCGATCTGGGCCAATGCGCTGGCCAGCATTCTCGCTTGTGCGTCTGGCAGTTTCGAAAGCACGCCATCCACGTGCAGAAGCGGGTCTTGGGCCAGCAACTCGCGGCCTTTCTCGGTCACATCCAGCCGTTCCGAGCGATGGTGCCCAGCGCTTCCAGCCTTTTCCAGCAATTGCTTGGCGATGAGCGTGCGCACGGTACGCGTAACAGGTCCAGCCGCCATCTGCTGAAAACGGGCCAGCGCCGCCGAGGTGCGATCTGCCGGTCTGGCATGCGCCAGGTAGCGCAGCGCCGTCCATTGCGCCGGATACAGTCCACCGCTGTGCCCAGCAGAATGCAGCGAGCGTGCAGCAAGCTCGAACAACCGCGTCAGCGCTGCGGTGCGCTCGGTCGTGCCAACCGTTCTGTCACTCTCACCCATGCAGCGTTGATCCCTTGGAGGAGCCACGTTCCAGCGCTGCAACCAGGTCAGCCTCATCGAACGGCTTGACAAACACCGCTTCGGCACCCCAGACTTCCGAAAGCAGGGCCGCCGCCTCCAACGGCAGTTTCGGGCCACCGCCGGTAATGATGAAAATGCGCAGGTCCGGCTGCGTTTCGCGAACCTGCCGCAACACAGCAAGCCCGTCCCCTTCCGGCATCCACAAATCAAGGATTGCCGCATCGAAGCCAATGTCGCGCAATTGTGCCAGCGCTTCCTTGCCGCTTGCAACGCACACGACCGTATGACCAGCCCCTTCCAGCGCAAGCTGCAAGGAAACCCTCATCGCTTCAACATCATCGGCAACCAAAAGCCGCATGGCTGTTCCTGTCGCAAGCCTCGAAAATCATTCCACAAACACTATCGCCCAATAAAGCGTTTCACAATCATCGCAGCAAGAAGGCCTGTCATTGCAGCAAAGACTGTCATCGCACGAAAGACCGTGCAGCATTCCGCAAAATCCGCCGGTGTTGTGGGCGCAAAAACAAACGCCGGACGGTTTCCCGCCCGGCGTTTTCCTGTCTTGTCCTGTCGTGCAAGGGAATTGGGGCGTTAATCCACCTTGCAGTCTTCCAGGTCACTGAACAGGAATGGCTTGAAGCCATCAAGGATGGCTCCATTATATACTGCTCAGTGAGCTTATTGTGTGACCGGATTTCCGTCAAGCAGGGGACATTTGCCAAAGGCATGAAGGCCCAAAACCGTCAAGCCGCAGCGTTGGGCAGCAGGCATGTATTGACCTTGCCTGCAAAATCACCCCAACTCGGCTGAACTGGAGCCTGTTGCCGCATGTCGGTCCTGCGATCATCCATTTCCGCCCGTTCACCGGGTTTTGCCGCAAATGCTGAAGCGCATGCTGCTGCGGCAGAGCCTGTGCTTGAAGCCATGCAGACAGCAATGTCTGGCGGTGGAGAAAAAGCCCGCGAACGGCACATTGCAAGAGGAAAGCTGCTGCCGCGCGAACGGGTGACCCGCCTGCTCGATCCAGGTTCGCCATTTCTCGAGATCGGCCTTTTTGCCGCGCATGGCATGCATGGTGGTGATTGCCCTTCCGCCGGCATCATCACTGGAATTGGCCGCGTTGAAGGGCGCGAAGTGATGATCGTGTGCAACGATGCCACTGTGAAGGGCGGCACCTATTATCCAACCACCGTCAAGAAGCACCTCCGCGCGCAGGAGATCGCCGCACAGAACGCCCTTCCCTGCGTCTATCTGGTGGACAGCGGCGGCGCCAATTTGCCGAACCAGGACGAGGTATTTCCCGACCGCGACCATTTCGGCCGCATCTTCTTCAATCAGGCCAACATGTCGGCGCTGGGAATTGGGCAAATTGCCGTCGTCATGGGTTCATGTACGGCAGGTGGCGCGTATGTTCCGGCCATGTCGGATGTTGCGATAATTGTCAGGGAACAGGGCACGATCTTTCTGGCCGGTCCCCCGCTGGTGAAAGCTGCAACCGGCGAGATCGTCAGCGCCGAAGAACTGGGTGGCGGCGATGTGCATACCCGTCTGTCGGGTGTGGCCGACTACCTCGCCAATGACGATGCCCATGCGCTGGCACTGGCAAGGCGAGCGGTGGCAAGCCTCAACCAAACTCGCTGCTCGCACCCGGATTTTGCCAGCCCCGAAGCGCCGCTTTACGACCCTGAAGAAATCACCGGTATCGTGCCCGCCGATCTGCGAACCCCTTACGACATCCGCGAAGTCATTGCCCGTGTGGTGGATGGCAGCCGTTTTGACGAGTTCAAGGCACGTTATGGTGCAACGCTGGTGTGCGGGTTTGCCCATGTTTGCGGCATGCCAATCGGCATCATCGCCAACAATGGCGTGCTGTTCTCGGAAAGCGCGCTGAAGGGCACCCATTTCGTGCAATTGTGCAGCCAGCGCAAAATCCCGCTGATCTTCCTGCAAAACATCACCGGCTTCATGGTCGGCCGCAAATACGAGGCAGGCGGCATCGCCAAGGACGGGGCAAAGCTCGTCACCGCCGTTGCCACAACTGCGGTGCCCAAGATCACCATGCTGGTCGGCGGCTCTTTTGGCGCCGGAAACTACGGCATGGCCGGACGCGCCTTTTCACCGCGATTCTTGTGGACCTGGCCAAATTCCCGCATTTCAGTGATGGGCGGCGAACAGGCCGCCGGGGTTCTTGCAACTGTCAGGCGCGATAGCATCGAGCGCAGTGGCGGTACATGGTCAAGCGAGGAAGAAGCCACCTTCAAGGCACCGACTTTGGCTATGTTCGAGGAGCAGGCCCACCCGCTCTACGCATCAGCAAGGCTGTGGGACGACGGCATTATCGACCCGCGCAAGACACGCGACGTGCTGGCTCTTTCGCTCGCCGCCACGCTCAACGTGCCGATCGAGGAAACCAAATTCGGCATGTTCAGGATGTGAGGCGGATGTTCTTCAAATACACACCAGCATGGCAGCGCCCCAGAAGCGGAGGAGCCAGATGACCCTCTCCCCACTCCTTATTGCCAATCGCGGCGAGATCGCCTGCCGCATCATCGCCACGGCACGTAAACTGGGCATGGAAACGGTCGCCGTCCATTCCGATGCCGATGCAAACGCGCGCCATGTCGCCATGGCCGACCGTGCGGTACGGATTGGACCAGCACCGGTTGGCGAGAGTTATCTGCGTGGCGAGGCAATCATCGCAGCAGCGATTGCTACGGGCGCCAAAGCCATTCATCCAGGCTACGGTTTTCTTTCGGAAAACCCGGCCTTTGTTGAAGCCGTCGAAAATGCCGGACTTGTATTTGTCGGCCCTTCAGCTTCGGCGATCCGGGCGATGGGCCTCAAGGATGCTGCCAAAGCGTTGATGCAGGAATCGGGCGTACCAATTGTTCCAGGTTACCACGGCAAGGAACAGAACGCGGATTTTCTGGCAGGCGAAGCACATGCCATTGGCTATCCGGTCCTGATCAAGGCGCGCGCAGGGGGCGGCGGCAAGGGCATGCGACTTGTCGAGCGGGCTTCAGATTTTCACGCCGCACTTCAAGGAGCACAACGCGAGGGCGAAGCCAGTTTTGGTGACCCCAACGTACTCATCGAAAAATACATCACCAGCCCGCGCCACGTCGAAGTCCAGATCTTCGCCGATGCGCATGGCAATGTCGTGCATTTGTTCGAACGCGATTGCTCATTGCAGCGCCGCCATCAAAAGGTAATTGAGGAAGCCCCAGCCCCCGGCATGAACGACGAGACCAGAGCCGCCATGGGTCACGCCGCCGTGGAAGCTGCAAGGGCCATCGGCTATCGCGGTGCCGGCACGGTGGAATTCATCTGCGATGGCAGCAAGGGCCTGCGTTCCGACAGTTTCTGGTTCATGGAAATGAACACCCGCTTGCAGGTCGAGCATCCGGTATCGGAGGCGATCACGGGCTTTGATTTCGTGGAACTGCAATTGTTCGTGGCTGGCGGCGGAAAACTGCCATTCACCCAGCAGGAACTGAAGATCAACGGCCATGCCTTCGAAGCGCGGCTGTATGCCGAAGATGTGCCAAGAGGATTCCTGCCGGCAACAGGTCGGCTGGCCAGGCTTGCTTTCCCTTCTGGCACTGAGTTTGAAATCGGGCCTGTGCGCGTTGACAGCGGTGTGCGCGAGGGCGATGAAATCAGCCCATGGTACGATCCGATGATCGCAAAGCTGATTGTCCACGGCAAAGACCGCAGTACGGCGCTTGCCATGCTGCATCAGGCATTGAAAGAGTGCCGCATTGCCGGTTCGGTCACCAATCTTGAATTCCTAAAGGCGCTTGCGCAAAATCCTGATTTTTCCGCGGGAAAGGTCGATACCGGCCTCATCGCCCGCGATCTGGAAACCCTGCTTTCAACTTCGCCGCTTCCACCCTGGGCAGACGCATTTGCAGCGATTGCTGCGCTTGGCCTGCTCTCGCCCAGGAACCCGACCGATCCATGGGACGTCCTTACCGGCTGGCGGCTCTGGCAGCCAGACGCAATGTCGACGCTGATGATGCGCGATGGCGTGCCCATCGCCGCCCGCGCAACAGCTCTTGGCAAAAGCTGCTGGAGCGTTGTGCTCGGCGAAGCGGCGCCAATCAGGATCGAAGTTCGCCCCGACCATGGCAGTGTTTGCCAAGTCCTACACGAAGGCACTGTCAGCAAGGCTGAATTCCAAAGGCTGCATGGCCAGCTGCATCTGTTCGTGGAAGGAAGATCGCTGGAGTATTTCCTGCCCGATCCATTGGAAGATGCATCCGGTCCCGACCAGGGCGGTGATGCGGTTTTTGCGCCGATGCCCGGTCTAGTGAAAATCGTTCAGGCCACCGCCGGGTCGAAGGTAAAGCACGGGGACCCGTTGCTGGTTCTGGAAGCCATGAAGATGGAACACGCGCTTTGTGCCCCTCGCGACGGCACGGTTGCGCTGGTGCTGGTGGCAGACGGTGATCAGGTCAGCGAAGGTACGCAAATGGTGACGCTGGAACCGGTTGATGCGTGAACTTGTTACGATCTTTGAAATGGGACCCCGCGACGGGCTGCAAAACGAGAAGGCGTTTGTCTCGACCCACGACAAGATCACTCTGGTCAACCTGCTATCGCAGACAGGCATTCGCAAGATCGAGGTTACAAGTTTTGTCAGCCCAAGATGGGTGCCGCAAATGGCCGACGCGGCTGATGTCCTGGATGGAATTGAGCGGTTTAGTGAAATCACATACTCCGCCTTGACGCCAAACCTGCGAGGGTTCGAGTCAGCCCTTGCAGCCGGTGCAAACGAGGTGGCCGTCTTTGCCTCCGCCTCGGAAGGTTTCAGCCGGGCAAACATCAATTGCTCGATTGAAGAAAGCCTCGAAAGATTTGCACCTGTCCTCGCAGCAGCCAAAGCTGCAGCAATTCCTGTGCGCGGCTATGTGTCCTGTGTGACTGACTGCCCCTTTGACGGACCGACACCACCACAGGCCGTGGAAAAGGTCACTAGCGCATTGGCCACCATGGGCTGCTATCAGGTTTCGCTGGGCGACACCATCGGCCATGCCACGCCGCAATCAACCGGCGTGATGCTGGAGGCGGTGCTGAAGGAGTTGCCAGCCGGCATGCTTGCCGGGCATTTCCACGACACCAAAGGCGCCGCGCTCGCCAATATCGAAACGGCGCTGCAAATGGGCCTTCGAACTTTCGATGCTGCCGCTGGCGGGTTGGGCGGCTGCCCCTTTGCGCCCGGCTCCAAGGGCAATGTCGCCACCGGCGCGGTGGTTGACTACCTGGAAGCGCACGGATTTTCCACCGGCATCGACCGCCAAAAACTGGCCAAGGCGGAAGCATTCGCAATCAGTCTCAGGCAATAAAGAGGGGCCGGCATCCACGAAGGGACACCGGCCAGTTTCTGACCCGTCGGCAAGAAGATAAACGGATCAGGCTGTCTTGTTTCCGCTGGCGGGAGGGGAGCAAGACCACCCGCCATCCGGTCGTCAGGCGTACAGGAAATGGTCCTCCGTAAGGCTGTTGATGTCGAAGTTCGAGATTGTGAGGGACGAGGAATCGCCAAGGCTGATAAGGATATCGGCCTCGGTCTGGGAGCAAGCCTTCAATACCGAGTCGAAATCGGCAAAGCCGAAACCGCCAAGCAGGATTGAATCCTCAAGCGCGAAGTCCGAAACCCGGTCTGAGCCCGCACCATCCTTGGCATCGAAACAGAAAACATCCGCCCCGGCGCCGCCAAGGAGGCTGTCGGACCCCACGCCTCCGGCCAGAAGGTCAAGACCCTCGCCGCCGGACAGGTAGTCATTGCCCGAACCGCCAAGCAGGACATCATCACCCGAACCGCCATTCAGCCGATCATTGTGGGCGCCGCCATCCAGGTAGTCATTGCCGGTCCCGCCGGTCAACTGGTCCTGGCCTTCACCGCCGAACAGGACATCATCGCCCGCATGGCCGTCGAGGATGTCATTGCCGGTTTCACCCGACAGGTCGTCATCGCCCGAATTGCCGTTTAGCGTGTCATTACCCGAACCGCCGATCAGCGTGTCATTTCCAGCATCGCCGGTGAGGATGTCGTCATCGCTGCCACCCCAGAGCGTGTCATTGCCCGAACCACCAAAAAGCTGGTCCTTGCCCGCATCGCCATACAGCGTGTCGTCGTCGGCTCCGCCTTCAAGCCGGTCGTCGCCACTTCCGCCCCACAGCTTGTCGCTGCCGGAATCGCCGATCAGCACGTCATTGCCATCGTCGCCCGAGAGGGAATCGTCACCGGAATTGCCGTTGAGCTTGTCGTTTCCGCGACCGCCCGAAAGCGAGTCATTGCCCGAGTCTCCCTTCATGACGTCGTTGCCGTCATTGCCGGAAAGCTTGTCGTCGCCGGAATTGCCATTCAGCGTATCATTGCCGATGCCGCCATCGATGATGTCATTGCCGCCAACGCCGTAAATGGTGTCGTCGCCGTCACCGCCATAGATGACATCGTCATCGGACACTGGCAGTTTAGGGGCAGAAGACTGAGGAACCAGTGCCTGGGTATTGGTGCGGCCGATCTCGACCAGGATGATCGCATCATCATAGTCCTTGTCGCCACCACCCCACAGATCTTCAAAGCCGATCAGCAACTTGCCGGTCAGCGTATCCGCCCGCGCAACAACGTGCGAGTAGCGGTCGGCATTGGGCAGGTACTTGTTTTCGTCAGTGGCGATCGAATGGAAGGTTGACGCCCCATACTGGCTCTTGATCAGTGTTGCGACGCCGGTTGTGTCGTTGACATGCCAAAGGTTGAGTTCGGCATCGCCAATGCTGGCCTTTCCGCCCTTGCCGTCGCGCAGTTCGAAATGACCGGTCTTGCCCGAAAGCAGGCTCTGATTGAGCGAGCCCTGGCCAAACGCATTCGGCGATACGAAGAAGCCCAACTGAGCACCTTCGCTGATCGCAAATGTCACACTGGTCTTGCCGGCAACAAGATCGCCGCCGCTTCCGGTCTTGGAGGCATTTGCAAACAGCACATTCACGTTGGAAATCGAGCCATCGCGGCCGATCTCGTAGACGCCAAGCGCATTCATGAAGCCCGCGCCTTCATCGACGAAGGTGACTGTGGCAGTGGTGGCCGAAACCATCTTCATGTTGCTCATGTCGACATAGGCCGGCTTTCCATTACCATAGATGATGTCATTGCCGGCCTGGCCATAGAGTTTGTCATTTCCCGCGCCACCGAAGACTTCATCGTCTCCGGAAAGCGCCTGGATGATGTCATTTCCGCCCGCTCCGGAAATTACTTCCGAGCGGCCGGTTCCCGTCAGATTGTCGGCTGAATTGGTGCCGAGAATTGACGAAATGTTCATGCTGGTATCAACAGACACATTCTTACTCCTTGTTTTCGTTGGATATTACCAGCCGATGCCCTGGTAGCCTTCGGTCTGCGGCTTGTCGCCGTACAGGCGCACGAGATCGATGATCCCGACTTGTCCAAGACGTTGGGCAACCGCTACCTGGATTTCGGTGGTCTTCTGGGTGACGATGACGACATCGGACTGGTCGAGCACCGCAAGGCAGCTGGAGCGCAGCATTTGTGGCAATGCCATCACCGTCGGCTCGAGATGCGGGCAGACATTGCGCACATACTCAAACTGGTTGTCGACGCGGGTTTCTGCGCCGATGGCGGGATCGTAGGCGCAAACTTCATAGCCCTCGCAAACGAGTTGGTTGATGACCTCAAGGATCGGGCTTTCGCGCAGATCATCGGTACCGGTCTTGAACGCGAGGCCGAGCACGCCGATGCGCTTTGCACCGCTGTCGCGAACCATTTGCGCCGCCTTGTCGATCTGGATGACGTTGGATGCGCCAAGGCTGCGGATGAGCGGCGTGCGCACTTCGAGCTGATCGGCGAGGTGGGCGACAGCGCGCACTTCCTTTGGAAGGCATGAGCCACCAAACGCAAAGCCGGGCTTGAGATAATAAGGCGAGAGATTGAGCTTCGTGTCCTTGACGAAGATGTCCATCACCTTGTGGCTGTCGATTTCGAGCGGCTTGCAGATGCGGCCGATCTCGTTGGCGAAAGTCACCTTTGTCGCGTGCCAAACATTGTCGACATACTTCACCATCTCCGCCACTTCGATGCTGGTCAGCAACGGATTGGCATCGACCGGCAGGTAGATCGCGGCAACGATGGCAGCAGCGCGCTCGTCATTTGCGCCAATGACTGTTTTCGGTGGCGCGTCAAAATCGGCAATTGCCGTGCCTTCGCGCAGGAATTCAGGATTGAAGCAGACGCCGAAGTCGCGGCCCATCTTCAAGCCGGAAGCCGCCTCGATTTCCGGAACCATGACCTCCAATGTGGTCTTTGGCGGAATCGAACAGCGCATCACCACGACGTGGTACTCGCCCTTGAGGGCAATGCCCCTGCCGATCGCCTGGGCGGCGGCAATGATGTAGCGGTAGTCGCAGCCACCGTCTTCGCTGGTCGGCGTGCCAACCGAAACGAACGTGACGTCGGTTTTCGTCACTGCCTCGACAATGTCGGTGGTGGCGCTGATCAAACCGTTGTCCACGCCTTCGGCTAGATATGCACCGAGGTTTTCCTCGTGGATTGGCGACTTGCCTGCAGCGATCTGCGCGGCCTTGATCGCATCAACATCAACTCCAACGATGCGGTGGCCAAGCTTGGCGAGGCAGGCGGTGGAGACGGCGCCGACATAGCCAAGACCAATGACGGAAATGGATGGAAGTACGGTTGCCGTTTCGGTTTGTGGCGCGGTGTAGTCAAACTCGTATTTGCGTGTCAGGGCGTTCATTTGTTTTTCCTCTCGGTGTTGGTGAAGACCACTGAAATTCACTGTTCCAAGAAGCGTGCCACGCCTGCAGAAAATCTATCTATCTGTTTTTGTTATACTTTTTTGAGGCCTCTTTGTTTCTTGCATGTTGCGGGTTTGCGCATTGGAAATCGCGATTCGCGTTCCGCAACTCACCTGGAGGTGCGCGCCAACCCGAACAGCGGCGAAGCGGAAAGATAGTTTTGTGCGCTATCGAACGACCAGTTCTGCAGTGTCCTGCAACCCTTGGCCGAGCAGGCCAGCAAGGTAAGTTTAAGGTCAAATTCCGCCGCCGGATCAAACAGCAGACCCTGCGCCAGATCCTGGTCGCCAGCCGCCATCGGCAATTTTCGGGCGAAACGCTGATGCATCAGCGGCGTGGCAAAGCGCACGAAACCGGCGCCGGGAAACCACTTGGCGCTGACAGGTCCCTTGCCGTCCATTTCGCGCGGCAGGGCTATGCCATTGCCAAGCAACCAATCCAACCGGCTTCTGGTCTGGGCGACTTTATCCGCATCGATCTCGTATGCCGAAAGGCCCATCAATGTGATGCCGGCGTGATTGAGATCCTCGCGTGGCGCCGCGCCATCAGCCTTGCGGGCTGGCATGCTCTTGGAGATTTTCTGCGGCGCATTCCAGCCCGCATAATATTGCTGAGGCCAGTAGCGCCAAAGCGCGCCGTTGGCATCTGCCTCCCATGTGGAGAGAAACCGGCCGGCGAGCTCGGTACCGCGATTTTGCCATTCGGGATTTGCCGCGATACGCCCGGCATGTTCGATCACCGGCGCAAATGCCAATTGCCAATTCCACGGCGACCACATCCCGTCATAGCGAAAGTTGATGCCGTAAGGCGTGCGGTAAAGTCCGGCCTCGCGGTCAAACAACGGCTCATACTCTTTTGCGAGGCAAACCGAATTGGTGTCGATTTCGCTTCTCAGCGCATCACAGCCTTCACCCAACTTGCTGCAAGCAGCCACGAGCGAGGATTGGATCATTGCCTGGTTGATCAGGAATGAGACCGGGCTGCGTTGATCCTCAGAATAGATGCGTGAAGCCCAGCCGCAGCCGGGATTGTTGGCTCCACCAATGCCAGTGGACTGGTTACGTCTTGCAAGCGTATCTGCCATCGCGCGCTTGGCGAGGTCGGCAAAAACCCCGTGTCCTGTCTTGGCAAAAAGCTCGGCGGCAAGCCTCGTGCGGTAGCTCTGGCTCCAGCTTTGCGTCCCCGCCTCGTCACTGGCATGTGCGCCAGGTTCACCCGTTTCGCGAAGCAACATCGCAGAAACAGCATGGAAGAACTGCCGTGCAGCCGGCGTTCCGGAAACCGAAAGAACCGTGAATTCACCCTTGGCTGCACCATCCACGCCACTGACCGGAATTTCATCGGCTTGGCTCTGCGCCAAAGGGCTCAGCACGCCCTTGTCATCGAGGAAATAAACGTCCGATCCGCCAAGAGGATCGCAGGCAAGCTCCAGCGCCAGTCCGCCACGCACTTCCCTTGATGAAAGGAGGATGCAGCCTTCCGCTGTTCCGATCTGCTGGCTCTGGAGCGGATCGAGCATGCCATCTGCGCTGCGACCCATCGCATGAAACGCATAACGGCCGCCTGCCGAAGTTTCTTCGCTCCAGCGAAGGCCGGAATCGTCAAAACCGGTCACCGAAACGATGGTATCGCGCGGCCAGTTCCGGACGGTCCGGCCATCAACAACCAGTTCCACCTTCGACTTCGGCCCCTTGCCACTGCGCAGGACCGCCACTTCACCGCGGCGCGAAAGGCGAAGCGAACGAATGCGCGAAACCTCGTCTTCGGCAAACCCGCTGATGACTATCTCGCCGTCGATCTCGACTTGCGGACGAAACGCGGCGGCTGGCCAATGCTTCACCATGGTCCTCCCGCCTGCCTGCGTCACGGAAATCAAGCCTTCCCGCTCGACACTGCCCCGGCGGGCAAGGCCGGTGGATGTATTGTAGACAAGACCGCTGGACGGGATGGAAAGTTCCCATCCCTCGAACGTCTGCTCCGCGGCAAGAGTGCTGCAAGCAGAGGCGGCCAGCGCTGCAAACGCGCTGGCCAGGATTTTACCCTTCATCGGAATTTTCCCTTCAGAAATTGTAGTAGATGAATTCGGTCAGACCATTGAGCCGGTAGGTCTGGACGATCGCGACAATGCCGATCGCTGAGAACGTCGCACCCCAGGCTGCAGTTGGCCGCCAGCGCATGCCGGCTGCCCGCTTGCCGATCTCCCGGCCAGTCGAAAGCACCGGACGGTAAAGCGCGGTAAACTCGATTGAGTTGGGAAGCAGGACGACGAAGGCCGCAAGCAGTCCAAGCAACAGGGGCAAGGCGGCCGGCAAGCTGGCAGCAACTGTCGAGGCAAGCGCCGGGCTTTCATTCAAGCCTGCCATTGCCGCGAGCATCGCCAGGGCGCCGTCGAGGCTTTGCGCTCTGAAGAACACCCATGCCACCACCACGGCCAGCATTGTCAGCGACCACGAAAGCGCTGCGTGGAGCCATCCTGGCAATACTGCCGCAACCAGTTTGCCGGCAGGGCTGGCCCGCCAGAAGTGGTTGATCACGAGATAGGAGCCGTGCAGGCCACCCCAGATGATGAAATTCCAGCTTGCACCGTGCCAGAAACCACCCAGCAGCATGGTGATCATCAGGTTGACGTGCCGGCGAAATTCTCCGTAACGGTTGCCGCCAAGCGCGATGTAAAGATAGTCACGCAGGAAGCGCGAAAGCGACATGTGCCAGCGGCGCCAGAAATCAGAGATCGACAGCGCCTTGTATGGCGAGTTGAAGTTGAACGGCAAGGTGATGCCGAACATCCGGGCGATGCCCAGCGCCATGTCGCAATAGCCCGAGAAATCGAAGTAGATCTGGAAGGAATAGGCAAGCGCACCCATCCAGGCTTCGGAGGCTGAAAGCGAGGCGCCACCATCCGCCGCGGTAAAAACCGCCGTGGCGAATGGCGCAACGGCATCGGCGATGACGATCTTCTTGAACAGGCCGATGAAGAACAGCGTCGCGCCCAGGGTCAGGTTAACCGCAAGCTTGCCGCCGAACTTTTCCATCGAAAACTGCGGAACCGTGTCGCGCTGCATGATGATCGGCCCGGCAATCAGCTTCGGGAAGAAGGTGATGAAGAGCACGTATTTGGCAAAGCCCGACCGCTCGATGCGGCCGATCAGCGTATCGTGCAGGAAGGTGATCTGCTCGAATGTGTAGAACGAGATCGCCAGCGGCAATATGAGATCAAGGTGCCTGATTTCAAATCCGGCTGCCGCATTGATGTTGCCAATGAAGAAGTCGGCATATTTGAACCAGCCCAGCACAGACAGGTTGACCACAACGCCAAACCAGAAGGCCCGATGCGAACGGGTTCGCAGCAAGTAGCGGTGCAGCGCGTAGTTGAAGCCGATCGACCCGGCCAGCAAGGCAAGGTGCTCAACGCTCCACCATGCGTAAAACGCGATGGATGCCATGACCAGCCACCAGACGATCGCGGTCTCCTGCCGCAAATGCCGCAGGATGAGATAAACGCCCAGCACCGGTGGCAGGAACAGATACATGAATTCGAATGACGAGAAGACCATGGCCTTAGCCCTTTCTGGATGCTAGGTCGCCGGCGCTTGTGCTTTCCGGCTTTTGGGTTGTCAGTTTTTCGATGATTTGCCGCGCGCCGCTCTGGCCAAGCGCTTCCGCCTGTCGCGCCAGTGTCAACGCCCGTTCAGCATCCTTTTCGACATGAGTGCCGTCGGTCAGCAGCCTGGCCATTTCTTCAAATGACCCGCCATGACCCGAGGCCATGCCCTTGCGCAGCCATTCAATTGCGCCTTGCGGCTCAAGTCCGAGTTGGCTTTTCAGGTGAAGCCGGGCAAGCGTGGTCATCGCAGCGCCGTAGCCACGGCCCGCGCTGGCTTGCAACAGTTCAAGCAGAGCTGCCGAGTTGGTATCGCCTTCGGCAATGCGCATCATTGCGTGGTCATGCATGGCCGCCGGATCGCCCAGCTCTGCGGCAAGCGCCAGCCAGTGTTTGCCAGCAGCTTCTTCGTGGGGAACGAACGCCGCCTGAAGCAGGATTCGGCCAAGCGTACGGGCTGCCTGCGCACCGCCGGCCTTGGCTTCGCTTTCCAGCATTGGCCTGAATTCTGAAAACAGTTTCGCCGCGTGCTCACGGTCCGCAGGCAATTGGGAATTGCCCTCGGCAACTATGCGCAGCAGCGGCCAAACCGCATGGGCCGAACCCAGCAACGCCGCCTGGCGGAAATGGCCGAGCGCCTTCTCCAGGTCGGCCTTGACACCGAGGCCCTGGAGAAAGGCTCGCCCCAGTTCGGCATGGGCCTTGGGGTGACCAAGTTCCAGTGCGCGCGAAAACCATTCGAACGCAATTTCCTGGCAATTGTCGCCGGTTGACTTGCGAAACAGATTGCCCAGTTCGAAAGCAGCCTTGGCCTGATAGGGCGAAGGAACCACCGCAACCTGCAGCAGCATCTCGCGCGCCTTGTCCGGATTTGCCGGAACGCCCCAGCCACGCAGCAGCAGCACTGCATGTTCATACCGCGCCCCTGTGTGGCCGGCATTGCCAAGAACTTCAAAGGCTTGAACCGCAGCGGCCCAGTTCTGCGACTGCTTGGCAATCAGCGCAGATTCAAACCGCGTGTCCGTGTCGGCGGCTTGAAGCTGTGGCGCTTCAAAATACAGTGGCGCATAGGCGGCCACACCTGCACAAATGGCGGCGGCGGCGATCAGTCTTGCCGGAAGCAGGTTTACCCTCTTTTGGTCAGCCATTTTCTCTGGCCCTCCAAACCCTGCAGGCAGTTCCGCCTGTTACAATTGCCAGACTGGTGCTGATTGGCGCCGTCGCCTTTGCACCCGAAACCGGGCAGAGCATCTCGCTCCTGCGCTTCAGCGCCTTGGCTGCGGTTGTGGAATTCCCGTCCAGTGTCAGGATTGTCTCGCCAACGATCATTTTTGCGACGCGCGAATTGAAATGATAGGCGTCGGTGAAATTGGCTGGTTCTTCGGTGATGGCGCTTTGATAGTCGAAATCCAGAACCGTTCCGAGAGTTGCCAGCCGCTCGCGGAACCGATGGTTTTCCGCGCCCTGCCGATGGTCGGTTATGGTCTTCTGCAATTCGACAATGGTCGGCGGCACCACGAAAACAAGCTGCTTGCCCGTGGTTTTTGCGATGTTCGAAATCTCGGCCAGCATGGCCCAGTAACGTTCCGAAACTTCAAAACCGTCCCAGTCATTGCGTCCGCCCTTGATGATCTGCCGGGCTATCTTTTCGGGGAGCTGGCGCGGTGCAACATTGACCGCGTAAAGGCTGTTCCAGCGCTGATCATCAAAGCCGTACCCGCCCTGGACCGCACCACCAGGAGCGGATGCCGGCGCCTGGATGGCTGTGTCCGGCAGGTCGCAACCCTCGCAGTTCTGCGGGTCGGCCAGTGCTTCAATTTTCCTGGCGCCCGGCTTTTCGGAAGCGTTGGCATCGCCGCCAAGCATTCCGGCCACGGCCCTGCCAAGTGTCCCGCGAGCCTGCGCGATTTGCGGATGGTCGTTTTCAAGCACGCGCCAGGCGATCTTCGAGACAAACCAGTTCTTCAGATACTCGATCTTGCTGCCCGAAATGCGCAGCGCTTCAGGCACGCGGTTCATGCCGCCCTTGTGGTCTTCGTCAAAGCTGCGCAGCTGGATGCCGATGACAATCGTGCGCAAAGACGGATCGTCCTTGATCGCCATGAAGGTGGAATGGATTTCGGGAATTGTTGCGCCGCCATAGGCCAGATTGCGCGCGGCCGGACGGCCGAGCTCGTGCCAGTATTTGTCACGAAGCGCCCGTGCCCGGCTGTCGCCCAGGATGATGGTGTCAAACTTGCCGGGTCGGTATGCCGCCAGCTTGTACAGCGGATAATGTGCCTTCTCGGCAATTTCACCGCTAGTTCCCTTTGCCGCTTCCCCGAACACGCCATAGGGGTCTACGGCGAAATTGAGCACGGCCGGGCTTGCGCCTGCCATGAATGCGGTAAACAGCATCCAGCCGGCGGCATGCCGGATTTTACTGGAGCGAGAGGTTTTGGCGCTGGTGTTTTGCATCGGAATGTCCCGTTTGGCGTTTGCTTCCGGGCTGCAATCGTCATGCCAAGCCCAGAACCCTGATTTCCAAGGGTTTACGGCCGAAATTGCTGGCAATTGGCCGGAACGCTCGCAAAATGCGAAATGACAAGCCTGCAATTTGCGAAACGCGCCAAAGGAGCGGCCATGGGTGAGAAATGGAAAATCCTGGCGCAGGAAACTGCCTTTGCCGCCAGTCCTTATCTGGAGGTGGTGCGCCAGCGGATCGAAACCGGCGCCGGCCGCATCGTCGATGATTTCTGGCAGGTCAAGTTGCGGCCATTCACCATGTGCGTACCGCTGCTGGGCAACGGCAAAGTGCTCGCGATCCGCCAATACAAGCACGGGCCCGGCAGGGTTTCACTGGCTTTTCCCGCCGGATTTGCTGATCCGCTGGAAACACCGGAACTGACAGGCAGGCGCGAATTGCTGGAAGAAACCGGCCTTGCCGCAGGCACGATGCTGCACCTCGGCGAATTCGTTGACAATGGCAACCAACGGGGCTGTGTCGGCAACTACTACCTCGCCGGCAACTGCACGAAAATCCGCGAGCCCGATTCCGGCGATCTTGAAGCCATGGAACTGGTGGAACTCACCTTTGCCGAACTCGATGCTGCGATGTTCGACGGGTCGATAGCCATCGCCCATGCGGCGCTGGCCTGGGGCCTTGCCCGCCTCAAACTCCCTTGAGGACTCAGTAGCCAAAGACTTCGGCAAACTGGACCAGCGACGGGATGGAGACGAGCTTGGTATAGTGCCATGTCGCGACGAACAGTGCGACGGTCGCCACGCTGGTGCACCAGAAGGCCATCCAGCCGCGGAAGAATTCCTGCCAGCCCTCCCCTTCCCCGGCGCTCTGGTTGCCGCGATTGGACCAGCGCTGCTTTGAAAGCCGGTAGATGGCATAGACCTTCACCGATGCGTTGATAAGCTGGTTGAAATACAGGATCCACGGGTAGGACATTTCCACCCGACGCGCGTACTGGAACAACACCAGCGAAAGCGCCATCCGGCTGATCGCCACGAAAACGAAATAGGAAAGCAGGTAGTTGAACCCGACGAGGAACACCGCCGATATGGCCAGCACCGGGCTCACTAGCATGGTCCACATCGAGATGCGCTGGTCGATCAGGCACCACCAGATGAAAAACGGCATGTGGCGCGGCCCGAGTGCAATGGCGCGAGAACCATTGCGCAGCATGTTCCCGGACCAGCGACGGAAATTCTGTACCATCCTGTCCATCCCGGAACCATCAATGACTTCAATGGTATAACCCAGCGCATCGGGTACGTATCGCATGTGCGACTTCTGCTTCAGCATGTAGTACCAGGTGCTCTTGTCGTCGCCTGACAGGAAGCGGAAATTACCCCAGAGCCAGTGGTAAAGCTGGTCGGCCTCCAGCAGCCGGATGAACTCAAGCTGCTTGAGGTTCTTGGCCCGGAACACCGACATGCGGCCGGTCAGCGTGAGGACCCGTCCGGAAAGCGAATGGCTCTGCATGGCGACTCGCCTCTGGGCAAACCGCATCCGCAGCCAGGATTCGATCCAGCGCGGACCAATACAGATCACTTCCTCATCGGTGGTGCAGGCCTGCAGATCGGGGTAAAGCTTGAACAGCGGCATGCAACGCGAGACCGCGCCGCGGGCGAGCACGAAGTCGCCGTCCATGAAGATAACCAGATCGTCATCGGGCACGGGAAGCCGGCACATTGCCCGCAGCACCAGGCCGATTGCGGCGCGTTTTCCAGAAACATTCTGCCGGATGATGCGCAGGGTGATGTCAAGGTCGGCGCATTCCCTGTGCAGATAGTTTGATATGATGTCTTCGTCCCAGCGGTCGGAAGATCCAAGCCAGATGGTGCCAGGCACACCTGAATCGCGGATTTCCAGCGCGATCGAGCGCACCACCATCTCGGTGATTTCGCGATGCTCCTTGTAGGTTGTGAGCATGAAATGCATGTGGCGCGGACGCCAGCCGCTCTCCCAGATTTCAAGGCCCGCGGCACGCATTTTCGGATAGACATACTTGCCGTAGATGAAGGCGCGGATAGCATGCGTGAACCACCAGCCATACCGCCACATGCCTAGGAACCCGATTGAAAATGTGATGACCAACGCCTCTGTATCAAACAGGCGGTTGGGGATCAGCATCATCAGGATCATGCAAGCTGCGAAATAGGCTGCAATCTGAAGCAGGATGAAAGGCGTCCATTTGGCCCAGCCCTTGGGCCAGACCATCGGATCGTCAATCCCCGGATAGGTGTCAAATCGAACGGCCGTCGACATTGCTCGCCTCCGATCCGGTGATGCCCTCAACCAGCGATCCGATACCGTGGTAGATGTCGCTGGTGGTTACTTTTGGGAAAATCACGATTGCCGGCAGGCCGGCGGCCACTTCCCTGGATTGGCCTTCGCCGAGCAACAGCTTTAGCTGCACCGCCGCTGTGCGTTGCTTTCCTTCCGACCACTCGTAGCGCGAGGCTTCGGAATTGAGGAAAGCCGAATTGCGGTCGACCCGCTCGACGATTGCAGCGATGTGGTGGCCAAGCGAAGGGAGAAACACTTTGGCCTTTGCGCCAATCGCAACGGAAAGAACTTCATCCTGCGTCAGGAAAGCCGTGACCCGTGGATCCTCGATTTTCTCGATCGTCGCCACCGGCTGGTTGCGAAGAACACTGGCTTCACCTTCCTGCATGACCCGCACGATCCGCCCGTCGAAAGGGGCGCGGATGGATGTGCCGTCCGATGCGAGCTTCAGGTTCTCGAACTCGCCGATGGCCCGCTTGAGCATCGAGGCGGCGACATCCACCTCCAGCGCCAGCATGTCGAGATCGGCCACGAATTCCTTGTTGTTGAAGAAAACCCGGTCCGAAACCGTGTCGAGCGCAGCGGCCCGTTCAACTTCGCTTTCGGTTTCCTTGAGCCGCGCCTCGGCATCAGCCTTGGCCAACTCTGCTTCCTCATATTTGAAAGCCTCGACCAGGCCTTTGGCTCGCAGCGTTGTCATCCGTTCAAAAGCAGCGTCAGAAGTGCGCAGCGACTGGCGTGCGCTTTCCGCCCGCGCCTCGGCGATCTGCAGGTCTGTTTTCTTGACGATCTTGTAAAGGCTCATTCGCCGGGCCTGCAGGCGGTATTTTTCTTCAGCCCGCGCCAGATCTTCGCGCGCCTGCTCAACATCGATGCGCTTGGCCTGGAGTGCCTCTGAAATCCGCGGATTGTCGATCCGGGCGATGGTGTCGCCCTTTGAGACAATCTCACCATCGGTCATCGCTACCGGAACCAGCGTGCCATCAATCGGCATGTTGAGGGTTTGCAAGGGCGCCGAAACAACAGCAGAGCGCACTTCCATGCGCATGGTCTTGCTCCACAGCAAAATGCCGAGATAGCCGAACAGGCCGGTGCCAAGCACAAGATACAACGACGTCATCACGATGACCCGGATCGGCCAGCGCCGAACCGGAACGCCGGCAATCGGGTTGGCGTCAGGCTTGGTGGAGATCGGCGTTACCGGGACATCGATGCGCAGGATTGTTTCGTCGACGCTTGCCATCTTGCCGCGGATCAGGTCCTCGATGAAATGGCTCATCAGGTCGCGAGCCCGTTCGGAAAGCGGCAGGAATTCCATGCCTGCTGTCGCGGTGTCTTCCCGGCTCCAGACTGTCTTGGCTTCAACATCGAATGAAATGTCAAACCCCTGGAACGGCAAGTCCAGCCGAAGCGCAAGGGTTTCACCCACCGCTGGAAGCGATCCGGTCAGGCCGTCGAATCGGATACCACCAAGGCTCCAATTGGTCGCGGCAAGCGCCTGGCCCGAGGGCAGCGTCGCTTTCAACGGCGCTGTTACCCGGTGATGCCGGCGTTGGCTTGGGCGTTCACGTATGATTTGCATGGTTGCTCTCCATTGCTCGTGAACGGAGTTGCAAGGCTCATGCCACCGCACATTTCGACCAACAGCGCCCTTCCGGCCCCCCAAATGGCCTTGCGCACCCAGTTTCTCTCCAATTTGCAAAACGGCTGATCGCAAAAAGCGAATCGCAATCCGCAATTTGGAGGACGAATTCGGCCGCTCTCGCGCGCGCATATAACCATCGAAGGTTTTGCGTCCGATTTCCGGTTCTGCGCCACACCCAAACCGGTTGGCCCGCTGCTTGCACAATCCGTCTGCAGTTCAACCTCGCTGCAACGGAGACAATCATGACCGAGGGCACTACAATTCCGGTAATTCTGGCCGGTGGATCAGGTACGCGGCTTTGGCCGGTTTCACGCGAATCGCTTCCCAAGCAATTCGCACGCATCATGGAAGGGCACACGCTTTTCCAGCAGACGGTACTGCGCGCCAAGGAAATGCGGGCAACTGCTGCGCCGATTGTCATCACCAACAAGCGCTACCTGTCGATTGTTGCCGGCCAGCTCGCCGAAATCGGCTGCGAAGATGCAAGGATCATTTGCGAGCCAGCCGGACGCGACACCGCCGCTGCAGTTGCGCTTGCCTGCGAATTGCTGCTGCCGGAAAAATCCGACGCCATGATCGTCCTGCCGTCCGACCATGCCATTGGCGACACCCACACCTTCGGCAGGGCGATCGCTTCTGGTCTCCACATTGCCCGTCGCAACGGCTGCATTGTGACCCTGGGAATTCGCCCTGCGCATCCTGAAACAGGATATGGTTACATCAGGGCCGGCGCGCCAATTCATGGCGAACCGGGCTACCTCCTCGACAGCTTCATCGAGAAGCCGAACGCACAAACCGCTGAAGAGCTGGTTCGCACACCGGGCGTCTATTGGAACGCAGGAATATTCCTGTTCAGAAAGGACCTGGTCCGCAACGAGTTCCTTTCGCTTGCGCCAGTGCTGCTGGATCAGGTTCGCCGTTCCGTGTCGGAAGGCGAGTGGAAAGGCAATTGTTTCCATCCCGCCGCTGCAGCCTTCGAGGCAATCAGCCCGGTCTCTTTCGACTACGCGATCATGGAAAAAACCGCCTTCGCCGCAGTTGTTCCGACTGACCCGTCATGGTCTGACCTTGGCTCATGGAAGTCGGTTTGGGAAAATTCCGCGCAGGATGCCAGCGGAAATGTCACCGCCGGCCGGTCCTATTGCGTGAACACCTCAAACTCCTTTGCCATCAGCGATGGTCCGGTAATCGGCGTTGCCGGGCTGGACGACATCGTTGTCGTCGCCAACCGCGACGCCATTCTGGTGACATCAAGAAGCAACCCGCAGGACGTCAAGAAACTTGTCGAAGAAATGCGCAATGACGGCATCACCGCAGCCTTTGCACATTCCGGCGAAACCCGTCCATGGGGCCGCTTCGAGAGCCTCGACCGCGGCGCCTCGCACCAGGTAAAGCGCATCACCGTCAATCCGGGCGGACGCCTCTCTTTGCAATACCATCACCACCGGGCAGAGCATTGGGTTGTGGTTTCCGGGCTGGCCACAGTCACGGTCGACACCCAGGTGATGCTGCTTGGACCATGCCAGCAGGTATTCATCCCGCAAGGCGCGGTCCACCGGCTTGAGAATCTTGGCGATGAACCGATCGAGATGATCGAGGTTCAGTATGGCCATTATCTTGGTGAAGACGACATCGTCCGGGTCGAAGATGTTTACGGCCGCGATGCTACCGAGACGCCTTCCTTCTCTGTCAAGGCAGCGTGAGGGCGTCATGGAAACTGTTTTTCTCTTCGACGTAGACGGGACGCTGACGCCGCCCCGCGAAACCATGAACCTTGGCTTTGCCCGATTCTTCAGAGATTTCGTTGCTTCCCATCCGGTCTATCTGATTTCCGGAAGTGATTTTGCGAAGATCGCCGAACAGGTGGATGAAGACATTCTCCTTGCATGCTCCGGCGTGTTCGGCAGTTCGGGCGCCGAGTTCAAGATCGGCGACGAACTGGTGTATCGCAAGCATCATGATTTCCACCCGGCAATCCGCGAGGCCTGCCGCAACTACGTGGACACTAGCACCTATCCTTGGCGCTTCGGAAACCACATCGAGGAGCGTCCCGGCATGCTCAACGTATCGGCTGTGGGGCGTTTCGCCTCATTGTCCGAGCGCAAGAAATACCATGCCTGGGACGGGGATGCCGGCGAGAGGAAAGTCTTTGCCGATGCCATAAACGCCAGCGGACTTGGCTATGAGGCTTCCGCTGGTGGCGAGATCAGCATCGACATCGTCCCTGCCGGCTGGAACAAGGCTGTTGTCAAGGCCGAGGTTATGCGTCGGCATCCTGGTGCTGCACTTGCGTTTTACGGTGACAGCATGGCTGAAGGCGGGAATGACCGGCCGTTGGCTTTGGCGTTGGAAGAGGCTGGTGCGCCACATCGCGCAATTGCCGTGCACAGCTGGACTGATACCTGGCGTGAATTGATGCGCCAGGTACGCCATGAGCACAAGCTGGCAGGCGCAGCGTGAAGAACTGCGGCGGCGGTGAAAACCGCCGCCTGCTCAGGCTGCCTCCCAGCCTTCGCGTTTGCGATAGATGGTCGATGGGCTGAGTTCGAGAGTCTGAGAGGCTTTGGGAACACTGTCACCCGACCGGCGGATCGCTTCTTCGATAATCTGGCGTTCGATCACATGAAACGGCAGGTTGAGATCGACCGAAATCAGATTGCTGTCGGCCTTGCCATTGCCGCCTGCCATCGCCCCCTTGCGGGCGACGGCATGAAGATTTCCGCCAATTGCCAGCATGGTTCCGTCTATGAAAGGTCCATCATTCAGGATGACCGCCTTGCGGATCACGTTCTGCAACTCGCGAACATTCCCTGGCCATGCATAGGCAAGGATCATGCCTTCAGCATCCGGAGTGAACCCTTCGAACTCCTTGTTCTCTTCGGCGGACATCTGCCCGAGCAGGTGTTTGGCAATGAGCAGCGCGTCGCCATCGCGTTCCCGCAACGCAGGCATTTCAATGGGAATGACGTAGAGGCGATAATAGAGGTCTTCCCGGAAGCGTCCCTGGCGGACCTCTTCCATCGGATCGCGGTTTGTTGCGCAGACTATCCGGACGTCAACCTTTGTCGTCTTGTCGCTGCCGACTTTCTGAACGGTTCCAGTTTGCAGGAAGCGCAGCAACTTGGACTGCAGGCTGATATCCATCTCGCAGATTTCATCGAGGAAAAGTGTGCCGCCGTCAGCAGCATGGGCCGCACCTTCGCGGTCGCCGGTGGCGCCGGTAAAAGCACCTTTCACGTGTCCGAAGATCTCGGACTCGATCAGATCCTTGGGGATAGCCGCGCAATTGAGCGCCACAAACCGGCCCGCCCGCCTCGGGCTCGCCATGTGGATCGCGCTTGCGCAAACCTCCTTGCCGGTTCCACTTTCACCAAGCACGAACACTGCAGCGTTTGAACGCGATACCGCCTCGATGGTCTTGTACACTGCGATCATCGGAAGGCTCGTACCAATAAAGCCGTGGTTGCTTTGGGAAGCAAGGCCGGTGCTGACTTCCTTGATGGTTCGGCGCATCACCATGCGCTCGAGTGCATTGCGAACGGTTGTCACCAGCCGCTCTTCGGAAGCCGGCTTGACTATGAAATCATATGCACCAAGCCGCATCGCCTGAACTGCAGTTCCAATTGAACCTGAGGCGGTAACAACGACGGCTGTGACGTCGATCCCTTCCTCAGTAAGCTTGCGCAAAACATCCAGCCCGTTCATGTCGGGTAACTGAAGATCAAGAAGCACCGCGCGGTATTCGCCGGTGCGAAGCTTCTCGAGCCCTTCCCCGCCTGTCTGCGCAATATCCGCCTGGATGGCCCGTTTGCCCAGCCATGTCTTGAAGACCATGGCAATCGATATTGTATCCTCTATCAGCAGTACCTTGTCCGCGTTCCTGCTCATGATGCCACTCCCATGGTCTTTTCGTTCGGATTGTAGAACCCACGCCCGGCTTTCGGCAGGATCGCCAGAAGCCCGTTGATGTGATTCTGCAGCTGTCCGATTTCTTCGTTGTTGATGTGGGTGCCGCCGGTGCGGATCGCGTCATTTATCTGGGCGGCGATTTGCTCAAGTCCGCTTGCGCCGACAATTCCAGCCACACCCTTCAAGGTGTGGGTTGCCCGTTCCAGTTCTTCAAGATCTCCGGCATTGGCAGCAGCCAATACCTTTTCGCCGTTCTTCGTAAGGTCTGCCCGGACATGGCCAATGAAAATCTCCTGGTCTTGCGGCGCAAGCTCACCAAGGAAAGTTTCAAGCGAAGCAAGCGGGGAGACCTTGGCACGGTCCAGCTTCTGCTGATCGCCCGAAAGCACAAACGATAGAGCCCTTGCAAGATCAGCCCGCGAAACCGGTTTTGGCAGATAGGCATTTGCGCCCGATGCCATCGCCTTCTGGCGATCCTCATCGAAAGCATAGGCCGACATCATGACCACCGGTATTTCACCATGAAGTGCCTGCATCTGGCGGATTTGCGCAGTGGCGGTAATGCCGTCCATGCCGGGCAGCGAAATGTCCATCAGCACGACAGCATAGTCTTTGCTGGCGAGGCGCTGAAGGCCACTCTCGGCTGTATCGGCAATATCGACATGGCAACCGAACGCCTCAAGATTGCGCTTCAGCAGCAACTGGTTTGTTGCATTGTCCTCCACCGCAAGGATGTGAACACCCTCAAGATGGTGACGATCCATCGGACTTGCCCGGCGCTCAACCATTGGCCATGCGGCATCCGGCGCAGCTTGCAGCGGTAGCTCGAACCAGAAGGTTGAACCCTGGCCCTCCTCGCTTTCAAAACCGATCGAGCCACCCATTGCGTTCACAAGCCGTTTGCAGATGGCAAGTCCCAGTCCGGTTCCACTGCCGCCAGTATGATGGTGCTCGATCGTCGAGAATTCCTGAAACATCATGTGCCGCTTTCCTTCCGGAATGCCGCCGCCCGTATCGGATATGGTGAACCTCACGCCGCCGCCCTTGGATGACTCTATGGCGTCAATGTTGACGCTGATTTCACCCTGCTTCGTGAACTTGATGGCGTTGCTTGCAAAATTGAGCGCCACCTGACGGATACGGCCGGCATCGCCAACCAGCACGGTAGGCAGAGCAGAATCGAGCGTGCAACGGATTGCCAAGCCTTTTTCCTCGGCCAGCGGGCGCACCAGCGCCATTGCGCCCTCGGTCAGTTGTACAAGGTCAAACGGTGCACTGCGAATTTCGACCTTGCCTTCATCCAGCTTGGAAAAATCAAGGATGTCATTGATGATCTGCAACAGTGCAGTGCCGGAACCGCGAGCGACTGTCAGGAGTTTCTCGCGATCTTCCGTATCCTTGGAGATCGCCAGTAGGTCAAGGATACCCAGCATGCCATGCAGCGGCGTGCGCACCTCATGGCTCATCATTGCAAGGAACCTTGTCTTGGCCTGGCTGGCAAATTCGGCCCTTTCCTTTTCGGCCTGAATCCGCTGTTCGGCCAGCTTGCGTTCGGTGATGTCACGGGCATAGCCGATGAACAGCCGACCCTGCCGTCCGGTCGTTTCCCTTATCGCAAGTTCGATATCGAAAATCTCGCCGTCCTTGCGCTGACCCTTGATCTCGATCCGCTGGTTGAGAACCGGTCCCTCACCGGTTGCCAGATAGCGCTTCATGCCCTGTGCATGTGCCGTGCGGTACTGCTCGGGAACGATAAGGTCCCCCATGGTCCTGCCGACTGCTTCGCTGCTGGCATAACCAAAGATTGTTTCTGCTGCCGGGTTGAACGCGACGACCGTTCCCGCTTCGTCAATGATGATGATGGCGTCCATTGCAGTGCGCACCGCATCTTCGAACTGGCCGAGCGCGCGCCTTTCATTTTCTTCCGACATTCGGCGCATTCTCGCGTCGCGAATGAACCCGGCAAAACGGCGCTTGCCGCCAGACACGAATTCGCTGATTGAAAGTTCGATGGGTACAGTCTGGCCGTTACGGTCGATTCCTTCGGAATCAAAGCCTCGGCCAATCAGGTTGCTTTGTCCGGACATGACATATTGCATCACGCCAGCCTCGAGCTTGGCGGCGTTCTCCGCCGACATCAGCATGGCCGCAGACTTGCCGGTAAGCTCCTTCTCCGAATAACCAAAAAGGGTTTGCAGCGCCGGATTTGCCCGTTCGATTGCACCCTTCTCATCGACGATCACGATCGCATCGACCGAACTGCGCAGCAACTCCTCGTGCCTTTCAACGCTTTCCACCGCAGCCTGATTGGCCGATTCCAGATCGTTGACATGGGCGATTTCGCGCAGCATCCGCCGCGCCTTCGTCATCGCGGCAGCGAGCGCCAGCAAGAGTGCCGCAAACCCCACCGCCATCTCGATTGCAGCCCCATAGAGCACTTTGTCGCTCTGCATGTACTCGACATAGGAGTGGGTGACCGGCTCCCCTTGCAGGGAAATGAAAGTGATGAGGAGTACCCAGCCAATGATAACGGTTCCACCTGCGACCATCACCGGCTTGGGGTCGAACCGCAAAGCGCGAATGCCCGTGTAAAGGGCGAGGAAGATCAGCGAAGGGGTCTTGAAAGTCGTCTGCAATGGCAGGTCATAGGCGAAAGCATAGGACAATATGAGCGCAAAGATCAGCGCGCCATCCACCACTGTCAGGACTGAAAGCCAGAACTCCGCAGCCGTGACATTGTTCGAGAGCTTCACCCGGACATAGCAGGAAAGCAGGATCAGGCCGGCGATGAAAACGGTGAGCCCGCTGAAGGTCTGCCATTGCATCGACGCGCCTGCCACCACGTGGAAAGCAAGGATGATCATTGCAATAAGCGCCTGAAACAGCGCGATTGCCCTTTCGCCTTGCCGGTTGCTCTCGGCAAAGACGCTTTTGTACCTGCTTTCCATGAAAATACCTTCACTGGGATTGCCAGGAACATGGCACAGGAAGCGCTACAAACCGAAAAGCCGAATGCTAAAATTGTAAGCATCCTGCCCCGAAACGGGAATTGCGTGGTTTTCAGGCTTGATTCATGGCCTTCGGCGCCCCGAAACCCGCCTTTTGCAGTTTCAAAGCTGCAGTTGCCGGCCTTGGCGGCTGTCCTTATGCACCCGGTGCTGCAGGCAATGTCGCCACCGGCACGGAAGTGCAGCTTTTGGAAAGCCTTGGCTTTTCCACTGGCGTCGACTGGCAAAAACTGGAGGCCACTGCAGCCTTTGCCAGCCGGATTATTGGCCGGTAGTCAAGGGGCCGCTACGAGCATAAAGGCAACAGCCTTTAGACGGGTCATTCCTCTTCGGAGAACACCTCGGCCCGCTTGCTGCGAACTTGGGGCATCAGCACCACAACCAACACAGCCAAGGTCAGCAACAACAATGTCAGACTGATTGGGCGCGACAGGAATGTCATCGGATCACCGCGGCTCAGGATCATCGCCCGGCGCAGATTTTCTTCAAGCATCGGTCCCAGCACGAAGCCAAGCAACAACGGTGCTGGTTCGCAGCGCAACTTCATCATGATGTAGCCCATCAGGCCGAAACCTGCGACGGCGTAAAGGTCGTAGACATTCGAGTTTACCGAATAAACGCCAATGGAACAGAACGCCATGATGACCGGAAAAAGTACATGGTATGGCACCTTGAGCAGCCATACCCATACGCCGATCAAGGGCAGATTGAGGACGATCAGCATCAAATTGCCGATCCACATGCTTGCGATGATGCCCCAGAAAAGGGCAGGCTGTTCGCTCGCGACATTGGGTCCCGGCACGATGCCCTTGATGATCATAGCGCCCACCATCAACGCCATCACCGGATTTGCCGGAATGCCCAGTGTCAAAAGCGGTATGAAGCTGGTTTGTGCCCCGGCATTGTTTGCAGATTCAGGACCCGCCACGCCTTCGATAGCGCCTTTTCCAAATTCCTCCGGCGTTTTGGAAAGTCGTTTTTCAACCGTATAGGATGCGAACGAAGCCAGAATTGCACCGCCACCGGGCAAGATTCCAAGCGCCGAGCCAAGCACGGTTCCGCGAACCATTGGCGCGACCATCTTTTTCAGATCCGCCCGCGAGGGCCACAAGGTGCCAAGCTTTGTGGTCAGAACTGAGCGGTCCTGGTCGCCCTCAAGGTTCTTCAAAATCTCTGCAATGCCAAAGACGCCAACTGCCAGTGCCACGAAATTCAGCCCGTCAGCATACTCGGTGATGCCGAAAGTGAAGCGCGGAGTGCCGGAATAGATGTCGTTTCCAACAAGGCCAAGCAGCAGCCCGAGCACCACCATCGCCAGCGCCTTGAGGATGGACCCGTGCGCCAGGGCAATGGACGACACCAGACCAAGAAGCATCAGGGAAAAATACTCGGCTGCGCCGAACTTCAACGCAATGATCGTTAGAGGCGGCGCAAAAATTGCCACCAGCAAGGTGGCGACTGTTCCTGCAAAGAACGAACCAAGGGCCGCAATCGCAAGTGCGGTTCCGGCCTTGCCGTTTCGCGCCATCTGGTAACCGTCGATTGCCGTAACGGCAGAGGAGCTTTCACCCGGCATGTTGATCAGGATCGCCGTGGTCGAGCCCCCATACTGGGCACCATAGTAAATGCCAGCCAGCATGATGAGCGAGGATACCGGCTCCAGCTGGAACGTGATCGGCAAAAGCATCGCAATTGTCGCGGTTGCGCCAATGCCCGGCAGCACCCCGATCAAGGTGCCCAAAATGACCCCGATCAGACAGAAGAACAGGTTCTCAATGGTACCGGCGGTGGCAAACCCCAGCGCAAGATTTGAAAGAAGATCCAAGGTCACAAGTCCTCAAAAAGACAGCCACGGGCCGAACCGTTGAAATGGCAGGCCGAGCGCATAACTGAAAACCAGCGTCGAAAACACCGTAACTGCCGAGGCGAGTGCAAGCGCGGAAACCATGCCCATTTTCATCGAAGCCTTGGCGGCGATCAGCGTCGTGATGAATATCGATGGCACAAAGCCGAGGCCACGCACGGTAAGGCCAAAGAACACCGGCGCAGGCAGGATGAACATCATCCCGCGCCAAGCGTGATTGCCGAGCGCCTCGCCCGATGACTTGAAAGCACTGGCAATAATGAGGGCACCAAGAAAAATGAGAATGACTGCCAGGAACAACGGAAAATAACCCGGCCCCATGCGAAACGTGGTGCCCAGTTTCATGCCCAGCGATTGGAAAAAGAAGACCAGACCGATGGCGATGAACAGAACACCGGCGGCGGCATCAACCTTGTTGATGGATTTTGATGACGTCAGCGAAGACGGCTTGTTTGACGACGACATGAACGCCCCCCTTTCGACAAACCACTGGCAAATGGCAACTGCCAACTGGAAAGCCCCGGCGCAGATGCACCGGGGCTTTTTTCAATCAGTCGGCATAGGTGCCGGCAGCATCAATGATTGGCTTCCAGCGGGCGATTTCCGTTTCCAACTTGGCCTTGAGTGCGACAGGGGTCGCATCTGTTGCCGAAGATGGCGAAGTGCCCAGTTCGGCAAACTTCGCTGAAATGGCAGGATCGGCCAATGCCTTCTGCAACGATGCTGCAAGACGATCATTGACCGCAGCAGGCGTGCCCTTTGGCGTGTAAATGCCATGCCAGATGCCCACTTCCATGGTCGGCAGTCCGACTTCTGAAACAGCTGGCAGATCAGGGAAGATGTCGAGGCGCTTTGGCGAAGTCACGGCATAAGCCTTGATTGTTCCGCCCTTGATCTGTTCGGTGGTGTTGGTTGTCTGGTCGCACATGAGATCGACTTGACCACCCAGGAGATCAGTCATCGCCGGACCTGTTCCCTTGTACGGGACGGTAACGATCGGTACGCCAAGTGCCTGCATGAACAGCATGCCGCAAAGGTGCGAGGCTGCGCCGATACCGGCATTGGCCATGGTCACCTTGTCAGCATTTTTCTTCACGTATTCGAGGAAAGTCGGCATATCCGAAGGTTCGAAATCCTTGCGGGCAACCACGGTCATCGGCACTTCGGTAACGAGGCCGACATACTCGAACGCTTCAAGTGGCTTGTAGGCCAGGTTGCGGTACAGCGTTGCAGAGGTTGCCATGCCGATGTGATGCAGCAGCACGGTGTAACCATCTGGTTCTGACGAGGCAACGCGGCCCGCACCAAGCGTTCCGCCTGCACCACCAACGTTTTCAACAATGACCTGCTGGCCAAGATCAGCCGACATTTTTTCGGCAATCAACCGGCCAACCGTGTCGGTCGGACCACCGGCAGCAAACGGAACCACCATGGTGATCTGGCGCTCGGGATAGTCTGCAGCGAATGCAACACCCGACGCGAATATGGCACCAGCAGCAAGGCTGGCAAGCTTGATGGAAAATTTCATGACTGTTCCTCCCAGAACTGAAAACACAAACTGTGCAACCAGTCTTCAGGTTGCACTGCACTTCTCATAAAGGGCAAATAGCTCTGGTTGGCAACACATTATGACAATGTGACCTGTACCGGTAACCCAAAGCATGCGGAAACTGTTGGACACAGGCCATCTGCATCGCCCGTTGCCCAAAAAATCCCCAGTCTGTATTTGGCGGAAGCCTTGACGGGACCTGTCGTTAAAACAACTATGGCGATGAGGAGACCATCAGATGGCAGCAATCCCCCCGGTGTGCAATTTTGGCTGGAAAGCGAAGGACGCGGTCCTGCCCGGTGTTGACGGCAGGCAGCATTCCATCCTGGCGCAGGCAGGTGAAAAGGGCCTCGTGGTTGCCTTCATTTGCAACCACTGCCCCTATGTAAAGGCGGTGATTGACCGGTTGGTGCGCGATGCCGTCAACCTGAAACCCAAGGGCATCGGCTTTGTTGCCATCTGCTCAAACGATGCCGATGCCTATCCGGAAGACTCGTTTGACCGAATGCAGGAATTTGCAATCCGGCACGCCTTCCCGTTCGCCTATCTGCACGACGCCGACCAGAAGGTCGCGCGCATGTATGATGCGGTTTGTACGCCGGATTTTTTCGGGTTCAACGCCCGCGGCGAGTTGCAATACCGTGGCAGGCTGGATGCCTCGCGCAAGGACGCAGCACCGCCGGAAGTGCGCCGCGACCTTTACGAGGCAATGAGGGCGGTCGCACAAACTGGCGACGGACCGCGCGAGCAGATCGCCTCCATGGGGTGCTCGATCAAGTGGAAATGACGGTTTAGCCTTTCGGCCTTGGTGCCTTGCTCTCGGTCACCCGTCCCAAGAACGTCTCGCGAAAGAACACATACAGCCCCGACAGGCCGATCAGGAAAATGCCGGCCCAGGCCAGTCCGTTTGGCCAGTCGCCAAAGACTGCGATGCTGAAGATGATCGCCATCACCATGCCGGCATATTCGAATGGTGCAATCAGCCCGCCCTCGGCAAGCCGGTAGGCCTGCGCAAGCAGATAGGCGGAAAACGCAGCAATCAGACCGATGCCGAGCAGCGCTGGCCAGTCACTGGCTGGCGGCCAGATCCATGCTCTTGTCAGGAAGGCGACGCTTGGATCGGCAGAACCTGAAAGCGAGCCATTGCCGAAAAGCAGCCCAACGGTTCCCGAAAAAACCATGAAGGTCAGCTGCATGTAAAAAGACATGGTCGAGGCCTTTTCCTTGACACCGATCACCCGCGTCAAAACCTGCAAGGTGCCATAACAAAGCGCTGCAAAGGCAGGCAGCAACGAGGCCAACTGAAAAGTGGCTGCGCCCGGCTGCACGACCAGTGCCACGCCGAAAAGGCCGATAAGCACTGCCGCCCAGCGGCGCGGACCGACATGTTCACGAAGCACGATGGCCGAAAGCGCCGTGATCACCAGCGGCGCAATGAAATAGATCGCGGTAGCCTCACCAATGGGCAGGCTGGCTAGCGCCGAATAAAAGGACATGTTCGCGGCGACCACCAGCACCCCGCGAACCAGATGAATGCGCCAGAATGGCGTTACCAGATTGCGGTATCCCCCCTCCAGCGGCACGAGAACCGCAAGTGTCACCAGACCGGCAACGATGCCACGAAAGAATGTGATCTGGTGCAGCGCATAGCTGGAGCTGAGCGATTTGATGATCACGTCGTGCAGCACAAAGCCGAAGGTGCCGCCCAGTACGCATGCGATGGCAATGAGGTTTGTCGCCCGAATTTGCGCCGCTGTTGTCTTCACGCAAATCTCTCCACTCAAAGCCGTGTTGATCGCAGACCGCCGAACCGGCGCAATTCCTGCGAAATGGCGATCCACACGGTTTTTCCACGCAAAGCAACAGCAATCGCTCCATTTGTGGCCTTGACCAGTTCCAAATGGCGGCGCTATCTCGAAAAAACACCACAGGAACGCTAAAACCCATGAAATTCGATTTCGACCGCGTCATTGACCGCCGCAACACCCATTCGGCCAAGTGGGATCGTATGGGCCTTGCGTGCAGTCTCGATGCACCCGATGCAATTGCCATGTGGGTCGCCGACATGGACTTTGAAGCGCCCCCGGCGGTTAAGCGCGTTCTGGCGGCAGAGGTCGAGCGATCCACGCATGGTTATTATGATTCAAACCTCGGCTGGCGGCAGGCCTGTGCGGACTGGTTGCAGCGCCGCCACCATTTCACCGTCGATCCCGACTGGATCTCGACGACACCGGGCATCGTCTCTGCGCTTGGGCTGATCCTTCAGGCTGTCAGCGAACCGGACGACGAGGTCATCGTTTTTTCCCCGGCCTACCACGCGTTCCGCCTGATCATCGAGGCCAACGGCCGCAAGATCCACAATGTGCCAATGCTCACCGAACAGGGCCGGTACAAGATGGACATGGATCGCCTCAAGGCCACCGTCACCGACCGGGCGAAAGTTGTTTTCCTGTGTTCGCCGCACAATCCCGGCGGACGGGTTTGGGACCACGATGAACTGGTTGCCGTTGCACAATTTTGCGTCGACAACGACCTCATCCTCGTCTCCGATGAAATCCACAATGATCTGGTTTTTCCAGGAAACACCCACATCCCGACTGCAATTGCCGCCCCGTTTGTCGCCGACCGGTTGATCACCTGCGTTGCCGCAACCAAGACGTTCAACCTTGCCGGCGGCCATGTTGGCGCATGCATTACGCCCAACGCCAAATTGCGCAAGAAACTCGACGACCGCATCATGGCTGCAGGCTTGGTTTCCTACAATCTGTTCGGCATGCTCAGCACCGAAGCTGCATGGCGCGAAGGCGATGAATGGCTGGATGCACTGCTTCCCTATCTGGATGCCAACCGCCAGCATTTCGATGCCGGTATCGCAAGGGCTGTTCCCGGCACACGGTCCATGCCGCTGGAAGCGACCTATCTGGCCTGGGTGGACTTTGAAGGCACCGGTCTTTCGCGCGAAGACATCATGGACCGCATCACCCACCGCGCCCGCATCGGCGTTTCTCCCGGCCCGCAATTCGGCCCCGGCGGCGAAATGTTCGTGCGCTTCAATTTCGCCACCCAGCGCCACTGGATCAATGAGGCACTGTCCCGGCTTGAGGAAGCATTCCGCAATTAACCTGCCTTCGGCCAGGTATCGCCCAGCCGGTAACCGTCCGGCCATGGGTCCTGCGGATCAAGCATGTGCTGGTGGGTGCCGGTGATCCAGGCCCGCCCTTCGACCCGTGGAATGATCGCCGGCCTGCCAGCCAGCATTGTTGTTTCGTCGATGCGACAAAAGAACCGCGAGCCTAGAACCGAGATCGCCTCGTAGGTCTCGCCGATGCCGATCTAGCCTCTTGCATGCAATACCGCCAGACGCGCCGAGCAGCCGGTGCCGGTTGGCGAACGGTCAAGCTTGGCCGGCTTGATTGCCACGGTGTTGCGGCCTTTCCAGCCCGTCGAAGTCTTCTCCAGGGGTCCGGCAAACTGGCAAAACGAGATGTGATCCCAGGCTTGCAGCGGATGCTTGAACCCCAGTTGCGCATTGGCCGCACTGGTTATCTGCGAGCCTATCGCAGCAAGGTCCGCCGCCTCGTCCGGGGTGATGGCAAAGCCAAGCGCTGCCGCATCGACAATGACAAAGGCATCGCCGCCAAAAGCCGTATCCACAATGAGCGTGCCAAGCCCCCTGACTTCCAAAGATGCGCCCAGCCTGTCGGAGAAGGAGGGCACATTGCGAAACGCGACGCTCTCAACCTTGCCGTTTGCACAATTGGCTTCAACTTCAACAAGCCCCGCCGGAACCTCCAGCACCAGCCGCGTAACCGGTTCGACCATTGGCAGTATGCCTGTTTCCAGCAGCACTGTAGCCACACAGATCGTGTTTGAGCCGGACATCGGCGGGGTGTCTTCCGGTTCCATGATCAGGAACGCGGCGTCAGCCTTCGGGCTCTTCGGCGGAACCAGCAAATTGAAATGCCGGAACACGCCACCGCGCGGCTCGTTCAGCAGAAAATTTCGCAAGGTCTGATCGCGGGCGAGAAATTCGCGCTGTTCGTAAAGCGTTGCACCGGGCGGCGGGGTGACGCCGCCAACCACCACATCGCCCACTTCGCCCTCGCAATGGCACGAGACGGTGTGAATGATCTTGCTGCTTCGCATCAGGCTGCCTCGCCTTTGGCTCGCTGCCGGTCGCGTTCCTTGCGTGCCAGCTTTTCCGCCCGCTTTTGCACCCGGGCCGTTTCAACATCGGCGGCCACATGCCGCTCGCCGCGGGCATCGGCCAGTTCCACCTGCTTTTGCCGTTCAGCAAACCCGGCCTTGCGCTCCTCGCTCATGGTGTCGTGGCAATGCGGGCAGCATACACCCTTGAGGTATTTTTCCGAACGCTTGTCTTCATGCGTGATAGGGTGCCGGCAGGCATGGCAAAGGTCGTAATTTCCGACCTTGAGGCCATGGCCAACCGAGACCCGGTTGTCAAAAACGAAGCACTCGCCATGCCACAGGCTTTCTTCCTGCGGCACGGTTTCCAGATATTTGAGTATGCCGCCTTTGAGGTGGAAGACGTCCTGGTAACCTTCGGACTTCAGGAAGGCCGTCGACTTTTCGCAGCGAATGCCGCCAGTGCAGAACATCGCGATTTTCGGCTTGTTGTGAAACCGCCCGGAATTTTCCCGGAACCATGCCGGAAATTCGCGAAAATTGACAGTTTTGGGGTCAATCGCCCCTTCAAAAGTACCGATCGCCACTTCGTAATCATTGCGCGTGTCGATGAGCACCGTATCGGGATCACTGATCAGCGCATTCCAGTCCTTCGGATCGACATAGGTGCCAACGGTCACGCGCGGATCGATGCCAGGCACGCCCAACGTCACAATCTCGCGTTTCAACCGCACTTTCATGCGGTAGAATGGGTTTTCATCGGCAAAGCTTTCCTTGTGCTCCAGATCGGCAAGCCGGGCATCGGCTTTCAGCCAGTCCAGCACCGCCGTTATTGCCTCATGGCTACCGGCAATCGTGCCGTTGATGCCCTCGTCCGCCAGAAGCAGGGTTCCCATCACCCCATGCTTCTTGCACTGCGCCAGCAGCCGTGGCTGCAGCGTCCGGAAATCGGGCAGGGCAACAAACTTGTAAAGAGCGCTCACGGTTATGGCGGACATGGGAACCATCCTTTCGATCTCCTGATAATCCCGCCGGGCCGGACCATGCAAGAGGGAGGGGAAAGTCATAGCTATGGCTAGGCACAGCGCCCATCTCCCACTTGCCGGGGTCCAAAGACGGGAAGCGGCGAGTGATGCGATGCCAGCTGGGCCGGAGTTCTTCTCGACGCACTGCCAAACCGAAAAAAATCACCGTTACACCCGCCGCGAAATTGCGCCATAATGGACATTGGAGAAGGAGTTTGCGCAATGAACGAGATTCTCAAACCGGGCATGCGGGCTGGCGACCTTGCCGCTGTCACGCTTGATGACAAATACAATGCCCAAACCGGCGAAGTGTTCATTTCGGGAACGCAGGCCATGGTGCGCCTGCCATTGGTACAAATCCGGCGCGACCGCGCCGCCGGGCTGAACACTGGCGCATTCATTTCAGGCTATCGCGGCTCGCCGGTTGGCGGGTTGGATTTTGCCTTCAACCAGGCAAAGAAACACCTTCGCCAGCACGATGTGGTGTTTCAATCCGGCGTCAACGAAGAACTTGCAGCAACCGCAGTCTGGGGATCGCAAAACGCGCAATTGTCGCCAGGTGTCACCAAACAAGGTGTCATCGGCATGTGGTATGGCAAGGGTCCCGGCGTTGACCGTTGCGGCGACGTGTTCAAGCACGCCAATTCTTTCGGCACCTCGCCGCATGGAGGCGTGCTGGCGGTTGCGGGTGATGACCATTCGGCCAAATCGTCGACCGTGGCGCACCAGTCCGACCATGCCTTCATGGCCGCAATCATGCCGGTGCTGTTCCCCTCGTCGGTGCATGAATTCACCGAGCTTGGCCTGCTTGGCTATGCGATGAGCCGGTTCTCGGGGCTTTGGGTTGGCTACAAGGTCATATCCGACACCATCGAAACCACTGGTGTGGTGGATTTGAAGGCAGAAGCGCGCTCGTTCGTTCTGCCCAATGATTTCGAAATGCCGAAGGGCGGGCTCAACATCCGTTGGCCAGACGACCGCTATGCTCAGGACGAGCGGTTGCAGGAACACAAGGCTTATGCGGCAATCGCATTTGCGCGGGCCAACAAGGTCGATCAACTTGTGATGGATTCGCGCAAACCGCGCTTTGGCATCATCTCTTCGGGCAAGGCGTACGAGAATGTGCGCGAGGCCCTGCGACACATGGGCATTGACGACAAGACCGCCGACAAGATCGGCCTGCGCCTTTACAAGGTGCGGATGACATGGCCGCTCGAGCCGGAAGGCGTGCGCCATTTCTCCGAAGGGCTGGAGGAAGTGCTGGTGATCGAGGAGCGCCGCGAGGTGATCGAGCACCAGATCAAGCAGCAATTGTTCAACTGGCGCGCTGATGTGCGACCGCGCATTGTCGGCAAGTTCGATGACCGTGACGAGCCGATGCTGTCGCTGCACGAGGACGTGACAACCGGCGTTGCGCTGCGGGTGATTGTTTCGCGCCTGCTGAAATTCAAACTGCCCGAAGGCCTGCGCGAGAAGCTGGAAAAGCAGCTGGAGCACTATCAGTCCCGCCAGGCGGTTCGGCTAGGCCATCAGGCACCAGTTTCGCGCATGCCGCATTTTTGTTCCGGCTGCCCGCACAACACCTCAACCAAGGTGCCCGATGGCAGCCGCGCCATGGCCGGCATCGGCTGCCATTTCATGGCCTTGTGGATGAACCGCAGCACCGAAACCTACACCCACATGGGCGGCGAGGGTGTGCCGTGGATGGGCACAGCGCCATTCACCACCGAAAAGCACGTCTTTGCCAATCTGGGCGATGGCACCTATTTCCATTCGGGCGCTTTGGCCATCCGACAGTCTGTCGCCTCAGGCAACACCATCACCTACAAGATACTCTACAATGACGCCGTCGCCATGACTGGCGGCCAGCATGTCGATGGCCAGCTGACCGTGCCGCAGCTTTCGCACCAGTTGGCAGCAGAAGGCGTCAGCGAAATCTGGCTGGTTTCTGACGAGCCGGAAAAATGCCCTTCTGCAGACCTGGCACCCGGCGTGAAGACCCGCTCGCGGGAATATCTCGATGAGGTGCAGCGGCACCTGCGCGAGGTCGAAGGCTGTACGGCGATCATCTATGACCAGACCTGCGCTGCGGAAAAGCGCCGCCGCCGCAAGCGTGGCCTGTTGGAAGACCCGCAAAAGCGCGTCTTCATCAATCCGCTGGTGTGCGAAGGTTGCGGCGACTGTTCTGTCCAGTCCAACTGCATATCAATCGAACCACTGGAAACCGAATTTGGCCGCAAGCGCCAGATCAACCAGTCGTCGTGCAACAAGGATTTTTCTTGCGTCAACGGCTTTTGTCCGTCCTTCGTGACGGTGCATGGCGGCGGGCTGAAAAAGCCCGTTCTGCCGCCATTGTCGCGGGAAGCCTTGCCGCAACCATCAGTCCAAGGTTTGGACGGCGTTTACAACATCGCCATTACCGGCGTAGGTGGAACCGGCGTTTTGACCATCGGCGCGATCATCGGAATGGCCGCCCACCTTGAAGGCAAGGCAGCGATGATCCAGGACTTCTCCGGCCTTGCCCAAAAGGGCGGAGCGGTGCTGTCGCATGTGCGCCTGTCCAAGACCCCGCAGGAAGTTTCTGCCGCACAGATCGTGACCGGCGAAGCCGATCTGTTGTTGGCAGCCGACACTGTTGTTGCCGCTGGCAAGGACGGCGCCGCCCTGATGTCGGCCAACCGGACATCTGCCGTTCTCAACACCCACCTTGCTCCGGTCGCCGCTTTTGTCTTCAACCGCGACTTCGATTTCCGGGAAACCGACATCGTCAAGACCATTGCAAAAAGTTCGAAGGGCGAACCAATGCAGCTTGATTTCGGCAAGCTGGCAGATGCGGTTTGCGGGGATGCGATCGCCACCAACATCATGATGGTTGGTTATGCCAGCCAGAAGGGGCTGCTTCCGGTTTCGCCTGCTGCGCTGGAACGCGCCATCGAACTCAACGCGGTATCGGTGGCCGCCAACAAACTGGCCTTTGGCTGGGGCCGGCGCTTTGCGCAATATCCGCAGGAAGCCGCGCAGATCCTTGCCCGCCGCGAAACGCCTAGTCCCGCCGAGGATACGCTAGAGGCAATCGTCGAAAATCGCGCGACGTTCCTGACCCAATATCAGAACGCACAATATGCAGACCGCTACCGCAACCTGGTTGAAACTGCCCGCAAGGCCGAAGCTGGCCTTTCGGGCAAGTCCGGCTTTGCCGTTGCAGTGGCGAAATTCGGGTTCAAGCTGATGGCCTACAAGGACGAATACGAAGTGGCCCGTCTTTATACGAATGGAGATTTCGAGCGGCGCATCGCCGAAACATTCGAGGGCGATTTCAAGATCGCCTACCATTTGGCGCCGCCGGTAATGCAGGGCGAAATCCTGCCCAATGGTCGCCCGCGCAAACGTCAGTTCGGACCATGGATGCTGACAGGTTTCCGCCTGCTTGCACGGTTGAAGGGCCTGCGCGGCACGCCTTTCGATCCCTTCGGGCGCAATGGCGAGCGGCGCAAAGAGCGTGCGCTCATCACTGAATACGCGGCAATGGTCGGCGAGCTTGCAAGCAAACTTACTGTGCAAAACCATGTGCATGCTGTGGCGCTGGCGCGTTTGCCCGACATGATCCGCGGCTATGGCCCGGTCAAGGAAGAATCGCTGAAGAAGGCAGAAGCAGAAAAGGCGACCCTGATGGCCGCCTTTTCAGATCCTGTACCCCAACCGCTAAGACAAGCGGCTGAGTAGAGGCAGGCGAGGTCACACCCCGATCTTGCCGCCGCCCTGCTTGCCGATCACGACCACTGCGGGGCGTGGCGGCATGCCGTCCTTGAAATCCGGCCAGCGGGTGGCTGGTGTTTCGAAGGTCGCCAAGCCTTCATCGCCCGGGTGCTGAACCGCAAGGAACAGGGTTTCGCTATCGAGCGTGAAGGCAGGGCCGCACATTTCAGCGCCAACCGGCACTCGGAAGAACAGCTTCGATGTGCCGCGTGCTTCGCCATCAGTATCTAGCGCCCAAAGTCCATCGGTGCGTCCGGTAGCCTTCTGGTTGTTTCCATCGGTTGAGACCCAAAGGCGGCCATCGGCATCAATGGCGCAATTGTCCGGCATCCCGAACCAGCCATTGGCAGTTGTCGCCGAGGAGAACGAAGCGCCCACTTCGGCAATCGATGGATCGCCGCACTTGACGAGGATTTCCCACTTCGACTTGACCGCAGCAAAGTCGCCACCTTCATCGATTTCGATGATGTGCCCGAACTTGTTGTCGGCTCTCGGGTTTGCAGCGTTTTCTTCGCCGACCGCGCGTTTGGTATTGTTGGTCAGCATCAAATAGGCCTTGCCGGACTTCTGGTTCGGCTGGATGTCCTCGGGGCGGTCCATCTTGGTCGCGCCAAGAAGGTCGGAGGCAATGCGTGTTGCAATCAGCACATCGGCCTGGCTGGCGAAACCGTTTTCCGCGGTAAGCGGTCCATTGCCTTGAATGAGCGGCATCCAGTCCAGGGTGCCGTCATCGTTGAACTTCGCAACATATAGCGTCCCCTTGTCGAGAAGGTCGCTGTTGGCGGCCTTGTCGGAGACCAGGCTGCCTTCGGTCACGAATTTGTAGACATAGTCGAAACGCTCGTCATCGCCAGAATAGATGACAACGCGGCCATCGCTGTTGACCACGGTCTCACAACCCTCATGCTTGAAGCGGCCAAGCGCGGTGCGCTTCTTCGGCACCGAGTTGGGATCGTTCGGGTCCACTTCAACAATCCAGCCAAAACGATTGAGCTCGTTCGGCTCCTTGGATGCATCGAAACGATCTTCGAACTTGCCCCACTGATACCAGCCAGCTGGTGCTCCAAGGCGCTTGTAGTTGGCCGCTTCCATGTGGCCTGCCGGCAGCTCTCCCATGAAGTTCCCGTTGAAGTTTTCTTCCGCCATCAGCCATGTGCCCCAAGGCGTTACACCGCCGGCACAATTGTTGAGGGTACCGAGCACCGCCGTACCGGTCGGGTCGCCTGCAGTCTTGAGGCGGTCATGCCCGGCGGCCGGACCTGTCAAAAGCATCGGCGTTTGCGCTGTCAGGCGGCGGTTGAACTTGCTGTCCAGCACCGGAGCCCATTTGCCGTCTTTCCTGGCAATCTCGATGATGGTTCCGCCATGCGCCATCATTTCGATTTCAGTGAGCGCCTTGGTGTATTCGCCCATCTCCACCTTGTCCTTGCCGTCCTTGTCCTTGCCGATTTTGGCAAAGCCCGGGAACATCAGTTCGGCATTGGTGTATTCGTGGTTGACGCAAAGCAGTCCCCGGTCACTCGCCCCATCGATAGGCAAGAAGCCGACAAAATCATTGTTGTAACCAAACTGCTTTGCCTGCGCCTCGGCCGTCTGATTCATCGGATCAAATTCCGGCGCGTCCGCAAATACCTTGTCGCCCCAGCGCAGCAGGATATCGGCGTCATAGCCTGCTGCGACGTGGTGCTTTTCATCAATTCCTGCGACAACTTCTTCAAAGGCAAAGGCAGATGATGCCGCCTTTGCTTCTTGCGCGGCAAGCAACGCCAGCGGGCTGACGGTTGCACCAATGGCCGCAACGCCGAGCGAACCCTTCAGGAATCCGCGACGGGAAAAGCGGGCATTGATGACATCGCCGATGGTGGGGTTGGCGCTTGAATTGCTGCCAACATCCTCGGCCTCTTCACGAAGCTGCTGCGGTGTCTTGATCGAATCATTGAACACATGTTCGTTCATGGCTTTGCCTCCTGTTGAATGGTGCTGTCAGGTTACTTTCAAGTCGTGGCAACCACATGACAAGGACGGGGCGCTTGAAGAAATCACCGAAGGGCTATTACCAAAGCCCGCTCCAAATCTTCCCATGAACGAGCCTAAATGCCTTGAATCATGGTAGGATAGGGCGCTTGTGAGTTCATCATCCTGAGAGGATGACCGGAAGGCACGCATTCGAGGGAGGAACCATGACCGATGACCTTTGCCCAATCGAGGGCTTTTCGCACGTGCGCGGACGGCAGGAACCCCCGCTGTGGGAACTGACAATCCCAGCCGCGCTTGCAGCGACACTTGCCCGATGCGGCAACGAAGAGGCGGCGGTCTTTACGGATCGCGCATTGCGGTGGACCTGGACTGAATTTGCATTGGCAGTGGATCGACTTGCCACGGGTTTGCTGAACCTTGACATCGTCAAGGGCGACCGAGTTGGAATCTGGGCGCCCAACCGACCCGAATGGCTACTCACACAATTTGCCACCGCCCGGATCGGGGCGATCATGGTCAACATCAATCCTGCATACCGGATCGGTGAACTCGAGTACGCGCTGGCCAAGGTCGGGTGCAAGGCATTGATCCTCGCCGATGCCTTCAAAACCTCTAACTATCTGGCAATGATCGAGACCTTGGCCCCGGAACTGGCCTCGTCAATTCCAGGAAATCTGCAGGCAGTAAAATTGCCTGCGCTGCGAAATGTTATCCGGATGGGCACCGGGCAATCACCGGGAATGCTGAATTTTGACGAGATCGCTGCGACACCGGCAGACGAGCTTCGGTTGCAAAATGCCACTGCGCTGCTTGCGCCAGGCGATCCCATAAACATCCAGTTCACCTCTGGCACGACAGGGCTGCCCAAAGGAGCAACACTCACGCACCGCAACATCCTGAACAACGCACGTTTTGTCACCGCGACAATGCGGTTTTCAGGAAACGACAGGCTCTGCATCCCAGTTCCGCTGTACCATTGCTTTGGCATGGTCATGGGGACCCTTGGCTGTGTGACCACCGGGGCGACCATGGTGTTTCCGGGGGAAGGATTTGATCCGCTGGCAACACTGGCAGCAGTTGAGACCAAGCGTTGCACCGCACTTTACGGCGTGCCCACAATGTTCGGTGCGATGCTGGACTACCCCGATTTTCCCCGTTTCGACCTTTCATCCCTTCGCACCGGCATCATGGCCGGTTCACCCTGCCCTATCGAGACCATGCGCCGCGTTGTAGACAAGATGCACATGCAGGAAGTGACGATAGCTTACGGAATGACCGAAACTTCGCCAGTCTCGTTCCAGTCCAATGTCGATGATCCGTTGGAAAAGCGGGTCACAACCGTTGGCCGCATACTGCCCCACCTTGAAGTGAAATTGGTAGGCCCGGACGGTGAAACCGTTCCAGTGGGCTCCATCGGGGAATTGTGCACACGGGGCTACTCGGTGATGCAGGGCTATTGGGATGAACCGGCCAAGACCGCCGAGGCGGTGGACGCTGATGGCTGGATGCATACCGGCGACCTCGCCACCATCGACAGCGAAGGCTATTGCAACATTGCAGGCCGGTCGAAGGACATGTTGATCAGGGGTGGCGAAAATGTCTATCCGCGCGAAATAGAGGAATATCTGTTCCGTCATCCCGCAATACAACTCGCACAGGTTTTCGGCATTCCTGACACCAGGTATGGCGAAGAGATTTGCGCCTGGATTGTGCTGAAACCCGGAATGTCAGCAACCGACGAAGAAATTCGTGAGTTTTGCCGGGGCCTGATGGCCCACTACAAAGTGCCCCGGTACATCCGTTTCAAGACTGAATTGCCCATGACGGTAACCGGCAAGGCACAGAAATTTCTCATGCGCGCTGCCATGGTTGAGGAGTTGGGATTGTCGGAGATCGCGACCGCCTGAAACCTGGCGCGTCCTGGATGCGGCACCGGCAGGCGTCAGTGAAAGAATTGAGGGACAGAATGCCGAGCTTGCATTCCGTCCCCCATTTTCCTCTTACCCGCGCAATTCCCTTCGCAGGATCTTGCCGACATTGGTTTTCGGCAGGTCGGCTCGGAACTCGATGATCTTTGGCCGCTTGTAGTTTGTCAGGTTCTTGGCGCAATGGTCGCGCACATCCTGTTCGGTGAGGGCCGGGTCGCGTTTGACGACGAACAGCTTCACCGCTTCACCCGAGTTTGCATCGGGAACCGCAACCGCAGCGGCTTCCAGAATGCCCGGATGACCCACGGCCACTTCTTCGATTTCGTTGGGATAGACGTTGAAGCCGGAAACAAGGATCATGTCCTTCTTGCGGTCAACGATCTTGATATAGCCATCGGCATCCATGAAGCCCATGTCGCCAGAACGGAAGAAGCCGTCATCGCTCATGACTTTGGCCGTTTCGTCCGGCCGGTTCCAATAGCCCGCCATGACCTGCGGACCCTTGATGCAGATTTCGCCAACTTCACCGACCGGCATGTCCTTGCCGTCATCATCGCGCAGCACAATTTCGGTTGAAGGCAGTGGCAGGCCTATGGTGCCGGTGAAGCGCGTCCCGTCAAACCGGTTTGCCGAAGCAACCGGTGATGTTTCCGAAAGGCCGTACCCTTCCTGGATGACACTGCCGGTAACCTGCTGCCAACGCTCGGCAACCGGCCCCTGTACCGCCATACCGCCGCCGACGGTGTGTTGCAGGCTGGAGAAATCCAGCTTGCGGAAATCTTCATTGTTGAGAAGTCCGTTAAACAACGTGTTGAGGCCGGGGAACATGTTGAACTTGTATTTCTGCAACTCCTTCACAAAGCCGGGAATATCGCGCGGATTTGGAATAAGGATGTTGTGGGCGCCTTCGGCCATGCCTGTGACGGCGTTCACTGTCAGTGCGAAAATATGGTAGAGCGGCAATGCGCAGACATAGACCGGATGGTCAAGTTTGCCCTTCACCGCATAAAGTGCCGACAGCCAAAGCTGGTTCTGCTTGACGTTTGCAAGCACATTGCCATGGGTGAGAGTTGCGCCTTTGGAAACACCAGTGGTGCCGCCGGTATATTGCAGGAATGCATAGTCCGAATGCCCGATCTTCGGGTCCTGGATGCGCTTGCCAGAACCACCCGCCAGCACGGCCTTGAACGGCACATGCGATGGCAGCGACCAGGCCGGCACCATCTTCCTGACGCGGCGCACCACCAGATTGACGATCAGCCCCTTGAGGCCGAGCATTTCGCCCATCGAGGTAACAACCGCATGCTTGATTTGCGTCTTGTCGATTACCGCCTGCAACGTGACGGCAAAGTTTTCGAGAATGAAAATCGCCTTGGCGCCTGAATCCTTCAACTGGTGCTCAAGTTCGCGCGGTGTGTAGAGCGGGTTGACATTCACCACCGTGCAACCAGCACGAAGAACACCGAGCAACACGACGGGATATTGCAAGATGTTCGGCATCATGATGGCGACCCGGTCGCCCTTGACCAGACCCTGCTGTTGCAACCAAGCACCAACTTTTTCGGACTCGGCCAACAGTTGCGAATAGCTGATCGATTTGCCCATCATGGTCCAAGACGGCGCATCGCGATACTTGGCGCAGGCCTTTTCAAACAGCTCACCCAGCGAGGCGTAATCAAGCGGTCCAATTTCAGCAGGGACGCCATTGGGATAAGATTTGAGCCACGGTTTGTGCGCGGCCATTGTTGCTTGTGCCATTTTGCGATTCTCCTCCCGCAATAACATTTTTATGATTGCATCCTAGCGCCGAACCACAGCGCCGCAAGGGTGAACAAGATCTTCCCCCTACTGCGGGGCGCTGCGCCCGGCATTGGCCCGCCTTACGGCGATTTCCAGCCCTTGCAGGAATGCCGAACGATCCCGCGGACCAAACGGCGCGTTGAACCCGGATATTGCGCCCGCCTCGCGCAAATCCTGGTTGAGGTTGCGCATGGCGCTGGTCATCCCGATACTGGCTTCGGTGTGAATCTGTCCCTTGTGAGACAGCGTCACCACGCCTTTGGCAACCAGGCGTGCAGCTAGCGGGATATCGGCGGTGATCGCAACGTCTCCGGGATTCGCGTTTTCAACAATCCAGTCGTCGGCAGCATCAAACGCACCGGAGACCACGATGTTGCGCACCAGCGGTTCGCGCGAAGGCCGCAAGCCGCTATTGGCGACGAACACCGTCTCCAATCCATGCCGCCCGGCCACTTTGAGGATTTCCTCTTTTACCGGACAGGCGTCGGCATCGACATAGATGATGCTCAATAGACCACCACGCTGCGGATACTCTTGCCTTCGTGCATGAGGTCAAAGCCCTTGTTGATCTCGTCAAGGGTCAGTGTGTGGGTGATCATCGGATCGATTTCGATCTTTCCGTCCATGTTCCAGTCGACGATCTTCGGCACATCGGTGCGGCCGCGTGCGCCTCCAAAGGCCGTTCCCATCCATGACCGGCCAGTAACCAACTGGAACGGCCGCGTTGAAATTTCCTGCCCGGCGCCAGCCACGCCAATGACAACAGACTTGCCCCAGCCGCGATGGCTGGCTTCCAGTGCTTGGCGCATCACCCTCGTGTTGCCGGTGCAATCGAAGGTGTAATCCGCCCCGCCGATCTGGTCCGCTCCGCGCTTGGTCAAATTGACGAGGAAAGCGACCAGATCATCGCCTGCTTCCTTCGGATTGACAAAGTGCGTCATCCCGAATCTCTCACCCCATGCTTTCTTGTCGTTGTTCAAATCGACGCCGATGATCATGTCTGCTCCAGCCAGCCGCAGGCCCTGGATGACATTGAGGCCGATCCCGCCAAGCCCGAACACGATTGCCGTGGCACCTGCCTCAACTTTCGCAGTGTTGATAACTGCCCCGATACCGGTGGTGACCCCGCAGCCGATGTAGCAAATCTTGTCAAACGGTGCGTCCGGGTTGACCTTGGCAAGCGCAATCTCTGGCAAGACCGTGAAATTGGAGAATGTGGAGCAGCCCATGTAGTGCATGACCGGCTTGCCATCGAGACTGAACCGCGAGGTGTTGTCCGGCATCAACCCTTTGCCCTGTGTGGCGCGGATCGCGGTGCACAGATTTGTCTTGCGCGAAAGACAGGAAGGGCATTCGCGGCATTCGGGAGTGTAAAGCGGTATGACGTGATCGCCCCTCTTCACGCTTTTGACACCCGGACCGACATCCACAACAATGCCTGCGCCCTCATGGCCAAGGATCGCAGGGAAAATGCCTTCGGGATCAGCGCCTGAAAGCGTGAATTCATCGGTATGGCAAATGCCCGTTGCCTTGACCTCGACCAGCACTTCGCCTTCGCGCGGCCCTTCAAGATCAACATTACAAATGACAAGCGGTTTTCCAGCCTCGAAGGCTACTGCAGCGCGGGTTTTCATCGGTAACTCCATTGTGTTTGGCAACATGTATAGTGGCACGATTGCTTTTGAACAGGCCTGATGCAAGGGCATAAAAACCATGGTATGAAAAGCGGCGGGGCGGAAGTTTTGGTCGAAGATTTGACTGGGAACATGCCATGAATTTATCGGTAAATTTCTTTCTTTCTGTCCTGCTGGCCGGCCTCATTGGTGCATTCGGCCTCGCGGTTCCTGCATTCGGTGCCGAGAACGCGGGCATCGCAAAACGCGTTGTCAATTCGGTGACAGGCGACCGCGCTGTAGGGCCACGGACAGTTGTTACTGCCGATGAAATCTACAAGGATGAAAGAATTTCTGCCGCGGCCACTTCAAGGGCTGAGCTTGAACTGCTCGACGGCTCGAAGATCATCGTTGGTGAAGATTCAACCATTGACCTTGATCGCTTCGTGTTGGGCGACAACACCATCCAGTCCGCGACCATCAACGTTGCCAAGGGCGCGTTCCGGTTCATTTCCGGCAACGCCCCCAAGGGTGCAATCAAGATCAAGACGCCGCTCTCCACCATCGGCATCCGCGGCACCGTTTTTGATGTCTATGTCAGCGAAGGAGGGGTCACACGGGTGGTCCTGATCAGCGGGCAGGTCACGGCATGCACGCTTGCAGGCAGCTGCATTACCTTGAGGCGCAGTTGCGACATCGTCGAAATTCGCGGCCGAAATGCAATCCAGCAGTTGGACTATCTGCGCTCGGCAGCACGCAGCAGAACCGATGAACGTGCGTTGTTCACACTGACTGAAAACCAGGGTCGCCACTCCGATCGTTGGAGGGCTTTCACTGGCGGTTGCTCGGCAAGGGCATCAAATGACACGCAACGCACTGGCAATGCGCCCGATCCGGCGCCGCAAACCCCTGAGTCTGAGAGTGAAGGCGAAAGCGAAGGTCTTTGAACCGCATTACAAACTGGAGGTGTTTGCTCAAGCCCAACTTTTGATGAACTCGTGCCAAGCAGCTAAAGCCCTCCGTATTCAAAAATAGCGTTCAGCGTTCAGTTCGCCCTACTCAAAACTGGCCAGGAAGCAATTTTCTATTGTTTGCCAGCAGTCATCCCTTCGCAGGCCGTAAGGATTGCCTCTGGCGTTGCCGGTGCATCGAGATTGGGAACAACACCGGGCCTGAGCGAGGCGACGGCCATGGTGATGGCACTGAAAACCGAGTTCGCCAGCATCACCGGCGGCTCTCCTACCGCCTTTGAGCGGTAGATTGTGTTGGCCTTGTTACCCTTGGAATTCCAAAGAGCGACACGGAAATCTTCTGGCACATCCGAACAGGTCGGTATCTTGTAGGTGGATGGTGCGTGCGTGCGTAGGCGACCGTCTGCGTCAAAAACCAGCTCCTCGGTGGTCAGCCAGCCCATGCCCTGAACGAAGCCACCTTCGATCTGGCCAATGTCGATTGCCGGATTGAGCGATGAACCGACATCGTGAAGAATGTCGACCCGGTCGATCTTCATCTCGCCGGTCAAGGTGTCGATCGTGACCTCGCTGCACGAGGCACCATAAGCAAAATAAAGGAATGGGTTGCCGGTTGCAGTATTGCGATCCCACGTAATTCCGGGCGTGGAGTAGAACCCTGTCGATGACATCGGAACCCGTTCGAGGAAACATTTCTTGGCCAGTTCGGCAAAGTCCATTTCATGGCTGCCGACAAATACCTTTCCGCCTGAAAACCGCACATCACCAATTTTTGCCTGATGCAATTGCGCCGCCAATGCTGCCATTTTGCTGCGGATTTGCTGCGCAGCATTTTTTGCCGCCATGCCGTTGAGATCAGTACCCGAGGAGGCTGCGGTGGGCGTGGTATTGGGCACCTTGTCGGTGGCCGTCGCGGTGATTTTCACGCGGCTGATATCAACGCCGAATTCTTCGGCCACGACCTGCGCCACCTTGAGATAAAGCCCTTGCCCCATCTCCGTGCCGCCATGGTTCACTTGGATTGACCCATCCGTATAGACATGAACCAAAGCCCCGGCCTGATTGAGATGCTTGAGCGTAAAGGAAATACCGAACTTGACTGGGTTGAGCGAAATACCCTTCTTGAGCCATGTGTTTTGCGCATTGAAACTTGCCACCGCTTTGCGGCGCGCCCGATAGTCGCTGCTGCGCTCCAGCTCAGCCACAAGTGGCTTTAGGATGTTGTCGGTGACCTTCATGCCGTAAGGCGTGATGTCGCGACCGGGTCCGTAGAAATTCCGTCGGCGCACGTCCAACGGATCCTCTCCCCGCAGGATGGCGATCTGGTCCATCATCCGCTCGCAAAACACCATGCCTTGTGGTCCGCCAAATCCGCGAAAGGCCGTGTTGGAAACCGTGTCGGTTTTCACCCGCTTCGAAAGGATTTTTACCTGCGGATAGAAGTAGGAATTGTCGCTGTGAAACATGGTCCGGTCGTTGACGCCGAGCGACAAATCCGCCGAATAGCCACAGCGGGCGGCAAACAAGACATCGACCGCTTCGATCCGGCCACTCTCGTCAACGCCTGCCTTCCAGCGGACTTCAAAATCGTGCCGCTTGCCGGTCGCCACAAAATCATCATCGCGGTCCAGCCGCATCTTGGCCGGTTTGCCGGTGATATGTGCCGCCAGTGCGGCAAGACAAGCCCATTGTCCAGCCTGGCTTTCTTTGCCGCCGAAGCCTCCGCCCATGCGGCGGCATTCACAGACCACCATGGCTTCTGGCAGCTTCAGCATGCGCGCCACCAAATGCTGCACTTCGCTGGGGTGCTGCGTGGAGCAATGAACCTTCATGGTTCCGCCCTCGCCCGGCATCGCCGAAGATATCTGCCCTTCCAGATAGAAATGCTCCTGGCCGCCGATTTTCATCTCGCCTTCAACAAGGGCATGCGCGCTTTTCAATGCAGGCGCAGGATCGCCACGCCCGAAGGAATAGTCGGGCAAAACCTGCAGACCCTGCGCTTCACCCTGCGCGACTGTGACTATCGGTTTTTCAACCTCGATCTCGATACGGCCCAGCCGCGCAGCGCGCCGCGCGGCATCGCGTGAAGTGGCAACCACACAGAAAACCACCTGCCCGTGAAACAGCACCTCACCTTCGGCAAGGATCGGGTCACCACCAATCGATGGACTGCAATCATTGACACCTGGAATGTCCGCCGCTGTCAGCACGGCCACCACACCCGGTGCGGAACGGACGGTTGAAAGATCCATGGACTTGATCCGGCCACGTGCCTTGGGTGACAAGCCCGGCGCCAGATGCAGCGTCCCTGCCGGCTCTGCAGCATCGTCAATGTAGATGGCCGAGCCTTGCACATGCAGCGATGCGCTGTCATGCGCCAGCGCCTTGCCAACAGCTGCTGTGTCTTCAAGCCTGTTGCGTATGGAGCGGTTGCTGCTCATTGCGCAGTCTCCCGCATTGCCACGACACGTGTGGCGCTGCCGTCCATGCCCGAAATTTCAGCAATAGCCTTGCGCAGCAGGTTCCTGGTTACGCGCATGCGGTAGCTGGCCGAAGCGCGCATGTCATCAATCGGTGCGTAGTCCTTTTGCAATGCATCCACTGCCTTAGCCAGCGCTGTTTCGTCACCCAACTTCACGCCGGCCAATGCAGCCTCGGTGTGCTTTGCGCGTTTTGGAGTTGCTGCCATTCCGCCGCTGGCAATTCGCACTGCTGCAATGCGGCCATCAGACACTGTTGCCTTGATTGCGAACATCACGGCAGAGATATCCTGGTCGAACCGCTTGGAAATCTTGTAGGCACGAAAATGATCGCGTGCGCTTGGCAACGGAACCATAATCTTGGCAACCAGTTCACCGGGGGCGCGATCCTGCTTGCCATAAGCAATGAAGAAATCCTCCAGCGCCAGGGTCCGCGTCACACCGCCAAGATTCAGCTCCAGCGAAGCACCAAGCGCAATCAGCATGGGCGGCATGTCGCCGATGGGCGAGCCATTGGCAATGTTGCCGCCAATGGTGCCACTGGCACGAACCTGCTGCGAACCGATGCGGCGCATGACTTCATGAATGTCAGGATCGATCGAACCCAGTTCCGCCATTGCATCGCCATAGGTTGCGCCTGCCCCGATAACCAATTGAACTTTCGACTTGCGAATGGTGGCAAAGCCATCAGCCCGCCCGGTGTGAATGATCTTCGGCAGAATGCGCAACTGCTTGGTGATCCACAAGCCGACATCGGTTGCCCCCGAAACAATCGTTGCGTCGGGGTGCTTTGCACAAAGTTTGGCGAGCGACTTCACGCTGGCGGGCGCTGCAAAAAAGCGCTCTGCCGAGCCGACAAACAAGTCTTCGCCATCGCGCATGGCGCCAAGCAGGGCAGTTGTTTCGTCAAACCGGGCAGCAAGCGCGTCGCCCGGCGTGCCGTCAATTGCAGCAAGTGCCGCATCGGCAATCGGGCGATACCCGGTGCAACGGCACAAATTGCCGGCCAGCCAGTCATTGACAATGCTGCGGTCTGGCCGAACTCCGGCATGGTAGAGCGCAAACAGGCTCATTACGATGCCTGGCGTGCAGAAACCACATTGCGACCCGTGCTGCTCGACCATCGCCTGCTGCACTGGATGCAGCACTCCACCAACTGCAAGATCATCAACTGTTATGATGTTGCGGCCATCGCATTGGCCAAGCAACTGGATGCAGGCATTGACCGGCTCATAGGTCAGAACGCCTTCCCTGATGCGCCCTGCGGCAACGGTACAGGCGCCGCAATCGCCCTCGTTGCAGCCTTCCTTGGTACCTTTCGAACCTTCGCGCAGCCGCAGATAGTCGAGCAGCGTTTCGTTCGGCCCTACCTCGGCCAGCTCCACCCGCTTGCCATTTCTGGCAAAAACCAGCCGGTCCCTTGGCATCCAATGTCTCCTGAAAATTTACCGTCTGGTCAAACTAGATCAGTGGCATGGCCAGTGCAATTGACGCGGAGCGCAAAAAAGCCGCGCTGACGGGCAGCGCGGCTGAATGCAGTCAGACAAATGGCAAATTGCGATTATTTGCCTACGGTTGCCAGAACCAGCGACACGGCGCGCGACTGGATACGCGGGTCCTTGTCGATCTGGACGTGGTCAACGTTCGGCGCAAAGCCGCGAATGTCCACATTGTCGATCGAACCGGAGAAGCCGGCCGTTGCGCGGTAAGGATTTCCCCGGCCGCTGTTGGCGATGTAGAAATTGACTACACGGGCCGAACCGGCACTGAAAGGCGCTGGCGGGGCAAAACCTGGGTCAAAGCCGACCACGAGCGCAACCGGCACACCGGCCTTGCCAAGCTTGTTGGCCATCTGCGAGGCTTCCTGGCCGCCGACCGAATGACCCATGATCACGATGGGGAACGAAACACCACCGGTCTTGCTGCGTTTGATGATGCTGTCTGCAAGGCCGCTCCAGGCACCGTTGGAATAGGCCCGGGCATTCACGCCGCGGTTTTTCAACTGGCGTGTCATCTGGTTCATGCCATCGGAGAACACGTCGAACGCGCCGCGAATGACGTAAACTTCTTCGGCCTTGACCGGCACTGCACTGGCGGCAACGGCAAGTGTGAACACCGCTGCAGCAATAGTTTTCAGGTTAAGCATTGCACCCTCTTTCGAATCTGGAAAAGTTGAAGACCCCATTACCCCGCATTGTCACAAAAGCGGCGTCTCTTTCAAGTCCCGGCAAACAATTCGGCGTGTTTCAGGCAGAAAGACCGCCATCAATTCCAAGTGCCTGCCCGTTGAAAAAGCTGTTGTCACGCGAAATGGCCCAAATCATGGCCTGAACCACTTCTTCCACTTCTCCAAGCCGCTGCATCGGATTGAACGAAGTCATGTTCGCTTCAGCCTTCTCGCGGCCGTGCGGAGAAGCTTCAAGCGGTGCCATCACCATGTCGGTCTTGGTGAACGCGGGACAGATCGCGTTGATCCGCAGACCCTTGCGCGCATATTCCATGGCAGCCGAGCGCGTCAGACCAATAACACCATGCTTGGCGGCGCTGTAGGCCGCAAGCATCGGTGAGCCCATGATGCCTGCCGCAGAGGCAACATTGAGAATGCGTCCCTGCCCGCCATGTTCGACGACGCCCTTCAAAAGCAGCGGTATCTGGTGCTTCATGGCGTAGAAGACGCCCATCAGATCAACCGCGATCACCTGTTGGGCCAGCGCGCTGTCGGTTTCGTGCAGCCGTGTTTGAGGTTGTGCAATTCCGGCATTGTTGATCGCCACGGTCAAATGCCCATTCTGGTTCGCTACCAGTTCGGCGATCTTCTGCGAAACAGCCTCCCGCGAAATGTCACCTGAAATGCCAATCGCTTCGCCGCCTTTGGCAAGGATTGCGTCAACCGTGTCCGCCACCATCGCGTCGGTCAGATCGGTGACAATGAGTTTGGCACCGCCAGCTGCCAGCCGCTCGCTGACCGCCCGGCCAAAGCCGCGCCCAGCGCCTGACACGTAGGCAATTTCGCCGGTGAAGTTTTGATGCATGTGCAGCCTCCCTCAGAACAAGTGTAGGCGAGGCAAGCTTGCGTGGGAAGGCGCTAACCAACAAGCCGGGGTTTGGGGCCAGCGCAAAAATTTGGCGGTCAGGCCGGTCTGCCCTCTCACCCGCGCATCTTTTCGCCCTTCGGGTCAAACAGCGGCTCGGCTTGAAGCTTGGCCTTGCACATTTCGCCGAGAATCTCGATTTCCCAGCCGTTTGCCTCGCCTGCCAGCTCCTTGGGAACATACCCCATCGCCATTGATTTGCGCTGCGCATGGGCGTAGCCACCGGACGTTATCCAGCCGACCACCTTGCCCTTGTGCCATACAGGTTCATCGCCAAGGCATTCGGCATCCTTTGCGCTCACAGTGAAGGCCACGAGGCGCAATTTTCCGCCGGATTTTTTCTCAGTCAGCGCAGCCTTGCGGCCGATGAAGTTGACGTTCTTGTCATAAGCCACGAAACGCGACAGTCCAGCTTCCATCGGGCCATAGATCGGACGGTATTCGCGGCCCCAGCTCGCCCAGTTCTTTTCAAGCCGCAACGCGTTGAGCGCCCGAAGACCAAACGGCACAATCTTGAAAGCTTTGCCTTCCTTGTTGAGAAGGTCCCAAACGTAGCGCAGGTAATCAACCGGCATCCAGATTTCATAACCAAGATCGCCGGTATAGGTAACCTTGCCAACCAGGCACGGCGCGTGGCCGATTTCCAACCGCCGAACGTCCATGAAGCGGAAGGCTTTCGCCGAAACGTCGTCATGCGTGACCTTTTCCAGCAACGCCCGTGCATTGGGCCCGGCAATCGAGACACCGCACATGGCAAGACCGAGTGTATCAATGCGCACCGAACCGTTTTTCGGCATCAGCGCCTCGAAATGGCGCATGTAATAATCCTCGGCGATGCCCGAACCAGCCATGAAATATTTCTCGCCCTTGGCATCGCTGATGTTGGCGACTGTCAGATCGCCGATCAGTTTTCCATTCTCGTTGAGCATTGGGGCAAGCGTCATGCGGCCGGGTGCCGGGAGTTTGCAGGCAAGCACCTTGTCAAGAAATCCGCGAGCACCCTTGCCGGAAACCTCGAACTTCGAGAAGCCGGAAATGTCGAGAATGCCGACCGATCTGCGCACGGCCTTTGCTTCGCGGGCCACATGGTCGAAATCGGTTGACCGGCGCCACGAGAACTTTTCCTTCACGCCTTTGGGCGCGTACCAAAGCGGGCTTTCCAGTCCGAACGACACCCCCATCTGCCCGCCCAGCGCGACATGCCTGTCGTAAAGGGGCGTGGTACGCAGCGGCCGCGCTGCCGGAAGCTCCTCGTTTGGAAAGCGGATGCGGAAACGACGGGAGTAGTTCTCGCGAACTTTTTCGTTGGTGAAGGACAGCGTCGCCCAGTTTCCATAGCGGGCATTGTCCATCGCCCAGACGTCAAAGCCCGGATCGCCGTCGACCATCCAGTTGGACAGCGCCAGTCCCACGCCGCCGCCTTGGCTGAAACCGGCCATCACGCCGCAGGCAAGCCAGTATCCCTGCATGCCGCGCACCGGTCCGATCAGCGGATTGCCGTCGGGCGCAAACGTGAACGGGCCATTGATGACGTTCTTGATGCCGACATTTGCAAGCGGCGGATAGTGCTTGAAAGCCACTTCCAGCGATGGGGCAATGCGGTCAAGATCGGGCTGCAACAAAGCCATGCTGAAATCCCAGGGCGTGTTGACTGGCGACCATGGAGTGGCAGCGCGCTCATAGGTGCCAAACAGGATGCCGTTTCGCTCCTGACGCGAATAGATTTCGCCTTCAAAATCGATGATGTGGATGACTTCCTTGCCGGTCTCCTTGTTGTAGGCAACGACTTCCGGCACTTCCTCGGTGATCAGGTAGTGGTGCTCCATCGCAAGCACCGGCAATTCCAACCCGACCATGCGACCGCAATCGCGTGCCCACAATCCACCCGCATTGACCACATGCTCGGCAATGATATCGCCCTTAGTGGTGTTGAGAACCCACATGCCGTCTTCACGCTGATGCATGTCGGTGATCCGGCATTTCTCGCGGATTTTTGCGCCCTTGATCCTCGCCGCCTTAGCGTAGGCTTGTGTGGTGCCGGAGGGGTCCAGATGCCCTTCAATCGGGTCCCACAAACCGGCCATGAACTGCTTCTCGTCAAGAATGGGGAACTGGGACTTGGCTTCCAGTGGCGTCACCATTTCCAGATCCATGCCCATGTAGCGGCCACGGGCACGCGTGTTCTTCATGGCCTCGACGCGCTCTTTCGTCTTGGCAAGCTGTATTCCGCCGGTAAGGTGCACGCCGCAGGATTGGCCGGAAATCTCCTCGATCTCCTTGTAGAGTTCCACGGTGTATTGCTGCATCTTGGCAACGTTCGGATCACCGTTCAGCGTGTGAAATCCGCCGGCGGCATGCCAAGTGGAACCGGAGGTGAGCACGTCGCGCTCGACCAGCAGGATGTCTGTCCAACCGCGCTTGGCAAGGTGGTAAAGCACCGAGCAGCCAACTACGCCGCCGCCAATAACCACAACCCGATACTGCTCGCTCATGTGCCTGCTCCCGCGCCTTGCCCAAATCGGACATATGCAGTGAAGCCTATCCAAGCTGGAAATTCACAAAAGGCACAAAAGCGGCGGGGAAAGGCGTTTTCGGGAACCGCTCAGCCAGCCTTGGCATAGGCTTCGAAAGCCGCCTTCATTTTAGGGCCAAAGGCTCCGTCCAATGGGCCGGAATAGTGGCCAGCGTCCTTGAGCGTTCGTTGCATCTCACGGATCGAATCGCTGCCAAAGGCGTTCATCTCATCGGTGCCGATTTGCGACTGCGACCAAGTGGTTCCAAGCTTGACGGCTTGCATGAACCATCGCGCCGCCTCGCCGGGATCTTTCGATGTCCCCGACCCGTTTGCATAGGCATAGGCCAAATTGTTGGCAACTTCCGTTTCTCCGGCTGCTTCTGCCTTGATGTACCAATGGAAGGCTGTAGCATCGTCTTTCGGCACACCTTCACCATAGGCATAGGCAATGCCAAGCCTCTGCATGCCGTAGCCATCGCCCGTTGCAGCGGATTTGCGATACCAACTTACTGACTGCGCAAAATCTTTTTGAAGGCCTGCCCTGCCTTCTTCATACATCATGCCAACGCCGGCCATGCCCTGGCCATCTCCAAGTTCTGCCGCCTTGCGATACCATTCAAGTGCAAGCGCATCGCTCTTTTCAAGATTGCCCAATCCGTAAATGTGGAGATAGGCCATCGCAGAGGCAGCTTGTGCATAGCCCAGACCTGCAGCTTTCTGGAACAGTTGCGCAGCTTCCGCAGCTGGTGCCTGATCGGTATTCACTTCAGATCCGTTGCGGGCCGTCAAAACCCGGGCCAACAGGTAAAGGCGATAGGGATCGTTCGGTGCCGAGGCAAGCGATGCCCTGCAATCGCGCTCCACTTTCGTAAGGTCGGTTTTTTGAAGCGACGCGAAGTTCGAGCTGTTGGCGCCTGCAGCAAGCTCACAATCAGCCTTTGCTTGTTCAGGGTCCAAAGTGACGTCAGGCAAACGATTGAGCAGCGCAAGCGATTGCCCGCCCAACGGAGCAGCCTGCTGGCCGATTTTCGCGCCCTGCCTGGCCAGTTCCTTGCGGGCAAGCGAAACCCGCAAATCATCTTCAGATCCATGGCGCTCGACGAATGCTTCCCACGCTTCAGGTGACCCGATCGAGCGGGCGAGTTCAAAGTCTGAAGCCAACGATCCTGTTACAGGGACTGTTTGCTGCGGGGTTTGTGTCACCGGTGCGGCCTGTTCAAGTCTTACCGACGGTGCAGCGCTACCGCTGGAACCACCAAGAAAAATGCGCCCGCCTCTGGTCTGGTCATAATAGGCGACATTTTGCTGATGTGGTTGGCGCGTGTCGGGATCGATCACCGACGCTGCAAGCTCCGCGACCGTTTCACGAACGTCCACCGCAAGGTCGGCCAGGTGAATGTCCGACTGCCTTAGCTTCTCGGCAAATACCCGCGTGAAAACCGAGTTCTGGATGGTCTCGCTATCGGAAAGCCTGTCGAGCGCCCGTTGTCCGATACCCGCAGAGTAGATGGTGAAAACGCCCACTGCCTTGACCGGCTCAACAAGACCGCGCGATTGCATCCCCAGATCACGGGTCAGCGAGCGCGTGGTATCGCCAAAAGGACTGTTTCGGCAGGCATCGATGACCAGCACCGCCAGCCTCGCTCCGCGCGCCTGGATTTTTTCGATGACATAGGCTTCTGAAATCGCGGTGCGTTCCAGCGTGAGGTCGCTCCAGGACTCGATCGGTGGAATATCGCCCGGCAGCAGGAAGTTGCCGGTTTTCATGCCGATCCCATGCCCGGCATAGAAAAAGAAGGCGGTGTCGCCGGGTTCTATCCGGGATAGGAAAACCGAGAACTTTTGGATGAACTCATCGCCGCTGGTGTCCTTGGCGTGCTCGACATGGTCAAAACCGATGTCGCGCAATGTCCGCGCGATGGTTTCGGAGTCCGAAACCGCCGTGCGCAACTGCTTGTCGGCGGAAAGGCTCGTATAGGCATTGATGCCCACAACAAAACCCACGCGCTTGGAGGCCAAAGCCTGAGGCGCAGCCAGGAAAAGGATAGCGATTGCAATGCGAACAATGGTCTGCACGGCTGACCTCGCAATGGTCTGAAAATTGAACAAGGCGAACATATCACGGCCCGCGCCGAACAAAAGCCGGAATCGCCTACTTCGCCTTTTGCTTCCTTTGCGCGTCCGCATAAGCCTTCAGCACTTTCCACTTGTGGGTGAGGTGCCCCTTGCCTAGTGCCTCGAACCAGAGAAACACCTCTGCATCGAGCTTCAGGTGCAGCGATTTCTGCTCTTTCAGGACGATAAACTCGGCCTCTTGCCAGAAGCTCGTAGGCATTTCCCGGCCTACTTCACCCGCCTGCCACGAACCCAAGTCTCCTTTACCGCTCGGTCGTCGCCAAGGATCATTAGCGCAAACAGCATGTCATGCAGGCTTTGCGAAAGTTCGTGCCGCGCAGCCATCAATGGCGTGGCGGCGGGGTCGAGCACGGCAATGTCTGCAAAATGGCCGGACCGCAAAGCTCCCGCCTCGTGGTCCAGATAGAGCAATTGCGCATTGCCCAGCGTTGCCATGTAGAAGGCATCGAAGGCGGAGATGCGCTCGCCATGCAATTGCGAGACAACATAGGCGTCACGCATCGTTGCCAGCATTGAATAGGAAGTACCGCCACCAATGTCACAGCCTATGCCAACGCTGACGGGATGCGATCCGCGCCGCGCCTTGTGATAGCCGAAGAGGCCGGACCCCAGGAAATTGTTCGAGGTCGGACAATGGACAATCGAGGCACCCGATTCCGATAGCCGGGCAAGCTCGCGCTCTGACAAATGAATGCCATGCGCAAAAAATGCCTTCTCCGACAAAAGGCCGTAATGGTCGTAGACGTCGGTGTAGTCGCGTGACCACGGGAATGCCCGCGCCACTGTTTCAATTTCCAGCCGGTTTTCCGAAAGATGCGTCTGGAAATGCAGGTCGGGATGCTCCCGCTTGAGTGCTCCAACCGCTTCCAACTGCGCCTCGCTGGAAGTTACTGCAAAGCGGGGCGTGATGGCATATTGCAGTCGGTCAACGCCGTGCCATTTGACTATGAACGCCTTGCTTTCATCATATCCGCGTTGGGGGGTGTCGGTCAGGCCAGAAGGCGCATTGCAATCCATCATGGTCTTGCCCGATATCATCGCCATTCCCTGCGCCTGAGCCTCAGTGAACAGTGCATCCAGCGCGACCGGGTGAATGGTGGAAAAGGCAAGGCACGAGGTTATGCCGTTGCGCAACAATTCGCCAACGAAGGCACTCGCCGCCTTGGCAGCAAACCCTTCGTCCGCATAGCGCTGCTCTTCGATGAAAGTGTACCGGTTCAGCCAGTCGAGCAGGTCCTTGCCATAGGCCGCAAGCATCCGGTGCTGCGGATAATGAAGGTGCGCATCAATGAACCCCGGCAGTATCAGTGCCTGGCGATGGTCGGTCTCCGGCAGGCCTGCATATGCACCAGGCAGGCTCGCCCGTTCGCCCTCCCATGCGATGCGCCCGTCATCACCAATGACGACAGCGCCGCGTTCGCGGTGACGAAACGACTTCCCTTCGCCAACCACCAAAGGGTCATCGAGAAAGGAAAGGGTCTGGCCGGTAAGGATGTGCATGAAGTTTCCCGCTCGCGTTTCAATCCCTGCAATTTGGCCCGCGGCGCGGCCCTGTGCAACAGGCAAACCGATCCCTTACGCCTGTGGCAAAGCGCACACACCTTTATTGCAGGGGCAAAACGTGGCACACCAGCTTGGATACCGTTGAAACAACACAGGAGAACAAACTGAAAATGACAATTGGTAACTGGCCGGTCCATGGCGAAATAACCGGTCCGATCGTGATGATCGGATTTGGATCAATCGGGCGCGGAACGCTGCCCCTGATCGAGCGGCATTTCAAATTCGACAAATCCCGTCTGTTGGTCATTGACCCCAAAGACACCGACAAGTCGGTCATCGAAAAGCATGGAGCGCGATATCTGCAGGCCTCTGTCACCGAAAAGAATTTCCGCAAGCTGCTCAAGCCTTTGCTGACCGAAGGCGGCGGGCAAGGCTTCTGCGTCAACCTCTCGGTTGATACCTCATCGCTGGAAATCATGAAGTTCTGCCGGGAGCTCGGCGTTTTGTACGTCGACACGGTCATCGAGCCATGGCCAGGTTTTTACTTCAACAAGAAGTCGGGCAACGCTGCGCGCACAAACTATGCCTTGCGCGAAACGCTGCTTGAAGAGAAACGCAAGAACCCGGGCGGCGCGACCGCCGTTTCGTGCTGTGGCGCCAATCCGGGCATGGTCTCCTGGTTCGTCAAGCAGGCACTGGTGAACCTTGCCAACGACACCGGCCTGAAATTCAAGGAGCCCGCTCAGCATGACCGCGAGGGCTGGGCCAAGCTGATGAAAAAGCTGGGCGTCAAGGGCGTTCACATCGCCGAGCGTGACACCCAGCGCACCAGATCACCAAAGCCGATGGGCGTGTTCTGGAACACCTGGTCGGTCGAAGGTTTCATCTCCGAAGGCTTGCAGCCTGCTGAACTGGGCTGGGGTAGCCACGAAAAATGGATGCCGAAAAACGCCCGCAAACAGAAAAAGGGCAACAAGGCAGCGATCTACCTTGAGCAGCCCGGTGCAAACACCCGTGTGCGCACATGGTGCCCGACACCCGGACCGCAATACGGCTTCCTTGTAACCCACAACGAGGCCATTTCAATTTCCGACTATTTCACCGTGCGCGACAAGGATGGCAAAGTAGCCTTCCGCCCGACCTGTCATTACGCCTATCACCCGTCGAACGACGCCGTGCTTTCGCTGCATGAAATGTTCGGAGCTGAAGGCAAGGCACAGGAAAAATTCCACGTTCTCAATGAGAGCGAACTGGTTGATGGCAGCGATGAACTCGGGGTGCTGCTCTATGGCCACAAGAAGAATGCGTATTGGTATGGATCCCAACTGACGCTGGAAGAGGCACGCAAACTTGCTCCTTACCAGAACGCCACCGGTTTGCAGGTGACTTCAGCAGTGCTCGCCGGAATGGTCTGGGCGGTCGAAAACCCTGCTGCCGGCATCGTTGAGGCAGATGAAATGGACTACAAGCGCTGCCTTGAAGTGCAAAAGCCTTATCTGGGTCCGGTAAAAGGCTATTACACCGACTGGAACCCGTTGGTTGGCCGCCTTGACCTGTTCGAGGAAGATCTCGACACCAAGGACCCATGGCAGTTCCGCAACATCCTGGTGCGGTAACGATCAGCCAATCACCACGTCCGGCTCCCATTTGGGCCGGACATCGGTCTCGATGCGAAACGTGAAGCCGGCCTGCGGGTCGGCTTTTCGTTTTTCGGCGCCCATTCCCTGCCAGGCGCTGGTGACGGCAAACCCACCGGGAATGAATGTCGGGCAGCTGGTCTGGCTGGCCGGCAGTGCGATAGAGCGGATGCGCTTTGCATCCGAAGAATAGCAGTCAAGCCGCGCCGCACCCCAGCGCGCATTCCAGATGTTTCCATCGGCATCGGTGACCGAGCCATCGAGCCAGCCGTTTTCGCCGCTGGTGTCGAGGAAGGGCTGCGCCTCACATTTGGGCATTCCGGTTTCCGGGTCGCAATCCACCCGCATCAGGACATTTTTGGCCGTGTCGGTGAAATACCCGGTGCGCCCGTCCGCTGAAAAGCAAATCGAATTGGGAATGGAGATGCCGCTGTACAACTGGCGCAGTTCCCCGGCACGATACCAGTAGATTGCGCCGGCTTCCGGTTCGGCCTGCTTGCCCATGGTGCCTATCCACAACGCACCACTGGGATGCACTCTACCGTCATTGGAGCGCGTCTTCTCGTTGCGCGGCTCCAGCGGCATATGAAGGGTCAGCGTCCCGCTTGCCACGTCGCGAATATAAAGCCCGTTTTCCATTGCCAGCAATTGCCGCCCAGAATCCACGCGGGCAATCGCGCTGCCCATGTACGGAAGGTCGTGAACCTTTGTGAAGCCATTTGCGATGGCATGCTCGAACAGTTTCTTGCCAACAATGTCAAACCACCAAAGCGTCCCGGTGTGCGGATCGAAGGATGGCCCCTCGCCGAGGTGGCAGTCTGTTGCATTGAGTATTGATACTTTTTCCATCGCTCCCCGCTCCAGTCTCAGGTGCGCCCGTCAAGACGGCGGGCCTTGCGCAATTCCGGAAACAGCCAAGCCCAAAGCCCTGCGATGGCGACAGCGCCGATCCCGCCGAAAACCACAGCTGGAACCGCTCCGACCAAAGCTGCCATGGATCCGGCCCGGAAACTTCCCAACTCGTTGGATGCACCAACAAAGACCATGTTGACGGCGTTGACACGCCCGCGCAACCGGTCTGGCGTCCATATCTGGATGAGTGTCTCGCGGATATAGACGCTGACCATGTCTGCAGCGCCCGCCGCTGCAAGCGCTGCAATGGAAACCCAGGCGAGCGTCGAAAATCCGAAAACCGTGGTGAACACGCCAAACAGAGCCACACATGCAAACATGATCCGCCCCGCATGGTCCCTGATAGGCGTACCGGTTAGCAACACCGCAACGCCGATAGCACCAATGCCCGGCGCAGCCCGCAAAAGGCCGAGCCCGGTTGGGCCAAGTTCAAGGATGTCGCGGGCATAGACTGGCAAAAGCGCCACGGCGCCCCCGAGCAGAACCGCAAAAAGATCAAGGGAAATGGCGCCGAGAACGACCTTCTCTTTCCAGATATAGGCAAAACCTCCCAGAAAGTCTGAAAACGAGGCACGCTCGGATGTCTTGCCCTCATGCTCCTGCTGAATGGTAAAAGACAACCAGGCGGCAGCAAGCATCATCACGGTTGCCGTGCCATAGGCGGCTTGCGGCGAAATCCCGTAGAGCAAGCCACCCAATGCGGGGCCGACAATCGATGCCAGTTGCCATGCAGATGAATTCCAGGCCACCGCATTGGCAAACAATGGCACCGGAACAATGTTTGGCAGCAATGCGGACGATGCGGGGCCGAAGAATGCCCGGGCTATTCCAAACACAGCGATGATCATGAAAACCGCTGTGGCGCTGATGCCGCCAGTGATGGTCAGTGCCAAAAGAGCAATGGCGCAGCCTGCTTCGACAATCGCGGAAATGCCCATGATCATCCGCCGGCCGAAACGATCAGCGGCCATGCCTGTCACGAACACCAGCAACAAGGCTGGCATGAACTCGATCAGGCCAATCAGGCCCAAGTCAAACGGATTGCGCGTGAGATCGTAGATCTGCCAGCCCACCGCCACAGTAACGATCTGCACAGCCATCGTCGCTGCAAAGCGCGCAAGCCAGTAGCGCATGAACGCGGGATGGGCAAAGGCCGCATAACGCGACGTGTCGGTCGGGGTCTGGAACATGGAAATCCGCTGGGTCAGAAAAGGCCGGGATTATTGCTCTAGGCTCAATCGGGCTGCATGCCAATGCAGTTTCATTGAACTGCCGGTCAACCGTTCAGAACTTGCCGATGACGTTGATGAAAACGCCCTGGTCGTCCCAGGTCAGGTCGGTAAGGTCGTCGCTGAACCTGCCGAAATTGTAGCCGACACCCAGCTTCAGATTGTCGCCGATGTGGCGATAAACGCCAGCAAGCAACCCGAAATTGACCTGTTCCAACTCCGACATCCAAAGGGCACGGCCTTCGATCATGACATCCCAGTTGTGAACGAGATGGTAGTCAAGCCGCAAGACACCAAGCTGCGCCGTGGAATTTTCGAAGTCATCGGTGCTGCGGTCCCAGTTGATCCTGCCGAGGCGCACGCCGTATTTGCCGCCCACCGACAGCCGCTCGTTGAGATCATAAATGAAGTCGGCTGACAGCACATGGCTCTGCTGACGCGGACCGGCGAGCTGGTCATTGGCATTGACCTGGCTGGGTCCGGGCAGATCGTGTAGATAGCTGTACTTGAAAAGTCCGTTCAGCCGGTCGCTCTCAACCGGGCGGTAGGCAAAGCCGACACTGGCTTCAATATAGTCGCCATCAAGGATGACGCTTTCATCCGAACGCGAAATGGCCGCATCGGCCTTGGCGAGGAAACGCCAGTCCCTGGATACCTGCACACCCCAGTTTGCCGTGGCAAGCCATGTGTCGCGGTCTTCCGTGGTGCCGGACAATGCATCTTCAAACCGCGCTTCCAGTTTTACGCCCGCAGAATGGTTTTCACCTGAATAGGCGGCGGAGCCGGACACCGCGAGACGCTCAAAATCGCCACTCACTTCGTCGCGAATTTCGCCTGCTTCCACTGATGCACCCAGTTTCCAGGATGGCTCAGGCGTGAAGGTCAGGCCGTACCCATGGGTGAGGGAATGCTGTTGACCCAGGAAATCAAGGTTGTTCTCCGAATAGATCGAAAGGCTGTCGGATAGCTTGCGGTTAGCGCCCACAACCACCGCGCCGTAGTCGCGGTTGAACGGGTCGTAGCTTTCCATGTCACCAGCCGTGGTGTCGGGCGAAAGCCGATAGCCCAGATAGTATCGGTCCGAGGCAGTCGGCTCGTAGTGCAATCCGGCCAGAAGGCCAATGCCCGATGTGCCATATGAAATCTCGCCGCTGGCCGTAAGTTTATCGGTGATCGCTTTTTCTGCGCCAACCCCAACCCGGTCATTGCGCTCGCGTCCGCCTCTGCGCGCAACGGTTGCCTGCCCGAATATCCATGCAGTGTCAGTATCGTTGAAATGGCGGGTGACCCTGACGCCGACATCGGTGCGTGCGCCATTGTCCCGCGTTGATCCTTCAACATCGGAATGGCGCGCAGCAACACCAACTGAAAAGTCCTGATTGACGCGGCGGGTGGCCTCAACCACGCCTTCGCGAACAGACTGTCCGTCGCCGCTCTCCAGCACGTCATAGCGACCCGAAACCGAGGCCGTTTCACGCGACCCCAGTTCTATGAAGGCACCCATCAAACGCGTGTCGTGCTGAGTATAACGTCCTGGTGCATTGAACCCGGCTTCGCGTTCTTCATAATAGGCACCAACATTGCCAGCAACGAGGCCGCCAGAGATGTCGGCGAAATCAAGAACTGCCTTGGCCCGGATTGCATCGGCGGTTCCGCCGCTGCCTGCGCCCGATACCGGATTGAAAATGAACCCGCCATCGGTGGATTTGACGATGCCAAAAGCATCGCCCTGTGATTGCGCCCATTCGATCTCGAAGTACGAACGCTCTGCCAGCCGCAACACAAGGTCAGCGCCAACCAATGTCTGGTCTGCATCGCCAGTATCTTCCCGAAAGCCGGTAGCGCCCACACGCAAATGGTCGGAAAGCCAGGCCTGCGCCCTGCCGCCATAGCTGTAGCCATCAGCATCGAAAGAAAGCGGCGTGTATTCGTAAGTGGCGACCAGATAGTACTGGTTTCCGCCCAGTCCGCTCGTCTGCACCGCCGAACTGACCGGCACGGTGGATGCGAGGGGCCGACGCAGGATCACGATGCCCTGCACGTGGTCCATTTCATAGTCGACGTCCGCACGCAGGGTCTCGCGTGAAAGGGTTATGCCGGTGATCTGGTCACGCTCCTCGATCACGATCTGCTCTGAGCCTGTAGTAATGTCCTGGCGGCGCAGGAAGTAAACCGATCCCCCGGTACCGCGCATTTCATCCCGGCTTGGCAAGGTGCCCGGTTGCGCGCCAAAAGCTGTTATCGAGGCTACCGGCTCGCCAAAAGACGTGGAGCGTTCCGAACGCAGTTCCGCAGTGGCGCCGTACAATCCTCGTTCGTAGCGCGCCAGTTCAACGCCATTGATGCGGGTTTTGAAATTGCCCCACATCACATGGCTGCGGCCTTGATCAACCCGCAGATAAAACTTGCCCGATGTTGGCGCATCTTCAACGGTCGTTGAATCATCCCCGTAGACCGCATAGTGATCATCCGGATCCAGCTTTCGCAGGAGCTCGCGCGGGTCTTTTCCATCCAGATTGGTGAACAGTTTGTCGAGGTCTTCTTCACGCGTATCCATGGCAGCCGTGATGATCGTCGAACCCTTCACTTTGCCTTTGAGATAAAACGCAAGCCGGCCGCGCTGATAGACCGGGCTGTATTCGCCGGGCGCTGCTGCGGTCAGCGCTTCGCTGTCCTTGCCAAAACGCTTGCCGATGGTGAGATCGGCGATGCCGACATGGAACCATTCGCTCTGCGGGATGTGGATTTGCCGCTCGAACTCCAGGCCTTCCCCACCATTGGACTCACGCACCCGGACACGAACCGAATGGTCACCGGCAGGCAGAATGCGCTGCGCAATGAACGAATTGCTTGAATCCACAATTGCCGGTTCGCCCTGGACTTCAACGACAGCACCCGCCGGCAGGTCACGGCCATAAACACTGATCTTGCCGCCATGCAGCGGAATGTTGGCGATCAGCGCGCGCTTCTCGGCCTCGCCTGGGGTTTGCGACTTGTTGACCGGTTCGAACTTTTCGGCGGTGTCGGTTACAAACAGTGCTGTTGGGCCGGTTTCATCATATCGGCCCTGCGCGTCGTAGACCCTCAGCAAATGGACAAGGTCGTTGGTATCGGCGAAAGCCGTGTCGGCAATCCAGACCGCGCGGCCATCCGGCCCAACAGGTAAAACTGCAACGGGTGCAGCATTGTCAAAGGCAGAGCTTTTTTGTGAGCGGCGATAAAGGCGGATCTCCGCCCTTTCGATCCATGCGCCGTAGTTCCACGAAGTGCGGAACTCTACCGGTTCGCCGGGAACCATCGTGCGCCGCTCATGGACAGTGGAAACGGACAATTGCCGTTCTATGTCGAGCCCGTCAAAGCGCACATCTATGCTGGCGCTGGCAGCAGTGGCCGCAGGTGTGCGCTCGATGCCGGCAACTGTCTGCCCGTCAACCCGGATGGAAATGCCAGCCTTGGCTATCGCAGGCTCGTTGGCCTTTGCGGAAATCTGGCCCGAAAGCAGCGCTTCAAGGGCTGCAGCGCATTCGCTCGAGCCACCGCAATCGTCCTGCTGTGCAAATGCGGGCACCATGGCTAAGGCCATGGCGCCCGCAAACAGCGCGCGCGAAACGAATTGAAGCAGCATTGAAGACAAAACGCCCCCACAGGGTATGACCGAGACACCTGCTGACGAGCATCGTAAAAAATTCTTTAATAATGGTTAACAAATCCTTCCAGAACATGGTTAAGGAATGGTTTATAGCCCCGAAACGTATGAAAACATTAGTTTTTAAGACGGGTCTCTACCGGCAGGCCGGTGTCGCCACCCCTTGCCTTCCACGCCGCGAGAATCAGTGATTCGACCAGCTTGAGGCGCTCATCTGATAGCGTGTCGCCTTTGGTGCGGGCATAGGTGATCTGCAGCGCGGACGGTTCGCTGGCCAACTCGCCCAGCAGTCGATCAATGGCAACCAGTGAAGTTCGCTTCAGCCGCGTCGATCCAGCTTCAAATGAACGCGCATCAAGATCGAACTCGACAATTCGAAGTCCGGCAACGCCAAAATTGACCTTGCTCAGCTTGCCGCGTGTGAGGCGGACAACTCTCGGGTTTTCGGAAGTCACAGAATATCCCTGTGGCAAGGTACGATCATCCAGTTTGACGATGAAGTTCGAACCAATGGTGCCATCGGGTATCGCCGGACAGGCGATGTGGAACCGCCCTTCGACATCGGTGGTGATGAGCAATCCTCGCGCCGTCGCGAGCCGGACCCCTGCAACGCCCTTTTCGCCGTCCTGCATGTAGCCGTCGCGGTTTGTATCATTGAACACCCGCCCAATGATGTCTGCGCAATCAAACACCGCTTCAATGCGCAACCGCACCTTTGCTTCAGCAACGTTTGAAACGGTCGCCCCGCTCAGCGGGTCGCGCATGAAAGCGTAGTTGATGAATTCCGGACCGGCTGCGGCTGCACCAGGAACAAGGCTCAAGGTTACCGTCACACTTCCATTCGCCGGGATGGCCACGCCCGTCCAGACCAGTTCACGGCCCGACAGCAAAGGTTCCTGGGCGACGGAGTTTACCAATGCCGAGCCTTGCCGGTAGGTGAAGCCGACCGGAACCAGATCAACGATGTCCGTACCGGTACGGGCAGTTGCGGTGCGGTTTTCAATGACAATCGTGTAGGGAACCGGTTGCCCTCGGGTGACCAATGCCACGCCCGCACGCTTCTGGACAACAAGGCCGGAGGTCGATGCTGATCCGCCAATGGTTGTGTCAACACTTGAAGTCGTTGGCCCAACGGGGCTTCCGTCTGCTGCCGAAATTCCTCCGGTCTCCATGGTGTTGGTGTAGACACCTGCTGGAACATTCAGAAGCAGTGACAACGAGATGGTCACGCTCTCGCCCGGTGCCAAGGTGCCGCCCGTGGTAAGGATCTCTGGCGTTGCTGCGCCGTCAAATCCTGGATTGACTGCTGCTGCAAAGCCGGGCGGGCTCGACACCAGCAAGACCTGGTCGATGGCAAAATTTCCAGCCCCGAACTTTGACACCAGATCATCGGTGATCGTCAGGTCATTAACGCTTTCAGTGCCGCTGCTGGTGACCGTGAGGGCATAAGTCACCAAGCTGCGCCCATCGCTTTGCAGGGCTGGACCACCGGTGACGGTCTTAGAAGCCACCAGTTCCGGCGATCCGCAGTTTTGCAGCGGTATGTTGTTGTTGAAGATTGCCGGATCGCCAGCTTCAATTTCGAACTCGACATGGAACGGGTTTGCCGCAGCCGTGAAATCGGCAAGCACGCCTGTCGCCCCGGTTTCACCCGAGCCCAGCACACCGGGGTTGGATGGCAGGAACGACGTCACGTCCAATGTCGGTCCGGGCAGCCGCGTTGTGCTGGCAACACCGGCAGGCGGCAAGGTGTAGGTCAGGCGGTAGGTGCCGCTGGCTGAGGCGTGAAACTGATAAAAGCCGTTTGCTCCATCCTGAACAACCGTAATGTTGTTCGATGTGCCCACACCGGTCTGCGAGCCGCCGGTGCCGATATTGGTCACCGTGACAAGACCGCCAGAAAGGATTCGCCCGTCAGCCTCGCAATAGAAATAACCGGTCGGGTCATAATCCTGGGCATCAGGAGTTCCGTCGCCATCGCGATCTGTACCGCTTGTCTCGGTTCCATCTGGCGAGCCGTCGCCATCGGCGTCGGACACGGCGAACGGCGTTGGATTGGTGTCGTTAGGATTGCCGGGAGTTACGGCAGGATCGTCTGAGGGAACCGGGCCTGGAAGCTGCGGTGAAGTGGCGATAGCAAGGTTGTTGCTGCTGATAGATACGCCACCGGACGCAAACCTTGCGACAATCCGGATTTCCCCGGTGTTTGATGGCGCAAGCTGGACATCCCCCAACAGCAAGGCAGTATTTCCGCTGCCGTCGAATGCCGGGTTTGTTCCGCCGCTTCCGGCAAAACCGCTCAGGGTGACAGTGGGTGTGCCAACAAGTGTTCCGGGCGCAAAGGCTGAATCCAGATCATCACTGACTGCAATGTTGGTCAACGTTACGGGAGCGCCGTTGGTTGCCGTCAGCACATATTCGATTTCCCAAACATTGGGGAACGGATTGGTGAGGCTCGCAACCTGCTTTTCAAAATCCAGTGTGTTTGGCGGCAGCAGCGGAACAATCGCGCTGGCCGGCTGGTCTGGCAACTGGTCGGAAGAAACCGTCGCCGTGTTGTCGATGTCGTAGTCGCCACCACCATTTGTCGAAATGTCTGCGGCAGCAAGAATGTACGTCCCCCCATACATCCATGTTTCACCCGGATCGAGCACGCCGGGATTGGCGGTGTCACCACTCGCAAGTGCCAGTGTCACCAAGGGATCAGCAATCGATATGCCGGTCAGGGATACGTTTCCGGTATTTTGAACCGTGAGCGCAAACGAGATGCTGTCCCCTGCCGAGACGCCCGGCGTTCCATCATCATCGTTGAGTGTTCCGCTCTTGTTGACAACCATCGCCGGAGCGGAGGCGGCAACTGTCACGCTTTCAAACGCCTGACTGATCACCGGCGCGCCGCCGTAATTGCCGGTTACAGTAACAGTGTTGGTTATTTGCCCGAGGGCAGCCTGCACAAGCGCAATCGTTGCAAGAAGCACAAGCACCAGCATGGCCGGAGACTTTTGTCTCCAACCACGCTGGTTGTTCTTCTTGCCGATGCCTTGCATCAAGCCGTCCTCAGACCGTTTTCAAACTGCCGCAGGTCTTACTGCAGGTTGTCCACGTCGGACTGGGTGACGACATAGGTCGCGGTGACCGTCAGGACGTCGCTACGTGCAAGGGTATCCCACTGGCTGTCGCCGGTGACCGGGTTTGTCGAGTCGCCAGCCGTGCCGTTGTCCGTGAGGGATGCGTTGTCGGCATTGGGCGCAGGAACAGTGCCCGAACCGGCCGTCACGTTATCCGCAAGGGCGATGGCGGTGACCGGGACGTTACCGGTGTTGGTGACCGTGTAGGTGTAGGTGATGGTCTGACCCACAACGACATCCGTGTCGTCATCAGCAACCTTGGTGACCAACAGCGTGGCGACCTGATCTTCAAGATCGATGCTCTCGTCAACTGTGGCTGTAACTGCATCCGCAACGCCGCCAGGCGCTGTGGCCAATGTCACGGCAGTGTTGGTGAGTTCGCCGTCATTGTCGCCGCCATTGCTGTTAAGATCGGCCTGGGTGACAACATAGGTTGCCTGCCATGTGATGACGTCGCCCGGAGCAAGCGTGTCCCAGATATCGTCACCGCCTGCGTCGGTGGAGTCGCCGGATGTGCCGTTGTCGGTCAGCGGCGATCCGGTGAAGGACACAGCCGATACCGTGCCCGAGCCTTCATGCGCCGTGTCGTCCATCGATACGTTGGAGAGTGTCCGGTTGCCTGTGTTGGTCGCAGTGTAGGTGTAGATGACAGTGTCGCCGACTGCGACATCGGTGTCATCGCTTGCAACCTTGGTGATTGCAATCGTGTCGACCGCATCAATAACGTCGACGGTTTCATCTGCCGTTGCCGGGGTAACTGCGCCGGCAGGACCGTTACCAGTAACAGTGACGGTGTTGTCGATGGTCGCGAACGCTACCGTGGTTGGTGCAATGGCGATGGCAAGTGCGAGTACGGACACCGCTGCGCGGTGCATGGTCAGGATGTTTTTCATTTTGAAGCCCTGTTTGACTGGGTTGGGACGAATGGTTTCATAGGTCTGGAAGGAAGGTTTCATTTTTGCCGCCCCCCGTGCGGCGATTGGTTCTGGATTTTGTGTTTTCTGCATTGCCGCAAGCTGCGTATCCGGCGGCGAATTCTGTTTGGTTCGGGCGGATCGCCCCGGGCACAAAATCGTGCCCTGCCCTCGTCCCCGGGCGGGGATGCGATGCGCGTGCAAAGCCGTGCAAGGATTTGCGAAAGATCAATGATGCGGCAGCTTGCGGTCATTGCAGCGTGTCCACATCTTGTTGGGTGACCGTGTAGGTGCCGGTGAACGTGATGGCATCACCTGGAGCCAGAATGGACCAAACACCATTAGACGGCGTGGCATCAGTCGAGGTGCCGGTCGGTGCCACGTCAGAGGTGAGTGTCTCGCCGGAAGGCACAGGCGCTGGCCCTGATCCATTGTGCAGATCGCTCATCGCGATGCCGGTAATGGTCTGGTTGCCCGTATTGGTGACGACATAGGTGTAGGTGAGCACCTGGCCCACAACCACATTCGTCGTGTCATCGGCAACCTTGGTCACCGCCATGCTCGGCGAGGCGGTAACGGTGGTCACAACCGAAGCACCCGAAGGTGCCGTTTGCGCGGTGTCGAACGTCGCGGTGTTGGTGATGTTGCCGGCATTGTCGATGCCCGATTGCGGTACGGCATAAGTGGCAGTCCAGGTCCACGTCTCGCCAATGTCGAGGCGGCCAACCGTACCGCCATCCCCGCTTGGCCCGGTCGGACCAGAGGTCAGCGTTAGCGGTGAGGCACTTTGCGTCAATGCATCTGTCAGCACCGGCGCTGTCATGTTGATGCCGCTCGTGTTGACCACGGTGATTGTGTAATTGAGCGTCGAAGGCGCGGCGATGTTTGCCAGATTGACCGACTTGGCAATCGTGAACGACGCCACTTCATTGTCATAGACAATGATGGTCGGAGGCGTTCCGGTCAGCCCGGCATAGGCGCCGCCTGCGCCAGTGATCGTCGCCGGTGCGCAGGAATGCACGCCCTCCACCACGACGTCATTGGTAGCGGTGACAGCAATGGTTTGCGGTGTTGCCCAGTTGGCGTTTGTAAAGGTTCGCGACGTTGGCGAGAACGTGCATTGGGTGCTGGTACCAACGGATATGGTGGCATTGGCACGGGGCGGCGTGTTCAGGCGGATTGTGAATTGTCCGCCTGCCCCGCCCTCAACCGCAATGTTATCGGTTACAGCGATGGTTATACCCGCCATGCCGTAGTGCAGGTTGAAATTGCCATCGGCATCGCCATAGCCGTCCACCTGGAAACGGTAGGTGGTTCCCGAAACGGCATTGAACTGGACCAGTGAACCATAGCCGGCATTGGGTGTGACGGCACAGGCCGCAGTGTCATCATTGGTGCCAACGACCGTCAGCGAACCGACAGCAGCGCCGGTGTAGACGCCGAGCGTCGTGTCGAAATTGCCGAAAGTGTTGCCGGTCTGGTTACAGGTGCCGACAACGGCTACGCCGGTCGCGGGCGCAGTCCAGCTGTACCACATGGATTCAACCGCACCGCCGCCAAAGGTCACCGGTTCGCCGGTTTCACTGGTAGCGCCGGTATTGCTGCCGGTAAGCGACCCATTGCCGGAGATGCTGGTTCCCGGAAAAGCATCCTGCGCAAAGGCAGGCCCCGAACCCAGCAGCATCCCCAACAACAACAGGATGAATAGCGCCAGGTTGCGAGCACTCAATCCCTGCAGCCAAAACAAAGAAACACGCCCCCCGTTTGCTCCTGCAAACAGGCCAATATCCGCTCCGCAGCCGGTGCAGCTGCTGACTCTGCTATTCGTTACGACAAGCAGAACACCCCACTCCTGTGCAGTTGGCGATTCGGAGCCGATTGTAAGCCCTCCACTCGACGTCACCGTAACCAAAACACAATCTATGGTTGTTTCACGGAACGGTCGGGGACTTATCCACAGAAGACTTGACGTTGCGTCGCGTTCTGTTCTCATTGCAGTACATCCACGTCACTCTGGGTGATCGTGTAAGTGCCGGTAAAGGTGACCGAATCACCGGGTGCCAGGCTCGACCAGATGCCGTTGGAAACCGTTGCATCCGTTGAATCCGCCGAGGGAGCCACGTCACTGCTCAGCGTCTCGCCCGATGGCGTTGGCACCGGCCCCGAAGCATTGTGAACATCGCTCAGGGCAATGCTGGTGATCGTCTGGTTGCCGGTGTTGGTGACCACATAAGTGTAGGTGACAACCGTTCCTGACGGTGCGTTCTGGATGTTTCCGGTGGTGAACCCCGTCGCACTGGCAGTCTTGGTCACGGCAAAGGCTGGTGAACCGGTCAAAGGAAGCGTTACGGTGTCATCGTCAGACCGGATTGTTGCGGTGCCGGTGCTACCCTGCGCATAGGCAACATTTACCACGGTTGCTGCATCCACATCCGTTTGCGTCAAAGAATAAGAGGCATTGACCAGCCAGGTTTCGCCCGGATCAAGAAACCCGTTGGTGTTGGCATCACCCGATGCCGGCGTCGTGATATTGATGGTGCCGATCTTGTCGTCGAACACACTGAGCGAACCCATGCTCCGGTTGTTGCCGGCAGGATTGGCTATCGCAAACTGGTACTGCACCGTATCGGCGTCAGTATCACTGCTGCTGGCATCGACGTCAGTCTTTGAGACGAAACTCTTGTCCACGGTCACATAGGTTTGGCAGACTTCGACCGTGTCGATGAAGTTGCCAAGGCTCGCCCCGCCGGAAGACGAAATGCTGTCAAAGGCAAGCGTCACGCCGGTAGCAGTCGCGGTGGCAATGTGGGTGGTCGAATAGACCGACCATGCGGCGGTTCCAGTCGTGAAATTCGGCGTCGTCGTCGATCCGCCGCCGTTGTCTGCAACAGTCAGGCGTGCGGTATCGGGGCCTGCCCGGCCTCGGTGCGCCCAGTAGACGTCGAGCTGAGCCCGACGCTGGATCGCCGACGGTGTCTGGGTGAGAATTGACGTCCCGATGTTTGCATTCATCTCCATGAATGCATTGCCGGTATGGGCAGGTACGCCATTGAACCCAGTTCCCCAAACCTCGATGCCGGTGTCGTTCGTGCTCCAACCTGGCACTGCATTGACCCCGAAAAGCGTATAACTGGACGCAGCAACGACTGGCGTTTCAATCCCGCCATTCACTGCAAGATTGGTTCCGCTGCATGATGTTCCTCCACTTGGAGGCGAAGTGCTGACCACAATCGTCGCGACTGCCGTATCGCAATTTGCAGGCGTTGCAGTTTCGCAAATCTGGTAGGTGACATTGTAGGTTCCGGCGGTCGTGCCAGGTGGAACACTGATTGTTCCATCGCTATTGATGACAACGCCGGTCAGTCCGCCGATGTTGGTGATTGTTGCAATCACTGCCGCGTTGGCAAATGCCGCACCGCCCAGCGTGTCATTGGTGAAAACCGTAGCGGTGGCACCGCCTGCCAGTCCGTTGATTGGCACGGACGAAAAATCGTCGTTGACCGCATCAATTGCGCTGTTTGTGTTCGTGAAGGTGCAGGTGAAGTCGGCCCCTGCCTGAACATTGATTGCCGGGATGGTCAGCACTGTTCCGGCAAGCGTGCCAATTGTGCCGCTGTTGCCTGTCACTGCCGAATTTGCATCGGTGCAGCTTGCAGCAGTCAAGGCATACCCTGCGGCAACTGTTTCGGTAATCGTCACATTGGTCGCCAATGTGGTGATTGCGCGCGCCGTTGGTGTGGCTGGTTGCGGCGTGGCAGCGGCGGTTGTGGTGATGTTGGCGATGGCTGCAAGATTGGTGCGGGCAAAGCTGAATGGCCCGCCAAACCCGCCCAGCGTGGTTTTCTGCACTTTCACCGTTGCCGTTCGGGTATTGGTAAACGTGCAGGTGATGTCAGCCCCAGCCCTGACATTGGTTGCCGGAATTGTGCCAACCCTTGTTGCCACCACGAAGGTGCCAAAACTTGCAGGGTTGCCGGTGAGCGCGGAATTGGCGTCGGTGCAGGTAAAGCCGGTGAGCGCATATCCGGCAACTGCAGATTCAGTCATCGTGACAGCCGTGCCGACCGTTGTCACATTGATCGGCGTTGGTGCTACAGGGGCGGCAACGCCCGGTGTCGCGGTCACAATACTGGCTGGCGTACTCGCCAGATTGGTTGCGCCGGAAAACGCAAAGGTCGTGGCGCCACCAAGTGAAATCTTTTGCACTCGCACGGTCGGGCGCTGGTTCGTGAAAGTACAAGTGATGTCTGCGCCCACCCGAACATTGGTCGCCGGGATTGTACCAACCCTTTTTGCGGACACGAATGTGCCAAAACTTGCAGGATTGCCCGTGACCACAGAATTGGCATCGCTGCAGGTGAAGCCGGTAAGTGCATATCCGGCAACTGCCGTTTCAGTGATCGTGACCGCCGTGCCGACCGTCGTCACATTGATAGGCGTCGGTGCTACAGGGGCGGCAACGCCCGGTGTCGCGGTCAAAATGCTGGCTGGCGTACTCGCAAGATTGGTCGCACCCGAAAACGCGAAGGTCGTGGTCCCGCCGAGTGAAATCTTCCGGACTTTCACTGTTCCAAAATTGCCGTTCTGGACAACAGCTTGCGCCGTATTTGACTGCAAACGTGTTGCAAAACTTTGCGTGCCTGTACCAACGCCGGCGATGGCATTGTTGGTGACGTTTGCAACGGCCATGTCACCTGCAACTATGGTATAGTTCGCCGTGCATGAATGGGTGGCGCCCGAAGCGACCGGCGTGCTGATCGTCCCGCAGGTGAACGTTCCGATCTTGTCATCCTGGATCTCGATGTTCTGGCCAGTGTTGATCGGCAAAGGGCCATTGTTGGTGACGACGTAGGTGTAGGTAATCACCTGGCCGGCAGCCGTGTAAGTCGTTGTCGGCGTGGATTTGGTCAGGCTGATTGTGTTGTTGACGCTGAAACCCGCGGCACTCCAAGTGCCTATGCCCCGCGGCAGCGCGTTGACGCTGGTTATGCCGGTCACGTTGTGGATGGACTCGTCGTAAAGGATGGTCGCAGTGTGAGTGCCGTCGGGATAACTGGCGAGCAAAGTCCCGTTGTCGTCGCCGTTCGAGGTTCCTGATGTGACTGCTGTGCTGACCTGGAAATCGCACTGAGCCTGGTTCGCGGCAATTGCGCCTGTACTGCCAGCCCCGGTTCCGGGGCCAATTATGTAAACCGGCGAACCGGTCACGGCGCTGAGCGTCGGATTGCCGGCATTGCCGGTGAACGTCACAAAATCACAACGGTCACTGGCAAAGCCTGAATTGTTGCTGTCGACGGCATCAACATCCGTCAATTGGAAATTGAGACCGTTCACGCCAAAAGGCGTACCCCCATTCAGGATTTCAAGCAGCAGCGTGTTTGTTGATCCACCGATGCCGCCGCCGGTCAGGTTCGGGTTCCAGACTTGCCAGATGCTGACCTGCGTTCCGAAAGTATTGACGCCGCCATCTGTGAGCAGGTCATCAGGGAAATTCCCCGCTGACGAGCCATTGGCGCGGGTGACCGAGAAGCGGAAATCCAGTTGAAAGCCGAACTGGTCGCTGACCGTGTAGGTGTTCGGACCCAAACTCAGGGGCGTCCAAGTGTAGGGCGCTGTGCCCCAATTCAGGGAAAAATTCCCGGCAAGTGCGGAACTGGCCGTCAGAAATGACGAGGCGACAACTCCAAAACCAAAAGCAAGGCGTGCAAGAGTGCGCCCGACACAACAGCCGCGCGAAAGCAGGGAGTTGGTGCTGGCGGCACCTCTCACTTGCCCTTCGGAAATCAGAACTCACCCCCTGCAAAAACACTGTCCAATCCGCAGGAAAACCCTAGTCGATTCGACTTGGCGGGGGCTGCCGGAGGCAAGGTTATCAACAGGCAATGGGCGGGTTCCAATCCTGTCTGAAAGGAGACATTTTCAACTTTAGAGTGTGGTTGCTTAAAGTTTTAGCTTTGTGCTGACCCAGCTTTTAACCTGGGTCAGCTAACGTATCGGCAGGTTGCTTGCCAAAGCCGGCGAGGAATGCCCCACCACTGCCGAGTGCCCCCATGTTCCGATTGAACGAGACAGAGCGTACCAAGATTTTCACCGTGGCGATCATCACGGTGATTGTTTGCTATGCTTCTTTGACCTTGCAAATTGTCATGGTCGTGCTGCCCGCTTTGGCAGCCGTTCAGCTCGGCTTTCTGGCAGCATTGCCGATCCCCTTGTTGAGCACGTTGATCACGACAGCGACCGTTTCATACGTGCTTTTCCGCTATATCAACGAACTGCGCGGTGTTGGTGAACTGGCCTATGTCGATGAGCTGACAGGTCTTGCAAACCGCCGCCAGTTCGACAGCAAACTCAAGATAGAAATTTCAAGGGCCAAGCGCCAAGGCGTTGATTGCGCTGTTCTTTACCTCGATCTCGACAAATTCAAGCACATCAATGACAGCTACGGCCACGAAGCTGGGGACATGGTCATTCAGCAGTTTGCCAGCAGGATTGCCGCAAACCTGCGTGGGGAAGATTTCGTTGCACGGCTTGCAGGCGATGAATTTGCCGCGGTCGTCACCCACATCAGTTCCCAGGAAGACATCGAACTCGTCGCACAACGCATTTTTGCGTCCATGAGCAAGCCGATCCGTTTCCGTTCCAAGCAAATTTATGCTGGCGTGTCGATCGGTGCATCGGTGGTGGAATCAGGCTCGATAAGCGCCGACGAGGCATTGCGCCGCGCCGACTTCGCCCTGTTTCAGGCCAAGGAAGCGGGCCGCAACAACCTTCAGATTTTCTCGCCAGACATGGAAGAGCGCATCCGCAATCGCGGCAAGATCGAAAACGACCTGCGCGATGCAATTGCCAACGACCGGTTCCAGATCAATTATCAGCCATTGATCTCGCAGTCAGACCGCAAGGTTCTTGGCGTTGAGGCATTCGTGCGCTGGGTGCACCCCGAGCGCGGATCCATCTCACCATCTGTGTTTATCCCGGTTGCCGAGCAGATTGGCCTCATCGATAAACTTGGCAATCTGATCCTGCACAGGGCATGCATCGAGACACTGGCTTTGCGCCCGATAAAGCTGGCGGTGAATGTCTCGCCGGTCCAGTTCATGCAGCCTTCCTTTGTGCCAAGCCTTCGCGAAATCCTTGCCAGCACGACGTTCGAACCAAGCCGTCTTGAGATCGAGATCACCGAACAGGTGTTCCGCACGGACCCGGTGCGGACCCGCGAAACCATTGCCAAACTGCGGGCAATTGGAGTTCGGGTGGCGCTCGATGATTTCGGAACCGGCTTCTCCTCCATGGCGTACCTGCGCGATTTTCCGCTGGACCGCATCAAGATCGACCGTTCGTTCATCAGCGAGATTGACAGCTCGCACCAGTCCTTGAACCTTGTCTCCCACATGATCGAACTGGGCAGCTCGCTCGGCCTTTCGGTAACTGTCGAAGGCGTTGAAACCGCTGACCAATTGGCACTGCTCAAATCAAAGGGGCTCAACGAGTTGCAGGGATATCTTTTCTCGCATCCGTTGACCGCTGAAGAGCTGCTGCGCTTTGATCTGACCACTACGCTCGGGGACACAAAAGAAACTCCCCTGGCCCCGCGCGCACCCGGCTTGCGCCTGGTCGGTTAGGTCGACAAAAAGACCGGCGACCGGAAAAGCACCATTGGTATTGCGGGCTGGGCGCTGCCACAGGCCAACTCCAGTACACAAGAAAAAAGCAATTCACATTCTCTACAAGCCCTTGTAGTGTCTCCCAAGAAACTGACAAAACCCGTCTCTTGAACAGGCTCCCAACCCCCGGGAACCTGAGAGGGGCGGGATAAAAATATCAGGGGAACCGGGGTAATCGGATGGAATATTTCGTTCAGCAATTGGTGAACGGGCTTACGCTTGGCTCGATTTATGGATTGATCGCCATCGGCTACACGATGGTTTACGGCATCATCGGCATGATCAATTTTGCCCATGGCGATATTTTCATGCTTGGCGGCTTCGTTGCCCTCATCGTCTTCCTTGTCCTCACCAGCGTGTTTGCATCTGTCCCGGTGGTCATCGCCCTTCTCATCATGATGATCGTCGGAATGCTGGTCTGTGGCCTGTGGAACTGGACCATCGAAAAGATTGCCTACAGGCCATTGCGCGGATCGTTTCGCCTTGCACCGCTGATTACGGCAATCGGCATTTCCATCGCCCTTTCAAACTTCATCCAGGTGACCCAGGGTCCGCGCAACAAGCCGATCCCGCCGATGGTCTCCCAGAACTATGAAATCCTCGGGATCAACATTTCCCTCAAGCAGGTGGTAATCGTGATCATCACCACGATCCTGCTGGCAGTGTTCTGGTACATTGTGAACAAGACGCCGCTTGGACGTGCACAACGCGCCTGCGAGCAAGACCGCAAGATGGCCGCCCTGCTGGGCGTCGACGTTGACCGCACCATTTCGATAACCTTTGTGATGGGCGCGGCATTGGCCGCCGTCGCGGGCACCATGTACCTGATGTATTACGGGGTAGTGGTGTTTACCGACGGCTTTGTGCCTGGCGTCAAGGCGTTTACCGCCGCGGTGCTTGGCGGCATCGGCTCACTGCCTGGCGCTGTTGTCGGCGGGTTGCTGATCGGCCTCATCGAGTCGCTTTGGTCAGCCTATTTCTCCATTGATTACAAGGACGTGGCGACTTTCTCGATCCTTGCAATCGTGCTCATTTTCAAACCGACCGGCATCCTCGGCCGGCCTGAGGTTGAAAAGGTCTGATCCCCATGGCGACTCCAAATCAGGAACAATCGGCGTCGGCAACGCCGAACTACGCAGCCGCAGCCACCGAAGCATTTTGGGCTGGGGTCATCACCCTTGGGCTTTTCGTGTTGTTCATCGGGCTGGAAACCACCCAGAACATTCGCAACGAACTGATCCTTGTCCAGCGCTGGTTTCTGCTTGCGGTATTCGTGGCAATCGCTGCGGCAGGCCGGTTCGCGCTCGTCGCCTGGATCAGGCCGGGAATGGCCGAACGGCGCGAGAGAAGAGCTTCGGAACCTGCCCGAAAGAAAATATTCATCGTTGAGAATGCACGCATTCTGACCTTGATCGGCCTCATCTTTTATCCCGTGATTTTCTTCCTCAACAAGGCACTCACTTATGCCGGCCTTTTTGGGGCAAACAACGCCAGCACCGGCGGCATGTTTGCAGATATCGTTGCAAGCTTCTCCAAATTATTGACCACCATCAGCAGCCTCGTGTTCCTCTCCATTCTGGCAATCCTGTTTTTCAAGATCATCTGGAGCGGATTGTCTGGAATCGGCGCGCAGGAAAAACCCAAGGCAATTGATGGTCAGGGCCTGATCAGCGTTCGCATGGACCAGTTGGCGTTGGCTGCGATGATCCTCTACCCCGTTGCCATCCTGATCAATTTCTCGATCGGCGGATCCCTGAAATGGGTCGACAATTTCGGCATCCAAATCCTGATCTATGTGATGCTCGCATGGGGGCTGAACATCGTGGTTGGTCTCGCCGGCCTGCTCGATCTGGGCTATGTGGCCTTTTACGCGGTTGGTGCCTACTCATACGCATTGTTGTCGCTTCATTTCGGGCTGTCATTCTGGACGCTTCTGCCGCTGGCCGGCATTTTTGCAGCACTTTGGGGGGTGATCCTTGGCTTCCCGGTATTGCGCCTGCGCGGCGATTACCTAGCCATTGTCACGCTGGCATTTGGTGAAATCATCCGGCTTGTGCTTATCAACTGGACATCGGTTACCAAAGGCACTTTTGGTGTTTCCGGCATTCCGAAGGCAACTTTGTTCGGCATCGAATTTAACGCTTCCCAGCAGGGCTTTGCAGCAATTTTCGGCTTGCCGCCTTCATCCGCCTATTACAAGATTTTCCTTTACTACCTCATCCTTGCGCTGGCTTTGCTGACGGCTTTTGTAACCCTTCGGTTGCGCAAGATGCCGATAGGCAGGGCCTGGGAAGCACTGCGTGAAGATGAAGTTGCGTGTCGTTCGCTGGGCATCAACACCACCAATACAAAGCTGACCGCATTTTCAATCGGGGCGATGTTTGGCGGGTTTGCAGGCGCATTCTTCGCGGCGCGCCAAGGCTTCGTTTCACCTGAATCTTTTGTCTTCCTTGAATCGGCAGTCATCCTGGCGATTGTTGTTCTGGGCGGCATGGGATCATTGACCGGCATTGCAATCGCTGCCGCCGTCATGATCGGCGGCACCGAAATCCTGCGCGAACTTTCGTTCTTGAAAATGGTGTTCGGACAGGACTTCACACCGGAGCTTTACCGCATGCTGGTCTTCGGATTGGCGATGGTTGTCGTGATGATCTACAAGCCCAGAGGCTTTGTGGGCAGCCGTTCACCCACCGCATTCCTGTTTGAGCAAAAGAGCGTTTCGGGCAGTTTCACCAAAGAAGGCCACGGCTGATGGAAAGGGCCCTGGAATTGCAGGACAATACAATTTTGTCCGTTGAACATCTGACGATGCGTTTCGGCGGACTGGTGGCAGTCAATGATCTTGGCTTCAACGCAAAGCGCGGGGAAATCACCGCGCTGATTGGCCCCAATGGTGCAGGCAAAACCACGGTTTTCAATTGCATTACCGGCTTTTACAAACCCACTCAGGGCATGATCACGATCCACCGCTCCAACGGACAGCAGTTTCAATTGGAGCGGATGGCCGATTTCACAATCACCGCCAAAGCAAAGGTGGCCAGAACCTTCCAGAACATCCGCTTGTTCTCCGGGATGACCGTTCTGGAAAATCTGCTTGTCGCTCAACACAACAAGCTGATGAAGGCATCAGGCTTCACGGTATTGGGCCTTTTGGGGTTGGGCGGCTATGCAGCCGCGTCAAGGCAATCCATCGAACTGGCAAAGTATTGGTTGGACAAGGCCGAACTGACCGAACGGGCCGATGACCCGGCCGGCGACCTACCCTATGGTGCCCAGCGTCGGCTGGAAATCGCCCGAGCCATGTGCACGGAACCCGAGCTGCTTTGCCTTGACGAGCCCGCTGCCGGCCTGAACCCACGTGAATCATCTGCGCTCAACATTCTCCTCAACGGCATCAAGGCTGAGGGCATCTCCATTCTTCTGATCGAGCACGACATGTCCGTGGTTATGGAAATTTCAGACCACATCGTCGTTCTGGATTACGGCGTTAAAATCTCGGACGGTACCCCGCAACACGTCCGCAACGATCCCAAGGTGATCGCAGCTTACCTTGGCGTCGACGATGAAGATGAAATCGACGTCCCCGCAGTTTTGCAGGATGTCGCCAAGTTGGAAAAAACGGCTGCCAGCACTGCCCCGAAGCCTGAGACAAAGGCAAAAGCAAAACCGGCGTCCAAATCTCCAGCCAAGGCGCCGACGAAAGCTGCGCCAGCGGCAACCGCCAAGCAGCCGCCCAAAGCATCAGCAAAAGCACCTGTGAAGGCGCCCGCAAAAACAGCGGTCAAAACTGCAGCCAAGGCACCTGCAAAAGCTGCTGCCAAACCGACCGGGAAGGGAACGAAGAAATGACCGGCCCCTTTCTCAAAGTTGAAAAAGTCGAGACTTACTATGGCTCTATTCGTGCGCTTGCCGGCGTAGATTTCGAGGTGAATTTCGGCGAGATCGTCACCATGATCGGTGCCAATGGCGCGGGGAAATCAACCCTGATGATGACGATCTGCGGCAATCCCAAACCGCGCACCGGCCGCATCCTTTTTGATGGCCACGACATCACCAACATGCCAACGCATGAAATCATGCGCCTGGGCATTGCCCAATCACCGGAAGGTCGCCGGATTTTTCCACGCATGACCGTGCTGGAAAACCTTCAGATGGGCGCGATACTGGTGGATGACAAACATTTTGATGACGATCTCAAGCGCATTTTCACCCTTTTTCCACGGCTCAAGGAACGCATTGCACAACGCGGCGGCACGCTTTCGGGCGGCGAACAGCAAATGCTGGCAATCGCCCGCGCATTGATGAGCCGGCCGCGCTTGTTGTTGCTCGACGAACCTTCACTGGGCCTTGCGCCATTGATCGTGAAGCAGATTTTCGAGGTCATCCGCGAACTCAACAAGAACGAGAAGCTCACGGTTTTCCTCGTGGAGCAAAACGCGTTTCATGCTCTCAAGCTGGCGCATCGTGGCTATGTCATGGTCAACGGCCAGATCACGATGTCCGGCACCGGCAAGGAATTGCTAGGCCGCGAAGATGTCCGCGCTGCATATCTTGAAGGCGGCAGACACTGATGACGACAGCAAGGAAGAGGTAGAGGCAAATGCAGGGAATTCTCTACGAAGAGGCCAATGTCTTCCAGTTCATTTTCATCACCGTTGTGCTTGGCGGTGGAGCGGCATGGATGGCCGGAAAGGCAATGGCTGAGACATGGAAGTCTCGGCAAGTGCTGTTCGGCTATCTGCTGGCATTGGGATTAGCCATACGCTTTATCCATTTCGCACTTTTTGAAGCTTCGTTCCTGTCGCTTCAGTTCTATTTTGTTGACACGCTGGTGTTGCTGGTGTTCGGTTTCATTGGCTTCCAGTTTGCGCGAACCAACCAGATGGTAAACCAGTACTATTGGTTGTACGAAAGAGATACGCCACTTACTTGGCGCAACCGGAATTGAGAAAATCACCGCTTTTGCCAGCGGAAAGAGCAATTCCACCACGGTCGGGGCGGGCGCCGAGGATGGATCGATCAAAGCAGCCCCCGAACCTCAAGGGAGAACACGTATGAAGAAAATTCTCATGTCGGCCGTTGCGCTGACCGCGCTCGTCGCAATGAGCGGCATTGCATCTGCCGAAATCCTGATCGGCGTTGCAGGTCCGTTGACTGGTCCAAACGCCGCATTTGGCGCACAGCTCCAGAAAGGTGCCGAAGCAGCAGCAGCCGACATCAACGCAGCTGGCGGCATGAACGGCGAGCAGATCAAGCTCGTGTTCGGCGACGACGTCTCTGATCCGAAACAGGGCATTTCGGTTGCCAACAAGTTCGTCGCTGACGGCGTCAAGTTTGTCGTGGGCCACTTCAACTCTGGCGTGACCATTCCAGCTTCTGACGTTTATGCAGAAAACGGTGTCTTGGTCATTACCCCGTCGGCAACCAACCCGACCCTTACCGAACGCGGCCTGTGGAACACCTTCCGCACCTGCGGTCGTGATGACCAGCAGGGCCTCGTAGCCGGCGGTTACATCGCAACAAACTTCAAGGACGGCAAAGTTGCAGTCATTCATGACAAGACCCCGTATGGTCAGGGCCTTGCCGACTTCACCAAGAAGACAATGAACGATGCCGGCATGCAGGAAGCCATTTACGAAGGCGTCAACACCGGTGACAAGGACTTCGCAGCCCTCATCGCCAAAATGAAGGAAGCCGGCGTGACCGTCGTTTACTTCGGCGGACTGCACACTGAAGCAGGCCTGATCATGCGCCAGATGGCAGACCAGGGCCTCAAGGCCGTGTTCATGTCTGGCGACGGCATCGTGTCGAACGAACTCGCCTCGATCGCTGGCGACGCAGTTGACGGCACATTGATGACGTTCGCTCCAGATCCACGCAACAATCCGGCAGCAAAGGACCTCGTTGAGAGGTTCCGCGCAGCTGGCTTCGAACCTGAAGCCTACACGCTGTACTCCTATGCAGCACTGCAGGTTGTCGTTCAGGCGGCCATGAAGTCTGGTGGCAATGATGCAATGAAAGTTGCAGAAACCATCAAGGCATCGGGCCCATGGACAACCGCAATCGGCGAACTTGGCTATGACGCAAAGGGCGACATCACCCGTCCTGACTATGTCATGTACAAGTGGGGCAAGGGTGCCGACGGCAAGTACACCTACACACAGATGTAATCTGCTTTTCCGCCCAAGCGGAAAGGGAAACCCGGCGGGCAACCGCCGGGTTTTTTATTGGTACGGTTCACCGACTAGCGCGGATGTGGAACAATTGCGGGAAGACTTCGCTGGCAGTCAAATTGCTGCCTTGCAAGGCAGTGTCTGAGAAGCTCGCAAGCATGGCTTCAACGGCAGCAAGGCTGGTTCCTGGATATTTTTTTGAACGGTATTCGTTTTCCCGGCGCGAACGCGGCCAATACTGGGCAAACAAGTGCCTGGGAAGGAATTTGAGCAAGCCGAAATACGCAGTCATTGCCGTCGGCGCACATTCAATCTTGTCGAACTCATCGACAATCCGCTCGCTCACCAGCGGGCCTTCCAGCGCGGCGTAGTAGGTTTCCAGCGCCTTGCGATCCTTGGAAAGCGAAAGGCCCTTGTCGAGCACATCGCCGAGCAAGGTCCTGAAATGCCCCTCTTCCTTTGCTATTGGAGCGAAGGCCTCCATCAGCGGCGTGTCGTGGTGGCGGTCGGGATGCGGCGCATACATCACATGCGATTGCCCCATCAGTTCGGCTTCAATGCCGGTGGTGCAGCCATGGTGAACCAGGCATGACGAAGCCAGTATCCACGGTGTCGCGGTGCCTTCCTCATGCACCTCGATGCCCGGCTTGCCGGAAAGCGCATCGCGCCAAAACCCGCCGCTTTCACTTGGATGCGGACGAACAATCAGCTTGCGATTCGGAAACCACTCGCGAAGCTTTGGCAGCATTTCCAGATAGGCCTCAAGATTGACCTTGGTTTCCTCCCGAATTGCGCTTCGGTAGGCCTTGACGCCCTTGTAGCTAGTTTCCGCCCGGCTGATCTGCCTTTGCAGGAAACGATCATGCATGGCGTGGACGACATGGCCGAAATTCGAACAAAACAGGATGAAATCGCCATGCTGGCGTTTGAGTTCCGCAACTCCGGGATCGAACACGCCGCGGTTTTGCGCCCGCCAGACATCGGTGCGCGGCAGGCCGGTGACAACGAATTTCTCCGCGTGCCGGGGATACAGGCCGACCACTTCTTGCCGCAGCTTTTCGGAAAGGCAGAACCAGCGTTCTGCCATTGCCAGCGTCTCGTCCGCCAGCCGGATCGACAGGAACATCTCCGGGTTGGAGTAAAAGCCGGTGGCCTCCTCATCCACCGAGGTCAGCTTGTAGCCAAGCCGGTGGTAGCGAGCGACCTTGCGCTCTGTCGCAGCGCCAAGGCTCTTGTCAAACAGGATACCTTTGGGCAAGTGAGGTGCCAGCCGTCGTATGACCCGGTCATGCCCCAGCAAAACATCATAGCCACGCGAGGCCGCAACAGCAGCGACCATGAGCCGCCCTGGCAACTCGCGAACCTGCACTTCTACCGGAATGATGACAAAGCGTTTGCTGAGTGCGTTTGATGCCGTGTGTGAACTTGCCATGTTCCCCGCTCTACCGGGCCCTATGGCCCTTTGAACGGGCAGACAGGTAACTGGGCAGACTGGACATGGCAAGCAGGCAGTTTCTGTGTGATCACGAAAAGGAATTCGACGGCGCGCCACGAGTGCAGTAGGTTCCAGATACGGAAAACTGCACGCATGGATTGGAATGTCATGAAACTCGCAACACTCAGAAACGGAACCCGCGACGGCAAACTCGTATTGGTATCGCGCGATCTCACCCGCTTTACCGACGCCTCGTTCCTGGCACCAAATCTGCAGGCTGCCCTCGATGACTGGGATCGCGTCTCCCCGCACCTTTCCGTGTTGGCACAGAGCCTTGAATCCGGCTCGGTTCCCTCCGAACGCTTCCATGAGCACGATGCCATGGCTCCCCTTCCCCGCGCCCATCTTTGGCTGGACGGCTCTGCCTATCTCAACCATGTCGAACTCGTGCGCAAAGGGCGCGGCGATGTTGTGCCGGACAATTTACAGACAGACCCCCTGATGTATGTGGGTGCAGCAGACGCGATGCTTGGCGCACGCGAGCCGATCAAGGTTTCAAGCGAGGATTGGGGCCCCGACATGGAGGGCGAAATCGCAGTGATCGTGTCGGACGTGCCGATGGGCGTGTCCGCTTTGGCTGCAAAGGATCACATAAGGCTGGTGATGCTGGCCAACGATATTTCATATCGCAGGCTCGCCCCGGCAGAACTCGCCAAAGGCCTTGGCTTTTGCCAGTCAAAAGGCCCGACAACCTTTTCCCCCGTCGCCGTGACTCTGGATGAATTGGGCGAGGCATGGGATGGTGGCAAACTGAAACTGCCGCTTCTGGTTTCACGCAATGGCAAGCCATTCGGAAAGGCAAACGCCGGCATCGACATGGCCTTCAGCTTTGGCCAGTTGATCGCCCATGCTGCCAAGTCCCGGCCGCTTGGCGCGGGTGCCATTGTCGGCTCCGGCACAGTTTCCAATCGCGGCGAGGACGGCGGACCCGGCAAGCCGGTGGCACAAGGCGGTGTTGGTTTCAGCTGCATTGCCGAAGCGCGGGCGGCCGAAGCACTTGCCGATGGCAAGGCTTCAACAGACTTGCTGGCATTTGGCGAGAGCGTACGCATCGAGATGATGGACAGCCGCCATCACTCGATCTTTGGCGCGATCGAGCAGACGCTGGAGAAGGCGTAAGAATTTCGCAGGATTTGGTAGCGCGGGTCTTTGCACACAGGCTTCAAGCCCGCTACCCGCACGCCCAAGGAGGATGGCCGTGGCTAAAGCCGCAAAGAAGATCCTGAACGACCCGCGTCAGGCGGTCACCCAAATGATCGACGGCCTGGTTTTGGCCAGCGACGGGATGACCCGCCGCCTGCCGGGCCTTGACGCCATCGTGCGCAGCCATCTTCCCGACGGCAAAGTGGCCCTGCTGATCGGTGGAGGGTCAGGGCATGAACCGCTGTTCCACGGCTTTGTTGGCGAAGGTCTGGCGGATGGCGCAGCTTGCGGCCAGTTCTTTGCCGCCCCCGCACCGCATATCATCTACGAGACCGCCAAGGCCGTGCACCGTGGCAAAGGCATATTGTTCCTCTATGGCAACTATGCCGGGGACAACATGAATTTCGACATCGCATCAGAGATGCTGGCGGACGAAGGCATGGATATCCGCACTGTCCGGGTTACCGATGACGTGGCCGCCGCCCCGCCTGAACGCACCCATGACCGGCGTGGCATTGCGGGCGACGTCTTGATGATCAAGATCGTGGGCGCTGCCGCCGCGACGCTGGACAGTTTGGACGAGGTGGAACGCGTGGCGCGCAAGGCTGTAGCCAATGTGCGGTCGATGGGGGTGGCGGTGTCGTCAGGCTCGATCCCCGAAACCGGCAAACCCTCATTTGAACTGGCTGATGACGAAATCGAGGTCGGCATGGGCGCGCATGGCGAGGCCGGGATCTCAAGGCAGAAACTAGCCCCCGCCGATGTCGTTGCGGATCAACTGCTGGACCGCATCCTGCCCGACCTGCCTTTTGCGGCAGGCGATGAGGTCGCGCTGGTTCTCAACAATCTTGGTGCCACCACGATGATGGAGATGCTTGTGGTCAACCGCCGCATCCGCCAGGTGCTGCAGGATCGTGGCATCACCGTTCATCGCACCGAGGTGGGAACATGGCTGACCGTGCAGGAAATGGCCGGCTTTTCGATGACGCTGATGAAGTTGGATAGCGAACTGAAGCGGTATTTGGACATGCCCTGCCAGTCGGTCGGCTTTTCGCGGATGGGGACGGCGTGATGCACAAGGCAAGCCTTGGGTCTGGTGAAGCGGTGGCAATGTTGCAGGCGGTGGCACGGGCGGTGATCGACCGGGTCGATGTGTTGACCGACGCTGATCTGGCCATCGGGGATGGTGACCACGGCATAGGCATGCGCCGGGGGTTTGAAGCGGCGCTGACGGCGTTGGAACCTGGCACACCGGGCATCGACGCTGCCTTTCGGACGACTGGCATGGCGATCATGGCCAATACCGGCGGAGCAGCTGGGGCAGTGTTCGGCACGCTGTTCACCTCCGGAGCGAAGGCATTGGCAGGGGTTGACCGCCTGGATGCCAACGGCATCCGCCAGTTTCTGGCGGCCGCGCAGGACGGCGTGGCAAAACGCGGCGGCGTGACCGAGGGGCAGAAGACCATGCTGGACGCGCTGGCCCATGCCGCTCGCGCTTGCGATGACGCCACCAGCTTGATCACTTGCCTGACTGCCGCCGCGCATGGCGCCGAGGTAGGGGTCGAAGCCACTAAATCCATGGTTGCTACGACCGGCAAGGCGCGATCCCTTGGAGAGCGCAGCCTTGGGCATCCTGATCCGGGGGCAATTTCTGTAGCGATCATCCTGACCGCAATGCGCGACTTCGCGTCAGGCGCGCCAATTGGCGAAGGATGGTAGCGGAGGAGGGACTCGAACCCCCGACCCCAGGATTATGATTCCCGTGCTCTAGCCAGCTGAGCTACTCCGCCGGATTTCCGTCCGCAAAAGCCTGCGACCGTGAAAGCCCTGCCTTGCGGCATTGCCGCGCTTATAGTGAGCGGGCGCCTTTGATGTCAAGCTTGCCCTCATGCTGTTTTGGCACCGGTAGTCAGGCTCTGACTACCGGTGCCTGTGCAGGCATCGATACCAGCATCTGAAGCGCAGCTTCTGCCTCGCGGTTGCGTTCCGAGCGGGAAATGAATCCGCCGCCAAGCACACGCATCCCGTCGCCATCCGGCAAATAGAACACGCAAGCTTGGCCGGGAGCCACGCCGCTTTCGCCATCGACCAGTTCGACATGCACTTCACCAGCGTCGACAAACAGCCTTGCCTGGGCTGGCGGCCGCGATGAACGCACCTTGGCGAGGATTTCAAGCCCTTCGGCGGGAATGCTGGAAAGCGCGCTATCGCCAAGCCAGTTGACATCGCGAAGATGAATGCGCTGCGTTCCAAGCGCTTCACGCGGCCCGACAATCACGCGGTTGTTGGCGCTGTCGAGGTGAATGACATAAATCGGCTCGCCGGTCGCAACCCCTATGCCGCGCCGCTGCCCGATTGTGTAATGCAGGATGCCATCATGGCGGCCAAGCAGACGACCATCGAGATGGACAATGTCCCCCGGCTCTGCCGCATTTGGCTGAAGCTTGGCAATGATGTCGGTGTACTTGCCCTGCGGCACGAAGCAGATGTCCTGGCTGTCTGACTTCTCGGCAACGATCAGGCCAAATTCACGCGCCAGTTCGCGGGTTTCGCTCTTCGTCAAACCGCCCAATGGAAAGCGCAAATAGTCGAGCTGCGCCTGTGTGGTGGCAAACAGGAACCAGCTCTGGTCGCGGCTGTCATCGACAGGCCGGTAAAGCGCCCGCCGCCCGCTCTGCGCATCGACAACGCGCGAGCGCACATAATGGCCAGTCGCCAGCGCATGCGCGCCAAGCGAACGGGCCGTATCGAGGAGATCGGCAATCTTGACCGTCTGGTTGCAGGAAATACAGGGAACAGGCGTTTCGCCAGCCAGATAGCTCTGGGCAAACGGATCAATCACCGCCTCGCGAAACCGCGATTCATAGTCGAGCACGTAATGCGGAATGCCAAGGGTTTCAGCGACCCGGCGCGCATCATGAATGTCCTGCCCTGCACAGCAAGCACCTTTGCGATGCGTCGCTTCACCGTGGTCGTACAGCTGCAAGGTCATGCCGACGACGTCATAGCCTTCGCGCTTGAGCATGCCGGCAACGACAGACGAGTCAACGCCACCCGACATGGCGACAACCACGCGGGTGTTTTCCGGACGTCCCGGTAGGTCGAGCGAATTCAGCATGGTGCAATGCCTCTGGTCAGGCGCGGTTCAAGGCCGCGCAGTCCGTCTTTCCATTGCATATAGTACCTAAGGCCCGATTGTGAAAGTCCGGCCTGTTCAAAGCATGAAAACGCTGCGTGCTCAGCTTGCCGAATGGATGCAGATGGATGCGTGGCCCGAACCGATCATGCCAAGCTGCTTTGCTGCTGCTTTTGACACGTCAATGATGCGCCCCTTGATGAATGGCCCGCGGTCATTGATGCGCACCACAACCGAGCGGCCATTGCGCTGGTTGACGACACGGACCTTGGAGCCAAAGCGCATGGAACGGTGTGCTGCTGTCATGGCAGACGGGTTCATCATTTCGCCCGATGCCGTGCGTGAGTTCAGTGCATACCAGCTTGCCTTGCCACATTGGGCGGCGGCTGGTGATTGGCACAAAACGATTGCGATCGCCGCGGAAGCCGCGACGGCAAGAAGATTCTTCATGGTATTTCGCCCCTGCACTGCATGTGGCTGCCACGCCGGTTTTGCGTATTCGGCAACCATTTGATGTGTTGATCCCGGCGATTCGTCCAAGCCGGGTGTGGAGGCGTGGTTATAAGGCAGAATGCGGCTGCATTGTGTATTTGTTGTTTCCCAAAGGTAACAACAAGTTTCCAATTGTTTCAGCCGTCTCCAAACCCCGCCGTATTCCCTTAACTTTAGTTACGTTTTCGTAACGGTGGCCTTAGTCGAATTTTAAGGCGGCTGATGTACCTTCGCTTTCAATTGGTCTTTTTGTAGCGAGTAGAGTTTATGACCGATCTGGTTAGACCGCGTGTAAAGTATGTCATCGGGCCTGACGGGAGCCCACTGACAATTGCGGACCTCCCGCCCTCTGGCACCCATCGTTGGGTGATCCGCCGAAAGGCGGAAGTTGTTGCTGCGGTACGCGGCGGACTTCTTTCCCTTGAAGAAGCCTGTGAGCGTTACACGCTGACTGTTGAAGAATTCCTGTCCTGGCAGATCTCGATTGATGCCCACGGCCTTGCAGGCCTGCGCACCACCCGCATCCAGGATTACCGCAGCCACGCTTGATAGCTTTCAGCGCTTGCCAGGCTTGGAACCGCGCCGCACCGGCGCGGTTTTTGTTTTGGCAGCCGGCTTGTCCGGTGACTGCTTGGTTTGTGCCGGCTTGGCTTTGAAATTGCCCGTCTGCGAGATCATCGGCGTCAATGCGACCTTGTTTCGCGCAGCTTCAATGCTCTCCGCATGTCGGAAGTCGAGAAATTCCTTCAGGACCGGGAATACATTCTCGTCGACCCAGTAATAGGTATGGCCGTTGGCCGGGACCGGATGTTCCCTTGGCCATTGCCCGTCGGGGTCAATATACGTTCCAACAAAATCATCGATGCGGAATATGTTGATCCACCGCGACAGGATTCCGCCCTTCGCAAGATAAAGCAGATCTGTGCGCTGCTTGTGATCGTTGAAGCTGGTGGGGAAATAATGATTGTGCACATGGGCATAAGGCGATCCCATGGTGACGAGCGCAATTTTCGCTTCCGGCTTCATGCGTTTTAGCCACCCACGGCCGTGCTCATCCAGTACGTCCATTGCGACGACAGTGCCTTGGCTATGCGAGACAATAGCCAGTTCGTCCGGATCTTCATCGGCGATCAATTGGTCGACCAGAACTTTCAACCGGTCCCGGATACGCTCGCGCGGCCAGTAGCCAGCATATTTCTCACGCATCGGCATGGCGCGTGATGCCTCAGCCCGCACCAGCGCCGTCTCCTTCCAGCTGTAATTGTTGAGATAGGTGATGACGTCGGTGGCAATGCCAAGGCCGGCGCGGAACTGTGCGCCGAAATAAGTGAGAAGAGCAGTGACAATAGCGCTGGCAATCAGCAAGGCCGGGGCGACGTTCGTCGTCTTGAAATTCTGAAAATAATCAAAAGGCAATTCGATCCAGTCTGGCAGCCAGTTGCCGGCAAGCCTGTGGATTGCAGACAAAATCAAAAACATGAAAAACACGTCCATTGCTGCCAGTACTGCGCGGGCGACAATAAGCCGGTTCGAGTTGGCAAATTTTGCCGGATGTTCCAGATAGCGCTTCGGATCAGTCGTGTTTTGGATGAAACTGGCAATGTTTCGTATCAGAATTACAGCAATGATCCCAAGGACTGCCAGCATGAAAAGGACGACAACCAGCATGCCGAGTTCTGAATAGACAAGATACTTGTGCGGGACGGCCGCGCCAGACTGGGCCAATCCGTAGGGCCCGGTGGTCTCACCGGCCTGCAGCAGTTTGGTGAGTACCGCCCAGGCGCTGCCGGTCAGCAGGATCCACAACAGGATCATCAACGTCAGCGCCGGCATGACAAGGCTGGTCGGGGCGCGGGCCGACATCCTTACCAGGAAAATCTCACCGGCGAAGATGACAAGCGTGCTCACAAGCACCACCAGCCACGCCAAGTCCATGAGCCGCAGCAAGCGTAGGCCGAGAATGTGCAGTGCATTGACGGAACTGTCGCAAGCAATCGACACCCAGCCGTCGGCGCCGGGCCAATGGCATGCCGCCTGCACGAGCCGAAGGTCGAACCCGAGCAGTGCCCCGTCGAGGCCTCGGACCTGCAACAACCCAAACACCAGAAAGGCCAACGCAGCCAGGCCGGTCCACAGCCATAGATGACGGCCGAGATACGACACCGCCCTTCGTCCGAAAACTATAGATGCGCCCAGTAGCAGAAGGCCGGTAACCCAACCCGAGTGAGCAATGCTCTTTTCGGAAAAGCCCTGGTTGAGCAAAAAGGAGCAGCCTATTGCGGCCAGCAGCACAATATTGATCGCCGCGATCGGTCCGTGGATGGTCAGCACCGCCACATTGGCCAGCCACCTCATGGTCCGGTTCCAGAAGTCGTTGCCTCGAAACACTTCCCGCGCGCTTTCGCGAACGATGTGGCTCAGACCCAGCACCGTGGTCAGGAAACCACGCACCAGATCGAAGGAACTTCCGCCGATTGCTCCGATGTCGCCCCAGTAAAAATCGGCGATCACCCGTTCGTTGACGGCCTTGTCATTGGCAGCATCATACTGACGGTAGCGGCGGATGCGCGCGGGAAAAACCTGCCGCTTGCCACCTTCGCTGTAGATCTTGAATTCGCGCTGGTGAAAATCATCGCTCGAGTGCGGTCGCAACCGCGGCTTTTCCATGGCGCTGCGGCCGAGCGTTCCGGCATTCTCCGGTGTGTCGTCCAGCGCCGTCGCAAGCAGGTCGGCGCTGATGCCGGCATCCTTGACGCCTACCCCGTGCACCACAACAATCAATTGCTTTGCCATTTCCCACGCACCGAATTGACAAGCAGAGCGCCCCGATCACAATCTGCGCTTGTATCGCATTTCTGTCAATTGTCGCAGTGTGCCTGGATTTCAGTCGTGATGGCCGCGCTTGACCATGCCGGCGGCAATGGCAGCAGTCACCGTGGAAAGCGCGAAAAACCAGATGCCCGGCTGCGAAACAGCGGTTGCAAGCCCGGAAGTCTTGGCCGCAAAGACAAGAATTGCCACCAACAAAACGTCCATCATCGACCATTTGGACAAGGTACCCGCCCAGGCCGGGAACCGGCCCGTGCCAAAGGCGGCCTCGAACACCGTGAACAGCTTGACCAGCGGGAACAGCAGCGAAAACACTGCTACCAGCGCCGCAAGCCCGATGTCGCCCTTTTCCCAAAGACCGGAAACGACGCCAAGCAACGAGGGTGTTTCGGCAAAGAAATACAGTTTCTCGAACCGGATCAGCGGCAACGTGATTCCAAGGCCGAAGGTAACTGCACTGACCATCAAAAGCAGCGGCAACAGAAAGTGCATCAGGAAAGCGCCTTCCAGACAATTGGCAACAAGATGGCAGTTGCCACTGCATTGAGCCCCATGGCAAGGCCTGAAAACGCGCCAGCGGTCTTGTTGACCTGCATTGCCCGAGCCGTGCCGATGCCATGGCTGGCCGCCCCCATGGCAAGACCACGCGCCCGCCAGTCCTTGATGCGCACTGCGTTAAGCAGCATAGGACCCAACACCGCGCCGGTGATGCCGGTCAGGATGACCAGCGCCGCCGTCAACGAAGGCAGGCCGCCCAGTTCACGGGTGATTGCCATCGCCACCGGTGCAGTGGCCGATTTTGGCGCAAGCGCCACCATCGCATCCCGGCTTGCGCCCATCGACCAGGCAATTGCCACTGCAGAAGCAGCAGCCGTTGCAGAACCTGCCAACAACGAAACGGCAATGGCCAGCGCGGAACGTTTGACTGCAGCAAATTGACGGTAAAGCGGAATTGCCAGCGCAACTGTCGCCGGACCCAACAGGAAATGCACAAACTGCGCGCCTTGAAAATAGGTCCCGTAGTCTGTGCCGGTGCTGCCAAGCAGAACGATCAGCAGCACCACCGCAATCAGCACCGGATTTGACAACGGATTTCCGCCGGTACGCCGGTGCAAGGCAAGGCCGATTTGATAAGCAATCAGGGTTGCAGTGAGATGCAACAGCGGCGACGCTGCAAGGTACACCCACAATTGGCGGACATCATTCATCGCCGCCTTCCCCCTCATCTTTTCGGGCAAGGGCCGCCATCAGGCTGGCGGTCACGGCAATTGTCGCAAGGGTCGAGAGCACCAGCGCCGTCGACAGCGCCAGCCATTCGTCCCGGAGCAAATCAAAATGCGCCATGATGCCAACGCCCGCTGGAACGAACAAAAGCGAAAGATGCGAAAGCAGACTGTCGGCTGTCGCTGCCATGTCGTCCGGAACAGAGCCTTTGAAAGCAAGGAAAGCAAACAACAGGCCCATCCCGATGACCGGCCCCGGCACTGGAACGCCGAGCGCAGCAACTAGCAGCTCGCCGGCAAGTTGGCATATCAGGATGGCGGTGAAGGCTTGCAGCAATTTTTGCTCCGCGCCGGTCCCCGCCGGCCATTGATATAACCGCCATGTGCCCCGCCCGCGCAAGGGGGTAGACTTGCAGCCGAAAATGACAGGGCGGCAGCCAGTTTCCTGACCACCGCCCCGGCTCCTTGTTCGGCAATGTTATTTCTCGCGAACGAAATCCTCGATGATCTTCTCGTTCTTTGCATTCTCAAGCTGCGCCAGCCGGTTTGCCTGCAGCCGCTCGTCCATGCGGTATTTGACGAAATTGACAAGCGAGAGCGTCAGCAGGAACACGCCCATGCCCCAATAGCCCTTTGTCGAAAGGTCGACGGGTGCAAAGTATACCGAAAGTCCGAGCATGAAGTAGGCGGTTGCCACCCCGACGCCATTGCACAAGATGTAGATGTTGTTGCTGGTGATATCGCGCATGTAATCCTCCATTTGAGTGGTGAGTTTGGTTTCAGTCGAGATTGTGATGGATGCTTATGCTGCTGGTTTTTCCGCAGCTTTCGCTGCAAGACGGGCCAGGACTTCTTCGGCCTTGGATTTGGCCGGCGCACCGAACCCTGCATCCGCCAACCTGTCGCGAACGGATTTCCGGGTCAGTTTGTCGTCGATTTCATCAAGGATGCCGGCCTCTTCAAACGGATCGGACTGGCCGGTTACTTTCTCGATGAGGGCCTCGGCTTCGTTGAAGCTGCTTGCGCCCAAGAGCGAACGATCGACCCGAAGCTGGGCCTTGCGTTCTGCGACAGCCGCTTTAGCCGCTATCGCACCTTGCTGGAGGCTGACCAGCCTGCGGTGGGCTTTTTCGATCGAGAACTGGATGCGCGCAACGCGTTCCTTGAGCGCCCCTATGGTGTTGTTCCGGGTCACCAGCTCGTTTTCGAGTTCTGCAATCGCTTCCGCGCCTTCCAAGGCAAGCGTTTGATTGCCGCCTGTCATTGCCTGCGATGTGCGGTTCTCCAGATCGGCAATCTGGCCGGCAATCTGTTTTCCGGACTTCTCTTCAGCGCGCAACCTCATAACGAGTGCTGCCAGCGTACGCTTTGCATGATTGAGGTTTTCGCTGCTTTCGCGAATTTTCAGGTCGATCAATTCGACGCTGAATGCGGATTCGACTTTCTGTCCGGCGCGGAAATCCGCAATCTTGATCAGGTCCTTCAACATTCCAAACATGCTCGGCTCCGTTGTTGGTGCTGCATTTGCACAACCCGTATCGCACAGATTTGAACGATGTTCAAGAATAAAATGAACGGTGTTCAAAAAAAATTTCTGCTCTATAATGAACTCGCTGATCAATGAACGAGAATGGCCACATGACACTGCCCCATGACGAAATTCGCCAGAAACTGGTACAGACCACATTGAAACTGATGGATGATGGCGGCCTGCCGGCAGCAAAGGCACGCTCGATTGCAGCGCAGGTAGGTGTATCAATCGGCACCATCTACAATCTGTTCGGTTCGATCGACGGGCTGATTCAGGAAGCGAACGCCCGTATCCTTGACGGCCTCAGAGAGCACGCTCTTGCAGCAATCGCGGCAGCAGCCGCGCAAAAACCGCAACCCAGTTCCACTGCCCCGGCAAGCGGTCCACGCAAAGTTGAAGTCCAACTGCTTTTGCTGGCAGAAGCCTATGTGGGGTTCGTCGAGAAAAACGAGAGCCGGTGGGGAGCAATGCTTGCATACAACAGGAACCGCACGGTGGAGATCGTGTCGTCAGGCTACAGCGAATTGGAAGAGACGTTGTTTGGCTGGATTGCCGACACGCTCGTTTCAACCAGGTTTGGCAAGGAATTCAAGACGAGGTTTGCGGCAGCCCGGATGTTGTGGTCTTCGGTCCACGGCATTGTGACGATGAATTATGTCGGCCAGGCTAATGAATCGAGCCGGGCCGCAACATGGGAACAGATCGAACTTCTGGTTTCCGGCTTCTGCCATGGAGCTTTTCGCGAGCCTGAAAAGCTGCAGGGATGATGGTTTGACCTCGACGATGCATCCCTGCCATGCGGATATTGCACTGCACAAAACACGAATCACTAACTATGTTGGTCACAGGGAGGATAGCAGAAGGAGTATCCCAATGCCCCTGTTTCCCATGCAACGCAACAAGGCTGCCGAAGCCAAGATTGCAGCGCTACGCGCAATGACATCATCCGATCTTGCCGATATTGGCCTGAAGGCCAGCGACGTTTCCCGCCTCGTGATGGAAATTCGCGCCCGGGCCTGAAGCAACTGGGCGCTTGGAGGTCATCGGATCCCTGGCGAAAGCCTTGCACCTGCGACATCGAAGCATGTTGCCGGATACGGCGGCAATGACTACCTACATTAGAATAATCTAATATAGGAGAATGCAATGACTCTCGACCGTTCCGTGCTCGCCTTCGCTGGCGCTGTGGTTTTGATTTCAGTTGCCTTGACCGTTTGGGTATCGCCATTGTTCATGTGGCTGACCGTTTTTGCCGGTGCCAACATGGTGCAGTCGGCATTTACCGGGTTCTGCCCGGCGGCATCGGTTTTCAAGGCAATCGGGGTCAAGCCTGGTTGTGCTTTCTGACCATTGACCGAAATGAAAGCGGCCGGGGAAGGAATGCCTTCCCCGCCAGTGTTTCCAGGGTGGCCCGATTTCAGCCAATCATGGCGCGTCGTTCGACCTGGCGGTCGACCGACACATCGGCAGCGCCTGTAGCGTCGCGGCTTTCCAGCAATTGTGCCTTTTTCAGAAGCTCTTCCGCTTCTGCCAAGGCATCGACGGCTGCACCGCGCTTTTCCTTCAGATCACGAATGGATCCAGCCAGATTGTCACGACGCTGGCGTGCAGCCTTGGCAAATGTCGGATAGGCAAAGTGCGAAGGATCGGAAATGCCGGATTTCTGTTCTTCGATCCGGATCTGGTTTTCAAGCTCATCCGCCATGCGGGTAAACTCATTGATCATCAGATCGATCTGCGTCAGCTGACGCGTCTTGTCCTCGACCTGGAAATGCTTCAGGCGAAGCATGCTGTCACGCGGTTTCATACTCGATACTCCTTGAACGCGCCCACTCTTGCCCCCCTCGGGACCGTGACCGGCAGGAAAACTCCCTGCCCGCCTGAAACGCCGCACCCGCAGTCCTTGGCTTTTTGAAGCGGGACTTTTGAGCACGTGTTTGCCTAAATCATTAACAAAAGGCGGTTTGGTAACCTTTCGTTTAGAACTCTTCTTAATCATAGGGCACATGCCTTAAGGGTCGGTAAACCGCACCAACCTGATTTGCACAAAACCTGCTGCATCAATGCGCAGTTGGGTGGCGCGAGTCAGATCGAGTGGATATGCCGGTTTCTTAATGTAAAGCCTGAAATGCATTCCAATCGAAAAATACAATTTTCTCAATTGGATAGATGTTTTTTCTAAAATTATGCATTCGGGCTTGCGCAAAGGAATTACTGTTTGTTAACCATTATGCGTCAGCATCTGAATCGGCGTTCAGATGCACGCGGCACACAGAGCCAGCGAAGCAATGGCGAAGGCTCAGGCGCCCGCAGATGCGGCGAAAGAAGGGGATAAGGCATGCGTGTTCTGCTGATTGAGGACGATAGCGCAACCGCACAGAGCATCGAATTGATGCTCAAGTCGGAAAGCTTCAACGTCTACACCACCGATTTGGGGGAGGAAGGCGTCGATCTTGGCAAGCTGTATGATTATGACATCATCCTCTTGGACCTCAATCTGCCCGATATGTCGGGATATGAAGTGCTCCGCACCCTTCGCCTTTCAAAGGTAAAGACGCCGATCCTCATCCTTTCCGGCCTTGCCGGCATTGAAGACAAGGTCCGCGGCCTCGGTTTTGGCGCAGACGACTACATGACCAAGCCTTTCCACAAGGACGAGCTGGTTGCACGCATCCACGCCATTGTCCGCCGCTCCAAGGGCCATGCCCAATCGGTCATCACCACCGGTGACCTCGTCATCAATCTCGACGCAAAGACCGTTGAAGTTGCCGGCACGCGGGTCCACCTGACAGGCAAGGAATACCAGATGCTCGAGCTGCTTTCGCTGCGCAAGGGCACCACGCTCACCAAGGAAATGTTCCTCAACCACCTTTAGGGCGGCATGGACGAGCGGGAACTGATACTCATCGACGTTTTCATCTGCAAGCTGCGCAAGAAACTTGCTTCGGCTGCTGGCGGCCTAAATTTCATCGAAACAGTCTGGGGCCGCGGCTACGTGCTGCGCGAGCCGGACATGAACGACATCCGCGAAATCGCCTGAACTTTACGGGCATCGCACAACAAAAACCCCGCCAATCCGGCGGGGTTTTTTGTTTGTTTGACGAATGTTTCTACGCAGCCCGGTCGGTTGCGAAAATTCCAGCTTCGTTCAGCTTGAACGTAAGTGTCTTTCGGTTGAACGGCTTCATCAGGAAACCGTTGGCGCCAGAGCGCTTTGCACGGGTCATCTCGGGCACCAGCATCTCGCTGGTGCAATAGAGAATCTTGCAATTTTCTGCGCCGGGCATGCGAACCACGTCCTGAATGACGTCAATGCTTTTCACGCCCGGCATGTCCCAATCGAGCAGAACAGCATCGGGCATGTTGGCGCGGCATGTCGCCAGCACTTCATCGCCGGTTTCGGCCTCAACCACGACAAATCCCATGTCTTCCAGCAGGCGGCGGGCCACCTTGCGGATAACCGGCGAATCATCGGCAACCAGAATGATCTTCATGACTTCGTCTCCTGCGACCCGGTCTTTCGCGCCGGGTTTCCGCTTCTTCCAGCAGCGTAAGGTGGTTTCTCGAATATTTCCTTATTCACGGGGCCTCTGGAGCGGCAACAATGCAAAGAGCGTTAATGCCGGGTTAACGGTCGCGGTCTGGCGCATCAGCCTCGCCAGTGAAATGTGCATCGCCCTGTGTGCGAATGCACATCCAGCGCAGATCGGGTGGGCTATCTGTTGATCATCGGCAAGGGCAAAAATGCTCTTGCGACAAACCAGCCGGGAGGACCGGCTAACCCAAAGGACTACCGCCATGACCCGCATTCGCACCATCGCCCTTGCAACTGCATCGCTTGCCCTTGCAGCTTCCGTTTCCGCCACGCCAGCCAATGCCGGTGGCAAGCAGCTCGGCGCAGCCCTCCTTGGCGGCTTCGTCGCCGGAGCCATCATTTCGCATGCCACCAACAGCCACGCCTACAACAATGGCTACGGCGTTGTTTACCAGCCGTCCTACCAGAAGTGCTGGTGGCAGAAGCAGTTTGTCGGCTACGACTATTACGGCAACAAGGTGTTCCAGAAGGTGCAGGTCTGCGGCTAAGGCTGAGGCCTGAGGCTTTTCCCTCTCCCCCTGGGGAGGGGGTTAAATCCGGAACTGCCATTCACCATTTCCCATTGCCCCCGCACTGAAAACGCCCCTTTGGTGCAGGCGGCAATTTCCCGGTCCCGCAGCCTTGGTCAGTCAACGCCCCTGATGACCAAGGCTTGCGGGACCGGATTCATTTCAGTCCACACACTCGTCGCTTTACGAATCATCCTGGCCGCAATACTATTGCGCGTCAGCCCGGAAACCGGAACGGATCGCGGGAGAGGATGGCAAGGCAAGTCGCCAAGCCGTCGCCGAAGGTGAAAACGCCCATAATCTCTCAGGCAAAAGGACCGTGATCCGAAACGACACTCTGGAAAGTCGAATGGCCCCGGCGGTCATTCGCGCCGAAGGTGTAAGTTGACGCCATGAATGGAGATGGTGGCAGCGAGTCTCTCAGGCTTCCAACAGAGGGGCAGGCATAAGACGCGGGCGCTCCCGCGGTGTGTCTGCATGCGCGTGCCGCAACCCTTGCAAGTTGGAATAGGCCTTTGAAAACAACTCCCCTGCACGATCTGCACACCGCGCGAGGTGCCAAATTTGGCCCTTTTGCCGGCTACCAGATGCCGCTTTTCTATCCGCTGGGTATTCTGGCAGAGCACCGTCACACCCGCGCGGCATGTGGGGTGTTTGACATCAGCCATATGGTTCAGGTCGAAGTCTCGGGGAAGGATGCCGCAGCCTTTGTTTCGCGACTGTGTCCCTATGATGCGCAATCACAGCCTGAAAAACGCGCCCGCTACAGTTATTTCCTCAATGACGCAGCCGGCATCATCGATGATCTTATCGTTTCAAGGTTGGCCGACGACCGGTTTATGATCGTTTGCAATGCCGGATGCGCCGACAAGGACTGGGCGCACATGCAAGCGCATATTGCAGGTTTTGCCGTCGAACTTGAAAAGCGCGACCGCGCCTTCCTTGCAATCCAGGGGCCGAAAGCCGAAGCTGTTCTCCAGAGCGCAGGGCATGATTTTCGTGCAATGAATTTTCTGGACGTTGCCGAACTGCCCGGTGACATATTCGTGTCGCGCTCCGGCTACACCGGGGAAGACGGATTTGAAATTGCGCTGCCATCTGGCGGAGCAACAGAATTTGCCTCAGCGCTGCTCGAAAATCCCGATGTTGAAATGATCGGCCTTGGCGCGCGGGACAGTCTGCGGCTGGAGGCAGGGCTGCCGCTCTATGGGCAAGACCTTGGCGAAGAAATCACGCCTCTGGAAGCGGGCATCGCCTGGGCCATTCCAAAATCGCATCGCAGTGGAGGCACCTTTGTGGGGGCAGATGCCCTCGCCCGGGAATTTGCGCAGGGGCGAAAGCGCAAGCGGATTGGCTTGCGACCGCAAGGCGCCGCCCCCGTTCGGGCCCATGCCACGATCCTGGATGCAAATGGCCGAAAAGTCGGCGAGATCACCTCGGGCGGTTTCGGGCCGACCATTGACAGGCCAGTGGCGCTTGGATTGATCGACATTGACGCGCAGATGCCGTTACACGCCGATTTGCGCGGCAGGCTGGTTTTGCTCGACGAAGCGAAACTGCCATTCGTTTCGCACCGTTACAAGACAGCAAACAATTGATTTCAAAGGAGAATACCATGGCACAAACCCTTTTCACCAAGGACCATGAATGGATAAGCGTTGACGGTGACACAGCCACAGTCGGCATCACCAACCATGCACAGGAACAGCTCGGCGATCTCGTTTTCGTTGAACTGCCAGCAACCGGCCGCAAGCTGGCCAAGGGCGAGGAAACCGTCGTCGTTGAATCAGTCAAGGCTGCGTCCGATGTCTATTCACCGGTTTCCGGTGAGGTCATCGCGGTAAATCCCGACCTTGGTGGCGATCCGGCATTGGTCAACCGCGAAGCGGAATCGGGCGGGTGGCTATTTAAGCTGAAGATCGCAGACAAAGGCGAACTTGAAGGATTGATGGATGCCGCCGCCTACCAAGCAATGATTGCCTGAAAAGGATACTGAAGATGCCAAACAGCTTCACTGATCGCCACATCGGGCCAAACCTCAACGACACCCGCGAAATGCTGGCAAGCATTGGCCTGCCGTCGCTGGAAACCCTGATCTCCCGAACCGTTCCGGCAACCATTCGCCTTGGCCGGGATCTGGAAATTCCCGAAGGCATCAGCGAGCATGCGGCACTGGCCGAACTTGCGGAAAAATTCTCCGGATGGCCGAAGGTGAAAGCCATGATCGGCCAAGGTTATCATGGCACTCTCGTTCCGCCTGTGATCCAGCGAAACCTGTTTGAAAATCCCGGTTGGTACACTTCCTACACACCCTACCAGCCGGAAATCAGCCAGGGCAGGCTGGAAATGCTGTTCAATTTCCAGACACTGGTTTGCGAGCTGACCGGCCTTCCGGTGTCAAACGCCTCGTTGCTGGATGAGGCCACTGCAATTGCGGAAGCTGCCGCCATCGCCTTTCGCCACCACCGTGAAAAACGAAGCCGCGTGGTCGTTGCCAACACCTTGCACCCGCAAAGCATCGACGTTTTGAAGACGCGCTGCGAACTCATCGGCATCACCATTGATTGCGAGGGTATCGATACCAGTACCGCAGCGGTGATCGTGCAATCTCCCGACACGTTGGGAGAGATTCCGGACCTTGCAAGCCTGTCAAAGGCGGCGAAAGCGGCCGGCGCGCTGCTCATCGTGTCAGCTGATCCGCTGGCGCTGCTGCTCATGCCGCCGCCGGCCTCGCAAGGCGCGGACATATGCGTTGGTTCGATGCAGCGCTATGGTGTTCCGATGGGCAATGGCGGCCCGCATGCCGCATACATGGCGGTCAGCGCCGAACTGACCCGCCTCATACCGGGGCGATTGGTAGGACAGTCGGTTGATGTGTCTGGAAAGCCGGCTTACCGTTTGGCTTTGCAGACACGTGAACAGCACATTCGCCGCGAAAAAGCGACTTCCAATATCTGCACCGCCCAAGCCCTGTTGGCAAACATGGCCGCGGCCTACGCCGTCTGGCATGGCCCTCAAGGCCTGGTCGCTATCGCAACAAAGGTGCACGCACTCGCATCGCGCTTCCATCGTTCGCTGGCAAAGTCAGGTATAAAGCCGACTAATAATATATGGTTCGACACGGTTACGGTCGATGCCGGAGAAAAGGCCGGGGGCATTGCCGCTGCTTGCCGTGAAGCTGGAATCGCGATCCGCGAGGCAAGGGACAACCATCTGTCAGTGGCTTTTGACGAAACCAGTAGCGAGGCAGAACTTGCGGCCCTGTGTACTGCGTTCGGCGTTCCGATGCTGGCCGAAGCAAAATCGCCGTTGGCAGCTGGCGCGCGAGACGGAAACTTCCTGACACAGGAAGCATTCCACCAACACCGCAGCGAAACGGCGATGACGCGCTATTTGCGCAAACTGATGGACATGGATCTGGCACTCGACCGGGCGATGATCCCGCTTGGCTCCTGCACCATGAAACTCAACGCTGCTGCAGAAATGATGCCGGTAAGCTGGCCGCAGATCGCCGATGTCCACCCGTTCGCTTCATCGCACTGGCGCGAGGGGTATGATTCAATGATTGCTGATCTTGATTTGTGGCTGAGCGAAATCACCGGTTTTGCCAAAGTCTCCTTCCAGCCAAACGCCGGCAGCCAGGGCGAATTTGCCGGCCTGCTTGCAATCCGCCGCTACCATGACAGCCGTGGCGACAAACAACGCGATGTCTGCCTCATTCCCTCTTCGGCCCATGGCACGAACCCTGCGTCCGCGCACATGGCCGGAATGGATGTCGTCGTGGTCGGCTGCGATGCCAATGGCAATGTCGATCTTGCCGACCTCAAGGCCAAGGCGGCGGAACATGCGCAAAGGCTCGCTGCATTGATGATCACCTACCCCTCCACCCATGGGGTGTTCGAAGAGGACATCGTCGACATTTGCCGTGTCGTTCACGAGCATGGTGGACAGGTCTATCTCGACGGCGCAAACCTCAACGCGCTGGTCGGCCTCGCGCGGCCAGGAGATTTTGGCGCCGACGTTTGCCACATGAACCTTCACAAGACCTTCTGCATTCCGCATGGCGGCGGCGGCCCCGGCGTTGGCCCCATTGGCGTTGCGGCCCATCTGGTGCCGTTCCTCCCCGGCCATGTCAGCGAGGGAACCAGCTATGCGGTCTCCGCCGCGCCGCAGGGCTCTTCTTCCATCCTGCCAATCGTCTGGATGTACATCCGGATGATGGGCGGCAAGGGCCTGACGCAAGCGACCCGCATGGCAATACTCAACGCCAACTATATCGCCCGCAAGCTCGAGCCGCATTTCCCGGTGCTCTACCATGGCCGCAACGGATTTGTGGCGCATGAATGCATTCTCGACACCCGCCATTTCAAGGACAGCACCGGCATCGGCGTTGAAGATATTGCAAAACGGCTGATCGATTACGGGTTCCACGCGCCAACCATGAGCTGGCCGGTTGCCGGGACTTTGATGATCGAGCCAACCGAATCGGAGCCTAAGGCTGAACTCGACCGCTTCATCGCAGCAATGGTGGCCATCCGTGGTGAGATTGCAAAGGTGGAGAGCAGCGAGTGGCCAAAGGGCGCCAACCCGCTCTCCATGGCTCCCCATACCGCCGATGCGGTGCTGGCAGAGGCTTGGCCGCATGCATGGTCACGCCAGCAGGCGGCAGACCCGGCAGGCCATGGTTTTGCCTCCAAATACTGGCCACCGGTTGGCCGCGTTGACAATGTCCATGGCGACCGCAATCTTGTTTGCGCCTGCCCGCCAATGGAAGCCTATGCCAAGGCGGGGTGAGCGCTAAGCCTTTGCGGCTGAGAAGATCACGCTTTCCCCGATAAGGGTTGCGCCCACTTCGAAGCCAGCCGCTTCCGCAAGTTTCAGCGCATACAGCGGCTGAACCGCGTGTGCGTCCAGCGGGTCGGTAAACTGGCCATTGAGCAGGGCCAGGAAGGTTGGGGGAACCCGGGCGGTTGGCCCGGTGGCGGTCACCGCAAGTTTTGCATTGCCGTTGGGATCGGTGATTTCCACTTTTACAACGCCGCCGCGTGGCACTGCGCCCATGGCAACCAGAATGAGGTTCAACAACAGTTTAACCTGGTTTTTGGGCATCAAAGCCCGCTGCCCGTGCCATTCGAGACTGGTCTTCTTTTCATTGGCAAAATAGCCGCGCGCAACGCTTTCAGCATCGCCCGTGTCGATGTCAGCACCAGCCGACCCTGCTGCACCAAAGGCGATGCGAGCAAACATCAATTTGGCCGAGGCATTGGCCGATGATGTGCGAATGAGCGCAAAAGCCATTTCGCGGGTCTCCGCGTCCGCGCCTTCTTCCATCAGTTCCAGCCCGTTGGCGATGGCGCCGACTGGCGAGATGATATCGTGGCAGACCCGGCTGCACAGCAGCGCTGCCAGATCGAGGGCGCTGGTTTCAGGCAGTTTTTGCATGTCTGCTCTCCTTTGGCCCGGTACGGGCGCGACATTTGTTTGACGGCAGCTTCACAACCATAACGGATCGGATGCCTGAGCAAGCGAATCACTTGGCGGCAACAACGCCACCAACATGGTTTTGCCTCTTTTGGTAAACCTTCTGTAAATGGATTTCATCGCATTATCGCAATCATGCGTGCGGCTGTCGCTTGCGCGCCAAGTTCCTTTCGGAGGATCGCGAACCATGCACATCGCCAAGAACGCAATATTGAACGCAATTCGGCTGCCAGCCTTTGCAGCAGCAGTAATGGCGATGTTCCTCGCCATCATGCTCAAGCCGGAAACGGCGCGAGCGCAAGCCACCGAATTCTACACAATTCAGGAAGTGATCGACGCAGGCCACGGATTTTTCGGCGAAACATCCGGCGTGATCGCCACAGCCATTGAAAATGTTTTTGCCAAGAACGGCATGCCAAACGGCTACATCCTCGGCGAAGAGGCAGGCGGCGCATTCATCGGCGGCTTACGCTATGGCGAGGGAACGCTTTCGACCAAGAATGCCGGCGATCACAAGATTTACTGGCAAGGCCCTTCGGTCGGCTGGGATTACGGTCTCGATGGCAATCGCACCATGATGCTGGTCTACAATTTGCCGGACGTGGACTTTGTCTACAACCGCTTCTTTGGCGTATCGGGCTCGGCCTATGCCATTGGCGGCGTTGGCGTCACCGCCCTGACCCGGCAAGGGGTGAACGTCATCCCGATCCGCACCGGGATCGGCGCGCGGCTTGGTGTCAATGTCGGATACCTCAAGATGAGCAGACTGCCCAAAATCAACCCATTCTGATCGACCGGGAACATCGACGAGGTTTAAATGGCGCGGCAACGCGCCATTGCCGCTTTAAGGTTAACAAGTTGAATGCATGGCGCTCGCGTGCCAATCATGCGATATTCGGCCAATTCCCCAAGGTAACGCATTTCGGAGCGCACCGGTGCTTGAAGCTGTCCTCTATTTCATCCTCGGTTTCCTAGCGGCAGCGCTCATCGCTTTGATGGTTTCGCCAGCAATCTGGAACCGCGCCGTGGTGCTGACGCGCAAGCGGATCGAGGCTTCGGTGCCGCTCACCCTCAACGAGATCCAGGCGGACAAGGACCAGTTGCGCGCCGAATTTGCAATGTCGACACGCCGCCTTGAAATGAGTGTCGATGAGCTGCGCGAAAAGGCCTCGCGGCAGGTGATCGAAGTCAACCGCAAACGCGATGAATTGGCAAAGCTTGCAGAAGAGAGCCGCGAGCGCATCCAGACCATTGGCGAGCTGGAAGCAAGGGCTTCTGATCTGCGTTCGCAATTGCGCGAGCGCGAAGAGCGGCTTTCCGTCACCACCCAGCGCCTTGAGGAAACACGCACAAAGCTTGAAGAACGCGCCCTGGAACTGGAAAACCTGCGCATGCGGGTTTCGGAAGCCGAAACAGATGCTGACAGCCGCCGCATCGAGATGGTTGCCAAGCAGACTGTTGTGGATTCGCTTGCCGACAAGGTTGGAGATTCAGAACAGCGTGAGCGGGCGATACGCATGGAATTTGCAGCCCTGAAAGAACAGCACAACAGGGCCATGGCAGATCTGGAGCGCGAGCGCGCCCGCAACGAAAACATGGCAACACGCATCGCACGGCTTGATGGTCAGGTTGGCGAGCGTGACGAGAAACTCAGCAAGCGCGAGCGCGACCTTGCCCGCGCCCGCGACACCGCTGGATCAGACGAAGCTGCCAGCGCTGAAATTGCCCACGAACTGGTGCAGGAAAAAGCCCGGAACGTGGAACTTGCGGCGAAACTTGCCAAGACGACGCTCCAGATGGAAGCGCTTCTCAGCGACGCATCCAATGACAATGTCGAAAAGGCCATGGCCTCGATGAACGACGACCGCGCAAGGCTTGAGCGCGACCTTGCCGCCGTAACTGCCGAACGCGACCAGTTGCGGGAAAATGTCGGGGGGCACGCCCGCGAAAAGAGCCGCGACTGGGAAGTGGAACGCCGCGAGAACGCCATTCTGCGTGAGCGCATCAACGACATGGCAGCTCAGGTGACCGCAATGACGGCGGCGCTTGAAGGCGAAGGTTCGCCGATCAACACGATCCTTGCCAAATCGTCGCGCATCGACCGGATGCCGATCACCAGTATCAGCACCAAGGCTGGTGCCAAAGGCGGCAATAAAGACGATAATGCACAGCCGGTTACACTGGCCGAGCGCATTCGTGCGCTGCAGGATTCCGCCCGCCAAGGCAAGGCCCGCTAATAACTGGCAAGCGCTTTGCCGTGCCGGGTCAAATGCCCTATCTTTGGCAACATGACCCGGTTGCTCTTGATGCTTTGTTTGATGCTGACGGCTTGCCTTGCCGCGCGAGCGCAGGATGCCCACGGCATTTTGCTGGATGAACCCTTCCTGCCAATACCTTCCTATCGCTACGCCGCTGACCTGCCCAGCCACCTGCGTCATCTGCAGGAGCTGGAAACAGCCCCCGATGACGGTCGCATCACCGATGCCGGGGCAACCCTTGGCCGGGTGATATTCCACGATCGGCAGCTATCAGCAAACGGGCTGGTGGCTTGCGCGTCCTGCCACACGCAGGCGCTGGGCTTTGATGATCCAACCCGGCTTTCCATCGGCTTTGAAGGCAAAGTAACAAGGCGCAGCGCCATGACGCTCGTCAATGCAAGGTTCAATCCGCGCGGGCGCTATTTCCGGGACGAACGGGCAGCGAGCCTGGAAGAACAGGTGCTCGACCCTTTCACCGACCCGGTGGAAATGGGCCTCAAACAGGGTGAACTGGTCAAGAAGCTGTCTCAAAAGACGTACTACGGTGCGTTGTTCAGCGCAGCCTTTGGCGATGATGGTGTAAACCCGCAACGCGTTGCGTCGGCATTGGCGCAATATGTTCGCTCCATTGTCAGCTACCGCTCGCGCTATGATCTGGCACGGGCCGGCGCAGATTCTGCGCAAGAACCCTTCGCGCTGTTTACTGACATGGAAAATCGCGGAAAATCGCTGTTCTTGCTTTCGCGTGAAGCAGGGGGTGCGGGGTGCGCCCAATGCCATCAGGGCGAGGCTTTCGTTATGCTCGAGCCTGAAAACAACGGCCTGGACGTGCCTCACAAGTTACGCGACCTAGGCGTGGGTGAAATCACCCGCAAAGAATCCGACTTCGGGAAATTTCGCGCTGCTTCGCTTCGAAACATCGCGGTAACCAGCCCCTACATGCACGATGGTCGCTTTGCCAGGCTTGAAGACGTCATCGGGCACTATGCGCAAGGCATCAATGCGCACCCCAACCTGTCTGGAAAGCTGCGCGATGCCAGCGGCGCTCCGGCAAGGCTTCACCTTCCAGCCGAAGACCGCGCGGCCTTGATCGCATTCCTGAACACGCTGACCGATGATGCACTAAACACCGATCCGCGCTTTTCCGACCCTTTCCTGAAAATGGTCGGCGAGGGTAACTGATCCCGGTCAGCGCAACAGGCCGATTGCAAAATCCTTCATCAAGGCTGCAACCGCGTCGTCGCGTTCTGCTATCGCGGCTGCCAAAGCCCGGTCTGCAAGCTCTTGTGATTTTTTCTTGCCCAGCAACTTTGTGAAACTGGACTGGGACTGCTTGAGCACCAACACCCGCTCACCGCGCCACTGCGGATCAAGTTGGGGATCGGAAGCAGCGGCAAGCACGGAGCGCAGCACCTTTTCCTGTTCTTCGGCAATGGCCGCCAATGCTGAGCTGACCACCGGGCTGTCAGGGGAGGTTTCTTCCATGGCCACCGCAGAGACAGCGATTGTTGCCCCCAGTTCCACGCGAAAATCGAACAGTTTTGCAAGTTCCGGCTGAAACGCCACGAAATTGTGGGCTGCTTGCTCGCCGCTCAAATCAGACGAAAGCGATCGCGCCTTGATGCCGTTGAGCAGATAGGCCCGGATAAGCGCACCTGCGCCGCGTTGCATGTCAAAGAGCAAGGAAAGACCGGCAGCAACTTCTGCTCCACCATCCGCCACATCATCGTTCAAGGCGGCTGCAAAGGTTTCACTCAGGCGCGGGTCGGAAAGCCTCGGCACCTTGTCCAGGGTTTGTGCAGCCTCGACTTCAGCAAGCAAGTCACGCGCTGCTTCAATGGCAGCAAGTGCCTTGCCCTGGTCCACCTGCGCGCTGGCCTGCAGAGGTCCAAGCACGATACCGGCCAAAACGAGAATTGCGAGACGAGCGCTAGTCAATCGAGATATTTGCAATTGTGCGGTTCTGCGAAAGGCTGTGCACCAGCAATTGGACAGCGCCGCTTTCCAGCTGCAATTGCAGCAATACCCTGTCACCATCCAGCGATGTAGAAACAATTCGGGCACCTTGTGGCAAATCGATCCGGCCTTCAAATCCGGGCTCTCCGGGAATGGCATAGCCCTGATTGGCAACATTTGTTGCGTCCGGCTTGCTACCGATCTTGTAGACAATGGCCCCAAGCACGGCCATAAGGCCAATCATCATGACCCCAATCGAGATCACGAGCAACCGCACCATTTTCCGACGCACTTTCTCTGTGGCTGGATCGAGCGGCTTGTCCTCTTCGGCTTCGTGGTTTGTACTCATTTTGCGGCTCTTTTCGGGCGGAAAGGCATGTTTTGAGCGGGCTACCTAACCCGGTTGACGTTGAAGGGGAAGAGCAGGCCGAAAGCTTTGTCGTGGATGCGGCATGCGCCGGTCTTCGCTTTGATGCCTGGCTCGCAGCCCTGATGCCGCCGCATGTGTCGCGCTCGCGCGTCAAACAGTTGATTCTTGACCGGCAAGTCACCATCAACGGCCAGCCTTGCGATGCGCCAAACAAACGGCTGCGCGAAGGCGACAGTGTTGAAATCACCATTCCCCCGCCAGAAGACGCCGAACCCATTGGGGAAGACATTGCCCTCGACATACTGTTTGAGGACGACCACCTGATCGTCATCAACAAGCCTGCAGGAATGGTGGTGCACCCTGCACCCGGCAACTGGACAGGAACGCTGGTCAACGCGCTCATCCACCATTGCGGCGACAGCCTGAAGGGAATTGGCGGCGTTCGAAGGCCGGGCATCGTGCACCGGCTCGACAAGGATACATCGGGCATCATGGTTGTTGCCAAGACCCAGGAGGCCCATGCCGGCCTTTCTGCGCAATTTGCCGACCATGGCCGCTCCGGCCCTCTGGAACGAGCCTATTTGGCGTTTGTCTGGGGCGCGCCGGAGCGCATGAAAGGCACCATCGAGGCAGCGCTGGGCCGTTCGGGCACGAACCGCCTGAAACGCGCCGTAGTGCGCGAAGACAGCCATGACGCCCGCGAGGCCATTACCCACTACACGGTGCTGCGCCATCTTGACGGGCTTGGCGACGGGCGAACCAATGCCAGCCTGGTGGAATGCCGTCTGGAAACCGGACGCACCCACCAGATCAGGGTCCACATGGCGCACATTGGCCATCCGCTGATTGGAGACCGCGAATACGGCATGCACTTTGCCACAAAGGCCAACACGCTGGCCGAACCGGCAAAATCAGCCGTCAAATCCTTCCAGCGGCAGGCATTGCACGCCGCTGAACTGGGTTTTGCCCATCCCGTCAGTGGAGAGGAAATGCATTTCTCGGCACCGGTGCCGGATGATTTTTCCGCACTTCTGGCTGCATTTGAAAAATCCCGTTAAGTCCGGGTATTCTTTCATTACGCATTTTTCATGCAATCGCCATTTGAATGCCTATATCATGGCGGCGAATGACCGGCGGCGCAATGCGCGCCGGCGCTGCGACCTGCCATGATGGGGGTTGCAAACCGCGAAGTGGAGGGTGCGCAATGGCCCAGAACCTGCCAAGCATTGCTGCAGGCGAAAACGGACTTTCAAGATACCTTGAAGAGATCCGCAAATTTCCGATGCTGGAACCAGATGAAGAATACATGCTGGCCAAGCGCTACAATGAGCACGCCGACACCGGCGCGGCGCACAAGCTCGTCACCAGCCATTTGCGGCTCGTTGCAAAAATCGCAATGGGATATCGCGGCTATGGCCTGCCGATCAGCGAAGTGATTTCCGAAGGCAATGTGGGCCTGATGCAGGCTGTGAAGAAGTTCGAGCCGGACAAAGGCTTCCGGCTTGCGACCTATGCAATGTGGTGGATCAAGGCGGCCATTCAGGAATACGTCCTGCGCTCGTGGAGCCTTGTCAAAATGGGCACCACTGCCAACCAGAAACGGTTGTTCTTCAACCTGCGAAAGGCAAAGAGCCGCATTCAGGCAATCAACGAAGGCGATTTGCGACCCGATCAGGTCAAGCAGATTGCCACCCAGCTTGGTGTCAGCGAAGCCGAAGTGGTGTCGATGAACCAGCGCCTTTCCGGCGATGCCTCGCTCAATGCGCCGATCAAGGCTGGCGAAGGCGAAAGCGGGGAATGGCAGGACTGGCTTGTCGACGAAAGCGACAATGCCGAGCAGGTGATGGTTCGCCAGGACGAACTGGAATCGCGCCGGGAAATGCTCAAGGATGCGCTTGCACAACTCAACGACCGCGAAAAGCGGGTATTTCTGGCGCGCCGTCTTGAAGAAGAGCCGGTGACACTGGAAGACCTCAGCCAGGAATTCGGCATTTCGCGTGAGCGGGTGCGCCAGATCGAGGTTCGTGCTTTTGAGAAAGTGCAAAAAGCGGTGAAATCTGCCGCCCGTGAGCAGGGCAAGGTTCGCGCCATCGAACACATGAACTGACGCCAAGCGGGAAAACGCGAATGGCAGCGAACAAGACTGTCGCAACGCCAATCCCTGTGGCGGATTTCATCGCTGCCATTGCGGACCCGCAACGGCAACAGGAAGCGCAAATGCTTGCGGAAATCATGGCGCAGGTCAGCGGCGAAAAGCCCTTGATGTGGGGAAAAGACCTGGTCGGTTTCGGGCGGTATTCCTACCGCTATGACAGCGGTCATGCAGGGGAAATGTTTCGCCTAGGTTTTTCGCCGCGAAACAAAGAGTTTTCGATTTACATCATACCAGGGTTTGACGGCCTAGCTGAAGAACTGCCGCGGCTGGGTCGCCATCGCGTCGGCAAGTCATGCCTCTATGTAAAGAGCCTCGCGTCAGTGGACATTGACGTTCTGAGGGAAATCTTCATCAAGACCATATCTGAAATGGCCCGGCGCTACCCGGACTGAGTTTGGTTTCACGCCGGTTTGGCGGCTGCCTCGGCTGCAACAATGTCCACAGCAGCGGCGGCAATCTGCCGTTTGCCTTCCTCATCAAGCGTTGCTGCACCCGGCCCGGAAATGTTCACCCTCACCTCGCGCCGGGCGAACTCGATGGCGTTTTCGTCAAACATGCGCTGGATGCGGGCATAAATGTCCTTGCGAACCATCCACTGCCGGCCAGGTTTGGCGGTAAACTTGCCACGGATGACGATGCCGACGTCGTTGACGTCGCCCACGCCTTGCAGCTTGAACGTCTGAAGGATATCGGCGGCATACGGCTCGTTGAGAATGTCGGCGCCGATGGTCTTGAAGATTTTCTTGACCTTTTTCATGTCCGTGTTGAACGGGACCGTGAACTTCATTTTGACGATCACCCAGTCGCGCGAAGCATTGGTGACCTGCGCAATCTCGCCATAAGGCAAGGTGTGGACCAGTCCAGAAGCGTGCCGCAATTGCAGCGAACGCACCGAGATCTTCTCGACCGTTCCTTCCGTACTACCAACCACAATGTACTCGCCGACCCTGAACGCATCATCGATCAGGAAGAACAGGCCGGACACAATGTCCTTGACCAGCGTTTGTGCGCCAAAGCCGATGGCAAGGCCCAGAATGCCAGCGCCAGCCAGTAGCGGGGTGATGTCGATGCCGATCTGGCCGAGCGCCAGCAACAGCGTCATGATGACAATTGTTGCTTGCAGCAACAGCCGCAGCAGTGGCAGTACAGTCGCCAGGCGTGAACCGGCAGCAGCACCCTCACCCTCGCCCATGTCATCTGAATGCACAGCTGCCGGCGCAACCTCTTTCGACAATTGCCGGTTGATCCACGACATCGTGAATTCCCAGATCAGGTAGCCTGCCGCAGCAATGGCCAAAGCCTGCACCAGATGGCCGGCAAATTGCGCACCAACGCCGGCTGCGGCGATGTTGGTAAAGCTGATGTCCCAGATGCGTGCCGTCATCAGCAACGCAAAGCCGAACACCAGTGTGCGCCCGATCCGCAGATATGAACGGTTGCTGGCTTTGAGGGCCTGCTCGGCAATTTCGCCCTCGCCGTGGAGGTGCGGTGCCAACTGTCGCACGATCGCCCGGATCGCCGTATCCAGCGCCGGAGTGAGCGCAAACAACACGATCGTCAGGTAATGCCGACCGCCAACCAGCAGATCGAAGCGCTCGATCGAGGCAAGGTACTCAACAAGCAACCACATCACCGCGAGCAGAACCAGCATTGAAACCGGAAACCACTTGGCGACAAATTGCTCGAAAGGCGTTGTCTCGGTTTCCCACCCCGCCATCATCCGGGAAACGCCGTCGCGATACCGCCAGACGATGGCGCCGATCCAGAGGAAAATGATCAGCGTTGTCCAGGCACCCAGCCGGGTCTCACCCAGCGGCACACCATTTGACACCTGAAATTCAACCAGAAATGCCCCAAGCCCCATGAAGGCTACAATGGCAATTTGATGAAACCACAATCCACTTGCGGTTCGGTCATCGACATTGAGCAGCCGCCATTCCGGATTTCTGGGAGCAAGAAGGACGCCGGTCAGTTCTGCCGTCACCTTTGGCAGGACCACCAGACTGATCATGAAGATGCGGGCAAATTCGCGCATTTCAGGTGCCACGAACTGGCCAACGATGAGTTGCAGCACGATCAGCAGAATGATCAGGTCACCCAGATCAACCAGCACCCTGCCGACCAGGATTTTGGCGAGTTCGAGCAACGAATCGGGCATGCCCATGTTGCGCACCAACCCACGCCAGTTTCCCGCAAAACGGTTGAAGGCCATCCCGGCAGCCAAGCTGACGACGAGCGCGATGGCCATGATGCCAAAGGTCCTTGCGATCAGCGGCCAGCCATGGGTCGAAACAAAATTTTCATATGCTGTCACGATGCCCGGTATTACCCGCGGCGCGCGCAAAAAAGTGTCCCTGACCGAGGTTAGCACACCGGATGCACTCTCGCGGACCGCCGCCATAAAACCGGTCTGCGAGGCTTCTTCGATGCTTGCAGGTGCCTTCACTGCCAGCTTGTCCAGCACTTCCACAAGCAGCTTGCGCGCATCGGCATCGCTGATGGAACTCACCAGATCGCGGACGCCATCGGGCGTCAGCGGATCGGGCAGCTTTATTTCAGCGGACGCAGCCGGTTCGCTGCCATCTGCAGGCACATTCTGTGCGACGGACTGAAACGACAATGAAAGAAGAAAGAACAGCGCGGCAATGAAACGGAGCATGGGACACCTGAAATGAACACTTGTTTCTCATACATCGCGTTGACTGCCGATGCGAGAGTATTGGTTATCGTTCCAAGGCATGTACCCAGATATGAATGCTGCCAAGCAGTTGCCGCTTATCGTTTTTCCCAATCTGCGAAGGCATCGCGGAAAACCTTGTCGCCGATGGCACCTTTTTCAAGCGTGACCAGAGCCCTTCGTCCCGTGGTGTAGCCGAGCGGAATGTCGATCCAGCCAGATTCCACCAGCAGGCGTTTGTTGGTGCCAAGCGCTTGTTCCAGATTGTTGAGCGCAATCAGGAAAAAGCCGGTGTCGATTTTCGCAGGGACTGCAACCAGCCCTTCCCCACGCGCCTGCTCGTTCGATTTCATGACAAAACGGGCGACGTTGTCGATGCTGCCACCAGAAAAATCGGCCGGCGCCTCGAACAGCAGCTCGATAATGTGGCTGGCCGGAAGTGCCTGGTCCACATTTCGCTTTATCGTGATGTCCATCACCAGACCACGCCCCGGAACATCAAGCCGACCCTTGATCACCGGCTCGGCTGGCAAACCTTCCGATGGAGACATCTCTTCCAGCGACCATACAACCGCTGCCTCATCGCGGGTGGCTCCGGCGCCAGACGCGCCTTCTTCATACAGATAGGCCTTTTGCGCGATTCCGGTTTGCGCCGCCGGGGCTTCCGCTGCCGGTTGGGCGGGCTGTGTCTCTGCAACTGCCGGAGACTGCGGGGTTTCATCGACCGCATTTACCTGCGGCTCGTTGGCTGCAGTTTCAGCAGGCTGCGCCGGAGTCTCAGGCACTGCATCGGGCTGCGCTTCGGTGGCTGGCGGTGGCGTGCCAACTTCTTCGCCATCGGTGCCTTCTGGCACTGGCGCTGGCACCGTGCCATCTCCGCCCAGCCGTGTCTCCTCCTTCGCCGCATCTTGCGCGGGTACAGCAGCAGGGTCGCTGGCAGCTTCAGTTGTTTCTTGGGGGCTCGCTCCCATGCCGAGGGCCGCCAGCAATGGATCCTTGTTGCGCCACAGGGCGTAGCCACCGCCTGCCAACAGTCCCAGTATGACCACACCAACGACAATTGCAGTCAACGAGCCGGATGTGCGGCGAGCCGGCTCCTGCCCGTTGCGCATACCCGCATTGGGCGCTGCACGAACGCGCACGGGCCGGTCGACATCCTGGAACGCATCAAGCGAGGTATCATAGGCTGGGGAGGCAGGGCGAACCGGAGCAACGGGCGCGGTGCGCGACCCGGCCAGCGGCTGCGAACCAGGCAAAGGCGGCGTTGATGGCGCTGTCGGGCGTGGGCCCGGTGAAGTCGGAAATGGCGAAGCTGGACGCTGAGCCGCCTGAGGCTGCAAAGCCGGGCGCGCAGTTACCGGCGCAACCGTTGGTGGCGTTGCCAGAAAAGGTTTTTGCGGCGGAACCGGACTTGGGGCCGGGGAAGCGGAAAGGCTTTCCGCCTCTATCTTTTCGATGGCAGCTTCAAGCGCCGACATCTGGCGCGAGATCGCCTCTTCGGACGGCGGCGGATTGATTGCCCGCAATTGCCGGTCAATAGCACTGCGCGCCTTTCCAAACACCAGCTTGCGGTTTTCAGCCGTGTTGGCAGGCAATCCTGAAACCGTTTTCTTCAGAATCGAATAATAATCAGCCATTCACTCAACCATCCGCATTTCTCTTGCACTTGCAATTCTTTTTGCACGCCGTGAGAAACCCCTCGAATGCGGCGGGCTGTTGGCAAAAATCTCTATGGCACATGCCCTAAAGTCACAAGCCCCAGTCAGTCTGCAAAGGGATCTTGAACAAGGATTGTATCTTCACGCTCAGGACTTGTCGAAAGCAAGGCCACCGGCGCACCGATCAATTCCTCGATCAGCCGCACATATTTGATGGCTTGCGCAGGAAGTTGCGCCCATGAGCGCGCGCCTACGGTCGAGTCTTTCCAGCCTTCGACTGATGTGTAGATGGGCTCAAGCCGCGCCTGCCGCCCCTGGCTTGCAGGCATATAGTCTATTTCCTCACCATCAAGCCGGTAACCTGTGCAGATGCGGATTTCATCAAGGCCATCCAGCACATCCAATTTGGTGAGCGCGATGCCGGTAATTCCGTTGAGCGCCACCGCCTGGCGCACAAGCACTGCATCAAACCAGCCGCAGCGGCGCTTGCGCCCCGTCACGGTGCCAAATTCATGGCCGCGCGTACCCAAAAACTCGCCGACTTCGTTCTGTTGTTCGGTTGGAAACGGCCCTTCCCCGACCCTGGTGGTGTAGGCCTTGGTAATCCCCAGCACATAGCCAACCGAGCCCGGACCCATGCCCGAACCAGCTGCCGCTTGGCCGGAAACCGTGTTTGACGATGTCACGAACGGATAGGTGCCATGGTCGATGTCGAGGAGTGTGCCTTGCGCCCCTTCGAACAGGATGCGCGCCCCTGCCCTCTTGCGCTCGTCCAGCAGCTTCCAGACCGGCTCGATGAACGGAATCATCCGGTCTGCGATCTGCGTCAGTTCCGAAAGGATTGCCGCATGGCTGACTTCGCTGTGGCCAAGGCCCCGGCGCAAGGCATTGTGGTGGGTCAATACCCGGTCGACCTTGCCCGGCAGCGTGTCGAGATTGGCAAGGTCGAGCATGCGAATGGCACGGCGGCCTACCTTGTCTTCATAGGCAGGGCCGATGCCGCGCCTGGTTGTCCCGATTTTTGTTCCGGAATTGGAAGCGGCATCCTCGCGAATGGCATCGAGTTCGCGGTGCAGCGAAAGGATGAGCGTGGCATTTTCGGCAATGCGCAGGTTTTGCGGGGTCACCGAAATGCCTTGTGCGCCCAACTTTTCAAGTTCCGCGATCAGCGCGTGAGGATCAACAACAACGCCATTGCCGATTACCGCAAGCTTGCCGGGGCGAACAACGCCTGAAGGCAGCAAGGACAATTTGTAGGAAACGCCGTCAATGACCAGCGTATGGCCGGCATTGTGCCCGCCCTGAAAACGCACAACGATATCTGCGCGCTCCGAAAGCCAGTCAACGATCTTGCCCTTGCCTTCGTCACCCCATTGGGAGCCGATCACCACGACATTGGCCATGCATTTTCCCTGGATTGTCACCGCGCAGGCAGACCATGCCCGGCGCATTGCCCCGTTTGCCCGCAAGGGCGGTTGTTATTAGTCGCAAAAGCCGCCAAACATCAAGCGACCCGATACAGCATGCACAGCCGTGTTGCCGATCAGGCACGATGGAATATTGCAAATGAATTTGATGAATGCGCTGTTTTCCCGGCCATATCTTATCTTGACGATCACCGCGCTCTTGTGGGCCGGAAATGCCATTGCCGGAAAACTTGCCGTCGGCCACGTATCCCCGTTCACGGTGACGACGCTGCGCTGGCTGATCGCGGTGCTGGTGTTGCTGCCTTTTTCCCTGCCGACACTTCGCCGCGACTGGAAGGCAATTGTTTCCAACCTGCCGTTCCTGCTGTTTTGCGGCGCCATCGGTTTCATGCTCTTCAACAATTTGTTGTACCTTGCGCTCAACCACACCACCGCCATCAATGCCGGCATTCTGCAGGCCTCGATGCCGTTGTTCGTATTCGGGCTCAATTTTCTGGTCTTCAAGATCCGCGCCACACTGCTGCAGGTAATTGGCTTTGTGCTGACCCTCATGGGCGTCGCACTGACAGCCACCAATGGCGATCTCATGAACATCGCCCGAACTCAGATCAACATCGGCGATCTGTACATGATCATCGCGGTTGCCGCCTACGGCATCTACTCGGTGGCGCTGGTCAAAAGGCCGCCCATGCACTGGCTGTCATTCATCTTGGTGCCAGCCTTTCTGGCCTTCCTTACCTCGCTTCCCTTCACATTCTGGGAAATGCAACAACCAGGCTTCATCATCCCCGATGCGCAAGGCTGGGCGGTGATCGCCTACACGGCAATTTTCCCGGCGATCATTTCGCAAATTTTCTGGGTGCGCGGGCTAGAAGCCATAGGTTCGAACCGCGGCGGTGTTTTCATCAATCTGGTGCCGATTTTTGCCGCCGGTCTTGCAGTGTTGATGCTTGGCGAATCCTTCGGCATCCACCATGCCATGGCACTGGTCCTCGTCATCGCCGGGGTCTGGATGAGCCAGAAGAAGGCCAAGGTAGCGGCCTAGAATGCTTTGGATTGACCGGTTTTCTTGGGAGAGAGATTGACTGGGTGGGGATCGGATCTGCAGTGAAGCAGTCCACAACTGACGCCCAACCGCCTGCTAGTTTCACCGTCTCTACCCGTCGCGCATCTGGTCCAGAACCATGCGTACCTGGGCCAGTTTTGGCAGCAGTTCACGGATTTCGGCAATTGGTATCCGGTCTTGCATGGGCTTCGTGCTTTCGCGCAGCATTGCTATCGACTGCTCGCGAAATTCCTTGCCCTTTTGAGTCAACCAGACCTGTTTTGACCTTCCGTCCTTTTCATTTGCCCGCATCTCGACGAAGCCGCGGGCTTGCAGCCCGCCAAGCGTGTTGGTCATCGATGCCTTGGGAACCTGAAATGCCCGCGCCAGTTCAAGCGGCGTTCGACCGTCATTCACGCGCACCAGATGGTTGAGCACCGAAAAATGCGGCACGCTCACCCCGTCGGGCAAGCGTGCCTCAAACATGGCACGGGACAATTGCGCAATGATGCCGATCTCGTTGAAAAAGGCAAAGAAGGGTTCGTCAGCTGGTCGGTCCATTGATTAGCCTGGTTTCAAGCCGCCAGCGCGGAGTGTGCGGCGTTGCTGGACCATACCCCAGACGCCCCAGCATCTGAACAGTCTGACCCGGTTTTGCCAGCAATTCGTGTGCCTTTGCATGGTGCGGGGCCATTTCGGCAAATTCCTGCAATGCCTGGCTGACCGGATGCAGCGCAAGCCCCATGCGGGTGGTCGCAAGGTTGAGGCGCAGCCAGCGGCGACCCGCCTCGATCCAGTCGGCTTGCGTGTTGGTTTGCGAGGTCAGAAACGCATAGGCCGGCGTTGCCTCCAGCATTTCCTTGTATATCCGCACGCCTTCCTGGGAAGCAAAGCTTTGCGGGTCCATCTGCAGGTCGCGGTTGAGCTGGCCAACAAGCATCAGTGATTCAAGAAACGTGCCGCCAAGATCAATGCCGTCCGGATTGGCTTCGATTTCGGCCTTGCCAAACCGCATGAGATCGACGCTCTCCTTAAAGGTGCGCGTGGTCTCATATTCGGTCATCCATGCGTCCCAGGTCAGCTTCTTCAACTCCGATACGGGTTGGGCTGCATCGACAATCATTGCGTATGCCGAAAGTTCCGACACCATATTTGCCGGAACTGCACGCGCCTCGAAAGGCTCCTTGCAGGAGCGCCGCGCCGCTGCATGGCGAAACAGCGGGTCTGCCGCCGCGCCCTCCACGAAACTGGCATGCGCCACCGGCCCATCCGGACCTTCCGGGAAAAGCTGCAC
>JBGSNX010000027.1:0-3961 GCA_041739465.1 Salaquimonas sp.
GACGATGCGCTGGGCGAAGCTTTCGACAAGACCGCCAAATTGCTCAGCCTTGGCTTTCCCGGCGGCCCGGCAGTCGAGAAAGCCGCAAGGTCGGGCAATCCCGCAAGGTTCTCGCTGCCTTTGCCCTTGCGTGGCCAGCAAACCCTCAATTTTTCATTCTCTGGGCTCAAGACAGCCGTCCGGCTGGAAGCAGCACGAAACCAGCCACTCGATGAAACTGCAATTGCAGATATTTGCGCAGCATTTCAGGCCACGGTCACGGCCAGTGTCGGTGACCGGGCGGCCCGGTGCATGGCCCTGTTTGAACAAAACGAGGTGCCCGCCAGCCAACGCATTTTCGTTGCAGCCGGCGGTGTTGCCGCAAACACCGCTATCAGGGACGGTCTCACCGACATCTGCAAGACACGCGGATGGCAGTTCATTGCCCCGCCGCTGGAACTTTGCGGCGACAATGCCGCAATGATTGCCTTTGCCGGCCTTGAGCGTTTTGAACAAGGCGAAACCAGCAGCCTGGACTTTCAGGCCCGGCCACGCTGGCCGCTGGATGCCGACGCTCAAGCCGTCATTGGTGCTGGCAGAAGGGGCGCCAAGGCATGAGCAAACCGCGCAAGATTGCAGTGCTGGGTGGCGGCGCCTGGGGCACTGCGCTGGCGCTGGTTGCCTTGCGCGCAGGCAACCTGACGTCGATATGGATGCGCGATCAGGCGACTGCCGAAGCGATCAATGCGTCCCGTGAAAATCCGCGCTATCTCCCCGGCATCAAACTCGACGAAGGCATCAGGGCCACCAACGACATTTTCGAGGCCCTGGAAGGCGCGTCGACACTGCTGCTCGCCATCCCGGCGCAGGAAATGACAGATTTCTGCGAGGCCTTGTCCGAGATCATCCGCCCGCAAACCATGATTGTGTGCTGCGCCAAGGGCATAGACCGCGAAACCGGCCTGTTGCCGACCGAAACCGCAGGCGATGCCATGCCCGGTTGCCCGGTTGCCGCCTTGTCCGGCCCAAGCTTTGCAAGCGATGTCGCACGCGGCCTGCCGACTGCCGTGACAATTGCCGCCAGCTCCATGGCCGAAGCAAAGCGGCTTGCCGCCAGCCTGTCCTCCCCAGCGTTTCGCGGCTACGCCAATGACGACCTGATCGGGGTCGAACTGGGTGGCGCGTTGAAAAACGTCATGGCAATTGCAGTCGGCGTTGTGCGAGGACTTGGCCTTGGCTCGAGTGCGGAGGCTGCACTCTTTGCACGCGCATTTGCCGAATTGACCCGCCTCTCAACAGCGCTTGGCGCAAAGCGGGGAACGATAAACGGTCTCTCGGGTCTTGGTGATCTGGTGCTCACTTGTTCGGGACCGCAATCGCGCAATTTCAGCCATGGCATGATGCTGGCCAAGGGGAAAATTGGCGAAAGTACGCCCCTTGCAGAAGGCGCGCTTACCGCCGAAATAGCTGCCCGTCTGGCGCAGGAGAACGATGTCGACGTGCCAGTGATTGATGCGGTGACCGATATTGTAGCCGGTCGCCTGAAGGCCGGTGACGTGGTTGCCCAACTGATGGAGCGACCGCTCAAATCCGAAAATGAAGGGGACAATTGATGCAATTCTGGCTGTTCAAGTCCGAACCTTTCAAATGGTCGTTTGAGCAGCAGATGGCTGCCGGCAAATCTGGCCAACAATGGGATGGCGTTCGCAACTATCTGGCACGCAACAACATGCGCGCCATGGCCCTAGGCGACCGGGGCTTTTTCTACCATTCCAACGAGGGCCTCAACATTGTCGGGATCGTTGAAGTCTGTGCCCTTGCCCACCGCGACACCACCACCGAAGACGAGCGCTGGGAATGCGTCGACATCCGCGCCTTGGCGCCCGTGCCGCGCCCGGTGTCGCTCGTGGAAATCAAGGCCAATCCCGCCCTGGCAAAAATGGCGCTGGTGACCTCAATGCGTCTTTCGGTCCAACCGGTGACCCGCGAAGAATGGATCGAAGTCTGCCGCATGGGTGGGCTGAATCCTGATACCTTGAAGCCATCGTGAGCAACGCTCTTCGCTCACCGCAATTCATTCTCGACAACACCAGTCTGCTTGCGCCCCCACATGTGCCTGAAATCAGGCTCCATCTGGCTGGTGAGGCCCACGCCCTGTGGCTGAAGACGGAGGAAGAGCTGGAAGAGAGCGGCTTGCCGCCGCCATTTTGGGCATTCGCCTGGGCTGGCGGTCAGGGCTTGGCACGCTGGATCCTCGACAATCCGCAGGTCGTCCGCGGTCGGCGGGTGCTGGACCTTGCAACCGGCTCGGGTCTGGTCGCCATAGCCGCTGCCAAGGCCGGGGCGGCAAGCGTGACTGCCAACGACATCGACCCATGGTGTGAAACTGCGGTTTTCCTCAATGCGCAAGCCAATGAGGTCAAGATCGGGTTTGACGGCCGCGACATTGCAGGCACTGGCGTCATCGGCGATTGGCAGACCATTCTAGCAGGCGATGTCTTTTATTCGCGCGACATGGTGGAAACGATCGTGGGCTGGTTTGACGCGGCATTGGCGCGCGGCTGCGAAGTGATTGTCGGCGATCCGGGACGGGCCTATTTGCCGCGCGAACGGCTCACCGAGCTCGCCACCTATCAAGTGGCCGTCAACCGCGATCTGGAAGACAGCGAAGTGAAGAAGACCACCGTATGGCGGTTCGGCAGGTGATGCGCTAGCATCCGGCAGGTTTCAAGGGGAGGCGCATATGGTATTCGGCGGTATCAATTATCTGGCGGTTCTGATCGCTGCAGTAGTGGCTTTTGTGCTCGGCGGCGTCTGGTATGCCGTTTTGAGCAAGCAATGGATCAGGGCCGCCAAACTGCAGCCGCCCTTTACTATGACGCCTTATTTGATTGTCTCGACTATCATTGCCGAATTGGTCATGGCCTACATTCTCGCCGGCCTGATCGGCCATCTCGGTGATGGTCAGGTCACCTTGCGCAATGGAATCATCTCCGGCGCATTTGTCTGGGCCGGCTTCATGATCACTACCATGTCGGTAAACCACCGCTATGGCCGGTTCGGTTGGGACCTTACCCTGATCGATGGCGGCCATTGGGTGCTGGTCGCGCTCGCCATGGGCGCGGTCATCGGTTTCATGGGCGTTTGAACCCTACCAGGTCCGCCGCGGTCCGTTGTCGATGTGGTAAAAGCCCTGCGGATAGCGGCTGTAGCCGCCGACTTCGCGCTGCGCCTTGAGATACTCGATAAGGCTGCCGCGATGGCCGGGAACTGCAAAATCAACCGCCCGGCAACGCAGATGGTAGGATTTCGGCTTGCCGCCCTTGCGCCTGTTTTCGCCGACCCAGCGGTGAGTCGAATAGACGATTACCGGCCCATAGGTTTGCGAAACCCGGCGCAGAACCCGCTTGAGGCTCCAAGGCACGCACCAGCGCGTGTCGTTCCAGGTGATGCTGACCGCGTGCCGCCTTTCCTGCCCGCCGGAAAGAATCGCGCAACCCGCCAGCACATTGGCGGCGAGCAGCAAAACGGCAACAGGACGGACCAGCCGGGCAAAGGCGACAAGGGTCATCAAACGCTCCAGAAGCAAAACAAAACGGAACGTTGGCATTGTCTCCGGCAAAGGTTAAAATTTTAACGACCGGCATTAATCATTGCCGCCAAACCTGCCATCAAATGCATTTATTTTTGCGCTGCAACAAATAGCAGCTTGACTTGCCGACAACTGCCAACGATATGAAAGGCACAGTGTCCGCTGCCGCGTGAGCAGCCCGCCCCGTCCCAGCGGCCCGGATTTCCGGCCCCTCCCGGCGCAAGACACTTCCCGCCATGCCACATTCAAGGCATGGATTTTCCTGGTTCCCAATTCACGCGGGGTTCTGGAGCTTCAGGGCCGGAACAATTCCGCACGCCCGAAGCTGAACCGCCAACCCGGCATTTCGCCCGCCATGATGGCAGGCGGACCCTGCACGGTTTTGCTTGC
>JBGSNX010000041.1:0-67017 GCA_041739465.1 Salaquimonas sp.
ACCGATAGATCTTGATAGGTCTTGGCTGGAATATTTTTGTTTTTCAGGTGGTTACGTCGTATTCTGGCGTAGTTTCGGATACTCTCGGATGGGCAAAAATTATTCCCACTCGATTGTCCCCGGCGGCTTGCTGGTCACGTCGTAGACGACACGGTTGATGCCGCGCACTTCGTTGATGATGCGCGTTGCGGCCTTGCCGAGGAAGGCCATGTCGAAGGGATAGAAGTCGGCGGTCATGCCGTCAACGGAAGTCACCGCACGCAACGCCAGCACGAATTCATAGGTGCGCCCGTCGCCCATGACGCCAACCGTTTGCACCGGCAGAAGCACTGAAAAAGCCTGCCATATCTGGTCGTAAAGGCCGGCTTTGCGTATCTCGTCTAGATAGATGGCGTCGGCTTGTTGTAGGATGGCGATCTTGTCGCGGGTCACCCCGCCCGGAAGGCGGATGGCAAGGCCGGGGCCGGGAAACGGATGGCGGCCTATGAAATGCTCCGGCAGGCCCAGTTCGCGGCCGAGCGCGCGAACCTCGTCCTTGAACAATTCGCGCAGCGGCTCGACGAGCTTCATGTTCATGCGCTCTGGCAAACCGCCGACATTGTGGTGGCTTTTGATCGTTACCGAAGGACCGCCCCTGAAAGACACGCTCTCGATGACGTCAGGATAGAGGGTGCCCTGGGCCAGGAAGTCTGCCCCGCCGAGCTTCTTTGCTTCGGCTTCGAAAACCTCGATAAACAAGCGCCCGATCGTCTTGCGCTTGGTTTCCGGATCGGATTCGCCTTCAAGCGCATTGATGAACATGTCCGCGGCATCCACATGCACCAGCGCAATGTTGTATTTCTCACGGAACATGGCGACGACCTGCGCCGCCTCGTCCTTGCGCATCAGGCCATGGTCAACGAGGATGCAGGTAAGTTGATCCCCGACAGCTTCATGGATCAGCACCGCGGCAACCGACGAATCCACACCGCCGGAAAGCCCGCAGATCACCTTGCCATTGCCCACCTGCTCGCGGATCGCCGCAATGGATTTCGCCTTGTAGGCGGCCATCGACCAGTCGCCCTTCAGTCCGGCAATGTTGTGAACGAAGCTGGCAATGAGCTTTGCGCCGTCGGGCGTGTGAACCACCTCCGGGTGGAACATTGTTGTGTAGTATTTGCGCTTTTCGTCAGCGGCAATCGCAAACGGGGCATTGTCAGACGTCGCCAGTACCTCGAAGCCTTCAGGCAGGATTGTCACCCTGTCGCCATGGCTCATCCAGACAGGATAGTCGCGGCCAACCTCCCAGATTCCTTCAAACAACGGACTGGGCTTTAAAATCTTGACGTCGGCACGGCCGAACTCACGGTGATGGCCGCTTTCAACGCGCCCCCCCAATTGCTGGCAAAGGGTCTGCTGGCCATAGCAGATGGCAAGGATCGGAATGCCCGCCTCAATGACTTCCTGCGGAGCGCGAGGGCTGCCGGCTTCAGGCACGGAGGCCGGGCCGCCCGAAAAAATCACTGCCTTCGGCTTGAGCTCTTCAAAACTTTGCAGCGCCTTTTGAAACGGCACGATCTGGCAGTAGACGCCGGTTTCGCGCACCCGGCGCGCGATCAATTGCGTCACCTGGCTGCCAAAATCGATGATCAGGATGGTGTCTTGCGTTGGGGTCATGGCGAGGCCTTAAAGAAACTTGTCCGCGCGCGCAACGGGGTGCGTGGGCGAAACCATTGCTGCCGGAACTTGCGCACCGGCAGCAATGGCGGTTGTTCAGCTGACAAGGCCGTCCAAAGTCGCCAGGATCGAGGTCCAGACCTTCTTGTGGCCGTCGCGGCTTGATTCACTGGTGAATTTCACCTGGGTCAGTTCGACATCGGTTGCCGCCTCTCCCGCCGGGGTAAATAGCAGCGTGACGACGCTGCCATCAGCGGCGAAGGGCGATTCCCATGTAAAGGCGATCTTGCTGTGGCGGTCGATGGCCAGATAGGTGCCGGCATGCGGCGTTTCCTTGTCTTTCTTGACGATGAACATGAAACGGCCACCGACCTTTGCATCGATCTCGGCGCGCGGAACGGTAAATCCGTCATCTGGCACCATGTATTTTGCCATCATTTCCGGGTTCAGCCATGCATCGAAAATCTTCTTGGCCGGCTGGTTGATGCGGCGGGTTACGGTCAGGCTCAGTTCGGTCATGTCACTCATCCTCGTTCAAAAGGTTGTCGAGTTTTTCTAGGCGTACTTCCCAGGTTGAACGCAGTCTCTTGAACCATGTGTCGACAAGCGCGACCGGCTCCAGTTCGGCACTGATCCAATGCACCCTGCCCGCCATTTTTCGCGATACCAGTCCTGCCGCCTCCAGCACCTTGATGTGCTTGGAAACCGCATTCAGGCTCATCTTGTAGTAGGCCGCCAGATCGGTCACCCGCGTCGGCCCTTCCTGCGCCAAGGTGGTGAGGATGGAACGGCGGGTTGGATCGCTTGCCGCTTTCAGAACTTCCGAAAGCCTTGTTTCATCGGATTGTTGTTCAACCATATGGGTGAATATCCTGACGTCCGATAATTGTCAACCGTTTGGATGAATATTTATGAACTAACCTGTACCGGCCAGATTGACTGACCCGCTGGCAAGGCCGGCAACCAACTGGTCCACCGCCCCGGCCAGCTTTTCATCGATGACATGCAGATATTCGGTCCAGTCATCGATGTGGTTCACATCCACCTTGCCATCGGAGATTCCGCGCAGGCCGATGAGTGGGATGGAAAAATGCATGGAAACCCGCTTGAGCGCGAACGTCTCCATGTCGACCATGTCGGCGTCGATGGCGTCGTAGCCTGACCCTGAGACAATATTTGCGCCGGTGGAAAGCCGCGCGGTCTTGATGCCGGGGATCAGCGGAGCCAGCGGCAAGGCTTTCGGCAGGTCGAGGAAAGGGGTCAATCCTCTTTCAAAGCCAAAGGCGCTGGCGTCCATGTCGCGGTAGGAAACGGAGGACGCCTGATAGATTTCAGTCTGCTCAAGGGTGCGCGACCCGGCCGAACCCAGCGACACGATGAGGTCCGGCAATTCGCCCGCCACCTTGCTGCTGCCGAGGAAGGCGGCAAGGTGCAGTGCCGCTTCCACCGGACCAACTCCGGTCATCAAAGGATCGATGCGGGCCTGCAGATGTTCGCCATATTCAGCTTTAGCCGCCATGACATGGAGAATGTTGAGGCCAGAGACAGACTTCAATTGCACATGATTTTCCTTGGCAAGTCACCCAAAAACGCGTTTTCTTGGAGAAAGAGGAAAACGCGGAAACCACAACCATGTCCATGCAAAAAGCCCTGTTTGCCACAGGCTTTGTGATCTTTGCAATTTCGCTGGGGATCCGGTCCAATGCCTTCGCGCAGGAATGCGCCAGCACGTATCTCGACCACAATGGCAGCCAGATGCGGGCCGATCTGTGCGGCAGCGACCTGTTCATCTACTACGACAATCCGCGCCCCGGGATCCGCAAACTTGGCGTTGCGTCGGGAACCCTGCTCTTTGACGGTGTTGTCAGCCAGCTTAATGGCATTACCTTCATCGAGGGCAATGCAAGGGTTTTCAAAGCCGGGTGCGGCGAGGCCGAGTTCCGGGTCGAAGGTGGATATGCCCAACCGCAAGGAAATGGTCCGGCACCGATTTATCTGGCAGGCGTCGCACCGGTTCGCAATTCCAGTTGCAAGGTCACTGGCCAGCGCAACGAGACGCTCGACTTCAACTGAAAATCCTTGCGTCGCAATCAGACTGCGGCTCGGGTTGCGTACTGCGGATTGAGCCTGATGATTGAAAAGTTGAGGTATGAGGCGAACATGCCCCAGGCAGCATAGGGCATGAAAAGCAGCGCTGCCGTGCGTTCTACCGGCCACGCAAGGACGATGAATGCCACGACGCTCAGTACAAGTCCTATGACCACCACAAAGCCTTCCTGCGGGCGTTTCCAGCGGAAGAAAACGATGCTCCATGCACCGTTGAACACCAATTGTGAAAACCAGGCCGCCATCAGCCAAAACGCCATGGAAGAATGCCAGGCGATCGCGCCTGCCAAGCCTATCAGCACGTAGAGCACGGTCCACGCGACCGGAAAGAGCCAGTCCGGCGGGTTCAACTTCGATTTGCGAAGCGATTTGTACCAGGGGCCGGGCGGCGACATGAGCGCGCTGGTAAAACCAACCGCAAACATGATGCCAATCATTGCGGCAATGGTCGGCCATGGGGTCATGCGGTTTTCTCTTCCCTTTTCCTGACAGCCCTGCTGCCGGGTTTGGCCAGGCGGGTATGAAAATCTGTGTTGGTCTTCACAAGCTTGTCGACAAGGTTGCGGTTGAAGCCGCTTTCCAGAGCATTGCGAACATCGGTGTTCTTTTCAAGAAATGCCTTCAAGGCAACCCGATCAAAGCAAAGATACCGCAACGGGGTCACGGTTGTGACAGTCGCCGTCGCCGACTTGCCGGTAAGATAACTCATTTCGCCAAGAAAATCACCCGGTCCGACCATGCCAATTTGACGACCGGATCGCTGCACCCGAGCGGTGCCGTTGACGACGTAATACAGGCCCGGAGGCGTGGTTTCTTCCTCGATCACGACCATCCCGTCCGAAACTTCTGTCCAGGCACCCAGTTTCATCAGCTTGCGTGATTGTGCGCGCTCGACACCTGGCAGCACCGCATCGATGAATCCCTGTTCTTCCAAGCTGAAACGGCCACGCCGGTTTTCCACAAAGATGATCAGAAGCTGGATGGCGTTGACCAGCGTGAAGACCACTTCCCAAAACAGGCTGACCGAATCCGCCTGCGAGTAATAATATCCGGCAGAGAACATGCCGGCCGAGATCGCCATCAAACGCAAATAGACCATTCGCCGCATCAGCATGGAGCCGATGAGGAGCATGTAGGAGAGATGGCCGGCCAAATTGGCCGGATCGACAAATGCCGTGTAAAATTGCTGCATGTGAACCCGTGATCCCCTATGCGGCGGAGCGCGCAAGACCAGCAATGAAGAAGCCGTCGGTCTTTGCCCCCAATGGTGTCAGGGTCACCTTAGTGTCGTCAACGTCATCGCGGTGTGCCAAATCACACAGGTTTCCAAGGGGAAGCCGCGTGGGGGAAAATTCACTGTGCAGTGACAGGAAATGCGCAATCCGGTCGGCGTTTTCCTGTGGCAAGAGCGAGCATGTCACGTAGATCAGCCGTCCGCCCGGCTTGACGAACCGGGCAGCGCTGCCAAGCACTTCATCCTGCTCGGCAATGCGAAGTTCAAGGTTGCGCTCGTCTAGCCGCCATTTTGAATCGGGCCTCCTACGCCATGTACCTGAACCGGTGCATGGCGCATCGACCAGCACGCAGTCCATTTTTCCAACCAATGCCTCAAGCTCATTGGTTCTGGCATGAACCTGCACATTGCGGGTGCCCGCCCGTTTCAGCCGCTCGAAGATCGGGGCCAGACGATTGCGGTCTGCATCATGGGCGTGAACCTGGCCGCGATTGTCCATTTGCGCGGCAAGTGCCAGCGTCTTGCCGCCGGCGCCTGCGCAAAAATCCAAAACCTGTTCGCCGGGCGCTGCACCCGCCAGCAGGGCCGCAGCCTGGCTGCCGCAATCCTGCACCTCAAACCAGCCTTTCTGGTAAGCAGGTTCGGCCTGGACATTTGGCAGGCGGGCATCGCGCACTCCCGCATCAATGCGGATGGCGTCCTTGCTGATCGGACCTGCGTGCGCGGCTGTGCGATCCAACTGGCGAATAATTTTTTCGCGGTCGGCTTTCAGCCGATTGGCGCGGAGGTCAAGCGGCGGCCGTTCGCCCAACGCTGCTGCCTCGGCAACCCAGTTCGTACCAAATGCTCTTTCGAAATGGGGCACACACCATTGCGGAATGTCGGCCCGAACCCAATCCTGCGCCAGCGAAAGATCAACCTCGATGCAACGCGTCATGACATCAGGGTCCGGCAAAGCGGGCGCAAATTTGTCACCGTCAAAAGCCTGTGCCAATTGTTCGGGTGAATAGGCCCATTGCCGCAGCAATGTTGCAAGAACCAGCGATGTGCTGTCTTCGGCACCGATGGCGAAGGCCTGCGAAGCCTTCTTGCGCAAAGTGTCATAGACAATGTTTCCCATGGCCGAGCGGTCGCCGCCACCTGCAAAGCGGTGGGCCAAGCCCCAGTCCCGCAAAGCTTCAGACGCCGGCCGTTTTCGCGTATCGATGTTGTCGAGAACCTCGATTGCTGCTTGTACCCTGCCACCAAGTCGCATGTTCTAGATCACGCCGGCGAGGACAAGAAGATTGACGATCCAGAACACTAGCAAAACCAACAGCGCGGCGGAAAACATCGGACGACGCAGGCGCAAATTGTTGCTGGTTACGTGAATGGCGACATGCGCAAGCTTGAGCACCAGAAACGCGAAGGCCAACGCAATCGTCAGTCCGGATGCGGCATCGCTGACAAAAGCTGTCAGACACGCAGCATAGAACAGGACGCCGGTTTCATTCTGGTTGCGAATGGCGTTCGAGAATTTGAGGCTCTCTTCGGGCTCTTCCCGATTGTAACGATAGACCGAGGCGCGAACCTTGCCCTCGACTACGCTTTTGACACGGACCTGACCCATCGGAAAGTAGAGCAGCATCGTTGCAATTGCATGCAACGCCATTGGTATCAACAGCAGATTGGCGTCCATTTTTCAGTCCTCACGCATTGCGGTGGTAGTTGGGGCTTTCGCGGGTAATTGTCACGCCGTGCGCATGGCTTTCGGCAAGTCCGGCATTGGTAATCCGCACAAAGGTGGCTTTTTCCTGAAATTCGGCAAGGTTTGCTCCGCCGACATAGCCCATCGCTGCCCTGAGGCCTCCCGCCAACTGGTGAACAACCGCACCAACCGGCCCCTTGTAGGCGACCTGACCTTCAATGCCTTCGGGTACCAGTTTCAACGCATCGCGAACTTCCGCCTGAAAATAGCGGTCTGCCGAGCCGCGGGCCATCGCCCCGACCGAACCCATGCCGCGATACGCCTTGAAGGAGCGCCCCTGATGCAAATAGACGTCGCCCGGGCTTTCTTCGGTTCCAGCCAGCAACGACCCCACCATGACTGCAGAAGCACCGGCCGCAATTGCCTTGGCAAGATCGCCCGAGTACTTGATGCCACCATCGGCAATTACCGGTATTCCGGATTTCTGGGCGCGCTCGACACAGGCAAGGATTGCCGAAAACTGCGGCACGCCCACGCCCGCCACGATGCGGGTGGTGCAGATGGAGCCTGGGCCAATGCCCACCTTGACCGCGTCGGCACCTGAATCAATCAAAGCCTGCGCCCCGTCGGCGGTTGCGACATTGCCCGCGATGATCCGAACAGCGTTGGAAAGTTTCTTGATCCTGGCAACGGCATCCAGAACACGTTGTGAATGGCCGTGCGCCGTGTCGACGACAATGACGTCCACGCCGGCGTCAAGCAGTCTCTCCGCCCGCTCAAAGCCGTCATCGCCCACGGAAGTTGCCGCTGCTGCACGCAACCTTCCTTGGGCATCCTTGGCGGCATCGGGATGCATCTGCGATTTTTCGATGTCCTTGACGGTGATGAGACCGGTGCAACGGTTTTGCTCGTCAACCACCACAAGCTTTTCAATGCGGTGCTGGTGCAACAGCCGCTTTGCTTCTTCCTGGCTGACCGAATCGCGAACCGTGACCAGCCGCTCTTTTGTCATCAATTCGCTGACTTTCTGGCGGGGATCGGAGGCAAATCGCACGTCACGGTTGGTCAAAATGCCAACCAGTTTTCCTGGCTTGCCCGATGCAGCATTTTCAACAACGGGAATGCCGGAAATCGAATGAACTTTCATCAGGTCGAGCGCATCGCGCAAGGTGGCATCCGGCCCGATGGTGACAGGGTTGACCACCATTCCGGACTCAAATTTCTTGACCTGACGGACCTGTTCAGCCTGTTCGGCAGGTGTCAGATTGCGGTGGATGACGCCCAGTCCGCCGGCTTGCGCCATGGCAATCGCCAGCCGGAATTCGGTGACGGTATCCATTGCTGCCGAAATGATCGGCAGGTTGAGATCGATGTCGCGGGCGATGCGGGTAGCGATGCTGGTTTCGCCGGGCATGACAAACGAATGCCCCGGCTGAAGCAGCACGTCATCAAATGTGAGGGCAAGATCGCCGGTGGGCGTTTCGACGATGCGGGACATGGCCAATCCTGTCGGTAGGAGGTTGCCGCGCCGGTTGCGCTGGCGATTGAATTGGCAATTGGCGTTAGCATGCCCCCCAAAGGGATGCAAAGGGAATTGGCCCTTGGTCCACCGCCAGATGAGCGTGCGGCTGGTTCAGCGTGCAGTTTGGACCTTGAACAGGTGCATGCGTGCATTTGGCTGGCTAATGCGCTGAAGCCATGTTGGCTCCTTGCCCTGCAGGATCATGGCTGCAAGCGCTGTGCTGTCCTTGAGCTTTTCCTCCAGCGGTTTCACATCCTCGCAATACGCGACATAGGCGATCTTGCGGGATTGTGCGACCTGCAACGCCTTGGCAGTATCTGTCTCGAAGAAATCAATGATGTCGAGAATTGCCCGATCGTTCCGGTGGTAAGGCCCGCCGACGACGGTATGCGCGGTGAATACAAGCATTGCGGGGCCTGAATCGATGTCGCTCATGACGAGACCGGGAGCAAGGCTTGCAAGTTGGGCATATTCCGACTGCTTGTTGCAGAAGATGTGCGGTTGTTGTGCGCGCCAATCCCTGGTGTCACCTGCAGTTTGTAAAGGCCCGGATTTGGGGCTCTCGCCAGCATTTGGCGGAAAGGCCACCAGACCCATCGCCAGCCAGGTTGGCGAGGCAAGCAGCAAGACAACTGCGGCCTTCAAGACCCCGCTGGTGATGCGGGACAGACCGGCCCTTGAAAAGAGAACGAACGCCATTTCGGCAAACAGCACGCAAAACGGAATGGCTGCAAATATGCCGATGCGAAGCGCGCGATACTGAATGAGGCTTGCCACAACGCTGATCCCAAGCACGGCAAAAAGCGCAATGATTTCGGGATGCGTGCGGTAGCGCCTCAAAGTCACGAATGCCGCCACCGCGACCATCAGCGTTGAATAAAAGACGCCCCAGAACCAGATTTGCGGCACGGTTTTCAACTGGCCCAGCAGGCCGCGGGCTTCGCCGACATTGACCAGCCAACGGGTCTGCAATTCTGGCGGCAATTGGGAGAACGGCCCGGCGGCGCAATGCGGATAGACCAACAAGAGCGCGGCGACAACGGCAATTCCTGCAGCACTTCCGGCAGCAAACCGGATTGCAATCATTCGGTTGGAACTGCCAGCAGATGCGAGCACCGGCGAAAATTGGCCTAGCGTTGCATAGGCTGCAGCGACCAGCAGCAATGCGAGAAGGTAGAAGGACGAGTTTGCATCGCAGCGGGCTTGCGCCCAGTCTTGCGGCGCAATGTTGGCAAGGAACAAGACGGGCGTTGCAATTGCCAGGCCAGCCGCCACGCGTTTCAACCCGGCACCATCGGGGTCGCGGCCGATCACCCAGTCAAGGCCGAGCCATCCAAAGAGGAATGCAACAATCATGATTGCATCCAGCCCGACTGAAATGCTGGCAACGATGGCAATCCCGACAAGCACAGGGCCAAAGCCGGTTTTTCCGGAGACGATACCCAGCAACATGAGGCAAAACAGGAGAATTTGTACGCCGTGGTGGTCGATCCGGCCGGGCATGAATTCGGTAAGCGCGGTGATGCAGGTAACGGTGAACAACAGCGCCAGCAGCGGGTTGGCTGCCGGGTCCAGCTTGCGGCAGATGGCAAGAACCACCAGCACAGTCGCCACGAGCAAAAGCATCGGCCACACAATAGCCGCCGCGCGTTCGGCAAGAACGGGCGAAAGGCCCAGTTCGAAAAGCCGGATCAACATCGCGATGGGCACATCGACCAACCGCGACCAGTGGATGTCTGCGCCGGAAGGTGGGTTCATCGAATGGTTGACCAGATCAAACCAACCCTGCCCGTTCATCCAGTTGCGGACCTGCGCCAGCCTCTGAAAATCATCGGTATCGGGCATCGCCCCTTCGCTCATCAACAATGGCAGCTTTTTCCAGAACCAGGCGATCTGGAACAGAACCGTCCACATGATGATTCGAGCGGTTGAGACCGCAGGTAGGGCCGCCAGCGGAGGCATGGGGCTTGAAGCAATTGTTGCGACTGTCATTTTTCCCCGCCCTCAAAGGCGAAAGGCGGCATTATGCAGGCCGCCAGAAACGTTCGTTTCAACCTCGTGCTTAATCATTAATTTTTATTTTACTGCGCAGCATTAGGTCTTGTTCCAACCGAATAGTAACAGGTGGATTTCGGACATGTTGATGGTGCGTGACAAGACAGTTGCCGTGCTCGTTCCCTGCAAGAACGAGGCTTTGACTATCCGTTCCGTGGTGGAAGGGTTCCGGCGGGCACTGCCGGGCTGCACCGTTTATGTCTACGACAACAATTCCACCGACGACACGGCAATCATTGCCCGCGAGGCTGGCGCGGTGGTTGGCCGTGAAGCACGCCCCGGCAAAGGCAATGTGGTTCGTCGCATGTTTTCCGAAATCGACGCTGACGTGTATCTGATGGTCGATGGCGACGACACCTATGACGCCGCGCAGGCATCGGTTCTGGTCAATACGCTGGTTGCAGAAGACGCCGACATGGTGGTTGCAGCGCGCATCGGTGCTTCTGAGAAGCATCAGCGCAAGGGCCACGCCTTTGGCAACCGAATGTTCAACGTTCTGTATTCACGCCTGTTTGGCCGCGAATTCTCGGACATTTTTTCAGGTTACCGCGCATTCTCGCGCCGGTTTGTAAAAAGCTTTCCGGCCGTATCGGCGGGTTTTGAAATCGAGACCGAACTTTCTGTCCATGCCTCGCAATTGCGCCTGCCAGTGGCTGAAGTCGCCTTGCCCTACAAGGACCGACCGGAAGGTTCGGTCAGCAAGCTTTCAACGCTTCGCGACGGGGCGCGCATTCTCAAGACGATCATCGTCCTGCTCAAGGAATACAAGCCGATGACATTCTTCGGCAGCATCGGCCTTGCCGGCATCTTGTTTGCATTCGTGCTGGCCTTGCCACTCTTCATCGAATTCAGCCGCACCGGCCTCGTCGAGCGTTTGCCGACCGCGATCCTTTGCACCGGCATCACCATCGTTTCGATGCTGACAATCACTGCGGGCGTGGTGCTGGACTCGATCCGCCGCATGCGGGCCGAGATCAAGCGCATGTTTTACAATCTCACCTGAGTACAAAGATTTCTGGCGCCGGACCCTGGTCCTGAATGCGCAACCAATTCCAAGGAGCGAAAACCAATGCAGGCCATGCGTACGGAACCGGATTTCGAAGCCTATCTGCGGCAGTTCGAGGCAAACTACGAGAAACTCAATTATTCGGGAAACCTTTCGTCCCGCGTTCTCGCCCATTCGCATGTCGTTCTGGAAAACGCTTTTGGTCCGCAGGACCATTTCGGCAAAGTGCTGGAAGTTGGCGCAGGCTCTGGCCAGCATCCGCTCACCGTCAAGCACGGGTTTGACGAATACTGGATCACCGATGGCAATGACCGCATGCTCGATCAGGCGCGGGCCCGCCTCGGCAAGGACCAGCGTTACAAATACCAGGTGGAAGACGCCCGCCATCTCAGCTTTGCAGATGCCAGCTTTGACAGGGTGATTGCAACGCATGTACTCGAGCACATCGTCAATCCGCACGACGTGCTGCGCGAATGGACGCGACTCGTAAAGCCGGGTGGCACGCTTTCGCTGGTACTGCCCTGCGATCCGGGCCTTGCCTGGCGGCTTGGGCGCACGCTCGGGGTTCGCAAGCGGGCGCAGGATGCCGGTCTTGAATATGACTACTGGATGGCCCGCGAGCACGTGAATTCGATCTTCAACCTCGTGACCTTCATCAATTTCTACTACAAGGACATCAAGGCCAGCTGGTGGCCGATGCGCCTGCCGCTGCCAGACATCAACCTCATCTACGCCGCCAACATCAAGGTTTGAGCGGCGTGCAGAACTACGCCATCATAATTGCCTGTGTCATCGTTGTCGCGATCGGGCAGTTGATGTTCAAGACCGTGGGAACGCGTCTGGGTTCGCGCGGTTTTGAGGCACTGCTCACCGACCATTCAACCGCATTGCTGTTTGCATTGGCGCTCGCCGCCTACGGCGCATCAACGCTGGGCTGGGTTCTGGCGCTGCGGGCAGTGCCGCTTTCAACCGCCTATCTCTTCATGTCGGCGAGCTTCATCCTCGTGCCGCTGATGGCGTTTTTTGTGCTCGGCGAACCGGTATCCTCGCGCGTCATCATCGGCGGCGCGCTGATCATCAGCGGGATTTTGGTGGCGGCTACGGCTTAGGTAGCCACTACAGCCCCAGTCCGCCGATGCACACATACTTGGCGTCGAGGTAATCCTCGATGCCCTGGTGGCCGCCTTCCTTGCCAAGGCCCGATTCCTTGAGGCCGCCGAATGGTGCCTCAACCGTGGTGATCAGGCCTTCATTGACGCCGATCAGCCCGTATTTGAGGCCTTCCATCACGCGGTAGGCACGGCCAAGGTCCTGTGTGTAGAAATAGGATGCAAGACCGTAGACTGTGTCATTGGCAAGCGCGACGCCCTCTTCATCGGTGACGAATTTGTAGACCGGTGCGACAGGCCCGAAGATTTCTTCCTGGGTAAAGCGCATGTCCGGGCTGGCATTGGCAATGACGGTGGGCTCGAAGAACGAACCGCCAAGCGCGTGGCGCTTGCCGCCTGTCACAACCTTGCCGCCCTTCGCCACCGCATCGGCCACAAATTGTTCAACGGACTGCACGGCGCGGTCGTCAATCAGCGGACCCTGCTGCACGCCATCTTCAAGGCCATTGCCGACCTTCAGCTTGGCGGTCTCTTCCGCCAGGCGGGCGACGAACCGGTCATAAATGCCGGCCTGCACGATGAAGCGGTTGGTGCAAACGCAGGTCTGGCCGGAATTGCGGTATTTCGCGACCATTGCGCCGGCTACCGCGCGTTCAAGATCGGCATCGTCGAACACCAGGAAAGGGGCATTGCCGCCCAGTTCCATGGACACCTTCTTGACGGTGCCTGCCGCCTCGCGAATGAGCTGCTTGCCAACTTCGGTGGAGCCGGTGAACGTGATCTTGCGAACCAGCGGATTTGAGGTGATTTCAGCACCGATCTCGGCAGCCGAACCGGTAACAATGTTGACGACGCCCGCTGGAATGCCGGCAATTTCGCAAAGAACGCCCCATGCCAGACCCGAATAGGGTGTCTGCGAGGCCGGCTTCATCACGATGGTGCAGCCGGCAGCCAAGGCCGGGCCGATCTTGCGCGCTGCCATTGAGGATGGAAAATTCCACGGCGTGATCGCCGCAACAACGCCCACCGGCTCCTTGGTGACAAGGATGCGCCGGTCCGCCCAGGGCGATGGCACGATTTGGCCGTAGGTGCGGCGAGCTTCTTCGGCAAACCACAGGACATAGGCGGCGGACATGCCAACTTCGCCGCGCGCCTCAGCCAGCGACTTGCCCTGTTCGCTGGAAAGCAGCACTGCAAGGGCTTCCTGATTGTCGATGATCGCATCGTGCAGGCGGCGCAGCATCTTTGAGCGGTCCAGCGCGCTGGTCTTGCGGAATGTTTCAAAAGCCGCCTGTGCTGCCTCGATGGCGCGTGCGGTTTCGGCCTTGCCTGATTTTGGCACCGTTCCCATCACCTGTCCGGTCGCCGGGTTTGCCACGTCAATGGTGGAGCCTGAATCGGCCTTGACCCATTTGCCGGCAATGAGGTTGAGATCGCGGCGAAAGGCGTCGGAATTGGCAAGCATGGGTTTCTCCTGATTTATTTCTGGCCGGCGGTTTTCTGGCGGCTTTTTCCACCTTACACCGCCTGAAAGCAAGGCTTGGGATCAAACTTCGCCAGCTTCCAGCCTATGAAAAACAAGTCTTGCCTGCTCCAGGATGGCTGTTCGGTCGGTTTCGCTCATTTTGCGCCAAGTTGCATAGGGCATTGCAAGGCGGCGATTTGCAGCCAGCGTTGTGCGATTCCGCTCAAGGAAGTCCCAGTAAAGCGCGTTGAAAGGACAGGCTCGCTTGCCAGTCCGCTGTTTGGGGTCGTAAGCGCAATTGCTGCAATAGTCGGACATCTTGTTGATGTATGCCCCCGATGCGGCATAGGGCTTGGAGCCAAGAATGCCGCCATCGGCGAACTGGCTCATGCCCATCGTGTTGGGCATTTCGACCCATTCGAACGCATCGGCATAAACTGCCAGATACCATTCGTGCAGGGCGTGCGGGTCAATGCCTGCAAGCAGGGCGAAATTGCCCGTTACCATCAGCCGTTGAATGTGGTGGGCATAGGCAGTGCGCTGGGTCTGGCGCACCACACTTGCCACGCAGTTCATCCTCGTTTCGCCATCCCAGTAGAGGCCGGGGAGCGGGCGTTTGGCGCCCAAGACGTTCATCTGCGCGTATTTCGGCATTTTCAGCCAGTAAACGCCGCGCACATATTCGCGCCAGCCGATGATCTGGCGAATGAAACCTTCAACCGCGTTGAGCGGGGCCTTGCCTGCCGTATAGGCCGCCTCAGCCGCGCGGCAGAGCATAAGCGGATCGAGCAGTCCGGCATTGATCGCAGGGGAAAGCACCGAGTGGTAAAGGTAATCCTCCCCGGACAGCATGGCGTCCTGGTAGTCACCAAAGCCGGAAAGCCGTTTTTCGATGAAATCGGCCGCAGCCTCGCGCGCTGACTGCGCAGTCACCGGGAATGTGAATGGATCAATGTCTCCAAACCGGCCCGGAAACCGGGCTTCGACCATGGCCATGACCTCAGTGGTGATCTCATCGGGCGCAAATTGTGGAATTTTCGGCATGAACAAGTCTTGCGAGGCCGGCTTGCGGTTGTCGTGGTCGAAGTTCCATTGTCCGCCAACCGGTTTGTCGCCTTCCATCAGCAAGCCGGATTTGCGGCGCATCTCGCGGTAGAAAAAGTCCATTCGCAATTCCTTGCGGCCGTGCGCCCAATCTGCAAATTCGGTGCGCGAGCACAAGAAGCGGGTGTCAGGAAGGATATCAACCGGCACGCCAAACGCATTTGCCCAGCCTAGCGCCATCTGCTCGACCCGCCATTCGCCGGGTTCCGTCAGGACAATCCTTTCTGGCTTCAGCTCTTGGACCGCACGGGCGATTTCTGCGTCGAAAGAGCCAAGGTTCTGCGGATCGTCCAATTTGACATACCGCACACGCCAGCCGTTTTCCTCCAGTTCAGCCGCAAAATGGCGCATGGCTGAAAACAGGAACACCAGTTTCTTGCGGTGGTGCCAAACGGCATCGGCCTCGGCTGCGACCTCCATCATCACAATTGTAGACTGCGATTTTGAACCACCCGCCAAAGACACTAGCCCATGCGAAAGCTGGTCGGCGAATATGGGGAGAAGTTGCATTGTTGATGCCTTTCAGGGGCCATAAGTGGGCCGTTCAAGCAGACAATCAACAGGCTTGCCGGTCCGGCAATTTGATTCCAGCGGGGCAATGGCTGAAAGTGCCGGCAATGGAGAATCAACCGTGCCTGTGATCCGCCTACCAGAACATGTGGTCAACCGCATTGCCGCCGGCGAGGTCATTGAGCGGCCAGCCAGCGTCGTCAAGGAACTGGTCGAGAATGCAATTGATGCCGGTGCCACCCGCATAGACATTGTCACGGCCAATGGTGGCAAGACCCTCATCCGGATCACCGACAATGGCGGCGGCATGGACCGGGAAGATCTGGCGCTTGCGGTGGAAAGGCATTGCACGTCGAAGCTTGCGAGCGATCTTCTCGACATCCGCACCCTCGGATTTCGCGGCGAAGCCCTGCCCTCGATCGGCGCCGTTTCAAAGCTGACCTTGACCAGTCGCGACCGCGCCGATCCACAAGCAGGGGCATGGTCCATCACAGTGTCCGGCGGGCGTATTGAAGGCCCAAGGCCTGCCGCCTTGAGCCAAGGCAGCATCGTTGAAGTCGAAGACCTGTTTTTTGCTACGCCTGCACGCCTCAAGTTCCTGAAGACCGACAGGGCTGAGACAGCCGCGATCACGGAAGTTGTGCGCCGGATGGCGATTGCTTTTCCGCATGTGCGTTTTTCGTTGGCGGGCAGCGACCGTCTGCCGCTTGAAATGATGCCGACCGATTTGTCAGGACGCCTCGGGCAGGTTCTGGGAGACGAATTTATCAAGAGCGCGTTGCAGATCGACGCTGCGCGCGAAGGCGTGCGGTTGACAGGACTGGCAAGCCTCCCGGCGTTCAACCGCGCCAACGGCCTGCAGCAGTATTTTTACGTGAATGGCAGGCCGGTGCGCGACAAGCTTTTGGGTGGGGCCTTGCGCGCTGCCTACACGGATTTTCTGGCGCGCGACCGGCATCCAGTAGCTGCACTTTTCATCGACATCGAGCCGCATGAAGTGGACGTCAACGTGCATCCTGCAAAGGCCGATGTGCGGTTTCGCGACCCAGGCCTGATACGTTCACTGCTTATCGGAAGTTTGCGCCAAGCCATCGGGCAGGCCAGCAGCTCAGGTTCGGCTGAACGCGGTTCTGCCCTGACAGCGGCGTTCCGCCCGGGCTTTGCGATGCGCGGTACGCCAGCACGTGCCGCGGATTGGCGTCAGTCGCCCTATGCGTCTGCACAATCGGGTCAGGCCCCAACAAATGGATTTGCCGAAGGCCAGGCTGGATTTGAGGCATTTGCCCCATCCGGCAATGTTTCGGCCGGCTTCACAGAGCAGCAACCAGCTAGGGAATTTCCGCTGGGGGCAGCACGGGCGCAGTTGCACCGCAATTACATCGTTGCCCAGACCGATGCGGGTCTGGTGATCGTGGACCAGCATGCTGCGCATGAAAGGCTTGTCTATGAAGCGCTGAAGGCCGGCATGGCCAATGGATTGCCCTCGCAAATGCTGCTAATTCCCGAAATTGTCGAGCTTCCGCAAGAGGAAGCTGAGCGGCTGCTTGAACATGCAAGCGAATTTGCAAGGCTTGGCCTCGTGTTCGAAAGCTTTGGCCCCGATGCCCTGGCAGTGCGGGAGACCCCGGCAATGCTGGGCGAAATTGACGCTACCAGCCTGTTGCGGGATTTGGCAGATGAAACTGCCGAATGGCAGGGCTCAGGCGGACTGGAGGCCCGGCTCAATGGTGTCGCCTCGCGCATGGCATGCCATGGTTCGGTTCGCTCCGGACGCTTGCTAAAACCGGACGAAATGAATGCACTCCTGCGGCAAATGGAGAACACGCCCAATTCCGGGGTATGCAATCATGGCAGGCCAACATTCATTGAACTGAAACTTGGGGACATTGAAAGATTGTTCGGGCGATAGCCACAAGTTGACCCATGCCGGGCGAAGCTGTACAGCGGCGAGCCGAAAACAGGAAATCCGGTCACATGAACCGCCATGAAAGCGCCGGATCCGGCGAAGCCAAAGTTCGCTACCTCGATGCTGATTTCCAGGTGATATCGCCCGGATCTTTCGTGCGCTGCGCAGTCACGGGAACAGCCATTGCGCTGGACGAGTTGAAATATTGGAGCGTTGCGCGGCAGGAAGCCTACCTTGATGCCGCCATCTCGCTGGAGCGCGAGCTTGATTTATCCGGCCACGCGCGCCGCAAGGGCTGAACCGGTCAGGAACCTTTGTTGAGCCCGTGCAAGCGTGTGCTCAATGATCATGTTTGCCGCCCGGGTATCATCAAATTCCAAAGCGATCTCAAGCACTTTGGTTTCGACTGCAAGAACTGCCAGCTCATCTCTCGTTCCTGCAAGGCGCGCCATGTCCTTTGCAGTCGTGACCAGTTCTGCTTCCTGATCTTTCGCCAACGTCAGCAATTCGCTGGCTTCGTCACGGGTGAACACGTGATGGTCCGAGAAGGATCGGCGTGAGACAATCTGTGCGCCTGTTGATTCAAGGCTGTCGTAGAATTTGGACGGATCGGCGATGCCTGCGAAAGCCAGGAACTTGCGGCCTTTCCAGCTTGCGGCCTTGCTGACCCTGACGCGTGCCAGATAGCATGGCTTTCCCCGGCGGGCGGTTTCACGGATGACCCTGTCGGCTCCGGGTGCCTCGCCAATCACCAGAACCGCGCTTGCCAGTGCCAGTTGATCTGACAAGGGCGCGCGCATGGGTCCTGAGGGAATTGTCCAGCCATTGCCGATGCCGCGCTTGGCATCCACGACGACGATGGAAAAATCCTTTGCAAGCGACGGGTTTTGAAATCCGTCATCCATGATGATGAAATTGCATCCCAGTTCCACCAGCAATCTTGCGCCGGCAGGCCGTTTTGCGCAGATGACCGTGGTTGCCGCCTTGGCCAGCAAGAGTGGCTCATCGCCCGTGTCGGCAGCCCGGTGTTTCTCCAGATCAACCAGCGCCGGGCCGACAATTCGCCCACCGTGGCCGCGCGAAAGAAAACCCGGTTTCAAACCGCGCTTTTTGGCAGCCGCCGCAAGGGCGATCGCGGTCGGTGTTTTTCCAGCGCCCCCTGCAATGAAATTGCCAACACAAAGAACAGGCACGGGAACCGACGCCGTAGGTGCAAGCTCCATGCGTTTTGTGCTTGCCCAACCCCATACGAGGGAAAGCGGCGAAAACAGCAGCGCCAATGGACCGGTTTTCTTCCACCAGAATGGAGGTGCTTCCTCAAGTGCCATGGTCAAAGCCCCTCCAGGTCACGCTTTACAGTCAGGGGGAAAACGTACGAATCGAGTATGGCAACCGTGCGGTCCAGCGCGCCGCTCATGTCTTTGAGTACCTCGGCAGCGGCGGCGATCATCTTTTCGCGTTCTTCGCCATTTCGAAGCAAATATTCCACATTGGCAGCCAACATTTCCTCGTCGCGTACCAGCCGGGCCCCACCTGCTGCCAGCAGGTTTCCGTAAGAATCGCGAAAGTTCTGCACCGCTTTCCCAGAGAGAATGGCCGTACCGGTCATCGCCGGTTCCAGCGGATTTTGACCGCCGGTTGCAACCATGCTCCTGCCCATGAAGGCAATTTTCCCAAGCCGCAAAAACAGCCCCATTTCGCCAATGGTATCGCCCAGGAACAATTGCGTTTCGGGCATGATGCGTTGCTTGAGGCTGCGGCGCGTGACGACGAGGCCCTTTCTTCGGGCAAGGCCTTCCACTTCCGCGCCGCGATCGGGGTGGCGCGGAACCAGAATGGTCAGCAGATCAGGTATCTTGCTGGCCAGTCGGTTGTGGACGCCAAGCACGATCTCTTCCTCGCCCGGATGGGTGCTGGCAGCAATCCAGACGGGGCGGTCGCCGATCTGTTTGCGGAGGATTTGCAGCTCGGTCGGGTCAACCGGCAGTGCTGGCGTGTCGACCTTGAGATTTCCCGAAATGCTCACCGGCCTTGCGCCAAGTTGGCGGAACCGCTCTGCATCCACAGCCGATTGAGCGATCACATGCGACACGTTTTCAAAGAGCGCTTCTGCCAAAGCAGGCGCTTTTGACCAGCGCAGATAAGAGCGGTCTGACATGCGGGCGTTGACAAGAACCTGTGGAATGCGGCGGGCACCCATTTCCAGAATGGTGGTTGGCCAAATCTCGGATTCGGTGAAAACAGCCAGATCGGGTTGCCAATGATCGAGAAAGCGATTGACCGCCTTGCCAAGATCGAGCGGCACATACTGGTGAAAGGTGGACTTGGGCAACCGGTCACGCACCAGTTCGGCTGACGTGACGGTGCCGGTTGTCATGATCGTGCGAATGCCCTGCGCGGCAATGCGTTCGATCAGCGGCATGACCGCCATTGATTCACCCACACTGGCCGCATGAAACCAGACAAGCGGTCCGGCTGGACGGTCTGCGCTGGCATAACCGTAGCGCTCATAACGGCGGCCCCGGTCTTCCTTGCCGCGCCGGGCGCGAAGGCGCAGAAAAGCCCCCATGAACGGGTAGAGGGCTGAACCCAGCATCCGGTAGGTTTTGAGGGTCAAACGCGCCCAGCGTTCGCTCATGGTTTCATTCCGACATTGGGGGAAGCCAGCAAGGGGACTGAGATCATTTTGACCCCCTGCTCTCCGGATTGCCCGTCAACTCGTAGGCACGGGCAGTAATGCGGTCAAGTTCGGTTTCCAATGCCTGCCGAGCCCGCTCCATTTGCGCGTCATCGGCATTTGCCGCAACAGAAATGGCGTCGCCAACCACCAGCGAGGATACGCCGAACGGCAGGTTGAAGGTGGTACGGTCCCAGGCATTTTTCACAATCTTGCGACGGCTCGATGCCACAGCCAGCGGAATGACCGGGCGGCCGGAACGCTTTGCCAACGCGATGATACCAATGCCCGCGCGCCGGGGCGTGCCTTTAGGAATGTCCGCGGTCTGCATGACGCTTTCACCGCGCTCCAGCGCGGAGAGCATCTCCAGAAAGCCGGTAATTCCGCCCTTCTGCATGACTTTGCCAGCTTCCCGGCCGCCAGAAGCGCGGATTGTGCCCGCCTTGAATGCCTTGGCGACCCGTGCGGTAATTTCGCCGTCAAGGCTGCGCGAGATCATGACCGAGCCTTTGATGCCGAACGGGATCGCGGGCAGCAGGATGTGCTGGCCATGCCAGACAGCAGCGATGACGGGGAGTTTTCCATCTACTGCCGAATAGGGCTCCCTGGGTTCCACAACCCAGGAGTTGGTGCGGAAAACCAGACGCAGGTACTGGACGGCAAACCATGCGGCGACCGGTGCAAACCACGTGCTTCCGGATATCAACCGGCCGGGATGGCGGATCCATTTTGGCGTACGCCGCTTGCGTGCGACCGGTTTGTCCTGCGGGTCTTTCAATTGGGCCATCGCCAATTCGCTGCTTTCATCGGAAAATTCGGTTCAGCCGAAAATGCCATCGCCGTCCGGATCGAGCAGCTTGTGCATGTGTACGATGAAATAGCGCATGTGCGCATTGTCCACCGTCAATTGTGCCTTCGACTTCCATGCAAGATGTGCGGAGGCGTAATCGGGGAAAATCCCCACAATGTCGAGCTTGCCCAAGTCGCGGAAACTGACGGTTTGCGGATCTTCCAGTTCCCCGCCGAAGACAAGGTGAAGCAATTGCTTGCCTGTGCGGCTGTCCTGACTGACCATGATTGATTTCCCGGATTGATATGCGGTTTGTGTTGCGGGGCAGCAATGCCGTGCTTCTAATGCAGGAAGCCATGTGATTTCGCAAGCTGAAGGCTCGCCGCCTGTGCACCGGGCCCGGAGGCGATGAAAGCCGGGTTGGCGATGCGGCGAAGATCGTAGCGAAGCGGGTTTCCCTGCGCATTGCATACAGCGCCACCGGCCTCTTCCACAATCACTTGTGCAGCTGCAACGTCCCATGAATGTGAACCGGGCCGCGCCAAAACCGCATGGATTTCACCGGTCGCCACCAAAACAAGCCGGCAGGCGAGTGAAGGGATATATGGGTGGATCTCGACGCCGGGCAGATGCGCCCGCGCCAATTCCTCATTGAGCCTTTTGGAGCCGGTCAGCCTTTGAACGCCGCCTGCATTGGGTGCGATCAGGCGGCCAGCGTTCAGGAATGCGCCTGCGCCCCTTGCTGCAGTGAAACTGCGGGCGATGGCCGGGCAATGCACCGTACCGGCAACGGGCACTCCGGCATCGACCACAGCGATGCAAATTGCCCAGTTCGGGTTGCCTTCAAGAAAACCGCGCGTTCCATCCACCGGGTCGACAATGAATGCGGGACCGGCAAGGGCTGCGCCCGGTTCGCCTGCTGTCTCCTCCGAAATCCAGGCATAATGGGGTCTGGCGACCGTGAGCTTTTCCTTGAGAAAATCGTTCACGGCCAAATCAGCCTGCGTCACCGGCGAATCTCCCGGTTTCATCCAGACCGTGTTTTCCGCTCTGAAAAAGCCCATCGCTATTTCGCCGGCCTGCCGGGCAGCGTTGGTGATCAGTTCCAGATCGGCCAATGAGTGCCGATACGCCTCATTTGCCGCCAACCGTGAAGCCTTCCACCAGCAAAGAGGGTGAATTGGAGCCGAAGCGAAACTCCAGATCGTTTGCCGGGATCATCGTGGCAAAAACTTCCTTGAGGTTCCCGGCGATGGTGATCTCAGCCACCGGATAGGTAATTTCACCGTTTTCGATCCAGAAACCGGAAGCTCCCTTGGAATAGTCACCACTGACCATGTTGACGCCATGGCCAATCGTTTCGGTAAGGTAAAGCCCGTTGCCAACCATGGCTACTAGTTCGGCCAACGAGGCCTCCCCCGCCTCTATGTGGCAGTTTGTGGTGGTTGGAGACGTGCCTGAACCGCCGCGTGATGCGCGCGCATTGCTTTCAAGGCCGAGTTCCCGCGCAGTTGCCCAATCGAGCAGCCATGTTGTCAGGACACCGTTTTCGACCGGCTTCAGCATGGCGGTGGGCATGCCTTCGCCGTCAACCGGCCGCGAGCCAAGGCCGCGCTGGCGCAGCGGGTTGTCAACAATGGTTATTGCGCGGTTCGCAACTTGTTTGCCCATGGCATCACGCAGAAACGAGGCCTTGCGCGCGATTGCCGAGCCATTGATTGCACCCAACAGTGGCCCCATCAGCCCGGTTGCCACCCTTCGGTCGAAAATGACCGGAACTGCACCAGAGGCTGACTGGCGCGGATTGCTGCGGCGAACCGCTCGCTCGCCAGCGCTGCGACCGATCTTGTCGCTGTCCATCAAATCGCTGCGATGGGTTGCAGAATGAAAATCATAGTCCCGCTCCATCTGCGTGCCTTCACCGGCAACCATTGCTGCGGAATTGGAAAAGCGGGAAACCGCGTAATGGCCTGAGAATCCGGTGGATGTTGCCAAAACGAAGCCGGAAAGGCCCCAACCGGCACTGCCGCCCATGGATTTCGACACTCCCGGAACCTGAAGGCCGGCGGCTTCACACGCCAGCGCCCGCTCCGTCAGGCTTGCGGCATCAGGGATAACGCTGTCTACGAGGTCAAGATCGGGCAGGTGCTTTGCCAGCCGTTCCTTGGGTGCAAGACCCTGGAACTGATCGGCCGGCGAGACTTTGGCCATTGCCACTGCCCGTTCCGCAAGGCTTACCATGTCCCTGATATTGTTGGAGTTGACGCTTGCGAACTGGTGCCCGCAGAAAACCCGCAGCGAGAAATCATCCGATTCCGAACGGCTGGTGTTTTCAACCTTGCCATCGCGAACACTCACCCCCAGTGATTGGCCCCGAGAAACCACTACATCACAGGCATCCGCGCCTGCCTTGATTGCGGCGTCAACAAGAGCAGCCGCACTGGCTTCAAGGCCAGACAGATCAACGATCTTGGTCATGGATTATCCCGTACTGGCGAATTTTTGGTCGCATTGATGACATGTGGGAGATAGCGGAGCACTACCCGGTTGACAATGACCAGCGGTATTTTGCTGGCAATGTGATCTGGCAGCGGGATGTGGCATCAATGCGAATGCCCACTAGCGCTGTACAAATGCGCCCGACAGCTTGCAGGCTTGCCGGAAATGCGGGATTGTCCGCCCGCCGCAGGCTTCAGGGCATTCAATGGAAGCAAAGACAACCAAGAAACGATATGGCAGGACGCATTTCATGACACAGATCACCCCGTTTCATCTCGCTTTCCCAGTACACGATCTTGAAGCTGCAAGAGCGTTCTACGCGGGAGTTTTGGGCGCAGGCACCGGACGCGAAGATGACCACTGGATCGATTTCGACCTGATGGGACACCAGATTGTTGCGCATTTGAAGGCGGGCATGGAAACAGGCATCGAAGCGTCCAATGCAGTTGATGGCGATGAAGTGCCGGTGCCGCATTTCGGCGTGGTGATGACCATGGAAAACTGGCAGCACCTTGCCGACCAATTGGTTGCCCGCAGCGACATTCGCTGGGTGATCAAGCCACGCATCCGCTTCAAGGGGCAGCCGGGCGAGCAGGCCACATTCTTCCTGCTGGACCCTTCCGGAAACGCGCTTGAGTTCAAGGCCTTTGCCGATTTCTCGATGATTTTTGCGAAGTAGGCGGCATTTGACCGACGAAGCGAATATCAAGGTCGCCGAACTTCAGGTTGTCGAACCCGTTGACGCCCGCAGGGGTGCCTTTACCCATGGCTCGACGCTGCGCCATGTCGTGGTCATGTCGAGTACCGGTGCGGTTGGGCTGATTGCTGTTTTCGTTGTCGATCTTGCCAATCTTTTCTACATCTCGCTGCTCGGTCAGCAGGAGTTGGCAGCTGCGGTCGGCTACGCATCAACCATCGTCTTCTTCACAATATCGTGCTGCATCGGTTTCACCATTGCAGCGACCGCAGTGACGGCGCGAGCGCTGGGTGCGCGCGATCTTCAAACCGCCCGCCGCCATGCCGCCGCTTCGCTGATGCTCACCTTTGCGATGGCCACCTTGCTGGCGATCATGCTGTTTCCGGTGATGGGACCTTGCCTTACATTGCTGGGCGCAAAAGGCGAGACTCACGCAATTGCGCTCGGGTTCATGCAGATCGTTGTGCCTTCGATCCCGATCCTGGGGCTAGGCATGTGTGCGGCCGGACTGTTGCGGGCGCGGGGCGATGCAAGACGGGCCATGTATGTCACGCTGATTTCGGGTGCGTCTGCCGCAATCATTGATCCGGTGCTCATCTTCGGGCTGGACCTTGGCGTCAACGGCGCGGCGTTCGCTACCGTCATCGTGCGCTTCGTGATGGTGGCAGTTGGTTTCCACGGGCTGTGGGTGGTCCACAAGATGCTGGAAATGCCGGACATCGCGCATGTGAAAAAGTTGCTTGGCCCCTTCAGCGCCATCGCCTTGCCTGCGGTGCTGACACAGATCGCCACGCCAGTTGGAAATGCCTATGTCACCGGCGTCATTTCAGGGTTCGGCGATGATGCCGTTGCAGGCTGGGCAATCGTTGGTCGTTTGATCCCGCTGGCATTTGCCGGAATATTTGCGCTTTCAGGGGCGGTCGGCCCCATTCTCAGCCAGAACCTTGGTGCCGGTCAGTTCGACCGGGTCAATTCGACCATGCGCGACAGCCTGATTGTTTCGGCGGTCTACACGCTCGTGATGTGGGCATTGCTGGCGCTATTGGCCGGGCCCATCCAGTGGGCCTTCGGGGCAACAGGTGATGCTGCCAGCATCCTTTGGTTTTTCTGCCTGTTTGTAGCGGGCAGCTTCATGTTCAACGGCGCATTGTTCGTGGCCAATGCCGCGTTCAACAATCTTGGCCAACCCTTCCTTTCGACCGCCTTCAACTGGGGGCGAGCAACGCTGGGGGTCATCCCGTTCGTCCACTACGGACAGGCCTATGGCGCAGAAGGGGTATTGGCCGGCTGGGGACTTGGCGCGGTGGTGTTCGGCCTTGGGTCGATCCTTGTGTGTTTCAGGACCTTGCGTTCCCTGCCCGAGCGTACCGCCCGGCAGATGGCAAACAGAGCCTGATCAGGCTTATGCCAGCAGCTTCTCCAGCTTTTCGCGTGTCTCCTGCCGCGTGTGTGCGGTGAGCCGCAAGATGCGTTCTGCCTGCAGGAAATCGAGCACGCGAAAATCATTGACTGGTGGCCTGATGAACAGGTCCGGCTTGTGATGTTCCAGCTTCATCCGCGTCATGGTCTGCATCATCAACTGGCTGGCACCAAAGGCTACATCCATTCTGGTGGGAACTTCGCGCTGTTTTCGCCTTGGCATCCCCACCACATCAACAGCCACAACGAGCCTGCCGGGCGCTGAAACAAGATCAAAGGGAACCGGATTTGAAAGCCCGCCATCAATCAGAACGTCACCATCGATGATTTCGGGTTTGAAAATGACCGGCAGGGCCGCAGAGGCGGCTATGGCCGGGAACAATTCACCGGTTTCGAGCACGCACAACTCGCCGGAATAAAAATTGGTTGCCGTGATTTTCAGCGGGATCGGCAGTTCTTCAAACGTTTCGGGTATTTCATGCGGCAGGAATGCCCGCATGATCTTCTGGGCATTGAATTCGCCGAACTTGGGGAAGCCGCCGGAAATCACCGACGCAAGGCTTTCAGGCCGCAGTCGCCAAAGGCGCGCCATCACCTCAGCCCGTTTGCCAAGCGTGGCAAGGGTGTGCTTGCGAATTTCCTCGGCTGCAATACCGGCTGCAAAGCCGGAACCGATCACCGCACCAATGGAGGTCCCGGCAATCAGGCATGGCTTGATGCCGAGGTCGTCAAATGCCTGCAGCACGTGAATGTGTGCAAGGCCGCGCGCGCCGCCGCCGCCCAGCACGAGGGCTATGTCCGTCATTCAGACTCCGAATGTCCAGCCGAAGCTTTAGGAATTGCGCGGGCCAACCATGACGATGGTTGGCTCCACAGTCAGAAATTTGCGCGCCACTGCCTTCAAATCATCCAGCGTCACGGCATTGATCAAATCAGCCCGGCGCGAAAGATAGTCAAGGCCAAGCTTTTCTGTCTGCATGGAAATCAGCACACGGGCAATCTTTGCTGAAGTGTCGAGATTGTTGATCGGATACGACCCGATCACGAATTTCTTGGCGGCTTCAAGTTCTGCAGCAGTCGGGCCTTCGGCCGCCATCCGCGCAATTTCGGCTCGCATCAAAGCCAGCGTTTCCTCGGCCCTGTCCGAGCGGGTGCCAGATGAGGCTGTAATGTAGGCAGCATGATCAAGCGTTGCCAATGAGGAACCAACCGAATAGGCAAGCCCGCGCTTCTCGCGGATTTCATCGTACAGGCGCGAAGAGAACGAGCCGCCGCCAAGAATGTGGTTCATCAGATATGCCGCAAAAAACGACGGCTCATCGCGCCTTGGCCCAGGCAGTGCCATGGCGATTGCGGTCTGGGTGCCGATGTCTTCAACATCAATCCGCTTGCCGAACTGCATCTGTGCTGGTCCAACTTCCCGCAGATCTGCCTTGTCAGGCAATTGCCCGAATACAAGGTCGAGCATCCGGGCGGTTTCCTCAGGCGAAATCGCGCCAACCACCGCGACGGTCAAATTGTCCTTTGCAAACAAACGCCGAAACTGGCCAACAAGGTCATCCCGGGTGATTGCATCAAGGCTTTGCTCTGTGCCTTGCCCGCGCCTTGCGTAGGGATGTCCGGCAAACAGGCTTTCGCGCAGGGCGTCGGAAGCCTTGGTATCTGCATCGTTCTGGGCGCTGGCAATGCGCGCCTTGAGCGATCCGCGCATCCGGTTGATCGCATCGGGATCAAACTGCAATTGCGTCAGCGAAAGGCGCATCAGTTCAAAGCCTTCGGCGCTGTCATCCTTCACGACCCGCAAACCACCGGAAAACTGGTCCCGGCCCCAAGAATATCCAAGGCTGACACCAAATTCTTCGGTTCGCGCCTGAAATGCCTTTGAATCGAACGGGCCTGCCCCCTCGTCAAACAAGGTTGCCATCAAACTGGCGAGGCCTTCCTTGCCTTCCGGGTCCTGCGTCGAGCCACCTTCAAAAGTGACTGCAACGGTTACGATCGGTACGGAATAGTCTTCGACCAGCCACGCCGAAACACCGCTTTCGCCCGAAACGGTCTTGATCTCCACCGCATGCGATTTCGCGGCAATCGTTGCAGTCGAAACTTGCAGCAGCAGTATCATAACAAACTGAAAAACACGCGTGCGGGTCATTTCACGAACCTTCCTTGGGCAGCAATTCTCCGGTCACCGACCGGCGCTTGTCGAGCCACTTTCGGGCAGCGGCATTCACGTCTTCAACGCTGACCTGTTTCACGCGCTGCGGCCATTGCGAAATGTCCTCAAGCGAGCCGCCGGTGCTGAGCACCGTCCCATAAATGCGGGCCATGGTGGTTTGGCTGTCACGCTCGAAAATCGTGGTGCGAAGCAGATAGGCTCTGGCCTTTTCAAGTTCCTCCCCGCTCACTCCGTCTTTCAAAATGGCATCCACCTGTTCATCGAGCGCCGCCTCGATGGTTTGCAGCGAAACACCGGGAAGCGGCTGTGCATAAATGCCAAACTCGCCGTGGTCGTAAAAACCGCCCTGGTAGTACGCACCGGCGCTGGTGGCGATCGTCTTGTCTACCAGAAGTGCGCGGTTCAGTCGGCTGGTTGATGAACCACCAAGAATGGCCGCCAGCACATCCAGCGCTTCTGCTTCGCGCGGAGCAGCCAGACGGTAGGAAGCCACAACATAGGCCCGCCGTATCGAGGGCGAAGCAACGCGCGGATCGGCATAGGAAACGCGCCGTGCCGCGGTTGGTTCGGGTTCTGCCGGGCGCTTGCGGATGCCGGGTTCGGCCCTGCGAGCAATCTTGCCATAATGGGTTTGCGCCATCGCAAACACTTCTTGCGCTTCCACGTCGCCAGCCACCACCAGCAGCGCATTGTTTGGCGTGTAGTGAAGGTCATAAAACTCGATGGCATCGGCCAGCGTCAGCGCGGCCATTTCCTGCTCAAAGCCGATGATCGGCGTGCCGTAAGGATGGTTCACATACAGGGCGGCGTTGACCGCTTCGCCGAGAATGGCTTCGGGACTGGAGTCCACCCGCTGGCGGCGTTCTTCCAGGATCACGTCGCGTTCGGGCAGGACAACTGCATCCGTCAAGACCAGGTTCTGCATCCGGTCGGCTTCATAGCGCATCACCATTTCCAGCGCCGATGGGGCAACTTTCTGGTAATATGCCGTGTAATCGGATGTCGTGAACGCGTTTTCCTGCCCACCGATTTCAGCGATCTTTCGAGAAAATTCGCGCTCCGGCACTGTTTTGGTGCCCTTGAACATCAAATGTTCGAGGAAATGGGCAATGCCTGATTTGCCGCGCTTCTCATCGGCAGAACCAACCTTGTACCAGACCATGTGGGTGACAACCGGTGCGCGGCGGTCCGGAATCACAATGATTTCCAGCCCGTTCGGCAAGGTCCGGGACTCGATTGCCGGCCCCGTATCGGCAGCAATTCCAGGGCTGGTGACAAACAGTGAAATGGCAAGTGCAAAAATGGCAGTTGCGGCTGAGCGAAACATCGATAGCAGCTCCGGGCTTGCGAACGGGGAAGCCGTCCTCATACAGACATAACGCGCCGGGATGGCCGTTGCCACCGCATGGGCGTCATTTTCGCGTGATGCGTCTCACCCTTGATTGCGCAACTGGAAAAAGCCGACAACGGTGTCGCCGAACTGCCGTTGGTCCAGCGTGTCAAAGCCCGGCAGCACTTGCGGTGCTGAAGCTGCGCGCTCTTCAAGGACCAGGATTGATTGCGGCTTCAGCCAGCCACCTGCTGAGAGGCTGGCCGCTGCTTTCTCTCCAAGCCCCATTGAATAAGGTGGATCGGCAAAGGCGAGGTCAAATGCTTCCATGGTGCCCGGCACACCCAGATCGGTTGCATCGCGGCGAAATATCTTGGTTGATCCCTGCAAGCCAAAAGTTTCCGTGTTGGTTCGAAGCAGGCCTCGGCCCTGAGCCGAGGTCTCGACGAACAATGTGAATGCCGCGCCGCGCGACATTGCTTCCAGCCCGAGCGCGCCTGTGCCGGCAAACAGGTCAATCACACGTCGACCTTCCATCTGGAAACGGGAGGCCAGAATATTGAAAACACTTTCTCTTGTGCGGTCAGAGGTCGGGCGGATTTCATCGTCAACGGGCGCTGCTATCTGCCTGCCCCGAAACTTACCGGCGACGATCCGCATTGCCACGCCCCTGCCCTGTGGGTCGCTTGCCCCCGCCACCTGGCTTGCTGCCATCTGGTTTGTAGCCATCTGGCTTGCCGCCAGACCTTGAAGCACCACTCTTTGCAGGTCTTGCACTGGAAGGACCGGGCTTGCGGCGCGTGTCCATCCGGTCGAGCGCATCTTCGGCAGCCTGCCCGCGCGGCACACGGCGAGAAGGGCCGATTTTTCGCTCGTCGCGCCTTGCTTCCGGTTTCTTCGCCGGTTTGCCTGACTTGGCTGGCTCGGCAGGTTTTTGCACAACGGGCGGCAATGGCGGGGTGTCGAAATTGGCGCCCGCCTCGGCTGCAAGGCGCGGTCCAAGCTGGTCACGCAACATGCGGCCGCGAATCTCGCGCACTTCCCCTTCGGCCAGATCGCCCAGCTGGAACGGGCCGAAAGAGACCCTGATCAAGCGGTTCACCGAAAGACCCAGCGCGCCAAGCACATTCTTGACTTCACGGTTCTTGCCTTCACGCAAGGCCAGCGTGATCCACACGTTCGACCCCTGACGGCGATCCAGCAACGCTTCCATCGAACCATACAAAACGCCGTTGACGGCCATGCCATCCTTGAGCGCATCCAGCTGTTCCTGGGTAACTTCGCCATGGGCGCGAACACGGTACCTGCGCAGCCAGCCGGTCTTGGGCAGTTCCAGCACCCGGGCAAGGCCGCCATCATTGGTCATGAGCAGGAGGCCCTCGGTGTTTATGTCGAGACGGCCTATCGAGAGTACCCTTGGCATGTCCTTGGGCATGGCGCCGAAAACAGTCGGACGCCCTTCCGGATCGCGGGCGGTTGTCACCAGTCCGGCTGGCTTGTGGTAAAGCCACACCCGGGTGCGCTCTGTTGCGGGAAGCGGCGCGCCATCGACCTCGATCTTGTCGCCCAGCCCGACAGTAAAGGCGGGTGTGTCAAGGATCTTGCCATTGACGGCTACGCGGCCAGTAGCAATCCAGGTTTCGGCTTCTCGGCGCGAGCACATTCCAGCGCGAGCTAGGCGCTTGGCGATCCGCTCCCTGCCATCGGATTCGGCGGGTTCTTCAGGTTTTGAGGCTTTTGCGGGTTTGGCCCGGTCGGTTATCGGCTTTGACATGGTTCGTCCCTACCAAGGAAAGCTGCATTGTGCGAGATGTTTTGGCAACGAAACGCAGGACAAGCGGAGAGCAGCGTGTCGCAGTTCATGGCAAAAGCGTTGGAGGAGGCGAAAGCTGCGGCCGATCGCGGCGAAGTGCCTGTAGGTGCGGTGCTGGTTTGCGATGGCAAGATCGTGTCGCGTGCAGGAAATGAAACCCTTGCCCGCAACGACCCTACCGCGCATGCCGAGTTGCTTGTCATCCGGATGGCATGTGAATCCCTGTCCTCGCAACGCCTTGCCGATTGCGACCTTTACGTAACGCTGGAGCCTTGCCCAATGTGTGCGGGTGCAATCTCCTTTGCGCGGATCAGGCGGCTGTATTACGGGGCAGAGGATACAAAGGGGGGAGCAGTGGAAAACGGTGTTCGCTATTTTGGCGATCCAAGCTGCCACCACGCACCTGAAGTTTATTCAGGCATGGCCCAAAGCCAGAGTGCCGAGCTTTTGCAGTCGTTTTTCAGGCAAAGGCGAAGCTAGGACAATGAGCAATCAGTTGCGGCGGCCAAGTTCCTGCATGGCCTTGATCTTGGCCTGACGAACTTCTTCGGCTTTGATGGCCTTTTCCTCGTCGCTGTAGGCATCAACGCCTGCTGGTGCAGACGATACCGGAACGCGGTATTGGACCGGCGGTTCGGTCAGATATTTGCGGTTTGCGCCGATTGCGCCGCCAAGTTCCGCCTTGCGCTGCAATACTTCCTGGCGTGTAGCCTGGCTTGCCTCGCCGCCATAAATGGTCGGGTTGCCGTCACGGTCGGTGCGACCTGGAATGAACTTCTTTTCGGTGTAGCCGGTTTCGATGGCAATGCCTTCCTTGCGGCGAAGGCGTTCTTCAACACTCACTTCACCGGTGCGTGCATCCACCTCTCCGGCAGCAGCGCGAACCCGCGCAATGCGCTCTTCAGGGGTTTCGGGCCATTCAGGATTTGAGGTCGTGGTTTCGATGTCCACCGGTTCAACCAGCGCCTGCTTGTTTTGCGGCACGATCAGGTCAGGACGGGCGGAATAGTCGATCTTCGGCTTCTCGGTCTTCAGGTTGAACATGGTGTACATGTCCTTGAGCGTCTGCTCTTCCTGCGAAACGCCGGTTCCGTAGGTCGTTCCACCCACGCAACCTGTCACCGCGCCGAGCGCAATGAAGCTAGCCGCAATGCGGGAAGCCTTGGCGAATGATTTGAGCGAAAGGTGCATCTTGACCCCGAGACTGAACACTCAACTGCATAGACCGCAAAATACGGCCAGAATCCGGCAAACTTGCCGGTAAGCATTTGTTCAGTAGCGCAAAAGCTGCCCTGTGACAATCTTGCCGCTCTTTTCGAGCAGCAAGATGGTCAACAAGGCTGGGTATTCACTTGCCGGAGGCGTCAATCTCGCGGATTGCCGCCGCATCGCGGGAAGACAATTCCGGAAATTCCGGGTCGGCTCCGACATCGGGCAGGATTTTCCACGACCGCGCACATTTGCGGCCCTGAGCCTGGCTCGGAACCACGGCCACATCGGCGGTTTCATCGGTGCGGAAGGCATTTTGAGGTGCCACTCCGGATGTAACCGTGATCTGGCTGGTAATGCAGATTTCGGCGAAATCGACCCCATCCAGCGCTGCCAAAAGGGTTGGATCTGCAACATGCACAACCGGAGCCGCCTCCAGGGAGGAACCGATCCGCTTTTCCTTGCGCTCGATTTCGAGGGCACCGGTGACAACGCGTCGCACCTTTCGGATCAGCGCCCACTTTTCCGCCAACGCATCATCACGCCAATGCGCAGGGATTGGCGAGAATTGTTCAAGGTGGATCGAGCCATCAACGCCCGGATTGCGGTCCATGAATGCTTCTTCCATGGTGAACGGCAGAATCGGCCCCAACCATTTTGCAAGGCAATCGAACAGGTGTCGGACGGTCTGCAGGGCCGCCTTGCGTTTGATGCTGGAAGGCGCGTCACAATACAGCGCATCCTTGCGGATGTCGAAATAGAAGGCGGAAAGCTCCGCATTCATGAAATTCGACAAGGTGAAAAGCACGCGCTTGAAATCAAAGGCGTCATAGCTCTCGCAAACCAGTACATCCAGTTCGGCGAGGCGGTGCAACATCAGCCGTTCAAGCTCGGGCATTTGCGGCCAAGGAACTTCAGTGCCCCGGTCATGCGCGAGCGTGCCGAGCATCCAGCGGAAAGTGTTGCGGACCTTGCGGTAGGAATCGACTGCGGTCTTGAGGATTTCCGGCCCAATGCGCAGATCCTCCGAATAATCGGAAGAAGCCACCCAGAGGCGCAGGATATCGGCGCCCGATTGTTCTATCACCTTTTGCGGGGTGACGACATTGCCGAGCGATTTCGACATCTTGCGGCCTGCCTCGTCCATGACAAAGCCATGGGTGAGCAGGGCGTCATAGGGCGCGCGGCCGCGCGTGCCGCAGCTTTCCAGCAAGGATGAATGGAACCATCCGCGATGCTGGTCGGAACCTTCAAGATAAAGGTCGGCTGGCCATTTGAGGTCTTCGCGTTCTTCAAGGCAAAAGGCGTGGGTGGAGCCTGAATCGAACCAGACGTCGAGAATGTCGGTGACCATTTTCCAAGGCTCGTTCGAGCGCGAACCCAAGAAGCGCTCGCGTGCGCCATCGGCAAACCAGGCGTCGGCGCCCTCCTCGCGGAAGGCTTCGACGATGCGGGCATTGACCGCCTCGTCCTTCAGAACCTCGCCGTCTTCGCCCACAAAAACGGCAATCGGCACGCCCCAGGCGCGCTGGCGCGAGAGCACCCAATCGGGGCGATTCTCGATCATTGCGTTGAGGCGGTTCTGACCGGCGGCTGGCACGAAACGGGTCTGGGATATTGCCTTGAGTGCAGTCTGGCGAAGGGTTGCGCCAAGGCTGTCCACCTCACGGTCCATGTAGACAAACCATTGCGGCGTGTTGCGGAAGATCACCGGCTTTTTCGAGCGCCAGGAATGCGGGTAGGTGTGCTTGAGCCGCCCACGTGCGAACAGCATGTTGCGACCGATCAGTGCCTTGATGACCGCATCATTGGCGTCGCCCTTCTTGCCATTGTCATCGATGACGCGCACAGCCCCGCCCTCGCGATCCGGGCCAAAACCCGGCGCATCCTTGGTGAGAAAGCCGGCATCGTCGACGGTGAAAGGGATGGCGGTATCAACGCCCTTGTGGCGGGCCTGATCCATCCAGATGTCAAAGTCTTCGCGGCCATGGCCCGGCGCGGTGTGGACGAAACCAGTGCCGGCATCGTCGGTGACATGGTCGCCGTCGAACAGGGGGACATCGAATTCATAACCGCCAGCGAGGCCCTTGAGGGGATGGGCAACTTTCAAACGCATTAAATCCCTTGGCTCAATAGAGCCGACTTCAAAGATTTTCAGCTTTGCTTTTTGTGCACAGCTGTCTGCCAGCTCCACTGCAGCAATAAATCTCTCGCCCGGCTGCGGACCAAAAGTGTTCTCGGCGTCCAGAACTTCGTAGATCGCGTACTGAATTTTCGATGAAAAACTGATTGCTCGGTTGCCCGGAATTGTCCAAGGCGTCGTAGTCCAGATCAATATTGAAGTACCCACTAATTCTTCGATCATTTTTGACCAAGCGTTGCTAACGAATTCATTTAGTTCAACGCCAAAATGCTGTTTGATTTCATCTACTGAATATGAATGAAATCCGACCACAGGAAACTTCACGCAGACCGTGTCGCTCTCATAATCCTGGTACTCGACCTCGGCTTCGGCGAGTGCGGTGCGTTCGACCACAGACCACATCACCGGCTTGGAGCCGCGGTAGAGCTGGCCGGTCATCGCGAACTTCATCAGTTCAGCGGCAATCTTCGCCTCGGCCTTGTAGGCCATGGTGGTGTAGGGGTTTTCAAAATCGCCCTCGACCCCAAGGCGACGGAACTCGGCCGATTGCACGCCAATCCAGTGTTGCGCGAATTCGCGGCATTGGCGGCGGAATTCGTTGACTGGCACCTCGTTCTTGTCGAGGCCCTTCTCGCGGTATTGCTCCTCGATCTTCCATTCGATCGGCAGGCCGTGGCAGTCCCAGCCCGGCACGTAATTGCTGTCAAACCCGCGCATCTGGAACGACCGGGTGATGACATCCTTGAGGATCTTGTTGAGCGCGTGGCCAATGTGGAGATTGCCGTTGGCGTAAGGCGGGCCATCATGCAGCACGTATTTCGGCTTGCCCTTGGCACTCTGGCGCATGCGCTTGTAAAGCTGCATGTCGTCCCAGCGCTTGATGATCTGCGGCTCTTTTTCGGGCAATCCGGCGCGCATGGGAAATTCGGTTTGCGGCAGATAGAGCGTTTCGCTCCAGTCGCGACCTTCGGTTTTAGGTGTGTCGTTCATCTTTTTCGCTTTGGTGCCCGCACCTCAAAAAGCGCGGGGGACTGGCAGTCCTGTGGGCTTTTGGCCCGGAAAATGGCGGAAACTGGCACGCGCGGGTGCGCGGCGATTCAACCCGGCACTCCAACCCCGATAAATCAGGTGGAGGCCGGGCGAATAATTCGCAGGGAAATCAGCGCGCAAATGACCATCTGCAGTCCATACCAGCAAGGGCGTGGCGAATAAAGCCGGATTTGGGACTACCAGACTTCGCGATCGAGCTTTTCAAACAGCACCTTGCGCATCAGGCGGGTCAAAAGGCCCGGGGCAAGACTGCCGGCCAACGCCGTCAGCTTGGCAATAGACCCAGGCAGAATGGTTTTGTGGCCTGCCATCGAAGCTGAAAGGATGATGGAGGCAAGCTTTTCAGGCGCCATGCGGGCGTTGTCACTGGAACCCGACGGCGCATGGCGGGCAGCGTGCGGGGTTCTTATCGGGCCGGGGTAAACAGTTGAAACCTGCACACCCAGCTTTTGAAAAGGCCGCCGGATGCTTTTGGCATAGATCGCCAATGCATCCTTGGAAGCAGCATAGCTTGCCGCGCCCGGATAACCCGTGAAGCAGGACAGCGAAGCCACAAATACCAGGCCAGCGTTTGGCGCAAAGGCACCATGGCGCATCAATGCGGACGCCATCACCATGGGCGACAGGGTGTTGATTGCCATTAGTTTTTGGTGTGCCGCAGCCGGTATTGCCTCAAACCGGCCAGTGGCGCTGACGCCTGCATTGAGTACAACCAGGCTGAAAGGCCCCATGGCGGCAATTTGCGGCATGAGGGCTTCAACGGCCGCAATGTCCGAAAGGTCGGCAACAACCGGGATCAACCGCGGGTTGTCAGCGGCCATGGTGGCCAACGCCTGCCTGTCGCGGTCAATGGCAATGACCGTCTGCCCGCCATTGCAAAGCTGCTGCGCAAGCGCCTTGCCAAGACCGGAAGCTGCGCCTGTGACCAGCGCAATCATTGCCGCCTGCCTGCAAGACCGTCAACAATCTCGCCAAGCCCTATGCCAACCGTTGCCACTGGTGTGCGGGCCTCAACATGCCGCAGGATTCGCCCAGCGCAGTTTTCCGGCGAAACGAAAAACCGTCGCGCAAAGCCGGTTTCCAGTCCGGCCTTGGCATGCATTTGCGTGGCCGTGGGACCTGGGTGAATAATTTGAACACCGATCCTGCCCTGCCACTCGCTGGCTAGCGCCCGCGCAAACCCCGCAAGCCCGGCTTTTGATGCTGCATAGGCTGCAAATTGGGCCGAGCCTTTTCGGGCTGTCGAGCCGATCAGCGTCACAAGTCCTGACCGCTGCGAAAGAAGCGGCTCCAGCGCATGCGCGATCAGGATGGGGGAAAGCAGGTTGACGCTGATGGTCTGGCTCAGGCTTTGCGCGGTGTCGGCCTGCGGATCGCAGATGCGGCCATATCCTGCATTCAGCACCAGATGATCAAGACCGCTCCAGCCTTTCTGAGCCAGCGCGTTCCTGAGGGTATCGGCACCATCGGGGTGCGAAAGATCGGCCTGGATATAGTCCACGCCGGTCGGCCAATCGCGCGGGAGCATCGAAACCGGTCGGCTGCCGGTGCCGATGACAGACGCCCCTTTACCGGCAAACAACTGCAACAGCTTGAAGCCGATGCCATCAGTAGCGCCGGTCAAAAGGACCGTGCTGCCAGGCTTCATGCTGGCGATCCGGCGTGCGAAAGCAGCGCTCTTGCAGCCGCGCTGTCCTTGTCCATCTGTGCGACCAGCGCATCAACCGTGTCGAATTTTTCTTCGCCCCGCAAATACCCGAAAAACTCGATGCCCAAGGTTTCCCCATAAAGGTCGCCGGAAAAGTCGAAGATGAAGGTTTCCAGCAGCGCGGCGCCATTGTCGAAAGTTGGTCGGCGGCCGTAGCTCGCGACACCATTGTGCCAGGTGCCATCTGCCCGCTGCACCCGTACAGCATAGATGCCGTGGCGAAGCGCCGTTTCAGGCGGCAATTCCATGTTTGCGGTGGGGTAGCCGAGGGTGCGACCCAGTTTCTTGCCGGAAACCACCTCCCCATTGACGCGCCATGGCCTGCCCAGAAGCGAAGTGGCCAAATTGATGTCGCCCTCTTCCAGCGCCTTTCGAATGCGGGTGGATGAAATCACCGCACCAGTGCCATCAAGCACCGGTTCGATCAGGGTGACGCCGATTTTCATCTCGGCTGCGCGTTCGCGCAGGAATTGGGGGGTGCCGAACCTTGCCTTGCCAAAGTGGAAATCCATGCCTGCAATGGCGTGGCGAACCCGCATCTCCTGGCCAAGCAAGCGGTAGACAAATGAAGAGGCTGGCATTTGCGAGAATTCGGCGTCGAACCGTTTTTCGATCATTCCAGCAAAGCCCATTTCGGTAAACAGCCGGGCCTTTTCCTCCGGTGGCGTCAGGCGAAACACCGGCTCCGATGGCCGGAAAAATGTTCGTGGATGCGGCTCGAAAGTCAGAACGATGGCATTTGTTGAGAGTTCACGGGCCTTGGCCAGCGCTGGTTCCAGCACGCCGCGATGGCCAAGGTGAACGCCGTCAAAATTTCCGATTGCAACCACGCTGTTGCGCAAATTCGGCGGAAATTCCTGCGAATGCCTGAGCCACTCAAAGCCGGATCGAAATGCTTGCGTCGCCATGGGTGTCGTTACCATTCAAGCCGGGGCATCCAGGCTTTTGCCTTCGCGCCATGGGCCTTCAAAAACGCTTCCAGCCGCTGCGGATCGGGAGCATCGGCATCGCCGTATTCTGCGGCATGTATCCCTGCCGATATATAAAGAAGGTCGAGGCCCGCCGCCATTGCCCCCTTCACATCTGTCGGCATTCCATCGCCAATCGCCAATATCCGTGATCCATCCAGGGGCTTTGCGGCAATTTCGTCCAGCTTTTGCCTCGCCGTGCGGTAAATCAACGGGTGCGGTTTTCCAACCACAAATGTTTCACCGCCAATCGCGCTGTAGTCGCGGGCAAGCGCACCTGCACACCAGATCAGATTGTGGCCCATTTCGACCACGATATCGGGATTGGCACAGATGAAGGGAAGCTTGCGGGCAGCCAGTTCGCGCAGGAGCGAAGCGTAATCCTCTGGCGATTCGGTTTGATCGTCCCAAAGGCCGGTGCACACAATGCTGTCGGCCTGTTCCTTTGACACCAGATTGATGTCCAGTCCTTCATAGATCGAAAGATCCCTTGGTGGACCGATGTGAAACACGTTCTTCGATTTTTCGGTGATCAGGCTGCGGGTAACATCGCCCGAAGTCACAACGGCATCAAAAGTGCCGTCCGGAACGCCCAACCGCTGCAATTGCTCGATGACAGGGCCGAAAGGGCGCGGGGCATTGGTGATCATCACAACATGGCCGCCTGCGGCTCTAAACCGGTTCAGCGCAGAAATCGCCCCATGCCATGCTGTAACGCCATTGTGCAACACACCCCATACATCACACAGGACCGCGTCATAGTTTGCGGCGATTTCCCGAAGGCCTTCAATTCTGGCATTTGCAGCATTTGAGCCGGCGTTTGAAGGTGTCACGTTCGGGAAATCCTCGCGGTGATTGCCATTGGATGAATGGCCCTTGCGCTTCTTGCAAAGCAGGCCGTCACGGTCAAGCGGGCAGTCCTGGATGATTTAGCCATGTTTCCTTACCATGCATGCGTCCAAAGCGTCGTGGAGGCTTCCATGGCGCGCCAAATTCCGTGATAATGCGAACAGCGTTGCAACCACCCGAAATCCGCTTCACACCATGATCCAGACAGTGTTAGCCGAGGCCATTGCCTTACCCGGCATTTCTGCCGCCCTGCCGCTGGTTGGCGGGCTGGAATTGCATTGGGTTGGAATTGGCGCCCTGTTCGGGCTTTTTGCCGGTCTGGCACTGGCCGGGGTGGCCGCTTTTCTTTTCCTGCGAAAGTCAATCGAACGCATGAATCGCGACCTTTCCAACTACGAGGCAGCGGTGGCAATGCGGTTTGCCTCACTGGAAAAGGCGATCTCCAGCCAAGCACAGCCACCAGCATTGCCCACCTTTGCCCGCATGGCCATCCAGGAGCCAGTCGCTGCTGTCACCCCGTCACAGGACAATGTGATTTCGCTCAATGCTTTGCGTCCTAGCAATACGGTCGAAAAGCGGCTGCGGCTGACTCAGACACAAATGGAAGAAAGCGTGGCGGCAAACGGCGTTTCGGCCTGGTTTCAACCGGTCGTATCATTGCCGGGCCGCAGGGCGAGCTATCTTTCCAGCATTCCCTACCTTGAGACCGACACCGGAACGCCGGCCGCACCCGAACAATGGCAAAAGGCGGCTTTGAAGAATGGACTTGGTGCGCAGATCGACAGGCAAATGGCATTGCACTGCATTCGCGCCGCACGAGAGCTTCGTCGTAGTGACAAGAAGTGCGGCATCATCTGGCACATGGGTCTGGCCCTGCTGCGCGATGAGGCCACATTCGCCGAGGTTGAAGGCTTGCTGAAGGCCAACCGCGCACTTGGGAAGTCATTTGTCTGTCTGATCGATTGCAGTGATTACCGGCAGATGACCCATGCCGAGGTTGAAAGGCTGTACCAGCTTGCGGAAAGCGGGTTTCGACTTGGCATTGGTACCAGCACTGATTTGACCGCACTTTCAAACGCCCTGGGCAGCGGGCTGTTCAGCCTTGCCTGCATTGATGCTGCTGTTCTTGCCAATTCGGGGACGTCGGCAATCCAGAACGGCAACGAGACCCTCGAACTGGTCGCCATGGGGGTTGTAGACGAGAGCACGGCCATAGCCCTCATCGACCACGACATCACGCTCGCACAAGGGCTGCTCTTTGCGCCTGCCCGCCCGTTGCGCAGTTCGCAGAACGCCACGTCCCATCCTGAGGCGCAGCGTTAACGCAGATCCGTTTGCAGACAATTTGGCGGGTTTTGAAACTTGACAAAGGTCGGGCGCATGCCTATCTCCGGCGTGCTGTCACTCATACCGTGTGAGTGCTAACAATTGACCGAAGCGACCTGCAGTTCCTGCCGGTCCGAGGCACATCTCAAAACCGGGAAATCACTATGGCTAAAATCAAATTTCGTCCGCTGCATGACCGTGTAGTGGTCCGCCGCGTCAAATCAGAAGAAAAAACCGCTGGTGGCATCATTCTTCCTGACACTGCACAGGAAAAGCCTTCCGAAGGCGAAATCGTTTCCATCGGCTCAGGCGCCCGCGATGAAGCAGGCAAGCTCGTTCCGCTCGACGTCAAGGTTGGCGACCGCGTCCTTTTCGGCAAGTGGTCCGGCACTGAAGTCAAGATCAACGGCGAAGAGCTGCTGATCATGAAGGAATCCGACATCATGGGCGTGGTTGGCTGAACTGCCTGATCCTGCCTGACAATCTGAACAGAAATTCGGCCGGGCATCACGCCAGCCTCATTCATCAAGGAGCAGACAATGGCTGCCAAGGAAGTAAAATTTGGTTCTGACGCGCGCGACCGCATGTTGCGTGGCGTCGACATTCTCGCCAACGCCGTCAAGGTGACACTGGGCCCGAAAGGCCGCAACGTCATCCTCGACAAGTCGTTCGGTGCGCCACGCATCACCAAGGATGGCGTGACCGTCGCCAAGGAAATCGAACTTGAAGACAAGTTCGAAAACATGGGCGCACAGATGGTGCGTGAAGTTGCCTCCAAGACCAACGACATTGCAGGCGATGGCACCACCACCGCCACTGTGCTTGCACAAGCAATCGTCAAGGAAGGCGCAAAGGCTGTTGCAGCCGGCATGAACCCGATGGATCTGAAGCGCGGCATCGACACCGCCGTTACAGAAGTCATTGCGGCACTCAAGAAGGCTGCCAAGAAGATCAAGACTTCCGAAGAAGTCGCGCAGGTCGGCACCATTTCTGCCAATGGCGAAAAGGCCATCGGTGAGATGATTGCAAACGCCATGCAGAAGGTCGGCAATGAAGGCGTCATCACGGTTGAAGAAGCCAAGACCGCCGAAACCGAACTGGAAGTCGTTGAAGGCATGCAGTTTGACCGCGGCTACCTGTCGCCATACTTCGTGACCAATCCGGAAAAGATGGTTGCGGACCTCGAAGACGTCTACATTCTCCTGCACGAAAAGAAGCTCTCCAACCTCCAGGCAATGCTGCCGGTGCTGGAAGCCGTTGTTCAATCTTCGCGTCCCCTGCTGATCATTGCAGAAGACGTTGAAGGCGAAGCACTGGCGACCCTCGTCGTCAACAAGCTGCGTGGCGGCCTCAAGATCGCGGCAGTCAAGGCACCGGGCTTCGGCGACCGCCGCAAGGCCATGCTGGAAGACATCGCAGTTCTGACCGGCGGTCAGGTGATTTCCGAAGATCTCGGCATCAAGCTGGAAAACGTCAACCTTTCCATGCTCGGCCGTGCCAAGAAGGTGTCGATCTCCAAGGAGAACACCACCATCGTCGACGGCGCAGGCAAGAAGAAGGAAATCGAAGGTCGCGTTGCGCAGATCAAGCAGCAGATCGAAGAAACCACTTCTGACTATGACAAGGAAAAGCTGCAGGAGCGGCTTGCCAAGCTCGCAGGCGGCGTTGCGGTTATCCGCATCGGCGGCGCGACCGAAGTTGAAGTGAAGGAAAAGAAGGACCGTGTCGACGACGCGCTGAACGCAACCCGCGCAGCCGTTGAAGAAGGCATTGTTCCTGGCGGTGGCACCGCACTTGCGCGAGCAGCTGCAGCCATCACTTCCAAGGGCGACAATGAAGACCAGAACGCTGGCATCAACATCGTTCGCCGCGCGCTTCAGGCGCCATTGCGCCAGATCGCGCAGAACGCCGGAGCTGAAGCTTCGATCGTTGCGGGCCGTGTTCTGGAAAACAAGTCGAACACCTTCGGCTACAATGCACAGACCGGCGAATTCGGTGACATGATCGCCATGGGCATCGTCGACCCGGTCAAGGTCGTGCGCACGGCGCTGCAGGATGCAGCTTCGATCGCCGGCCTGCTCGTCACCACCGAAGCCATGGTTGCCGAAATTCCGAAGAAGGAAAGCGGCGGCGGCATGGGCGGGGGCGGCATGGGCGGCATGGGTGGCATGGACGGCATGATGTAAGCGCACGCCACAGCGCAGACAATCAAAGGGCGGGCCGCAAGGTCCGCCCTTTTTTGTTCAAGGACGGCATTGTTAAGAATTCATGAACAATGCGTCGGCGAAGGCGGTATCGACATCAATGCCCCTGCAACCTTAGTAGGGGTCTGGTTCACAAGGGAGACCACCATGTCCAACAATCTTGCACTGCTCATTGGCCGCATTCTGCTTGCGGTAATTTTCATTCTCGCCGGAGCTGGAAAGTTCGGCGACATTGCCGGCACCGCCGGTTACATCACCTCGGTTGGCCTGCCAGCTGGAACATTGCTCGCCTGGGGCGCAGCAATATTTGAAGTCGTTGCCGGCCTTGCCATTCTTGCCGGCTTCCAGACCCGCATTGTCAGCTACCTGCTGGTTGCGTTTTGCGTGGTATCGGGCGCGATCTTCCACAACAATTTCGCAGACCAGACACAGATGATCATGTTCTTGAAAAACCTCGCAATCGCAGGCGGCTTCCTGGCACTCTCGGTTTCGGGCGCAGGCGCTTGGTCGATGGACTCACGTCGCTGAACTGAAAACCAGAGCATGTCGGAAAAGCCGCCTTCGGGCGGCTTTTTCATTTGGCAGCTTGCCTGGCTGTTTCAGTTGCCACCGAGCGCGGCAGACAGGTTTGCCAACAGGGCAATGTCAGCCGCACTGCGGGGTCTGTTGGCTGAAACCAGACACGCCTGCGAGCGCAGGATCAAGCCGTCTTCCAGCAGCTTCAAATGGTTGGCACGCAATGTCGATCCAGTGGAAGTGATGTCGACAATGATGTCCGCCTGGCCGGAGGCGGGAGCTGCTTCAGTTGCGCCAAGGCTTTCAACGATGCGGTAGGTCTGGATGCCATGGGTGCGGGAGAAAAACTCCTGGGTCATGCGCCAGTATTTGGTGGCGATGCGCAACCGCCTGCCATGGCGGGCGCGGAACTCGGCTGCAACGTCGTCAAGGTCGGCCATGGAGTCTACATCGTGCCAAACCTGCGGTACCGCGACCACCACATCAGCCAAGCCAAAGCCGAGCCGCGCCTCGATGTTCATGCGGGCCTGCCAATCGGGCGCAGCCTCCCGCACCAGATCTTCGCCGGTGACGCCGATGTCCATGTTTCCCGATGCCAGTTCTCTGGCAATTTCGGACGCCGACAGGAAGGAAACCTCAACGCCGTCCATCGCCTCCATCTGGCCACGATAACTGCGTGAATCATCGGGTTCCCGGATACGCAGGGAGGCGGCAGCGAACTTCTCGAGCGTCTGTTCGCGCAGCCTTCCCTTGGATGGTATTGCGAGCGACAAGGTCATTGCACCTGCTCCATGCGGTCCAGCCATATCGAAAAGCCGACCGCTGGCACTGGTGCGGGTGCACCCAGCAAGGCAAGCAATTTGTCATACCGGCCACCGCCAGCAACAGGTTTTGTGAGGCCCGGCACCGTGATCTCGTAGACAAGCCCGGTGTAATAATCGAGCGACCGCCCGAAAGCTGCGTCATAGGTTACAACCGAAGGGTCAACGCCATGGGCGCGGATTTCATCCACCCGCGTGGTAAAGGCTTCAAGCACCGCCTCCATGCCGCCATCCAGCCTGCGCGCGAATTGCACCAAGCCTTCGCCTGCACGGTCGAGCGGCATGCGGATCGACAGGAAATCGCGCAGTTCGTTGATATGGCCCTGCGTCAGCCGGGCGTTGTCGAGAGCTGCCTGTTCCAGCATGCGTGCGGCAATCTCCGCCGGCGTGCGGCTGGCAGCGGCAAGGTAGCCATTGGCCTGCATTTGCGCTGCAATTGCATCGGAAAGGGCCGCCGCGTCTGCATGTTCCAAAGCTGTAGCAATTTCGGGCGCAAGGTCATTTGGCCGTTCACGCGGAGCGCCGAGCGAAGCCAGCAATGCTTCAACCTTGTGCGGCGAGCCGAATGAGCGGGCCAGTTTGCGCCGCCAGCCATTGGGCAAGCCCAGAGCGCGGATGACCGCCTCAAAAATCGACTGGTCGCCCAGGGTGACCTCAAACCGTGCACCGGGTGAAATCGCCTTGAGCATGGCCAACGCATCCGCCAAAGAGCGGGCGTCGGCTTTGGCAATGGCTGGTTCGCCTATGTCCTCGATGCCGGCCTGCCGGAATTCTGTCGGCTCATCCTGCCGTTGGCGAAACACCGTGCCTTCATAGCCGTAGCGGGCCGGAGCGCCTTCGCCGGACAGGTGCAACAGGCAGACCGGAATGGTGAATTCGGGGCGCAGGCACAGGTTTTCGCCGCGCGGTCCCTGGGTCAGGTAGATGCGGCGTCGCAGGTCTTCGCCTGCGGTATCAAGAAACGGGTCAGCAGGCTGCAACAGGCCGATCTGCGGCACGGTGCAATCTCGGGCGGAGAAGAAGGTGGCGAGGGGGGTCAACATGCCGCTTCGCCCCTCTCCCCCCTTGCGGGGGAGATGTCCGCACAGCGGACAGAGGGGGGTGATCCCTTTTGCCCGCCAACCCCCCTCTGTCGCCTGAAGGCGACATCTCCCCCGCAAGGGGGGAGAGGGAAGAGCAGAGCCACCCTATTCATCTTCCGACCGGGCCAGCATTTCGCGCACTTTTGCCACCAGTTCCGACTGCGGAACGGTGACCTGCGCAACGCGGGCGGCGCGCCATTCGGCATTGGAGGCGATGGCTTCGGCCTGGCGCTTGCCCTCGATCAGATCCTTGATCACGATCTCGCCCGCGTCACGCTCGGACGAGCCCTGGATGACCGCCAACGGACAACCGCGCCGGTCGGCATATTTGAGCTGCTTGCCGAAATCCTTCGGATTGCCCTGGTACATTTCGGCCCTTATACCGGCGTTGCGCAGGTCCTGCGTCATCTTCTGGTAGCGACCAAGGCTTTCGGTGTCGCGGTCCATCACGGTAACCAGCACCGGTTGCACAATTTCCGAACCGCCCAGTTTGCCAAGGTTCTTGAGCGCCGTCATCAGCCGCGAGACGCCAATGGAAAAACCGGTTGCCGGTACGTCCTGGCCGGTGAAACGCTTGACGAGACCGTCATAGCGCCCGCCGCCAGCCACCGAGCCGAAGCGGACGATCTCGCCCTTATCGTTCGGCACCTCGAAGAGGAGTTCGCATTCGAAGACGGGGCCGGTGTAATATTCGAGGCCACGGACGACTGAGAGATCAATCAAGATTCTGTTTGGCGCATACCCTGCAGACCTAACAAGGCCCTCTATCGACAATAATTCATCGATTCCATTGATGTAAGTATCGTTTTGCTTGTTTCCGCCGAGCACACCTCGAAACGGTAACATCATCTCATTTCTGATCATTTCTGATGAAACGAGGTCTTTCATCGAGGGGTTCGCAAACAGGCTACACACAAAATCGATATAAATTTGCTTAAGTCCCGCACCCTTCGTAAAGTCGCCGCTCTCGTCCTTGCGGCCAGCGCCGAGCAACAGCCGCACCCCGTCGACGCCAAATTTGTCGAGCTTGTCGATGGCGCGCAGCACGGCAAGTTTCTGGCCGTCGTCGGTGACGCCAATCGCTTCCATCACGCCGTCGAGTACCTTGCGGTTGTTGACGCGAACCACATAGTCGCCGCGCTTGATGCCCAGCGCTTCCATGGTGTCGGCCATCATCATGCACATTTCGGCATCGGCCTGGACGCCGGGCGCGCCAACCGAATCAGCGTCAAACTGCATGAACTGGCGAAAGCGGCCCGGACCCGGCTTCTCGTTGCGAAACACCCAACCGGCACGATAGGTGCGGTAGGGCAGCGAAATCTCGTTGATGTTTTCGGCGACATGGCGGGCGAGCGGCGCGGTGAGATCGTAGCGCAAGCTCACCCATTGCTCGTCATCATCCTGCAGCGAAAACACGCCCTCGTTTGGCCGGTCGCTGTCGGGCAGGAACTTGCCGAGCGCATCGGTGTATTCAAACATCGGGGTTTCGACCGGATCAAATCCGTAGCGCTCATAGACCTCGCGGATTTTTGTCACCATGGCATCGGTGGCGCGAATGTCGGCGGGCGAACGGTCGGCAAAGCCGCGCGGCAGGCGCGCCTTCAGCTTGTTCGGCTTCTTTTTGGATTCGGACATGTTGCGCCTGCGAAGGATTTTGCACTGACGCTGGCAATAGCCGATGCCTCGTGGCGCGGCAAGGGAATGTGACCGACCGCCCTAAAGCAAAGCGCGGGCGGCCTGATACCCGGCAATGGCGACGATCAGCACGCCTACAGCGCGCAGCAGCAGGTTTTCGCGAATGTTGCGGACCAGAAACCCGGCCATTGGTGCTGCAAACAGCCCGCCAATAATGAGGCCTGCGACCGCCGGGCCAAGCACTTGCAGCCCGCCGCCGTCTTCCCAATGCCCGGTCAGCAAGGCTGTGAGGAAGCTGAGCGATACCGCAAGCGTAATGAGAAACTCCGCCGCATTGACCGTGCCAATGACATAGCGTGGCGCGCCTCCCGCGCCGAGCAGGCCGGTAGTGACGATCGCACCCCAGCCGCCACCGCCTGCGGCATCGAGAAATCCGCCGACCGCACCCAGGGGCGCAACCATGGCTGCGGATATCTGTTTTTTCGGCAGTTTACGGAACGAGCGGAAAATCAGCCAGGCCCCGATCAGCGCCAGATATGCGGTCACGAATGGCCGCATCGTGCTCGCATCAATGGATGTGAGCACATAGGCGCCGAGGCAGCCGCCCAGAATGCCGAACGGGGCGAGCCTTGCCATCAGCCGCCAGTCGATGTTGCGGTAATAATGGTGCGAAGCGCCCGCCGCACCGGTGGTGAAAACCTCAGCTACATGAACGGCAGCGGATGCATGGGCAGGTGAAACCCCGGTCGAAATCAGCACCGTCGACGAGATGACGCCATAGGCCATGCCCAACGCACCATCCACGGCCTGGGCGACAAAACCAACCAGCAGGAACAATAGAAACTCGGTCATGGCAACCTCCGGTGATTTCCGACGGCAAAGCCTATTGGACCGACGCCATTGTGCAACGCAACATGGTTCCCCGTATGTACCGGAGCGGGAAAAACGATTCCGCAATCCGTTGCGCTGCGAGCAAAATGAGACCGCGGGCCCAGCATAAGCCGGGCAACGGGCCAAGGGCAAAGCGTGGATTTTGAGGGGTCAGCGGGCGCGCTTGCGCAAATGATAGGTGAAAGCCAGCGCCACGCAGTGCCGAAGCTCGTTTTCCGGCAATTTTTCGTTGGCGCGAAGCACGATTGCCCTGTTGCCTTCGAAGGTCAGCACATCGGCATAGATTTCGCGGAACTCATCCACCAGGCCGGTGTGGCAAATGAACATCAGCGCCATGTCGCCGCCAGCACGGTTTTCGAGGCGGACCGAACTGCCGATTTTCGGTTTTTCCGGCGTGAAACTGGGATTTCCCCATTTGACGGTTTCGGCGATGGCGCCAACGCCCCGGGTTTCTTCCGCCGCCATGGCGATCAATGCGCGCAGCCTATTTTCCATCGGACTTCGCCGAAGGTGGGTGGAACCGCTTGCGCTCCAATATTGCCTGTTCGCGGCAATAACATTCTTCCATGTGGTCGTTGACCATTCCCATGGCCTGCATGAAAGCATAGCAGGTGGTGGGTCCGACAAACGACCAGCCGCGCTTTCGCAAATCCTTCGACAACGCAATTGAAGCAGGACTGGTCGGATTGGCCATCGCCCATGCCCAGGTCAACTTTGCTGGCCGCTCGGCAGCAGGTGGCTCAAATGACCAGAAATAGTCGACAAGCGAGCCTTTTTCCTTGACCAGTTCAAGGGCGCGGTTCGCATTGTTGATGGTGGAAACGATCTTGCCGCGATGGCGGACGATGCCGGCATCAAGCAGCAGGCGTTCGACATCGTCCTGCCCCATCGCGGCAACTTTGGTGATGTCAAAATCATGAAAGGCGGCGCGGAAGTTCTCGCGCTTTCGCAGGATTGTCAGCCAGGAGAGGCCGGACTGGAACCCTTCAAGGCAGATTTTCTCAAACAGGCGCGTGTCGTTCTGGACCGGCCTGCCCCATTCCTCATCATGGTAGGCTTCGTAGAGGGGCAAGCCGCCATGCCAGGCGCACCGGATGCGCCCATCCGTGCCGAGCATCGTGCCGCGGGGCAATTCTTTGTGTTCACCTTCCATACCTGCCATCCTTGCAAAAAAGCTGAAGCTTTCCAAATCTTGATCAATCGGCTTTATTGCCGGAAGGAATCAGCAAGACGAAGGCCATTTGCCCGCCCCATGACATATTCCGGATTTTTCAGACAATGGAAGCAAGCATTGCTTGCGCTGTCGATATTGTTGACAGCTCCTGCCGCGCGTGCCGCCAGCGATGCTGAAATCATTCGCGGCTTCAACCTGACTGTGTTCGGGGCGGAATACTCGCCGTTCGGCCTGCAATCCAATTATGTGCGCAAATTCAACGGAACGGTTCGATTCTACATCGACAACCGGGCGAAAAGGAACCGCACTGGTGAAATCCGGGCATTCATCCAGTCGTTGAACGGGCTGGTAGGCGGGCTGTCAACGCAGGTGGTGTCATCGCCGCAACGGGCAAATTTCATCGTTTATGTGGTAGATCGCAAGGATTATGTGGCGACGGTTCGGTCCGATGTTTATGGCCGATCCACTGCCAGCACGCCGGGAAAATGTCTGGTGCGCTCGGTGTTTTCGACATCTGGCATCAAGCGTTCAGATGCTGTGGTCGTTTCGGATGAGGGAGAAGCGCTTTTCAACCGCTGCAAAACCGAAGAAATCCTGCAGGGGCTTGGTCCGCTCAACGAACATCCTTCGCTTACCGAAAGCATGTTCAACGACCGCACCCGCCACACATCATTCACCCGTTTTGACCGGTTGATCCTCAACATGTTGTACGACCGCCGGATCAAGAACGGCGACACCTTGCAATCGGTGCAGGAACTTCTTCCAGCTGTGTTGCGCGACGCAAAACGGCGTTAATCATTCGCTAACCATTTGTGGCAACCGGACAGTTACCATGTTGCGAAGTGGTGCCCATAGTTACTGGCGCGTTCACCATTTTCTTTCACCTGTTGCGACATGCTTTATGCGTGATTAATCGCGTTCATGCGCCATCCTCAAGGCGCGGCGCCGACGTTTTGTAAGGTGTACGTCATGAACAAGACCGCATTGATGCTTTGCGGCATTGCCGCATTCACCCTCATTCCAACTGCGGATGCAACTGCGCAGAGCGGGCAGAGATACCGCACCCCAGGGGCCGTGGTGCTGTCGCCAGACCTTACCGATCCATGGGTTTTGCAATTGTCACGCAAGCCGACACGCAATGGCCGGTATGCGGTTGAAACCTCGACAATTCACGTTCCAATCCGCCCTGCCCGCCGCCAGGCCTACAATCTGAGCACGGTCACGCCGCTGCAGGCAGACCCGGTGCGCCGCAATCTGAAGAGCGCCAGCCAACCATTGCCTGCCAGTGTGCCCCAGTCGGAACAAACCCGTCCGGAGCGGGAGTTCGATCCAAAATTCGAGATGCAAATTGTCGATTATGGCGGCGAGCACGCGCCCGGAACGGTGATCATCGATACCGAAGAGCGGTTCTTGTATCTGGTGGAATCAGGTGGAACTGCCCGCAGGTACGGCGTTGGCGTGGGCAAGCCGGGATTTGAGTGGGCCGGCCAGCACAAGGTTACCCGCAAGGCGGAGTGGCCGGGCTGGACACCGCCACCCGAAATGATTGCCCGCGAAAAGGCCAAGGGCAAGATCCTGCCTGCACACATGAAAGGCGGCCCGGAAAATCCGCTCGGTGCGCGGGCCATGTACCTTGGCAGCTCGCTCTATCGCATTCACGGCACCAACCAGCCGTGGTCAATTGGCAAGGCGGTATCTTCGGGATGCATCCGCATGCGCAATGAGGATGTCATGGACCTTTACGAGCGCGTGGGTGTCGGCACCAGGGTCATCGTATCCTGAAAAGGCCGCTTGGCTGATACCCCAGCACGGGCTGCAAAGGGCTGCGGCCTGTGCTTTTTTTTCCACAACAAGGCCAAAAATGGCTACCTGACGTTTATGTGAGGGCCGCCAAGCCTTGCCTCACGGAAAACTTGACCGTAGCATCTCCCCACAGTTTGCGTGGTGCGTGTGCGTATGTTCGCAAGCACCCACAACCAAAGGGAAGAACCGATGTTTTCAAGAACCGCGATTGCAATGGCATTCATTGCCGGAGCCACGGTAGCAGCCATTCTGCCATTTGCGAGCGAAGCGCGTGCAGAACGCGTTTTCAACGTAGCCGAACAGCGCTGGGAAGAAGTAGACTTGACCCGCCGTCAGGCAATGCGCGGCGTTCCGGCGAAATTCACCCGCCGCAGCGTGCTTGTGGCAACCAAGGAAGCCCCCGGCACCATCGTTATCGATACCAACAACAAGTTCCTCTACCACATCACCGGACCCGGCTCTGCAACCCGCTACGGCGTGGGTGTTGGCCGTGAAGGCTTTGGTTGGAGCGGTGTAGTGAGCATCGGTGCAAAGAAGGAATGGCCGACATGGACGCCGCCTGCAGAAATGCGCGCGCGTGAACGTGCCCAGGGCCGCATCCTGCCGGTCAGCATGAAGGGCGGACCGGAAAACCCGCTCGGCGCACGGGCCATGTATCTCTACAAGGGCGGTCAGGACACCATCTACCGCATTCACGGCACCAACCAGCCATGGTCAATCGGCCTCAACCTCTCATCGGGTTGCATCCGCATGATGAACAAGGATGTTGAGCATCTTTATTCAAAGGCGGGTGTTGGCACCAAGGTAATTGTTGTCGGACCTGGCGAGAATGCCAGCAGGTATGTCGCAGAAGGCCTTGGCGGAGCACTTGGCGCAATATTCGGCGGCTGAACGCGGAATTGAATACCAACAAAAAAGCCCGCCATTTGGCGGGCTTTTTCATGAGTTCCTTGGGCGCTACGACGACATCAAAGCCCGTTGGGCAGGTTCTGCGGTCGTTTTCCACCATGTGCCCAATTGAGAATTTCCACTGTGTGAATGATCGGTGTGCCAGTGCCTGAGGCAATCTGGGTGATGCAGCCGATGTTGCCCGCAGCAATCAGATCCGGCTTTGTGCGGGCAATGTTTGCCAGTTTGCGGGTCTTCAACTGGCCAGCGATTTCCGATTGCAGGATGTTGTAGGTGCCCGCAGAACCGCAGCACAAATGCCCCTCCGGCACATCAAGTACCGTGAACCCGGCAGCTGCCAGCAGCCGTTTGGGCTGGTCCTTGATTTTCTGGCCATGCTGCATCGAGCAGGCCGAGTGATAGGCAAGGCGCATGCCCTTGCCGGCTCCAACCTTGGGCAGGTCCAGAGTGGTCAGATATTCTGTAATGTCCTTGGCAAGCGCGGAGATGCGTTTCGCTTTGGCGGAGTAAGCCGGATCAAGCCGCAGCATGTGGCCATAGTCCTTGACCGTGGTCCCGCATCCTGACGTGGTAATGATGATGGCATCCAGCCCACCCGTCTGTTCCACATTGATCCACGCATCGACATTGCGGCGGGCAGCAGCAAGCGCGTCTTCCTCGCGGCCCATGTGGTGCACCAGCGCACCGCAACAGCCTTCGCCCTGCGGAACCACAACTTCAACTCCAAGCCGCCCGAGCAATTCGACGGTCGCCTCGTTGATGCGCGGGTTGAGCACTGGCTGAGCGCAGCCGGACAGTATGGCCACCCTGCCCTTGCGCGCTCCCAGCGGCGCATGCGTGCCGGTAGCAGCAGCCCCGGTCGGGCTTGGCAATTGCGATGGGGCGAGCCTCAACATCGCGGCGGCAGGCTTGAATGCCGGAATTTTGTCCAGCAGACCGGCAAACGGCTTGCCCAACCGCGCAAAGCGGGTGGCAATCTGAAACCGCGCCGGATAGGGCAGGATTGCTGCCAGCAGCAGCCGCCAGAAACGGTCTACCAACGGGCGCTTATAGGTCTTTTCAATGTGGGCGCGGGCGTGATCGACCAGATGCATATAATTGACGCCTGATGGGCAGGTTGTCATGCAGGCAAGGCAGGAGAGGCAGCGGTCTATGTGTTTCACGAAGCGGGCATCGGCCGGCTTGTCGTTTTCGAGCACATCCTTGATGAGATAGATGCGCCCGCGCGGGCTATCGAGTTCATCGCCCAGCGTCAGATAGGTCGGGCAGGTTGCGGTACAGAAGCCGCAATGCACGCATTTGCGCAAAATGGATTCAGCATGGGCGACATGCGGGTCGGCAAGCTGTTCGGGTGAAAAGACTGTCTGCATGTCAGGCTGCCCGCGCCGGGCTGCGAAAAAGCAGCCCGGATTGATTTTGCCAGGCGATCGAAATCAGAACATCCAGCTTAGCGGATTGGCAATCGGCTCGCCGCGGTTGAGCTTTTGCAGCCCGGTAACGAGGCGGATGATCATCCAGATGAAGGTTGCAAGCAGAACCAGAATGCCGATCAGCACAAAGGTCAAGATGGCCCCGATGACCGAGTACAGAAACCCGATCCAGAACGTCCGGATGAGCCAGGTGTAATGGCTGTCGACGATGCCACCGGCCTTGCCCCGGTTGATGTAGGCCAATACCAGGCCGACGATTGTGGTGATGCCGACCAGAAAACCGACGAGGTACAAAACATAGATCAACTGTGCATTCTGCGTGCCAGGATCCATCATCCCGGCGGCGGCTTTGACATTGTTGTCCTGTGGCTGAAAGTTGTCGCTCATGTTCGTCGATCCCCTTGACGATTTGAAGTTCAAGCAGCGACATTGAAGCCCATCCATCCACGGTTGAAAATGCCCTTGGGGTCAAATTGGCGGCGCAACTGGGCGGAGAGCATGCCGATTGCCGCAGATTGTGGCTGAAAAGCCGCCTGCGATGGCTCCAGCAATTCGGACTTGCGCACAATTTGCGCGCTGCCGCCGGTTTTCTGCATGGCAAAGGCCAATACCTCGGACATCTGCGAATCATCGGCATCGACTGCCCGAAGCCAGACAAGCCCGCCGCCCCAGTCCAGAAGCGTCTCGATTGCCAGTTTGCTGGAAATGCCGTCGATCAAAGCGGGGGCACTGGAAGGCCTCACTGACACCCGCCACACCGACCCCGGCTTGCCCGCAAACGGTTCGACATCGCGGACCGATTTCCATATCTGCGTGCTGGTGGCAGGATCAAACACGGTTTGGCTTTCACCAAATTCAGCAAGCTGGGATGCCAGTTTTTGAGCGCGATACCGCACCGAGCTTTCAAACCCTTCCAGACGAACAAAGGTTTGTGCTTCCCCGCCTTCGCCAAGATGCGCGGCACCGTTCACATCGAAGGGCGAACCCAGCGCCAGCGAGAGAGCCTCCACCGCTTTCTGCGTCGACAAACCGCGCAAGACCAATGTGCCGGTGGTTTCTGGCTTGGGCAAGACCTTGAACGTGATCTCGCTCAGCACACCGAGCGTGCCCCACGCGCCGCACATCAGCTTTACCAGATCATAGCCGGTGACGTTTTTCATCACCCGGCCGCCGTTCTTGATGATGGTGCCGGAGCCATCGACAAAGCGAACTCCGATGGCGCTGTCGCGAACCGAGCCGGCCTGGATGCGTCGCGGTCCGGCAGATGCTGCAGAAACCATCCCGCCAATGGTGGGCTCGCCAACGGTTCCCAGCAGCATGCGCCAGTCAGATGGCTCAAACGGCAGATGCTGGCCCTCAGCTGCCAACGCAGTTGCTACTTGCGCAACAGGAGTGCCTGCCTTTGCCGCGATTGTCAGAGCTGCGGGTTCATACAAGGTGATGCCGTTGAGGCCTGCAGTCGATAATCTGTCGGGCAAGGTTTGCGTGGAAATACGCCGCGTGCCGCCCCCGGCAATTTCCATCGGTCGGGCAAGCGCTGCCGATTGCGCAACCATCTGCGACAATTCGGTTTCGGAGTGCGGCTGCAGGAGTTGTACCATTGCAATCAGGCCGCCGCACGCTGGTTGCGGTGGCGACGCGAATGGCTGACGTCCATCGGGAAGACCTTGGCTGGATTGAGCAGCCATGCCGGATCAAAAACGTCCTTCACTCGCATCTGGATTTCCATGTCATCACGGGTGAACTGGTGGTGCATCAGCTCCCGCTTTTCGATACCGACCCCGTGCTCCCCGGTCAGGCATCCGCCAACTTCAACACACAGCCGCAGGATGTCGGAGCCGAAATCCTCGCATTTTTCCTGGTCGCCCGGCTTGTTGGCGTCAAACAGGATCAGCGGGTGCAGATTGCCGTCGCCTGCATGGAAAACATTGGCAACACCCAAGCCGTATTCCTTGGCCATTTCGCCCATCCGGCGAAGCACAAAAGGCAGTTGGGATGTTGGAATGGTGCCGTCCATGCACATGTAATCGGCCATCTGTCCCATCGCGCCAAAGGCAGCCTTTCGGCCTTTCCAGATCAGGTCTGACTGGGCGGCGGATTCGCTCTCGCGCATCACCTTGGGCGCATGGCGCGCCGCCACTTCCTTGATGCGGGCCAGTTGGTCGTCAATTTCCTGCGGCGATCCTTCCACTTCAACGATCAGCAGCGCTTCTACATCTGTCGGATAACCGGCATGGGCGAAGTTTTCACAAGCGATGATGGCTGGGCCATCCATGAACTCCATCGCGACCGGCAAGACCCCGGACTTGATGATATCTGCGACACAGGCCCCGGCAACTTCACTGTCATCAAAGCCCATCAGGATCGGCCTTGCGCCTTCAGGCTTGCGCAGGATGCGCAGCACCGCTTCGGTCACGATGCCGAACTGGCCTTCAGAACCGCACACAATGCCCAAAAGGTCATAGCCCGCGCCATCGCACCATGGGCCGCCGATTTCAACGATCTCACCATCCATGGTGACCATGGTCACACCGAGCAGATTGTTGGTGGTCACGCCATATTTGAGGCAATGGGCACCGCCCGAATTCATGGCGATGTTGCCGGCAATGGCGCAGGCCAGCTGGCTCGAAGGGTCCGGCGCATAAAAGAAGCCCTCCGCTTCCACCGAGGCCGAGACGTTCAAATTGGTTATGCCTGCTTCAACCCTGATGTAGCGGTCGGGAAAGTTGGTTTCGAGCACCTTGTAGAGGCGCGAAACGCCTACAACCACACAATCGGCGGTGGGCAATGCACCACCGGCAAGGGATGTGCCGGAACCGCGCGGGACAACCGGGACACCGAACCTTGCGCAGACCTTCAAAATCTTGGCCACATCGCCAGTCGAACGTGGCAGAACCACCGCCAGCGGCGGACACCGGTAGGCGGTCAGCGCGTCGCATTCATTCATAGGCGAGGGTTTCAGCCGGATCGGAAATCACGTCTTGCGCGCCAATGGCGTCAGCCAGCGCTGCCGTGATCTCTGCCTTGCGTGCAAGCACCAGCGGATCGGGCAACGGCATCTCGATTCTTGACATGGTCTCCTCCAGGTCGTTCTGCGGGCCGTTGTTTGTTCGGCCTTTTTTCATGGTAACGCTTGTTGGCTCAGGGTTACAAGCCACACTGGTGTCACATCGGGAGAAGCGCCGCCATGCACCTTGTTGCTCTATTGACGTCTACCGTCAGGCCCTAGATAGATTTGTGTCTCAGACAGTCAAAAACATTCTCTGCGTGGAAAATGAAAACCGAAAAAAAGAAGCCCCGCGTCGGCCTGTTCGTCACTTGCCTTGTGGATCTGTTCAGGCCAAGCGTGGGGTTTGCCACGGTGGAGCTGCTGGAGCAGGCCGGCTGCGAGGTTGACGTACCTTTCGCGCAAACATGCTGCGGCCAGCCCGCGTACAATTCCGGCGACCGCAAGGATGCACGCGAAATCGCCCGGCAGGTGATCGAGGCATTTGAGGGTTATGACTATGTGGTTGCCCCTTCAGGCTCCTGCGCAGGGATGTTGAAGAAGCATTATGCCGAATTGTTTGCCGACGAACCCGCTTTTCACAAGCGCGCCGTTGCGTTTTCCATGCGTGTCCACGAACTCGTCAGCTTTCTGCATGATGTGCGCGGTATCAAGGAAGTATCAGCCAGTTTCGATGCAAAGGTTACTTATCACGATTCATGCTCCGGCCTGCGGGAGTTGGGCATCCAGAATCAACCAAGGCAATTGCTAGCCAGCGTCAAGGGCGTGACCCTTGCCGAAATGAAAGGGCCTGACATCTGCTGCGGTTTTGGCGGCACGTTCTGCGTCAAATATCCCGATGTTTCCAATGCGATCGTTGGCGAGAAAACCGCCTCGATCAATGCCACCGGCGCAGACCTGCTGCTTGCGGGGGATCTAGGCTGCCTCATGAACATGTCCGGCAAGCTGAAGCGCGAGGGCAGCAAGGTCAAGGCAAGGCACATTGCCGAGGTCCTGGCGGGAATGACCTCTGAACCGGCTATCGGAGAAGGATGAACATGGTCGAGATCACCTCCCCCGCCTTCAAGGACAATTCCACCGGTGCACTTGCCGATGTGAACCTGCAAAAGGCCATGCGCCATGTGCGCGTGAACTTCATCGAAAAACGGGCCAAGGCTGCCGCCGCACTGCCGGAGTTTGACGATCTGCGGTCCAGCGCCAGGGCGATCAAGGACCATGTTCTTGATCACCTTGATCTCTACCTTGAGGCCTATGAGGCAAAAGTCACTGAACGTGGTGGCCATGTGCATTGGGCAGCAAATGCGATTGAAGCGCGTGGCATCGTCCTTGATATCTGCCGCAAGGTGAATGCCAAAACGGCGACAAAGGGCAAGTCGATGATTACCGAGGAAATCGGGCTCAACGACTTTCTGGAAAAGAACGGCGTGACGCCGATTGAAACCGATCTGGGCGAATACATCATCCAACTGCGCGGTGAACACCCCAGCCACATCATTGCGCCAGCCGTGCATCTGACCATGGATCAGGTTCGCGAGGACTTCCGCAAGGCGCACAAGCATTTGCCCGCAGACCGGCCGTTGAACGAGCCGCAAAGCCTGCTGCTGGAAGCGCGCGGAATTTTGCGCGACCGGTTCTTGAAGGCAGATGTCGGTATCACCGGAGCGAATTTCCTGGTTGCCGAAACCGGTTCCTCTGTCATCGTGACCAATGAGGGCAATGGTGATCTCACCCAGATCCTGCCCAAGGTACACATCGTCGTTGCGTCCATTGAAAAGATCGTGCCGACACTGGAAGACATGAGCCAGATCGTGCGGGTTCTGGCCCGTTCGGCGACCGGCCAGGAGATGAGTGTCTACACGACGCTATCCACCGGTCCGCGCCGCAAAGGCGATCCCGACGGCCCTGAGCAATACCATGTGATCCTGCTCGACAATGGCCGCTCGACCATGCTGGGCAATGAATTTCGCGACATGCTGCGCTGCATCCGTTGTGGTGCCTGCATGAACCATTGCCCGGTCTATCAATCCGTTGGCGGCCATGCCTATGGCTGGGTCTATCCGGGCCCGATGGGTTCGGTTCTGACCCCTGCGCTTATCGGCATCGAGAAATCGGCGCATCTGCCGAATGCATCAACCCTTTGTGGCCGTTGCGAATCTGTTTGCCCGATGCAAATCCCATTGCCCAAACTGCTGCGGCATTGGCGCGAGCGGGAATTCGAGCAGCACCTGACGCCGGCAAGCGTGCGGTTTGGCCTTGGCATCTGGGCCTATGCAGCCAAGCGGCCAGCGCTCTATCAGCGCATGACCGGGTTCACGATGGGAATGCTGCGGTTTCTTTCGGGCGGGCGCGGGCGTTTCCGCTGGCTGCCGTTGGCAGGCGGATGGACAAAACACCGCGATCTGTCAGCACCACAGGGGCGCACTTTCATGGCGCAATGGAAGGCCAAGCAGGCGAGGATTTCCAAGTGAGCCGCGAAGCAATCCTCTCCCGCATCAAGACCAGCCTTTCGGGCAAGGCGACCGACAAAAAACGCAAGGATGCCGTCGCAAGCCGGCTTGCCGCACATGCCAAAGGGGTTGTCCCGGCATCGCAGGACAATGGCGCAGGGGTAGTAGATCATTTCGTTCGCAAGGCTATCGAATCGGTGGCAAGCGTGGAAGTCGTGAAGCGATCCATGGCTGGCAAGGCAGTCACGCGTTTTCTGCGGGATCACAATTTGCCGCAAAGCATCCGCTGCGGCGAAGATGCCCGCCTCAAGAAGATTGAATGGCCAAAGACTGGCGGACCGCAAGTCCTGAGCGGCCCAAGCGATGGCAGCGACCTGGCCGGCCTTAGCCATGCGCTGGCAGGGGTTTCGGAAACCGGGACGCTGATTTTGACATCGGGCCCGGACAATCCGACCACCATCAATTTTTTGCCCGAGAACCACATTTGCATCATCGAAGCGTCCGATATCGAAGCAAATTACGAGGCGGCCTTTGCGAAGCTGCGCCGCAAGCACCGGGGCGGCAACATTCCGCGCACGGTCAACATGATCACCGGCCCGTCGCGCTCTGCCGATATCGAGCAAACCCTGATCTACGGCGCGCATGGCCCCGTTCGCCTGCACATCATTGTCGTGAAAGACTGAAATGCCTCTGCAAAATCGCGTTGCCCCCGATGGCAGTCTGCACGCGAATGAAATGAGAGGGATGTTCACCGGCAATCGCGGCATCATTCACGATCCGCAAACCAGGCAGCTTTCCGGCCGGCAATGGACAACGCGAAGCTGGCTTGTCTGCAGTTGCCAGTGGAAGGATTGGAAGCGGAAGGTATGGGGCCTCAATTACAAGAACCGCGCTGGCGAGATGCGCCCCGGGTGGAGCGAACTCTTCTTCCTCGACGAAACAACCGCTTTGGCCGCAGGCCATCGCCCCTGCTTCACCTGCCGCAAGCAAGCCGCCACGAAGTTTCGCCATGCCTGTGAACCCGTCGAAACTCTAAAGGCGCTCGACGGGCAACTGCACCTGGAAAGGCGGCTTTCGTCAAAGACCGGGGCGCAGGGTTTGAGCGCCATTGACCTGTCAGGCTTGCCTGATGGCACAATTGTTGAAGCTGGCGGAAGTTTTTTCGCAATAAAGGAAGGTCGCGCATTGAAATGGAGCTTTGCCGGCTATGCTTTGCCGATCGACCTTGGTGAACTCGTCAAGTATCCTGTATCGCTCGTCACGCCGAAACTGACAGTGAATGCCTTGAGGGCAGGATTCAAACCGGCATGGCACGCCAGCGCGGCATGACTGGGCATAAGAAGAACGAAGGAACGCCAACATGGAACGCTATGACTACCGCACCCAGCGCCTTCATGTGACTGCAGCCCTTTCCATTGGCAATCCGGTGGAGGCAGACCGCGCGCAGGCCAATTACCTTCTCAACGTGTTGCGCCTGAAGGCCGGTGACAAGGTGCTGTTGTTCAACGGTCGCGATGGCGAATGGCTTGCGCTGGTTGAGCCAACCGGCCGCAAATCCTGTGCGCTGGTACCGCAACAACAGACCCGACTGCAGCCGCCACCTTCAGACCTGTTGTATAGCTTTGCGCCACTCAAGCAGGGGCGACTTGAATACATGGTGCAAAAGGCGGTTGAAATGGGCGCTGGAAAACTGCAGCCAACCATCACCAGGCACACGCAAGTAAGTCGGCTCAATATCGAAAAAATGCAGACCCACGCCATCGAAGCGGCGGAGCAGTGTGGCATCCTGGCAATTCCGCAATGCCTGGCTGAAATTCCGTTGGCTCAGCTCATCGCTCGTTGGGAAGCAAACCGCCAGCTGGTCTATTGCGATGAAGCTGCGCCAGACGCCGACCCACTGGAACTTTTAAAGCCGATCAGGGGAAAACCGCTGGGCCTGCTGATCGGTCCGGAGGGCGGTTTTTCCGAAGAGGAACGGGAAATCTTGCGAAAATTGCCGTTTGTTACCGTCATTCCACTAGGGCCACGTATCTTGCGTGCCGACACAGCAGCTGTAGCTGCCTTGGCAATTGTCCAGGCGGTGGCAGGAGACTGGGTGGCTCGCTGACCTCAACGTTCAATTTTTCAGCCTGATTGTTCAAGAAACTTTCGCTTGCCTGTCATGAGTACGGGCCATATCTCGAACTGCCGGTCTTTCCAATTCCCTTCCTGCCGGTCAGAGGCATTTCATGGCGCGCGATACCACCGACAACACACCGGTTGAAAACAGGGCACAACTGGTTGCCTGGTTCGAGGACGGCTTCAAGCCGCGCGACCAATGGCGGATCGGCACCGAGCACGAGAAGTTCGGCTTTTACGCCAAAGATCATTCGCCTGTGCCTTATGATGGCAAAAACGGAATCCAGGCTCTGCTGGAAGGAATGCGGGAAAAGCTCCGGTGGGAGCCGATCATGGACGAAGGCCGCATCATCGGCCTCGTGGACACTGACGGCAAGGGCGCCATTTCGCTGGAGCCGGGCGGACAATTCGAGCTTTCCGGCGCGCCGCTTTCGAACATCTTTGAAACTTGCCGCGAATCCAATGCGCATCTTGCCATGGTGAAAACAGTGGCGGGCGATCTGGGGATTTCGTTTCTTGGCGTTGGCAGCAGCCCGACCTGGACGCTGGAGCAGACCCCGCGCATGCCCAAAAGCCGATACGCCATCATGTCGCGTTACATGCCCAAGGTTGGTACGCGCGGCCTCGACATGCTGTCCCGCACGGCAACCATCCCGACCAATCTGGACTACAGCGACGAAGCCGACATGCGCTTGAAGGTTCAGGTTTCCAAGAAGCTGCAACCGCTTTCGTCTGCCTTGTTTGCACGCTCTCCCTTCACCGACGGCAAGCCGAACGGGCTACTGTCGTGGCGTTCGGACGTATGGCGCGACACCGATAACCAACGGGGTGGGTTCCAGTCCTTCATGCTGGAGCCCGGTTTCGGATTTGAAACCTACATCGACTGGGCACTCGACATCCCGATGTATTTCGTGATCCGCAATGGCAGGTACCATGATTGCACCCATGTGACTTTCCGCCAGTTCATGAACGGTGCCCTGCGCGAGACCTTGCCGGAGGGGATGCCCAATGTCGGGGACTGGAACAACCATTTGACGACGCTATTCCCCGATGTCCGGCTCAAGCGGTATTTCGAGATGCGTGGCGCCGATGGCGGACCATGGCGCGATATTTGCGCCCTGCCCGCATTCTGGGTTGGTCTGATGTACAGCCAAGATGCACTGGAGGGAGCGGCCGACATTACTGCCGACTGGACTGCCCATGACGTGGCGCAATACCGCGATGAAGTACCTGCCAAAGGCTTGAAGGCCACAATTCGTGGCCGGCCATTGCTGGAAGTTGCCCGTGAAGTGCTTGCGTTGGCTGAAAAGGGCCTTGAAGAACGCGGTCAGGTCAATTCGTCCGGGCAGGATGAAAGGGTGTTTTTGGCACCGTTGCAGGAAACTGTCGCCAGCGGCCTGACACCCGCCGAACGCCTGCTTGCGAAGTATCGTGGACCTTGGCTCGAGAACCTCGACCGGCTGTTTGACGAGTATGCCTATTGAGGTCTGTCAAAGCCCGGTGATTACAAGTCGGTACATCTGCGGCCGAAAGTGGGTTTGCTGGTCCCGCCGGTGCCTTTCGAAACACTCGAATCATCAACCCTGCCTTGACGGCGATCACGCTCTTCCATGCTGCGAAGCGTCATTTCCGAAAGCGCTGTTTGCGAGGTGCCTATGGTTTGATGCCGAACAATCTTTGACTGTTCGCGTTGCGAGGTAAATCTGACGCCAAAGGCAAGGCCGCGCTGCCATGCCACTTCACAATCAACCTTGAAGCCGCCAAGTTCGGAAAACAGCATGAAAGCAGCTGGAATTGCCACCGGAGCTTCCAGCACAAGCATTGCACCGGTCTCGCTGAGATTGCGGATGGCGCATGGGACCGAGGCAAAATTGCCGTGATAGGCAACGTAGCCCTTCATCAGGACACGTTGGCGCCTTGCCCGACGTTCTTCGTTCGGGTCTCCAGGTATTGCTTCAGTGGCGAGGTCCTCTTGCATCCTGTCAGTCCGTTGCGCGTTCTTTGCCAGAAGGCTTCTAGGTAACTGACGGAGGTAAATTTATAATGTAGGAATCTATTTTTTGTCTGATTTTGCAACTTATTAAATGGGCAATCAGCAAAGGACAGCAGCTATTCGAAGCTGACCACCAGTGAATTGCCCTTGCGGCCCACCACCTTGCACATGTGGCGGATGCCCTCGGGCTTGATGACCAGCCAGAAACGCTCCGGCATTCCCATCCATCCTGCAGCCGTGATCAGTGCTGTTGCCGGTGTCAGTTGTGAAACGGCGCAGGTAAATCCGTGTTGCTGGCCGTCAATGACCACTTTTCCGGTGCACCGCGGTGGAATTTTAGTGGTTGGTCGAATGGACGGCGTCGCAAGTGACCCGGCTGAATTTGATTTGTTGGTTTGCAATGGAAAGAACCCGAACCTGTCAGTATGGTGTTTGAACGCCATGCTAGAATCGCATGGTTAATGCAGGATTAAGCGAAGTGCAGGATTTCTTTCATTTCCTGGTCTTTTGGCGTGACGGAGAGAGCGATGATCCCCTTGATGGAAATGCTGATGCAGGGTGGCAATGGTGCCGCAATGGCGCAAATTGCCAAGCAGTTTGGTTTGAACCAGGCACAGGCGGAGCAGGCAGTCGAGGCCTTGATGCCGGCGTTTTCGCAAGGGTTGAAGCGTAATGTTGCCGATCCCGCTGGCCTTGCCAAGTTCATGGCTGCAATGGCCGGTGGCGCAAGAGGCGGATATTTTGACAATCCTGGCGCAGCTGCATCCGAGGAAGGGCGCGGGATGGGCGATGCAATCCTTGGACAATTGTTTGGATCCAAGGACGTCAGCCGCGCAGTTGCGGCACAGGCGTCGCAGGCAACCGGGCTTTCCCAATCGATCCTCAAGCAGATGCTGCCGATGCTCGCGCCGATCCTGCTTGGCGGCCTGTTCAAGCAAATGACAGGTGGCAGCGGCGGGTCCAATCCGCTTGGCCGCATTTTCGAGGAAATGATGCGTGGCGGCGGTGGCATGCCGCAACAACAGGCACCTGAACCGCGCGCCGGCAATCCATGGGGCCAGATCCTTGAGGAAATGATGAAAGGCGGTGGGCAACAACGCGCACCGATGCCGCGTCAAAGCCAGCCATCCCCTGACGAAAACCCGCTTGGCCGCATCATTGAAGAGATGATGCGTGGTGGCCAGCCGAGGCAGGAGCCTCGCGGACGAGCCAGCGAACAGCAGGACTTGCCCGGAGAAATGCCGCAAGGTGACAATCCGCTTGGCCGCATTCTTGAAGAAATGCTCGGCGGTGGCCGTGGAGGCAGGCAGCCCACAGATCAGCAATCCAATGGCGACAACCCGCTGGGTGACATCTTCAACGACATGCTGCGGAATGGCCGGAAGGCTGAGCCCGAAGAACAAGTGGAACGCCAGCCTGAACGAAACCAATGGCGGGAGCCCGAGGAACCAAAGCGGCAGCAGCGTGAGCCACGCTACCAGCCCGATGACAATGGCGAGCCGACACCGCAGACAAAGGGCGGGCTTGAAGACCTGTTTGGCAGAATGTTTGAAACAGGACGCGAGACCCAGAATGACTATCAGCGCGGCGTCGAGCAGATTTTCGACCAATTCATGGGCGGTGGAAAAAAGCGCTGATTGGTATTGCACCAGTTTGCAGGGCAAAATTTACGGTTCCTGAACCGGAATGATCTAGCTTGCAGCCAAATCAAGGCTGTCAGGGGTTGTTCATGAATGCTCTCGAAATACGGTCACTGGCGAAGCGGTTTGACCGGCCGGCAGTAGCGGGACTTGATCTGGTGGTTCGCGCCGGAGAATTTTATGCGCTGCTTGGTCCAAATGGCGCAGGCAAGACAACTTCGTTGCGAATGGTCGCAGGCCTTCTGCAGCCAGATGCCGGATCAATCAGCATTTTCGGCGTCGATGCGCTGAAAGAGCCGGTTGAAGCCAAGCGCGTTACCGCTTGGGTACCCGACGAGCCGATGATTTACGACCGGCTGACTCCACTGGAATATCTCGAATTTGTCGCGGGCCTTTGGGGCGTTGAGCCGGGCGACGCGGTAAAGCGCGCGCAGACGCTGCTTGATTGGTTAAAGCTTGCTCCCCATTCAAACGAGCGTTGCGAAGGTTTTTCCAAGGGCATGCGCCAGAAAGTAGCGCTGGCCGGGGCATTGGTGCATGAGCCGAAGCTGATCATTCTGGATGAACCGCTGACCGGTCTTGATGCTGCGTCGGCCCGGCTGGTCAAAGACGTCCTGCTGCAACGCGTACGGCAAGGGGCGACCGTCATCATGACCACGCACATTCTTGAAGTTGCCGAGCGGATGGCAGAGCGGATCGGGGTCATTTCGCAGGGTCGTCTTGTTGCCGAGGGCACGCTCGAAGAACTGCGCCAACTCGCAGGCAGGGGCAATGGCAGCCTGGAAGAAGTGTTTCTCGACATTGTTGCGCAAGAGCCGCAAGACATTGAGGCCGCCGCATGAAGCCCGGCTCGCTGGCCTGGTTTGCAAGGCATGAGTTCAATCTGGGAATGCGCGATTTCCTTGGCATGATGACTGCGGGAAACCGCACGCGCGAGCGAAGCGTGATGTTGTTCATGCTTGGCGCGGCTGTCGTTCTGCATGCAATTGCATGGGCGATCCTTTCTCCCGCTTTGTCCCAAGGCGAGGAAAACCTGCATGCGCGGTTCATTCTGGTGACCGGAATGCTGATCCTGCCATTTTCCCTGATGGCTTCACAGGCCATGGAATCGGTCACACGCGTCTTTTATTCACGTTCCGATCTTGATCTCATTCTCGCCTCGCCTGCATCAGCGCGGCGGGTTTTCGCGGTTCGCATTGGTGCCATAGCCTTGTCGACCACAATGATGTCGCTGCTCATTGCTGCACCGGCGGTGAACATCCTGGCGCTGATCGACCATCCTGGCTGGCTGGCCACCTATCCGGTGATGATGGTGCTCGGCATCATGGCTACGGTTCTGGCGCTGTGCATGACTGTATTCATGTTCAAGACCATCGGCGCCCGGCGTACGCGGTTGATTGCCCAAATTGTTGCAGCAAGCGTTGGCGCAATCTTCGTTATCGGGATTCAGCTTGCTGCAATTGCCTCCATGGGAACGCTGTCGCGGCTTGAGTTCATGCAGTCGGACCTGGTGCGCAACCTTGCTCCATCCGTTGACAGCCTTGCATGGCTGCCGGCGCGTGCGGCAATGGGCGAGGCCGGGGCTTTGCTTTTCATGGTTTTCATGGCCATCGCGGCATTTGCCATCGTGGTCATCAGCCTCTCGGCCAGCTTTGGCGAGACCATTCTTGCGGCGGCGGGTGCTTCGCAAGCCAGCCGCAGCCATGCCCATGGCCGCAAGTTCCGTACCCACTCAGTGGCATCGGCCTTGCGCTTCAAGGAATGGAAATTGCTGGCACGCGATCAATGGCTGATTTCACAAACATTGATGCAGGTGTTTTACCTCATCCCGCCCGGTTTCATGCTCTGGCAGGGATTTGGCAGTGGCAGCAGCGCCACCGTAGTGGTCATACCAGTTCTGGTGATGGCGTCGGGCCAATTGGCTGGCGGCCTGTCATGGTTGGCGATCTCGGGTGAAGACGCACCGCAACTTGTCGCAACAGCGCCAGTGGGCATGCGTGCGGTTGTCCGGGCGAAGGTGGAGGCGGTTCTGGCCGTCATCGCGATGGTGACTTCGCCGCTCATCCTCATTCTTGCGTTGGTCAACCCGTGGCATGCGCTGATCGGTCTTGCAGGTGTCAGCGCGGCGGCAATTTCGGCTGTTGCCATTCAACTGTGGTTCCGCAGCCAGGCCAGGCGCAGCAATTTCCGCCGTCGGCAAACTTCGTCCAAGCTTGCAACCTTCGCCGAAGCTTTCTCTTCAATCTTCTGGGCCGGATTTGCAGGTCTTTGGGCTGCCGGTTCGGTCTGGTCGCTCGCGCTTGCTGCAGGTGCGCTGGTTGTTCTGGCGCTGGCCAGAAATTTCCGTCCACAGTCTGCACGCGAATTCGCCTTCTGAAACCAGCCTGTCTTCTGCTAACATTGTGCGGACAAATCATCCGGACAAAGCATGGAAACCCAGGAAGAAGCTGAAGCTGCGCCGGTCAAGGGCAATCTTGGCGAACTGAGCGTCACCGAATTATCGATGGCGCTCAAGCGAACCGTTGAAGACCGGTTTGCTCTGGTGCGGGTTCGCGGCGAAATCAGCGGCTATCGCGGCGCGCATTCGTCAGGACATTGCTATTTTTCACTGAAAGATGACCGGTCGCGGCTGGAAGCGGTAATCTGGCGCGGCAGCTTCACGCGACTGCAGGCCAAGATGCAGGAAGGGCTTGAAGTTGTGGCCACCGGAAAGCTGACCACTTTCCCCGGAACTTCAAAATACCAGATCGTCATCGAGAATGTGGAACCCGCAGGCGTCGGTGCGTTGATGGCGCTGCTGGAGGAACGCAAGCGCAAACTCGCGGCAGAAGGCCTGTTTGCCGAGGAGCGCAAGCAGCTTCTGCCTTATATGCCGATGGTCATTGGTGTGGTCACGTCACCAACCGGCGCGGTGATCCGCGATGTGCTGCACCGGATTTCCGACCGGTTTCCGCTGCATGTCATTGTCTGGCCAGTTCGCGTACAGGGAGAAACCAGCGGAACGGAAGTTGCAGCCGCGATCAACGGCTTCAACGCCATTGCGCCAGGTGGTCCGGTCACCAGGCCGGACATCATCATCGTTGCACGCGGCGGTGGATCGGTCGAAGACCTGTGGGGCTTTAACGACGAGGCCGTCGTGCGAGCAGCGGCAGCTTCCGGCATTCCGCTGATTTCGGCAGTCGGGCATGAGACCGACTGGACGCTGATCGACCTTGCCTCGGACAGGCGCGCGCCTACGCCGACCGCTGCGGCGGAAATCGCTGTTCCGGTGAAGGCCGATCTGGAAGCCTATCTGGCGGCACTGGCGGCAAGGTTGCGCGCCGGCAGCAGTCG
>JBGSNX010000049.1:0-44262 GCA_041739465.1 Salaquimonas sp.
TTGCAGCAAATTCAACTGAAGCTGGGCGCGGGCAGAACCGCCGTGTCGAAATCCGGATCAGCCCGATCACCTGAGACAATATCCTCGAAAAAACCAACAAAGGCCCGGATGGATAAAATCCGGGCCTTTTGCTTAAACGCCCCTCAATGGTGCGGTGCCAGAATGGACGCTTGAAACTGCGAGGGTCCGGCAATGGCAGGTATTTTCAGCTTTGGCCGCTTGAAGCGGTTTGTTCGCAACGAAAAGGGCAACTTTGCGATCATCGCTGCCCTGGCCGCCATTCCCTTTGCCGGATTGGCTGGCCTTGCCCTCGATTATTCGCGCATGGCTTCGACGAAGGACCGGCTGCAGGCTTCGGTGGATGCCGCTATCGTCGCGGCAGCAGCAAGCGGCGACAGGGTCAGCGCCATGCAGACCCTCGTAAACGACTTCGTCGACGCCAATTTCGGTGAAGCCGGTGTTTCTGTGGAGACAGTCGTCGATACCTACCAGATGCGGGTAACGGCCAGCTACATTCTGGACCTGCCGGTGATGGCAGCCCTTGGCAAGCCGCAAACCCTGATCGAAGCGAGCGCGGAAGTGACCAGCCAGGTGCCGCTGCGTGGCGGTTCGGCAGGAATGCCGGGCGGAACTGATTTCAACAAGCAGGTGTCACAAGCCCGGCAGCAATTGCAGGAAGCAAGCCGCAAGATGCCTCAGCACATGCGGCAGAACATGATGGCGAAGTTTGAAGCTCTGGTGCGCGAGGCTCGCGAACAGGGCGGCGGCAGCTTCCATATTTCAAAGTAAGGCTCAGCCGACGAAGGCGCGTTCGACCACGAATGTCCCGGGTGCTGAATTGGACCCCTCGACCAGGCCCGCCTTCTCGCACAGTTCCTTGACGCTCTTGAGCATGTCCATGGAGCCGCAAATCATCACCCGATCGGTTGCCGGATCAAGCGGCAGCTCGCCGCTTTCGATCATCGAGGTAATGCGGCTGGTGCGCACGAACGGCTCGCGGGTTGCCGATGGAACATACCGCAAGCGCGTGGCAAATTCGCCGATCAGCGGATCGTTTGCCAGATCCTCGACCAGTTCGCGGCTGTACTCCAATTCCGCGACCTCACGGCAGGTGTGAACAAGGATGATTTCCTCGAACTTATCATAGGTCTCCGGATCCCGGACAATCGAAGCGAAGGGCGCAACGCCGGTGCCTGTTGAGAACAGGTAAAGCCGCCGTCCGGGGAGCAGCGCATCGTGGACAAGCGTGCCGGTTGGTTTCTTCTTCATCAGCACGGTGTCGCCGGGAACAATTTTTTCGAGGTGTTCGGTCAAAGGACCGCCGGGCACCTTGATCGAGAAAAACTCGATCTCCTCGTCCCATGCCGGACTTGCAATGGAATAGGCCCGGTAAACCGGCCGGTCGGCATTGGGCAGGCCGATCATCACGAATTCGCCCGAGCGGAACCGGAAGGCGGCCGGGCGGGTGATGCGGAATTTGAACAGGCGATCGGTGTAGTGTTTCACCGAAAGCACTTTCTCGGCGAATACGCCTTCGGGGATTGCAAAGGCTGGTTTGTCCTGCACGTTCATTTCCATCACGTCCATTTTCGTCCGCCGGTTTTGCGCGGCACCGCCGCAATTAGCCTTTTCGCCGTCAGCCTTCAACCGGAAGACACGGGCCGAACACTGCCGGCTTCGCAGAATGTCCGGCAGAACGAGGCTTATGCAGCACCCACGGCGCTGCAGACAGGAATGTTTTTGCGCAATTCTCGCCGGGATTGAAATGATGCAAGTCAAATCAGCCGCCGAATGGATCGGCTATCCCCGCATTGGCCGCAATTGCCATGTGCATCGCTCTGTGTGGGAATGCACATCCAGCGCGGATCGGGTGGGCTATCTGTTGATCATCGGCAAGGGCAAAAATGCTCTTGCGACAAACCAGCCGGGAGGACCGGCTAAACCAAAGGACTACCGCCATGACCCGCATTCGCACCATCGCACTTGCAACCGCAGCACTTGCCCTTGCAGCTTCCGTTTCCGCCACGCCAGCCAATGCCGGCGGCAAGCAGCTTGGCGCAGCCCTGCTTGGCGGTTTCGTCGCCGGAGCCATCATTTCACATGCCACCAACAGCCACGCCTACAACAATGGCTACGGCGTTGTTTACCAGCCATCCTACCAGAAGTGCTGGTGGCAGAAGCAGTTCGTCGGCTACGACTACTACGGCAACAAGGTGTTCCAGAAGGTGCAGGTCTGCGGCTAAGGCCTGCGGCTGAGGCTTTTCCCTCTCCCCCTGAGGAGAGGGTTAAATCTGGAACAGCCATTCACCATTTCCCTTTGCCCCTGCGCTGAAAACGCCCCTTTGGCGCAGGCGGCAAATCACCGGCCCCGCTACCATGGTCAGTCAACGCCCCTGATGACCAAGGCCAGCGGGGCTGGACTGTTTCCCGAAAGACAAAAAAAACCCCGCCGAAGCGGGGTTCTCCATGTTCAGCGCCAGTGGCTTGCCGTCACAGACTGACCTGATAGCTGTTTGGAATGTAGCGGTAGCCTTCGCCCATTTTTTCGACGAAACCTACCGATGGCCATGGCATGTGATAGCCAATAAATGTCAGTTTGTCGGTGGCGATCATGTCAAATACCTTGCGGCGTGTGGCCGCTGCGCCAGCCTTGTCGGCATCAAAAGCCACTTCCCAATCCGGGCGTTGCAACGAAACCACGAAATGGTTCGCCGTGTCGGCGGTCAGGATCAGCCGCTTTCCTTCCGATTCAAGGCTGTAGATCATGTGACCGGGAGTGTGGCCTGCGGCATCCATTCCGGTGATGCCTGATACGACCGCGCCACCTTCCTTGATGAAGGTTGCTTTTTCAGCCAGCGGCTTGATCACGGTTTCAATGGTCTGGGCAAGCTTCTCGGTCGGCCCGGCTTTCCGCTCTGGCGCGGTCCAGAAGTTGAACTCCGTCTCGCCCATCACGTAGCGAGCATTTGGGAAGGCTGGCTTTCCATCTTCCAGCAGTCCGCCAAAGTGGTCGGGGTGGAAATGGGTGATGACAACAATGTCCACCTGCTCGGGCTGATAGCCGGCGGTGCGAAGCGCTGCTGCCATGCGGCCAAGACCGCCTTCACGCGCGCCGGCGCCAAGGCCGGTGTCAAACAGCACCAGTTCATTGCCGGTGTTCACCAATGTCGGAGTGAAACCATTGGCAAATTTGGTTTCAGGAAGGCTGTTCTCGCGCAGAAGCGCATGAACGGCGGCTGCATCCTGGTTGGCGCCAAAGGTTGGGTGCGGGCCATCGCCGGGGCGAATGCCATCGCGCAAAGTTGTCACTTCAAAGCCGCCAAGCTTGAAGCGGAAGAATTCTGCCACAGAACCATCTTGCATGGGTGCCTTGGCGAAGGCTGGCCGCACCATCAATTGCGGCATGGCAAGGGCTGCTCCAGCCACAAATGCTGACTTGAGGGCTGTCCGGCGCGATACCGGGCTTATCGTCGAGTTGCTCATGCGTATTCCTCCGTTGGGGGGTTGCGGTCGCCTTGGGGATCATGGCGCGGGAAGAAGGCAGATCAAGACAAGTTTGGGTGAAGTTTGTCGCCATCTGGTGCACAGTGTTTAAACCGAGATTGAACAGGAGGCTTTGCATGCAACTGAAGCGCAATTTCCTTTTCCTTGCCGGCCTTGCGGCAATGGTTTCAAGTTTTCCGCACAGTACACTGGCGCAAAGCCAGACCAGCACCTGCCTTGCAATTGCTGACAACGGCTTTGGTCCCCGCATCGAAAAGGCTTCGCTCAACCTTGCGGCCTTACAGCCGGACGAGGTGAAAATTGCCTATGTCGGCCACTCGGCTTTCCGTCTGGAAACACCCTCCGGCGTTTCAATTGTCACCGACTACAATGGCTCGAACGGCGAGGGCGGTGTTCCCACGGTGGTAACGATGAACCACGCCCATGAAACGCACTACACGGATTACCCTGCGCCCGAGATCCAGCATGTATTGCGGGGATGGAACGAGAGCGGGCAAGGCCCGGCCCAACATCAGCTTCAAGTGGAAGACGTGGTAATCCGCAATGTTGCCACAGACCTGTACAGCAACGGCGTGCTCGTCGAGCAGGACGGCAATTCAATTTTCATTTTTGAGGTTTCCGGCCTCTGCATCGGCCATTTGGGACATCTGCACCACAAGCTTACGGAAGACCACATCGCACGGATCGGCAGGCTGGACATCCTGTTCATGCCGGTCGATGGCACCTACACCATGAGCCAGGAAGGCATGATCGAACTGGCGCAGCAATTGCGAACCAGCATGGTGTTTCCGATGCACTACTTCTCGACCTTCTCCCTGCAGCGCTTCATCGCCGGCATGGAAGGAAGGTTCGAACCATTGCTGCTTGCTGAAAACGACATGACGGTTTCGCTGAAAACGCTGCCGCAACGGCCGCAGGTCGTGGTGCTTTCGCCGTTCTAGAGCGCTTTTTCTTCAAAACGGAAAAAGTTCAAATCAGTTCCACAGGAAATGCCGCTGCCTGCCAGTTGCGGCCTCGTACCAGCGTGAAAGCGTTTCGCGCTCTTCCATGGCCAGTTCGGTCAAATTGCCCGGTGGCATGGCATTGGAACGCCCTGCCTGCACATAGATCAATTCGGCATGGGCGGCGATCTGCGCGTCGGTTTCCAGTCGCACTTCCTTTGGGGCCCGCACGATGCCTTCCCAGACTGGCTCGGCGGCATGGCACATCGAGCATCGGCTGGAGACAATGTCTCGCACTGCTGGAAAATCGGCGCTGGCAACCAATTGTTGCGCCATGGGTTGCAGGGCGGCTTGCACTTCTAAGCGTTGCGCAGGGCCAGCTTGAGACAGCCACATGGCAACCACGAAAAGTATCGATGTCACCGCCCATGTCCACCAAGGGTAGCCCTTGCCGGCGTGGTGGCTGTTGAAGAAGTGGCGGATCGAAACGCCCATCATCAAGACGAGGGCGATGATGATCCAGTTGTACTGGGTCGCATAGGCGAGCGGATAATGGTTTGAGAGCATCAGGAACAGGACCGGCAGCGTCAGGTAATTGTTGTGCATCGAGCGCTGTTTGGCCTGCTTGCCATAGGCAGGGTCGGGCTTGTCGCCCTTCAGCAATGACGCCACCACCTTCTTCTGGTTGGGGATGATGATCATCACCACGTTTGCCGACATGATGGTGGCAATCAACGCGCCGGTATGGATGAACGCACCGCGTCCGGAGAACACTTGAGTGAAGCCCCAGCCAATCGCCACTATGAACGCGAACAACACTGCGTAGAGCACATATTCATTGCTGCCGAGCGCGGATTTGCACAACAGGTCATAGACAATCCAGCCGACTACCAACCCGGCAATACCGATGGCGATGGCCTGCCAGGCGGCAATGTCAGCAACAGCGCGGTCGATCAGGAACAACTCCGACGAGCCGTAATACAGCACGCACAGCAAGAAGAATCCGGTGATCCAGGTGGCGTAGCTTTCCCATTTGAACCAGGTCAGTTCCTCGGGCATTTTTGCCGGGGCCACGTTGTATTTCACCATGTGATAAAAACCGCCGCCATGCACCTGCCAGGTGTCGCCATGCGCGCCATCGGGAAGGCTTTCGCGCTTCTTGAGCGAGAGATCGAGGGCGATGAAATAAAACGACGAACCAATCCACGCGATGGCGGTGATCACATGCGTCCAGCGCACAGCAAAGTTCAGCCATTCCCAGAGAAGGTCAATCATGGCTTCAGCTCCCGCGATAGGTTGAATAGCCGAATGGCGAAACCAGTAGCGGCACATGGTAATGCCTGTCGGCATCATCTATGCCGAAGCGGATGGGGATTTCGTCAAGGAACAGCGGCCCCTCGCCCTTTACCAATTTTGACTTGCGCAGATATTCGCCCACCGCAAACACCAGTTCATAGTGGCCGGGGGCAAATTTTTCCGGCGGCAGGAGCGGCGCGTCGGTGCGGCCGTCCGCATTGGTGAGCGCTGCGGCGATCTTGCGGTGTGACTGGCCGCTGATGCGATACAGCGTGATTGCGATCCCTGCGGCGGGCTTGCCAAGCGCCGTGTCCAAAACATGTGTTGTCAATTTGCCCATCGAAGCCCCGCATTGTTCCCTCCCCAAGGAGTAACGCAAAAGGCATGGGAATCAAGGGCAGGAAAACACGCCACAACCGCCCTTTCCCCGATACCGCTGCAGGTATAGTCTGTTGGCGATTCAAACTTCCCGCAGGCTGCAATGAATTCCCAGCACTATCCCCGCGACATGCGCGGCTATGGCGAAACCCCGCCCGATCCGAAGTGGCCGGGCGGCGCGCGCATCGCAGTCCAATTTGTCCTCAATTATGAAGAGGGCGGCGAGAACAACATCCTGCATGGCGACAAGGCTTCCGAGGCCTTCCTGTCGGAGATCACTGGTGCCCAGCCGTGGGAAGGCATGCGCCACTGGAACATGGAATCCATCTACGAATATGGGGCGCGGGCAGGTTTTTGGCGGGTGAAGCGGCTTTTCGATGCCCAAGGCATCAAGCCGACCGTCTATGGCGTTGCCACTGCGCTGATGCGCTCGCCCGAGCAGGTGGCAGCGATGCGCGAGGCAGATTGGGAGATTGCCAGCCACGGGCTCAAATGGATCGACTACCGCAACCATTCGCAGGCCGAAGAGGCGGGTGACATGGCAGACGCGGTCCGCATCCACACCGAGGTGACCGGCAACCGGCCGACCGGGTGGTACACGGGCCGTTGCTCGATCAACACGGTTGATCTGGTGGCGCGGGAAGGCGGCTTTGACTGGTGCTCCGACACCTATGATGATGACCTGCCCTACTGGCATGACACACACATGGACGGAACTGCCGGCGAAAAGCCGTTGCTGATCATTCCCTACACGCTGGATGCCAACGACATGCGCTTTGCCATCCAGGCAGGGTATGACCATGGCGAGCCATTCTACAGATATCTGTGTGACACGTTCGATGCCCTGTATGCTGAGGGCAAGAATGGGGCTGCAAAAATGATGAGCATCGGCCTGCATTGCCGGTTGGTGGGACGTCCGGGTCGCATAAGCGCTCTTGCCCGTTTCATCGAACATGTGAAGAAGCACAAGAAGGTCTGGATGCCGACGCGCGGTGAAATTGCCGCTCACTGGCGCAAGGTCCACCCTTACGCTCCGCGCATTCGGCCAAGCCGCATGGCGGACACGGAATTTGTAGAGCGCTATGGCGGGGTGTTCGAGCATTCGCCCTGGATTGCACAGGGTGCGTTTGACAAGGGCCTTGCCCCCGCCAATGACAGCGCCATTGGCCTGCACGGTGCGCTGGCACAGGTTTTTCGCGGTTCAAGCAAGGCCGAAAGGCTTGGCGTCCTGAATGCCCACCCCGACCTTGCGGGAAAGTTGGCACAAGCCAAGCGGCTTACGGCCGAATCCACCGCCGAACAGGCCTCGGCGGGTCTCAACGCGCTGACCGACAAGGAACGTGCAGCGTTTCAGGAACTCAACGCCGCCTATGTGGCGAAGTTCGGTTTTCCCTTCATCATTGCGGTAAAAGGACTTGGCAAGGCGCAAATCCTTGATGCATTCAAGACCCGCATCAACCATGACCGGGAAACAGAGTTTGCCACGGCGTGTGCCCAGGTCGAACGCATCGCGCTGTTGCGCCTCAAGGAACTGCTGCCATGAGCGAACCGACATATGCAACACCGCCGGGCGGCCTGCCAAGCCAGAAGGAACTGCTGACCGGGCGCGCAGTTTTCACCAATGCCTATGCGTTTATTCCGCACGGGGTGATGCGTGACATTGTTACAAGTTTTCTGCCCTATTGGGATCAGGCGCGGGCCTGGATCATTGCGCGGCCAATGTCGGGCTTTGCCGAGACGTTTTCGCAGTACATCATGGAATTGGAGCCGGGTGGCGGCAGTGACAGGCCCGAGCTTGATCCCGGAGCCGAAGGCGTGGTCTTTGTGGTTGAAGGCCATTTGACACTGACCATCGGCAAGACAAACCACCGCCTGAAGCCTGGCGGCTATGCCTATCTGCCGCCATCGACGCCCTGGAAAATCCGCAACCAGAAAACGAAGAATGCGGTCTTTCACTGGATCCGCAAGACCTATGAAAAGGTTGACGGCATAGAAGCGCCGGAGCCTTTTGTCACCAATGAGCGCGACACCATGCGCTATGCGATGGCCGGAACCGAGGGCCGCTGGTCAACCACACGCTTCGTGGACCCGACCGACATGCGCCATGACATGCATGTCAACATTGTCAATTTCGAACCCGGGGCGGTGATCCCGTTTGCCGAAACACATGTGATGGAGCACGGCCTGTATGTGCTCGAAGGCAAGGCGGTCTACCGGCTGAATGCCGACTGGGTGGAGGTGGAAGCTGGCGACTTCATGTGGCTGCGCGCGTTTTGCCCGCAGGCCTGTTACGCCGGTGGTCCGGGCAAGTTCCGTTACCTTCTCTACAAGGACGTGAACCGCCACGCCAAGCTGGGACGTAGCGGGGTCTAACCCGCCCAGTCCTGCGGATTGAGCACATAAGCCTTTCCGAAACCGCCATTGAGGTGGGCGCGCTGCGGCGTCATTTTCCAGAAGGCAAAGTCCCCAAAGTCGATGTAGAGCTTGGCCTTGGGGTGCTTTTTCAACCAGAATTCACGCCTTGCCGCGTGCTGGGGGTCGTCGCGGCCAAGTTTGACCATGGTGCCGATCACGGTGACGCGCGGATGGGTCAGCGGATCGCCCTTGGGGCCGGGCTCACCCAACAGCAACGAGGCCCGGCCATCCTTTGCAAGTGCCTGCGAATGGCCTGAAAGGTCTGAAGTCAGCACAAACGGCGAGCCATCTGCCTCCACAGCCACGGCAACGCGCGAAACCAGTGGCATTCCGCTTTGCGGTTCGATCACTGCAATGGCGGCGAATTTTGCTTCTTCCAGCAGTTTGCGGACCAGTATGCGTGCTTCATCGTCGGTTTCCCGGATGGGATCGATTTTCTTGACTACCATGCCGGTCATCTCCGATTGCCGCTTGTTGCAAAGCTGCCATATAGTAGCGCGCGAGGAACACACCAGGGAGGATTTTTCGATGCAGGGACTGATGATGGACCGCGGGCTGTTGATCCCGTCGATCATTGACCACGCGGCACAATACCATGCCGATACCGAGGTGGTTTCCATCAATACGCTGGGAGGCCAGCACCGGACCAATTATGCGCAAATCCGCGACCGGGCGCTGCAAATGGCAAGCGCCCTCACCAAGCGCGGCATGCGCAAGTCCGACTGCATCGCCACCATCGCCTGGAACAATTTCCGGCACCTGGAACTCTACTATGCCATTTCCGGGCAGGGTCTGGTCCTGCACACCATCAATCCGAGGCTTTTTGCCGAGCAACTGGCTTACATCATCAATCACGCGGAAGACCGCATCCTGTTTTTCGACGCCACCTTCCTGCCGTTGATCGACCCGTTGCGCCCGCATGTTTCGCGGTTGGAAGCACTCGTGCTGATGGAGCCGCGCGATGCAGCCACGGCAGAAAAATACCCGTGGGTGACATTTTACGAAGATCTGCTGGCTGAGGGCGATGCCGACCACCGCTGGCCGGACCATATCGACGAACGCGACGCCTCCTCGCTTTGCTACACCTCCGGCACCACCGGCAACCCGAAGGGTGTCCTTTATTCGCACCGCTCCACCCTGCTGCACGCGATGATGAGCGCAACGCCTGACGTGATGAATTTTTCGGCGCGCGATTGCCTGCTGCCCGTGGTTCCGATGTTCCACGTCAACGCCTGGGGTACGGCCTACGCCGCGCCAATGGTCGGCGCCAAGCTGGTGCTGCCCGGACCGGGCCTGGACGGCAAGAGCCTTGTTACCCTCTTCAACACGGAAAAAGTGACAATCAGCGCCGGTGTCCCGACGATCTGGGGTGGCCTCATTGCCTATCTGGAAGCTTCAGGCGAAACACTGCCATTTCTCGACCGCACGATTGTCGGCGGCTCTGCCTGCCCGCCCTCGATCATCGAAAAGTTCCGGGAAAACTACAATGTCGAGGTGATCCACGCCTGGGGCATGACCGAATTGTCGCCGCTTGGCTCGGTCAACAATTTGAAGAACAAGCACACCCATTTGTCGCCGGTTGAGCAGAACCAGCTGCGCATCAATCAGGGACGTCCGCCCTTCGGCATCGAGCTTGGGGTGTTTGACGATGACGACAACCGCTTGCCAGACGACGGCAAGGCGCAAGGCAATCTCTACTGTCGCGGCTTCTGGGTGCTGAACCAGTATTATCGCGGCGATGGCGGCGATCCGTTGCGCGCCGAGGGCTGGTTCCCGACCGGCGACGTCGCCACCATCGATGCCGACGGCAACATGACCATCCGCGACCGCTCCAAGGACATCATCAAATCCGGCGGCGAGTGGATTTCAACGGTGGACCTTGAAAACCTCGCAATGGCCCACCCGGCCGTGAAGGATGCCGCCGTCATCGCGGCGCGCCACAAGAAATGGGATGAGCGGCCGTTGCTCATCATCGTTCCCAAGGATGGCCAAACTTTCAGCGAGGCGGACATGCGCGCCTTCTACGAAGGCAAGGTCGCCAAATGGTGGGTGCCGGACGCGGTGCAGATCGTTGCGGAAATCCCGCGCAATGCCACCGGAAAGATCCGCAAGAACGTGCTAAGGGAACAGTTCGGCGGCGCGCTTGGAGGGTGAGGACTACCTCAATTCCCGCCGCCCTCGCCCTTCGATAAGCTTGTAATGAGGGCGGAAAAATCCCTGAAGTCCCGCCTCACTCCACCAGGTTGATGCTCTCGGTTGAGCCACCATTGCAGACATAGCAGCAGTCGGAACATTCCTGCGCGTTTTCCGGGCCGACACCCCAGAAGGTGGTTGCGTCGCCGGATACCCATGCGCCGTAGCAGATGTTTTCTTCGTCCTCGCATTCCAGCGTGATGTTCTTGGTCTCGCCATCATCCAGAATATACGCCTCGTTGCCGCCAGGCCATGCGTGGTCGCGGTCCTGCGAGTACATCTCCAGCTGCACCGCATAGGGATGGCTGTTGGCAATGACGACGGTCATCTGCTCGGCAAGGGCATGACCAGATGAAATGGCAAGCACAATGGCAACAGCAAGGGCGCGGAACATGCGGTCAGTCTCCATGGGGTTTGGGGCCGAGATGGCGTGTGCAAAATCTTGCATGCCACTGGCGTTTTGAAAAGCGCGCGTCCATGATTTGTTGCACACGCAATGCGCGCTACCGGCAGTGCCGATGGCCTGCCGCACCGGGGAAAGAACTCGACCATGGACACGCCCAATCCGACCGGAATTGATGCCTACAAGCCGGCCGAGATCGCCGCGCTGGTCGAGGCATCGGGCGTTTCAAAGGCGCGGCTCGACCTTGTGCCGCTGTTTACGCTGGCCGTGCTTGCCGGTGCGTTCATCGGCTTTGGCGCGGCGGCCTACACCATGGCAATGACCGGGGTTGATGCCAGCTTCGGCCCGGCCCGGTTTTTCGGCGGGCTGGTGTTTTCGCTGGGGCTCATTCTGGTCATTGTCGGCGGGGCAGAGCTTTTCACCGGCAATGCGCTGATGGTGATGGCGGCGGTCGACAAGCTGATCAGCCTGCGGGCGCTGGCGCGCAACTGGGCGATTGTTTATGCCGGCAATTTTGCCGGGGCACTCGGTCTGGCGGCGGCCTTCTGGCTCAGCGGCCTGCTGGACGGACCGATGGGACAAACGGCGCAAAACATCGCCGTGGCAAAAGCCGGGCTTTTGCCGGGCGACGCCTTTGTTCGCGCCGTGCTTTGCAATGTGCTGGTGTGCCTTGCCGTGTGGCTGACGCTGGCGGCGCGAACCGTAGGCGGCAAGATCCTCGCGATCATATTCCCGGTCACGACCTTCGTGGCGCTCGGGCTCGAACACTCGATAGCCAACATGTACCTGATCCCTCAAGGCATGCTGGCCGGAGCGCCGGTTTCAATTGGCGCGCTGGCCCAGAACCTTTTGATCGTCACGCTTGGCAACATCATCGGCGGCGCGGGCGGCGTGGCACTCAGCTACCGCCTCGCCTATTCGCCCAAACGCTAAACCAGATCAGTCGTTGTCGCCCATCTTGAGCGCCTGGATGAAGGCCTCTTGCGGGATTTCGACCTTGCCGAACTGGCGCATCTTCTTCTTGCCGGCCTTCTGCTTATCGAGAAGCTTGCGCTTTCGGGTAGCGTCGCCGCCATAGCATTTTGCCGTCACGTCCTTGCGCATCGCGGCGATGGTCTCACGGGCAATCACCTTGCCACCGATCGCTGCCTGCACCGGAATCTTGAACAAATGCCGCGGGATCAGCTCCTTCAACTTTTCACACATGACACGGCCGCGGCGTTCGGCCTGGCTGCGGTGCACGAGCATCGACAGCGCGTCCACCGGTTCTTCGTTAACGAGGATCGACATCTTGACCAGATCGCCTTCGCGCACGCCGGTGATCGCGTAGTCGAAGCTGGCATAACCGCGCGAGATCGATTTCAGCCGGTCGTAAAAATCAAACACCACTTCGTTGAGCGGCAGATCATAGGTGAGCATCGCCCGCTTGCCGACATAGGACAGATCGGCCTGGATGCCGCGGCGGTCCTGACACAGCTTGAGGATCGACCCCAGATATTCGTCCGGCGTCAGGATGGTCGCGCGAATCCACGGCTCATGGATTTCAAGGATCAGGCTCGGGTCGGGCATGTCGGCGGGATTGTGCAACTGCATCACTTCGCCCGAGCGCATCTTGATGTCGTAGACAACCGATGGCGCGGTGGCGATAAGATCAAGATCAAACTCGCGCTCCAGCCGCTCCTGGATGATTTCCAGATGCAGGAGACCCAGGAACCCGCAACGGAAGCCGAAGCCGAGCGCTGCTGAACTTTCCATTTCGAAGGAGAAGCTCGCATCGTTCAGCCGCAGCTTGCCCATAGCGGCACGCAAATCTTCAAAGTCAGCTGCATCCACCGGAAACAGGCCGCAGAAAACCACCGGCTGTGCCGGTTTGAAGCCCGGCAGCGCCTTATCAGTCGGACGCTTGTCTTCGGTGATGGTGTCGCCGACCCGGGTATCAGCCACTTCCTTGATCGAGGCAGTGATGAAGCCGATTTCGCCAGGTCCAAGCGTATCAAACGGCACCATTTTCGGCGTCATCACGCCAACCCGGTCGATCAGGTATCTGGCATTGGTGCCCATCAGGCGGACGGTCTGGCCCTTGCGGATCTCGCCATCGATAATCCGGACCAGAACCACCACGCCCAGATACGCATCGTACCATGAGTCCACCAACAGCGCTTTGAGCGGCTTGGTGATGTCGCCTTCGCGCGGCGGCGGCAATTGCGTGACGATTGCTTCGAGCACGTCGGGAATGCCGATGCCGGTCTTGGCCGAAATGGGTATCGCGCCGGAGGCGTCAAGCCCGATCACTTCCTCGATCTGTTCCTTGACACGGTCAGGTTCCGCAGCCGGCAGGTCGACCTTGTTGAGGACGCAGACGATTTCATGGTTGTTGTCGAGCGCCTGGTAGACATTGGCAAGCGTCTGCGCTTCGACGCCCTGCGAAGCGTCAACCACCAGCAGCGAACCTTCGCATGCTGAAAGCGAGCGGCTCACCTCATAGGCGAAGTCGACATGGCCGGGTGTGTCCATCAGGTTCAGCACATAGCGCTGGCCATCCTTGGCATCGTATTCGAGGCGAACGGTGTTGGCCTTGATGGTGATGCCGCGTTCTTTCTCGATATCCATCGAATCGAGCATCTGCTCGCCCATGTCGCGCGCCTCCACCCGCCCGGTCATCTGGATGAGCCGGTCGGCAAGTGTGGATTTGCCGTGGTCGATATGCGCCACGATGGAGAAATTGCGAATATTCGAAAGGGGGGTGTTTGCCATGGGGGCCATGTAGCAGGAAAGGCAAAAAGGGCAAGGGCATGGGCAATTTGCCCTTGTGTAATTCGGCGGCAAAAACCTCACCGCTGTTTGTGATGGCACAAAGAGGCGGTGTTCCATCCGGCCTATTTTCTGCTCAACGTCCGCTCACGGGACGGGAAACCGGAGAAAAACAATGATCACACGTCGAACCGCCCTCATGGGCGCCGCCTTTGTGGCGGCGAGCCCCGCCCTCATTGCCAAACGGGTCAATGCCGAAGAAGCAGCCGTGCCGCAGGGCAAGCCGGTTGATCTGAGCAAAATGCCTAGGCGCAAGGTGGAACTGGTTGCCCCGCCTTTCGTGCATGAACATGACATCATTGCCAAGGAACCCCCTTCGATCGTCGAGTTTGAAATGACCATCGTAGAGAAGGAGGTCGAGATCGACGAAGAAGGCACGATGCTGCAAGGCATGACTTTCAACGGCTCCATTCCCGGCCCGCTGATGGTGGTGCATGAAGGCGACTATGTCGAGCTGACGCTCATCAATCCGCCGGAAAACGGCATGCAACACAACATCGACTTTCATGCGGCCACGGGCGGTCTTGGCGGCGGCTCGCTGACGCTGGTCAATCCGGGTGAACATACGGTCCTGCGGTTCAAGGCGACCCGACCGGGCACCTACGTCTACCATTGCGCACCGGGCGGCCCGATGATTCCGTGGCACGTGGTTTCCGGCATGAGCGGGGCAATCATGATCCTGCCGCGCGACGGCCTGAAGGACGACAAGGGACAGCCGGTCAGCTACGAAAGGGTGTTTTATATTGGCGAGAATGACTTCTATGTTCCGCGCGACAAGGACGGCAACTACATGCGGTTCGAAGACGCAGGAAGTTCCTACTCGGATACTCTTGAAGTCATGAACGGCCTGATCCCTACCCATGTCGTGTTCAATGGCAAGGCAGGCTCGCTGACCGGCGAGAACGCACTGAAATCCAAGGTCGGAGAAACAGTGCTGATCGTGCATTCGCAGGCCAACCGCGATACCCGCCCGCACCTGATCGGCGGGCATGGCGATCTCGTGTGGGAAACCGGAAAGTTCAACAATCCGCCGGCCCGCGACCAGGAAACATGGTTCATCCGGGGTGGCTCGGCAGGAGCGGCCCTTTACAAGTTCCTGCAGCCGGGCGTCTACGCCTATGTCAACCACAACCTAATCGAAGCCGTGAACCTGGGCGCAACCGCGCATTTCCTGGTTGATGGCGAGTGGGACAACGACCTCATGGCACAGCTGCTGGCCCCAACCGCCTATGGCGACGCCCATTCCAGCAAGAAAGCGCTGCCATAGATCACGACAGGCCTTCAGGCGCGCCAGCAAAAAGCAGGCGCGCCTTTTCCTGCCTTTTTCTCCAACGGAGATTGTCATGCGCAAGATTTTCGTCGCCATTGCCATGCTGGGTACTGTAGGCCCTGCCACAGCGGGCGACTTTCCAGAACCGGCCGCGGCCAGCATTCCTGTTGGCAAGATGGCTTACCGGCCACCCGGAGAATTCCTGCGCGGGGAATCTTCCGTTGGCGGACCGATGAAAATCGTCCGGTTTGATGCGCCGCTGCTGATCATGCGGAACCAGGTAATGATCGCACAATATTCAACCTGTGTTGCGGACAATGGTTGCCAGCCAATCGACAAACCTGGGGAGAATGAAAATCTTCCCGTTACCGGTGTCAATTTTGACGATGTAACCGACTACGCTAATTGGCTGAGCCGAAAAAGCGGCAAGGTCTGGCGTCTGCCGACGGATGAAGAATGGGCATTTGCCGCGCGCGAGCGATTCTTCGGGGACCCTGCAGGTGAAGGGGCAACGCTGGCAAATCCTTCCGCCAATCAGGTCAAGCGGTATCTGGCAAACGCGGCCCTAAGCGAGCCTGATCCGCAGATTTACGCACCGGGGCATTTTGGCATGAACAGCAATGGCCTTGCCGATTTGTCAGGCAATATCTGGGAATGGACCAGCACTTGTTATCAACGGGCCACGCTCAATCCTGATGGATCTGCAGTTCTGGCAACCACTGAAAACTGCGGCGTTCGGGTGCTGGAGGGCAAGCACCGCGCGTATCTCACCTTTTTCATTCGTGATGCCAAAGGCGGTGGATGCTCCATTGGCGCGGCGCCCGATCACCTCGGCTTCCGGCTGGTGCGCGAGGAAGGTTCGCTCGAGCGGATCTTGCGCTGGCTCGGCGGCTCAAAGTCCACATTGGGCAGTTCGCATGCCGCCAGATAGTCTTGCATGGTAATTGACGACAGCAAAAAGGGCGGCTCATAGCCGCCCTTTTGGTGTTAATGCTCTGCAGGCTTACTTGGCCGCTTCATACTCCGCAAAAGCGGCGGCAAAGCGCTCCTTTGCCTTGCCGGACTGCTTCACTGCCTTGACCGCATCAATGTTCTGCGGATTGCCAACCACGATCAGCGCCACCATTCCCATGCCGTAGTGCGGGGTGCACTTGACGCCATAAATACCCTCGATCTGTGCTTCCATCACATGGTTGTCGCCCATCTTGCTCTTGAATTCGGTGGCACCCTCGGGAAGCATTCCTTTGATCGTTTCAACATTGTGGCCCTTGTCAACGGACACAAACTTTATTGTGTCGCCGGGCATTGCCTTGACGAGGTCCGGCTCGAACACCATCCCGCCTTTGACTCCCTTGTTGAGCATGTTCACGGTGATTTCCGCAGCCCGCGCAGGAACAGCGTTTACTGCTGCTGCGAGGCCAAAAAGCACGACGGTGGCTATAAGATTCAGGTTGCGCATGGTATCTCCATTTCTGAAAACCGTTTTCCGGTGCGCGAGCCATAGCAAAGATGCCCAGGGGCTTGTTTGCAGGAGCGCAAACTCAATGGAGTTTCGTGCAGCGTGCTGGATGTATCTCTCATTGCCGATCTGCCGCCATTCGAAGGCCTGGAACCTTCCGCCCTTGCCGATCTGGTAGGCAAGGCAAGGCCAATGCGTTTTGCCAAAGGAGCCCATGTCTTTGCTGCGGGCACCGATGCCCAATTGTTTTTCTTGCTGCTCGACGGGCATATAAGGGTGGTACGCATTACGCCCGAGGGCGAGCAGGTCATCGCCCGCTACATTTCGAGCGGCGAATTGTTCGGTATTGCCCCAGCACTTGGCATGACGGTCTATCCAGCCGATGCAATCGCAGCGGTGGATTGTGTTGTCCTCGCCTGGCCCAGCAGCATTTGGCACGACACGGTGGCCTTGCACCCGGGATTTGCCACCAACGCCTACAAGGTGATCGGCCAGCGTCTTCAGGAAGCGCAAGAGCGGATTGTCGAAATGGCCACCGAACGGGTGGAGCAACGTGTCGCCAATGCCATTGTGAAACTTGCGCAGCAAACCGGAAAGCAGACAAGGGAAGGGGTGCTTATCGATTTTCCGGTGTCGCGTCAGGACATTTCCGAAATGACCGGAACGACATTGCATACCGTGTCACGGCTCATTAGTTCCTGGGAAGGAGCCGGCATGGTCAAATGCGGTCGCCAGAAGATCATGGTGACCGAAGGGCGCAGGCTGGAACGCCTTGCACGCGGTGACCGAAGCCAGGTTGACTGACACCTGACAGTTGATCTGGTAGGGCTGAGCATCAAGATAAGGTGGTTCCTCACCTCTCAAACTTTCCAGCGCATACATCATTGCGAGCAACCGATACCGATTTGAGGATCGCGTGGCACTTTGTACCCTCGGCAAGCCAAAACGCCTATGCGGAGCGGCGGGTGATGCGGGCAAGCAGGGCTGCTTCGGCAAGGTCGGCGTTCTCGTTATAATGCGCGACCAGCTTCATTTCACGGGAGTTGAGGCCGCTTTCCAGCACGGCGAGATCCGCAGCAATCACAGCGGCGGCCGCGCGAAGGCGCTGCGTCTGACCCTCGTCACAGGGGACATCTTCGCAGGCGACATCTTCGCCGGATAGATTTATGTTCGATTCCATGGGTCACCTTCATGCCGGAGTGTTCAACAACAGGTGTGATCATAGAACAGGGCATGGCCCCGCTAATTTCCCAATTCACCCGATTTTTCCCGTAAATTGCACGTGGCAAGTTCGCATCAGGTGGAAGCGGATGGTGAACACAGGCCGATTTTCTTTTGACAGAGCCATCATGAGAGATGATTTGCGTCGGGTATTCCGTCAGCAATCGCGGTTTGTTTCTGCAGGCCATTTGCGGCGCGACGGACGTGGATCATTTCCGGGGTGTATTTATCGAACACGTGCCTGCTGAAGCCGAGGGGGTGGGGTAGCAGCACCAAGTCACGCAGCAGGTCTTCGCTCCTTACATTCAATCGGTCGTCAATAGGTCGCCCGCCCGCCTGACAGGTCAAACACTGCGCCAGTGGTAAAACTGTTCTCACTGCTGGCGAGGAAACAGATCATCGACGCGGCCTCGGAGAGTTCCAGCATCCGGCCCCGGGGAATTTTTGACAGGATCATCTTCAGGAATGCGGGGTCCTGGCTGAGCGCCATTGTGGTTTTCGCTACCGCTGGAGTGACCGCATTCACCGCAATATCGTGGTTGGCCAGCTCCTTGCCCATCGACTTGGTCAGCGCAAGTACAGCAGCCTTCATGGATGAATAGGCAGGAGCGCCGGGGTTGCCTTCCTTGCCGTCAACTGAACTCACATTGACGATGCGTCCATAATTCTGCGCAATCATATGCGGAATGACGGATCGCGAGACAAAGAACGTGCCTATAAGGCCAATGTGGACTACGTCCATGAAAGCTTGCGGCGGATATTCGTGGGTAGGTGCGTTGGGGCCGACAATGGCAGCATTGTTTATCAACACGTCGATGCGGCCCCACTGGGCAATCACAGCGGCGGTGGCCTCTTGCACGGCAGGCAAGTCGCCAATATCAACGGCTTGGGTCATGACACGGCCTTTGTCCATGCGGGTGGCGAGGCCATCCAGCAGGGCGCGATCCCGATCCCAAATCGCCACACGTCCGCCTGACTCCAGAATGCGTTCGGCAACGGTCAGGCCGATGCCCTGCCCTCCGCCAGTAACAATGGCCGTCTGGCCTGCGAAATCGTAACTATTCATGGTAAGTCTTCCATTGTTAGGGAGCACCCCGACGCACACGCCGGGGAGCCAGATACCAAGGTCAAGCAGCCTTGCGTAATGATCAGAACTTGAATTCGTCGATGTTCTTGATGTCGAACGTTGTCAATGAAGACTGGGTGTTGATCGAATTGCCCGCGTTGATGGTGATCGTTCCCAAATTCGGCACTTCGAAGGTAGAGCCTACTTTGTTCATCGTGGTGCCTTCGACCACGCCTTTGGCGAAGTGCGCAGCCAACCAACCTTCGTTGTAAGGCGACCACAATTGAAATGCCGTTACGGTGCCGTCCTTGACGAAATCACGCATTTCAGACGGCAGGCCAAGACCGGTTACCTTGACTTTGTCTGCAATGCCGCGCGATTGCACGACCTGCGCTGCTGCTGCGATGCCGACCGTCGTTGGCGCAATGACGCCCTTCAGATTGGGAAAGTTGGCCAGAAGGGCTTCCATCTCGGTCGTCGACTTTTCGGGCTGATCGTCGCCATAAACCGTGGCAACCAGCTTCATCTTGGAATATTTCGGATCGTTTTTCAGCGTCTCGTTCATGCCAACGATCCACTTGTTCTGGTCGGGGGCCTCGGTTGTCGCTGAAAGGATTGCGATTTCACCTTCATACCCAATCAGCGAGCCAACCATTTCAACCTGGTCCCGGCCTACAATGCTGAAATCTGTGGGCAAAATAGCGGCATCGCGGAACTGCTCGCTGCCAGTGATGTCGCCGTTGACTGACAACACCAGAATCCCGGCTTTCTGCGCTGCACCCAGAACCTGATTCAACGCATCAGGGCTGTTGGGCGCAATTGCGATAACTTCCACGCCACGCTGAATTTGCGCTTCGATGAAGGGAATCTGGCTTGTTGCTTCTGCAGTGGCAGGGGCGACGAATTCAAACTCGCAGCCAAGTGCCTTGCATGCATCTTCAAAACCGCCGGTGATGCTGTCGAAATAGGGGTTACCAGTGTTCTTGCCGATGTAGACGATTGACAATGGGTCTTGCGCAAACGCGTTGGTGGCAAGGCCCAGGGCTGTGGCTAGTCCTAAAATTACAGAAGTTCTCAACACTTTGTCTTCCTCCCAAAAAACCGGCCAACTGCCGGCAAGTCATCCCGCTACCTTTGGGTACGGGAATAGATCAGGTTCGTTGCAATGATCGACGCGATCAGCAGAACCCCCAAAACGGATAGTTGCCAGGCAGGCAGCCAATTGGCGACGATCATACCAGTAGAAACAATGACCAGCAGCCAAGCGGCGAGGAACGAACCCGCGATCGTACCCCGCCCACCAAAGATATATGTGCCACCCAGCATGGCGATCAGCACCATCTGCAATTCACCGCCCAATGCCAGATCGTAGCGTACTGAACCTAGCCGTGACGCAGTGAGAAGGCCGGCAACTGCTGCCGTCAGGCCCATCAGCAGGAATAGGATGGTCTTGATCCGCGCGGAGCGGATTCCGGCATGGCGGGCCGCGATTTCGTTGGTGCCTATCAGATAGATCTGGCGGCCGAAGATCGTGATCCCCATTATCAGTGCCAGCACCAGCGCCATGATCGCAAAAATCACCACGGGCACGGGCACGCCCAGCACCATCACTTCATTGATGCCGATGAACCATTCGGGCAAGCGGATTGATTGGTCGCCTGCCACAATTTGCGCGAGGCCCCGGAACAAAATCAAGGTGCCAATGGTCACAATGATCGACGGCAGTTGTAGCGCGATGATCATGAATGCGTTGAGTGCACCCATCGACAGCCCAGCGAGAAGGCCGATCACAATGGCCAAAGGCATTGGCACACCCGCCGCTTGCGCCCATGCAAAAAGGCTGCCTGACAGGGCCATATTCGCTGCACCAGACAAATCAATCTCGCCCGCAATGATTACCATCGTCAGGATCAGCGCGACCATTGCCAGTTCGGCATACAGGGTAAAGCTGCGCAGGATATAGTTGATATCAAGAAAGAATTCCGAAATTTGACTGGCGGCAACGACAGCCAGAACCAGCAGCAAGAACGTCATTACCTCGGGTCGGATCAAGGCAACTTTCCATCCGGGCAAAGCCTGCGCGGTGGGGCGTGCAGTCTTGGTCATGTGATTACCCCCACCATCCGCTGGCCGCGCAAGCGAACCAGCCGATCGATCAGCAGGGCAAGCAGGATAACAGCGCCATAAATGGCGTTTTGCGCGGTGCCCGGGATGCCCAAGAGCGGCAGCGCGGACGACACACAACCCAGCAGCAGAACGCCAAGGGCGACACCCGCCACCGTCCCTACCCCGCCATTGATCGACACGCCGCCTATCACCACGGCGGCAATCACTTGAAATTCAAAACCACTACCGGTGTTTGATGGATTCACGAACCCCCAACGGCTTGCATAAAGAATTCCGGCCAACCCGGCCAACGCGCCTGAAATTGCGAACACGACCAGCGTAACTCGCGTAACATCTATCCCGCGCAAGGGTGCGGCGACGGGGTTCGACCCCAGCGCGAAAATCTGGCGGCCCATCCGCGTGTGCATTGTAAACCAATAGGTCAGCCCGACCACTGCAAACATGATGAAGATGATCCAGGGGATGCCGAAAATGGGAGATGTCTGCGACATCGCTTTGAGTGTCGAAGGCACATATTGGCGGTCGATTTGTTTGGCGTCCGACATGATGAAAGTCAGCCCGCGATAAAGGTTCAATGTGCCTAGTGTCACGATAATCGCTGGCAGGCGGAACACCACAACCAGCACGCCATTAAGCAGGCCCAGAAGCATCCCGAAAATGATCGACAGGGGAAAACCCAAAACCCAGGGGATTTCGGGCGCGAACCGCCACATCATGCCCGATGCCATTGCTGCCGCCGCCATGATCGACCCTATGGAAAGATCGACATGCCGCGCCGCGATAACCAGCATCTGGCCCATTGCACCAATCATGATCAGCGGCACCAAAAGCATGGTTACGCGCAACTGGTTGAGCGTCAGGTATTGCGGTTTGTATAGACCTACCGCCAAACAGAACAGGATGATCATCATCAGGATCCCGGCCTCGCGGCGGAGCAAAAGGCGGGCAAGCAGGCTCATGCGCGCGCCCTTTCACGCTGCGGTACGGCAGCGATCATGATGGCTTCTTCGCTGGCGTCTGCACGGTGGATGTCTGCGGTCAGATGGCCTTCTGACATGACCAGAATGCGGTCGCAAAGGGCCAGTAGCTCCGGCAGTTCCGATGAAATCAGCAAGATCGCCCGACCATCTGCCGCCATCCGCCCGATCATTTCATAAAACTCTGCCTTGACGCCCAAATCAATTCCGCGCGTCGGTTCATCAAGGATCAAAACCTGTGGATCGGTCAGCATCCAACGTGCCAAAATGGCTTTTTGCTGGTTTCCACCAGAAAGTTCACCGATTTGTTGGCGAATGGATGCAAGCCGAATGCGAAGGCGGGTGACATAATCTGTCGCGTGTGCGCGTTCTACTGCCCGGCGGATCACGCCGTTCGGCGCGATTTTTCCCGGGATTGCGGCGGTAATGTTATCTTCAACCGCCAGCGACCGGAAAATCCCGGCCTGTGCCCGATCTTCTGGCACAAAGGCCAGACCAACGGCGATAGCATCGCTTGGTTCGCGGATAGAAACCGGCTTGCCGCCAACTGTAATCGTCCCCGATAACGCGGGCGCAATACCGAACAGGGCGCGCGCAACATCGGTGCGGCCTGCTCCAACCAACCCGCCTAGGCCCAGTATCTCACCCTTGTGCAGGGTAAAACTGATATCGCGAAACATTCCGGGCAGGGTCAACCCGCTGACCTGCATTGCCACATCGCTGGTTCGTGCAGTGCTGCTACCGCTATAGTCCTTGACCTTCCGCCCGATCATCAGCCGGATAATATCGGCATCGGTCAAGGCATCCGTTCTATCCGTGGCAATCTTGCGACCATCGCGAAAGATGGTCACGCGGTCACATAATTCACGCACTTCAGAAAGCCGGTGCGAAATGAATATGATGCTGCGCCCTTCGTCGCGGAGCCGGCGGGCAATCGTGAACAGTGTTCCGACCTCTTTTGGGGTCAGTGGCGCGGTCGGTTCATCCATTATGATAACGCGCGAATTGCTTGCCAGTGCACGGGCAATTTCGACCATCTGTTGGTCAGCGATCGACAGACCGCGCATGGGCTGTGTGACGTCCAGAGCCACCCCTAGCTGGTCCATCAAGCGGCGTGCATCGGCGGTCATTTTGGCCCAAGGCACACGGGACAAAGGTCCGCCATCCTGCTTCCCCAGCACCAGATTTTCTGCCACGGACAGATCTGGAAACGACAAAGGTTCCTGGTGGATAAGCGTTATTCCCAATCGTTGCGCAGCAATGGGGTTCGGCACTTCGACTGGCGTACCGTTCAAAGTGATCTTGCCCCGCGTCGGGCGATGGACCCCGGCTATGATTTTGGCCAAAGTCGATTTGCCAGCACCGTTTTCGCCCAGAAGGGCGTGAATTTCGCCCGCGTTGAGTTCAAAATCGACGTCAGTCAGCACCTCGACGCCAGCGAATTGCTTGGTGATCCCGTTGGCGATAAGCATAGGGGTCATGCGACAGGCACCGGTGCATCAGGGACAATCAGACCTTCGGACTTCAAATCGGCCCAGAATCCGGCGGGAATTGGTGCACGCAAGGCAGTGACATTGCCAGCAACTTCGCTTGCACGGGCGGCACCCGGGATAACAGACGCAACCGCTGGGTGCGCCAAGACGAATTGAAGGGCAGCGGCAGGCAGGGACACACCATGCGCGCCGGCAAGCTTTTCGATGCTGCGCACTTTGGTTTGCACTTCTGGGGCCGCGTTCATGTAACCATAGTTTGCACCGGTGACTGATCCCGTTGCCAGAATTCCCGACGCGTAAGGTGCCCCGATCACAATACCCATGCCTTGCGCAACGCAGCGGGCCATGCCCCGGTGCAACGACGCCTGATCCAGCAGGGTATATGGCATTGCAACCAGCAGGAAATCGACGTCGACCCGTGTTGCGACATTTTCCAGCGCATCATTGGTGTTGACGCCCATGCCAAAAGCTTTGATCTGCCCGCCAGCCTTTATTTCTTGCAAAGCCGCTATGCCGCCACCGTCGGTCAGCTGGCGGATGTATCCTTCGGTAGCCTCGCCGTGGAACATCGCTTCCAGATCATGGATCACCAGCGCATCAACGGTATCCACCGCCAGCCGCTGCAGCGCCTGTTCATAGGACCGCATCACACCATCGTACGAGTAGTCGAAGCTGACCTGAAAGTTCAGCCCTCCAGCCCATGGCCCTCGGTCAAATGTTGCGGGGTCAGCAGGACGATGCAAGGTTCGACCGACCTTGGTCGTGACCATGAACTGGTCGCGCGTCTGCGTGCGCAGGAAACCGCCAAGTCGATGTTCGGACAAACCGCGGCCATACCAGGGTGCGGTATCGTAATAGCGAATGCCATTGTCCCAGGCAGCGACCAATGTAGCGCGGCTGTCATCTTCGCTCACACGGCCATATAGCTCGCCTAGATGTGCAGCGCCAAAACCGATGATCGGCAGGTGCAGTGCGGTCTGGCCCACGCGGCGCTTTGGCAAGCCAAGTGCAGTGTGATCGGATGCCATTCAACTCCCCATTGGCCAAGCGTGTTTCCCACACCGTAAGACCGATGTAACACCTCATTTTCTGTAACTTGTCAGACAAAAATTAGTTTGACAAGTCTTTCTTGCTTGCGCATTCCTGTTAGCCTAAGTGAGGGATTTGGCGTTGCCGGGGCTAAAATTTACATGATGATCAACGGCATTTATCCGATGCTTTATGCGTTTTTCGACTCGGGTGGTTCGTTGCGCAGATCTGCCTTTGTCGCGCAGATCGATGCCGCTATTGCCAGTAGTGCAGATGGTGTTGCGGTGCTGGGTCTGGGAACCGAAGTGGGGAAGCTGTCGCTGTCCGAACGGCGGCAGGTGGTGGAGTGGGTGCTTGCCGACTGTGGCGGACGATTGCCGGTCGCCATCACCATTGCCGACGGAAATATGCCAGACATGATAGATGCTGCAGCCCATGCCGAGCAGGCTGGGGCGGGTTGGCTGATCCTTCAACCGCCTCGCCCTCCCGCATCACCGGCGGACCTGATCACTTTTTTTGCTACGGTCGCTGGCGCTACGAAATTGCCCTGTGCCATCCAGAACGCTCCGGAGTTTCTGGGGCTTGGCCTGACAGCTGAAGAACTTCTGACCTTGCAGGATCGTGCACCCAATATCGTGGCGGTCAAGGGCGAGGCGTCGGCCATCACGATCGCCCGGCTGATTGTCGCGCTGAAGGGCCGGATGGCCGTGCTGAACGGTCGCGCGGGACTTGAACTGACCGACAATTACCGCGCCGGTGTGGCGGGCATGATTCCCGGGATTGAAACCATAGATGCGCAGATGGCCATTGCACGCGCCATTCATGCTGGCGATGAACTGGTTGCCGAACGTAAGTATGCCGAACTACTGCCGGTCCTGACCTTCATCATGCAGGGTCTGTCAACGTTTCTGACCTATGGCAAACTTATTGCCGCCTGGCGGTTGGGCATTGATGCGGGGCCTACCCGTGTGCCTGCCGAACCGCCAACCGACCATGGCCTTAGCTGGGCTCGCCGCATGGCGGACCAGTTGGGGCCCCTGCCGAACTGAGCCCGGAACCACAACCCGCCCACTTTTATCGAATGGAGACCGCCTTGCCCAAGATCACCGATGTCCGCACTACCATCTGGGAATGGGTCGGCTCCGTCGCACCTATGCCGCCCCATTTTTGCACAACTGCCAGCGATCTCGTCGCAGATGTAACCGGATCCATCGCAGGTTTCCGGTTTTTGGGCTGGCTGGTCGTAGAACTTGAATTGGATGACGGCACTGTCGGGATCGGCAATGCCGCGCTCGCGCCACACGCAAGCAAGGCCACGATCGACACCTATCTGAAACCGTTGCTCATCGGGATGGACCCCATGGATAGCGAGTATTTATGGCAATCCATGTATCGCCGTACCTTGCCGTTCGGACGCAAGGGGATCGCGATGACCGCAATCAGTGCTGTTGATCTGGCAATCTGGGATGCCAAAGGCAAGATATTGAAACAACCCGTCTTCCGCCTGCTGGGCGGGCGCACGAAGTCAAAAGTGCCAGTCTATGCTAGCAGGCTTTATTCGCAGCCGCTTGACACCCTTTACAGCGAGGCCAAAGCATATGCTGATCAGGGTTTTCCAGCCGTGAAAATCCGGTTTGGCTGGGGGCCAAAGGACGGGTTGCCCGGTATGCACAAAAACTTGGATCTGGTGAAAACCACCCGCGAGGCAGTAGGCCCTGATGTCGATATCATGGCCGACTGCTATATGGGTTGGAATATGGAGTACTCCCGCCGGATGCTGCGAATGCTTGAACCTCACGGATTGCGCTGGGTAGAGGAACCCGTGATTTCTGACGATCTGGCTGGTTATGCTGAACTGCGGGCGCTGGGCCATGTGGCGATTTCGGGTGGGGAACATGAATATTCCCTGCACGGGTTCCGGCAAGCCCTTGATCTGCGTGCGTTTGACATTGCGCAATTCGACGTCAATCGCGTGGGGGGCATCACTGCTGCCAAAAAAATTGCAGACTTGTGTGAGGCATACGACGTGACGGTCATCCCGCACGCCGGCCAGATGCACAATTACCATATCACGATGTCGAGTTTCGCCGGGCCGATTGCGGAATATTTCCCCAAGGTGCCGGTAGAAGTCGGCAACGAACTGTTCTGGTATATTTTTGACGGTGAACCAGTGGCCAAGGATGGTTTCATCAATCTTGCTGACGATGTGCCCGGTTTCGGTCTGACCCTGCAGAAACCGGACAAGAATTTCAGGCTGACCACCTGATGCCCGGCTTTCCCGTCATCGACACGCATCTGCATGTCTGGGATCAGACGCGCCTGAAATACAGCGCATTTGATGGCCATCCCCTGTTTGGCCATCCATATCATGTCGAGGATTACGCCCGTGACTGCGGCTCCCTTGCAGTCGAGGCAATGGTGTTTCTCGAATGCTATGCAGATTTCTGGGAGGGCGGAGGGCAATACATCGATGAAATCCTGTTCGTGGAGGACGAAGCAAATCGCGATCCGCGTATCAAGGCCATCGTGCCGATGGCCCCACTGGAATGGGGTGCGCGCGTGGAACCCATGCTGCGGCAAATGCAAACCAACCATCCGCTGGTACGTGGGATCCGAAGAATCGTTGAATTTGACCGCGATCCCCGCGCGCTGACGCTGTCGGATGATTTCATCGCAGGCGTCAATTGCCTTGCCAAAATCGGATGGCATTTCGAGATTAACGTCAACCACAGCCAAATGGATATTGTGCGTGAATTCGTAATGCGCGTACCCGATGTTCCCCTGATCCTCGACCATTGTGGCAAACCAGGGATCAAGGAAGGCGCAATCGACCAATTCCGCGACGATGTTGCATTTCTGGCGCGGCGCAAAAACATGTGGATCAAACTGTCCGACCTGCCGGTCGAGGCCGACCTCGAACATTGGACAGAAGCAGACATCCGCCCCTATGTCGCCGCGACGCTCGAGGCATTTGGAACTGACCGCACGATCTTTGCTGCAGACTATCCGATCCTTCACCAGACCACGACCATTCCAGACTGGGTCGCTTTGCTCGACCGGGCATTTGCTGATCTTGGCCTGTCAGAAAACGAAATACGTGCCATTTATCGCAACAATGCAATTCGTTTCTACCGGTTGGACCTGTGACAAACGTGACCCCCGCCGCCTCGGAAACAAATGACGGTTTTGCCGCCTTGAGCGATCACGATTCGGGCTTTGGCGGGCCCAAACTGGAAAGGCAGCCGATATCGGAACAGGTGGCGAACCGAATCCTGGGGATGGTTAAATCGGGGAACCTGCGCCCTCAAGACAAACTGCCAACCGAAGCCCAAATGGCCGTGGCATTGGGCATTTCCCGCCCGCCGCTGCGCGAGGCGTTAAAGGCGCTGACCATTATGGGTGTGCTGGAAAGTCGCCAGGGTGGGCGATATTCCGTGACCGACCTTTCGCCATCGCGGCTGGTGGCACCGTTCAATGCGATGCTGTCGGTCGCCGAATATGACATAACAGAACATTTTGAATGCCGCTCCATCGTGGATGTTGAACTGGTACGCCTTTGCGTGAGCCGTGCGACAGCCAACCAGCGCGCCCGAATCCTGCAACTTGCGCATGACGGGCAGGCCTTTCTGTCCGACCCCGTGGGATTCCGACTGCTGGATTATGAATATCATCAGGCACTGAATGCTGGTGCTCACAACACCATGCTGGCAACTGTGGCGCTCGGCCTCTACGACGTCGCGCTTGATGCAAGGCGTGTAGCCAGTGCGGCCCCCGGCGTGATCCCTACCAGCGTGCGCCAGCATATTGAAGTGGCCGATGCGGTAATGGCAGGTGATGAAAAGGCGGCCGTGGCCGCGATCATCCGTCATCTGGATCATGTCCGCGACAGTACACTCCGGACCATGGCTTTGATGGCGCAACCGAAGGGAAAAACCTGACATGCCAGACAGAATTGCGTTCCGCATGAACCTGCATCCCGGTCAGTGTGCAGAATATCAAAAACGCCATGACGAGATTTTCCCGGAATTGGTCACTTTGCTGAAAGATGCTGGGATTTGCGACTATTCCATCTGGTTTGACCCAGCCAGCCACCATCTGTTCGGCATTTTGACCCGGTCCGACGGGCACCAGTTGGCCAGCTTGCCGGACCATGAAGTAATGAAACGATGGTGGTCCTTCATGGGTGACATTATGGACACCAACGCTGACGGTTCACCGGTTCAAGTGCCTCTGACCCAAGTGTTCTATTTGTCATGAGCCGTGAATTTGAAATCCGCGCCGTGCGCGCCTATACGCTGGACCCTGGCATGCGCGGCGGCACGTATTTCGATCCGGGAAGCAGCGGGCATTGGCTGGTTGACAGTCTGATTGCCAATCCCATGTCGGGCCACCCCGCCTATCACGCCAAACGGACCAGTTGGGGGATAGGAGTTCTGGGCGGCTTTGTAGTGGAGTTGGAAACCGAAACGGGAGCCATAGGGTTGGCAACAGGGTCGGGCGGCCATCCGGCAGCATGGATTGTCGCTAACCATTTTGCCCGGTTTCTGGTGGGGCAAGATGCACGCAACATCAACCTGATCTGGGACCAGATGTACCGCGCATCTTTGCCCTATGGGCGCAAAGGCGTGCCGGTTATGGCGATCAGCGCGGTGGATTTGGCACTTTGGGATTTGGTAGGCAAAATACGGGGCGAGCCAGTGTTCAATCTGATCGGCGGACGGGTGCGAGAGGAGATCACTTTCTACTGCACTACGCCCGCGCCTGCAGCGATCAAGGCGCTTGGGTTCTGGGGCGCGAAAGTTCCGCTGCCACACGGGCCGCATGATGGCGAAGCGGGCCTGAAAAAAAACTTCGACTTTCTGGCGGCCCACCGCGAAGCCGTAGGACCGGATTATCCCCTGATGGTCGATTGATACATGGCGCTGACAGTACCTTATGCTATCAAACTTGCCTCAATGTGCCGCCCGCTGAACATCCACTGGTGGGAAGAGGTCCTCTCACCTGATGATACTGATGGTTACCGCCAAATACGGCAGGCCCACCCTGACCTGACCTGGACCACGGCAGAACACGAATACACGCGCTATGGGTTCCGGCAACTGATCGCAGAACGGCTCGTGGACGTATTGCAACCCGATGTGATGTGGGTTGGCGGGCTTACGGAAACCCTCCGTATCGCGGCACACGCAGCGGCTTATGACACGGTCGTTATCCCGCACGGCAGTGGGCCATATTCCTACCATTTCATAGCCAGCCAAACCGGCTCAGCATTTTGCGAGTATGTCGCCGCCAGCCCCGATGGCCGCACGATCCAGCCGGTGTTTGGCAACTTGTTCACCGGAGAACCTGTCCCGCATAATGGGCGGCTTACCCTTTCGGAAGCTCCGGGCTTCGGAATGAACCTGCGCGACCGCGCCGTACTGGTGCCTGTGAACTGACAGAACTGGACTTGACGAAAAAACGGATATGTTCCGGGCAGGTATGGACTTGCGAAGGAATTTTGATTCTAAAGCACGCCGATCAAGTTGGGGCACTCTTGCGCGATCGGGCTTGTGTTTCGCAGAGGAGCTAACGCCTTCAAACTTTACGCTCCAGCCCCGCACACTGCCTGCTGTCTCGGCAATAAATGCTGCTTCTATCCACGCGCGCTTTGCCGAGTTTGTGGTGATGGTGACGCAGACAGATGGCTCGACACTCGCGATGTAGCTGGCTGCTGTCGGCTGCAATGCGGCCGACTGTGAACCAGCCGGGAAACTTTCTGCAAAGTTTTCAGTTGTTGACCTTACACCCCCGTGACCGTTCCTGCGCCGCAATTGCCTTCACCTGGCTTCTTTCATTGCCTGAAAGCGGCGGGTTCGATGTCCAGCAGGGATAGCTGCCAAAGACCCGTTGACCAAGATCGGTCGTGAAGCAATATCCGTTTTGCGCATAAATCAGATTGCGCGCATACCACAGATCATAACAGCTCTGCGCTCCCGCATTTGTCTGCATAATCATAAGAAAAACCAAACCAGTCATCAGGGGTTTCATCGCTCACCTCCGCTTTGCGCCGCTCATCCGGCGTGTGAAGGGTGGGACTTAATCGCCGCAATTGCCTTGACCAAAGTCAACCAGACATACGTTCTATGATCAGTTTTCCTAACCAGACTTCACACCAGGGTCATTGTGTGACTGCTACTACTAGCAAGCCGGCGCTGTCTGACCGATCAAAATAGTCTCCGAAAGCGCCCTACCCTATTATCCATCAGGTTGTGCAGAGTTGCTGCAATTCGGCCAAAGCGGCGGTGCGGCGGGCCTTGTATTTCTGTCTGCTGATGAAGGTGCTTTCATGGTTGAAGTGGTCGTGGATCGAGTAACCCGAAACTCTGGTCGCCATGATATGTTAGAGTTTTAATGGCCATCCGGCAGGGCAACTTTTGCATTCCTGAAGACCAGACGCTGTCATGCAAACAAGCCAAGCATAGCGCGGGCTTGCGCTGGCGTTGCGACGGGCCGTTCAAGCCGTTTGCAGATTTCCACAAGACGGGAAACAAGCGCCGCGTTGGACGAGGCAAGGTTGTGCCTGTCGAGGCGAACATTGTCCTCAAGTCCGGTGCGCGCATGGCCACCTGCACCAACAGCCCATTCGTTCAAGGTTATCTGATGGGGACCGATACCTGCCGCGCACCAATGCGATCCTGGCAACAGGCGTTCAACAGTGCGGATATAATAATCGAATACATCGCGGTCGGCGGGCATTGCGTTTTTAACGCCCATCACGAACTGGACATAGGCCGGTTCAACTAACCGCCCATCGCGCTGCATCGCAGCCGCCTGGTGGATATGGCTGAGATCAAAGCATTCGATCTCCGGCTTGATGCCAAGTGCCTTCATCTGTGATGCCAGCCAGTCCACCAGAGCGGGCGGGTTCTCATAGACCCTGGTTGGAAAATTGTTCGACCCGACCGAGAGCGAAGCCATGTCTGGCCGCAATGGCAACATGCCGCCACGCGCCTGACCTGCGCCAGATCTGCCGCCGGTGGAAAATTGGACGATCATGCCCGGGCAATGTTTACGTACGCCCTCCATGAGGCGCGCGAATTTTTCAGGGTCGGAGGACGGGCTTCCGTCATCGTTGCGAACATGTGCGTGCACAATGCTTGCGCCGGCTTCAAACGCTTCATGGGTCGATTCAACCTGCTCGGCCACGGTGATTGGGACGGCCGGGTTGTCGGACTTCTGCGGGAGCGAGCCGGTAATCGCCACGCAAATGATGCAGGGCTTCGTCATTTCACCGCCTTGGGCGCAAGCACAAAGTCATGCTCGACCCGCAAAAAGGGTCCAGCAAAGCCGGTTGCTGCAATCTCTGCGGGGTCGGTCACCGGATCGAAGCCTGCCATGAGGCTGGCCTTGACCCCGAACACGGCATCCGAGCCGATATACGGATCGGCGGGATCGAAGATATGGGTAACCAGCCGGTCATGGCCTTCGGCTTCAATGATGTAGTGCAGATGTGCCGGTCGGAAGGGATGGCGGCCAAGTTGCGCGAGCAGTTTGCCTACCGGGCCGTCATCAGGGATCGGGTAGAATTTCGGTTTCACGCCACGGAAGTGGTAGCGTCCATCCGCTCCAGTGCGAAACACGCCACGCAGGTTGAAATCGGGCTGGATCCCTTTTTGCTGAACATCATAAAAGCCTTCATCATTGGCCTGCCAAACGTCGATCTTGGCACCGGCAATCGGTCTGCCAGCAGTATCGAGGATGCGGCCGCGCACCTGCATGGGCTGGCCCTTCTGATCGAGGCAAATGTCGGCACCCATCGGAAGTTCGGGCGCATTAGCCACGTGGAATGGTCCCAGAACCGTGCTTTCCGATGCACCCTTGGGCTTGCGGTTGTTGATCGCGTCAACCAGCATAGACACGCCCAGAACGTCCGAAAGCAAGATGAATTCCTGCCGCCAGTCGTTACACATGTGGCCGGTCTCGGTCAGGAACATGATTGCGCGCAGCCATTCTTCCTCTGTCGCCTCGATCTCTTTGACAGCCTCGTGCAGCTTGCGGGTGATGATTTCCATTGCAGATTTCAAGCGTGCGTCTTTGGCACCGGCATTTCGGCTGGCCACCACGGCTGCAGAATTTTCCTCGGTGAAGAAGCCTTGTTCGGTGTTCATCATCAATGCCCCAGAATGGTTGAAAGGACGCGAGCAAGATTAGCCTGCGGGTCTGATGCTAGTGCAGCGCTGCGCCAAGCAACGTGCTGGTCCGGGCGAACCAGGATGCAGCCTGCATCGCCGATTTCCCTGGCACGTGCCCAATCGCCGCCGTGGTCTTCAATGTTGCAACGAGGGCCGACCTTGACCGTGCGGATAGGCATGCCCAGCCTTGAGGAAAGCGCTGCCGCGGCTGCGATCCACGCTTCCCCGCCAATGCCGGTGAAAAGGGTGAACTGGCCCTTGCCAGCCATATCGAGTGTGGAATGGCGCGTGCCCTTGCGGTCGTATAGCCAGACATGGGGCAACCTTGCTCCAGGGAACGTGGTCGGCTGATAATGCAATTCCATGTCAGCATTCGGCGCTGGCGGGGTCTGGCCATCGGCAACCACGGCGGTCGATGCATAACGCTGGTTCATCTCAACCCCGTGGCAGTCGAACTCATACTTTTTGAACTCGATTGCCTTGCGGAGTGCTTCACGCTGCGCCTCTGCCTCTGGCGTGGTGTTGCAGCGGGCGGCCATGTTGCGCTGGATCTTGGCGTGATCCATCCCTCCGTCCATGCCGAGGGCTGCAAAGATCGGACCGAATTCTCCGATCGACTGGTTGGCCCTGGTCACGATCTGGCGTGCGATCGGGGCACGTTCAACGCTGTAGCTGTCCAACAGCCCGGGCGTTGCTTGCCCCTTGAGAACGGCCGCAAGCTTCCACGCCAAATTGAAGGCATCCTGTATCGAAGTGTTGGAACCAAGCCCGTTCGAAGGCGGGTGGCGGTGCGCTGCATCGCCCATGATGAAAGCGCGGCCCTTCTGCATGTGGGTGGCAAAGCAGTTGTTCACTGTCCAAGTGTTTGCGCTGATCAGTTCGATCTCCAGATCGGGCACCCCTACCAATTGGCGCGCAACCTGAGTGGCCAGTGCTGCATCCACAACCGGTGCCGGTTGGTTGATGTCGTACCCCCAAACGATCAGCCATTCGTTCCAGGGACGGACCATTCGCACAAGGCCCATGCCGATACCGCCGACATCGGCGCCTGGCTGCATGACCCAGTACAGAACCGAGGGCCGGTGCGCGACATAGGCTGAAAGATCAGCGCGGAACAAGATGTTCATGCTACCGCCAACGCCCATCTTGCCTTCGAACGGCAGGCCAAGATGTTCCGCAACAAGGCTATTGCCGCCATCAGCGCCCACTAAGTACTTTGAGCGGATCGCCACATCCTTGCCGGTGAGGCGATCGCGGCAGGTGGTTGTCACGCCTTCTTCATCCTGAACGTGGCTTATATATTCCGTGCTCATGCGTGATTGCGCTCCGCGCGAAGCAGCTGTTTTGAACAGGATAGGTTCCATAAAGGTCTGCGGGAGGTCATTCATCTCGCAAGGGCTGGACAGCAGGTGTTCGGCCTTGGAAAGCGGTGATGTGCCCCAGCTTTGCATCCGCCCCAGTTCTTCGCCTGCAAGGCTTTCGCAGAAAACATTGTTGCCCATCAGGTGCTGGTGGGTCGCGTGCATCATTGCCTCGGCCTCGACCTCAGGTCCCAGATCGCGCAACACTTCCATGGTGCGTTGGTTGGTGATGTGGGCGCGTGGCGTGTTGGCTAGCCAGCGATAGCGGTTCACCACCAGCACCTCGACGCCGTAACTGGCCAGAAGTGCCGCAGTTGCAGAACCGGCCGGGCCGGTGCCTATGACAAGTACGTCGGTGGTGATGTCAGCCATCATTGTTTCCTTCAATTGTGAGCTTGCGTTGAACCGGGAAGAGGACAAGGCCAGTCTTGGCTGTGATCAGCCCCCAAAGACCACGTGGAGCAAAAAGCATGACGGCGATCGCGATGAGGCCAAGAGCCAAGAGATACCAGGCACCGTAGTCGGCAAACGCCGTCTGCAAGGCCCAGAAAACCATCACCCCGACTATCGGGCCTTCAAGCCGTCCTACACCGCCAATGACGACGATAAAAATGACGTAGGCTGTCCAGTTGGTAACGCTGAAAGCGGCATCGGGGCTGATCCGCGCGGTTTGCAGGTAAATCAGCGCGCCAACGAGGCCGGTCAATGTGGCGGCTGTTAGAAAAACCGCCCATTTCACCGCCCGAGCATCGACACCAACCGACTGAGCGGCATTGTCATTGTCACGAACAGCTGCGAGGGCAAGCCCGGTGCGCGAGCGCAGCAAGGCATGGATTGCAGCAATGGTTCCCAGCACCAGCACCAGTGCCAGCCAGAAGGCAAGTACGTCGCGCGCAGCAGCTTCACGCAAGCCAAACAGATCTGCCACCATTTGCACGCCGATGATGTCGGAAGTCGCCTCGCGAGGAAGCGAAGTGCCTGTTCCCCCGCCCAGCGTTTTCCACTGCGCTACGATGAGGCGAGTAACTTCGGCAATGACCCATGTGCCGATGGCGAAGTACGCGCCTTGCAGGCGAAAGGCGAAGAAAGCCATTGGAATTGCCAGAACCAGTGCAGCGATGCCGCCCAGCAAAATTGCCGGGACCGGATCCCAGTTCAGCAGGATCACACCTGCGAACATTGCATAGGCACCGATCCCGACGAAAGCCTGCTGCCCCACACTGACCATTCCGCCAAAGCCAGCGATCAAGTTCCACAATTGTGCCAGCGTTAGCATGGTCAGAATGAAAAACAGGTCTTGGATCATGCTGCGCGAAGCGAATGCGGGAAGGATCAGACCGGCTACCAGAAGCGCGAGCAGAACCATCTGTACTAGTCGCAAGGGATTGGAAAAAACTCTTGTCATCGCTTCAATCCACCGCTCGCGGGAACAAGCCACGTGGCCGCACCAAAAGCACTGCAAGAAATGCCAGATGGCCGGCAAGAATTTGCCATTCCGGGTTGAGTTGTGCGCCAATTGTCTGAGCCACACCGATGATCGCTCCGCCAGCCAGCGTTCCCCACAGTGAGCCGACCCCGCCAATGATCACCGCCTCAAAGGCATAGATGAGCCGCGCCGGACCAATCGACGGTTCGAAATTCGAGCGCATGCCAAGGTACAAGGCTGCGATGGTGACCGTCACCATAGCCAGTCCCGTTGCAATGGCGAAAACCGATTTGGGGTTTATACCCATCAGACTGGCAGTAACGGGATCATCCGATGTTGCCCTGAATGCACGTCCCAATGGTGTCGCGTAGAAAATCCGGTTCAATGCAAATATGACTAAAACCGCTGAAGCGAAGGTCAACAGCGGCATGATCCCCACCGTCACCGGGCCAAGGTCGATCGAAGCGCTTTCGAGGGCTCCCGAGCGCAGACGTTGGCTGTCTGCCGAGAAAACTTCCAGCATGCCGTTTTGCAATGCAACCGAAAGCCCGAAAGTTACCAACAGGTGCGGCAAAATATCTTGCCCCAACACGCGATTGAGCACGAACCGTTGCAAAGCCCAGCCTGCCGCAAAAAGCGCCGGGGCCGCAATGAGCGCTGAGACAAACGGGTTCAAGCCTGTTGTATCGACAACCACAAGGATGAGGAAGGCGGCGAAAACAATTAGGTCGCCATGCGCCAGATTAACCAGTCGCATGATGCCGAAAACCAGGCTCAGACCGGCTGCAAAAAGTGCATAAAGACCGCCTAGAAGAAGCCCCTGCACGATGGTATCCAGCCAAATCATTCGCCAGCTCCGAAATAGGCGGCGTGGATGGCGGCGCGTTCCAATCCCGCTGCGCGTGCGTGCAGGGTGACGCGTCCCTCCATCAGGCAATAGACGCGGTCGGCAACCGTAAGTGCCCGCGCGATGTCCTGTTCCACGATAACAACAGCAGCGCGTGTTTTGCGGATCTCGGGCAGTGCGGCATAAATGTCCCGGATAACAACTGGGGCAAGCCCAAGGCTAATTTCATCGCACAGTAAAAGTTCGGGGTTCGACATTAAAGCGCGCCCGATGGCAACCATCTGCTGTTGACCGCCTGAAAGCGCGGTTCCCGGTGAGAGGCGTCTTTCGCGAAGGATCGGGAACAGTTCATATACTGTTTCAAGATTCCAGCGCCGGTCGCCCTGCCGCACCTGACCGCCAATCAAAAGGTTCTCTTCGACACTAAGCGAAGGAAAAAGTTTGCGCCCTTCTGGAACCATGGCAATGCCACGTTTGAGAATTGCATCGGCAGGGAGGGCGCCTATTGGAACCCCATTATGCAGAATCATCTCTGGCGAATTCGACAGCACCCCGCTTATCGAACGCAATAGTGTTGTCTTGCCCGCGCCATTTGCGCCTATGATGGCAATGCACTCCCCGGCAGCTATCGTCATGTCGATGCCAAAGAGCGCTTTGAATTGGCCATAGCTTGCGGTGAGCCCCCGGGTCTCCAGCATTCAGAACTCCATGCCCAAATAGATCTCGCGGACCTCGCGGCTGGCCATGATTTCTTCTGGTGCGCCAATGCCAATGAGGCGGCCAAAATCCAGCACCAAAAGGCGTTCCACCACCGAGTTGAGTGCATGCAATACGTGTTCTATCCACACAATCGTAACGCCGCTGGCCTGCAAGGCGCGGATGGTTTCGACGAGTGCACCGCATTCCGCTTCGGTGAGCCCCCCAGCGATTTCGTCAAGTAGCAGCAGTTCGGGGTCTGTTGCCATGGCTCGCGCCAGTTCCAGACGTTTGCGATCCAACAGGCTGAGGCTGCCTGCCAACTGGTTGGCGCGCGGGTAAAGTCCGGTCTCGCGCAGTACCTGAATGCAAGAGTCCGCAACCACGGCCTCAGGCTTTCCCTGACCATAGGCAGCGGCAACCAGCAAGTTTTCGTAGACAGTCATTCCTTCGAAAGGCTGGGGTATCTGGAAACTGCGTCCCACCCCCATGCGTACCCGCTCCATCGCAGGCACCTTCGTCACATCCCGCCCCATCAATTTGATGCGGCCTTGGTCGGGAAGAAAATTGCCAGTTATCAGATTGAACAACGTCGATTTGCCAGCACCATTGGGTCCGATGATGCCAAGCGCTTGCCCTTTGGGAACAGCGAAGCTGACCGCATCGGTCACCTTTAAGGCACCAAAGCTTTTCGAGACATCGTGAAGTTCAAGAACATCCGTCATGGCTTGGAGGAGGCTAGACATTGCGCCCCCGCAAACAATCCGTTTGCAGGGGCGCAGATCATCAGGCCAATGCCTCCATCGTGCCTGCTGCCGGGATTGCCGGGGCACTCTTGTTGTCGACTATCACCAAAGCAAATGTGCCATCGGCGTTGCGACGCCACTGGCCGCCAACCAGCGGGGTCTTGGTGACATTGGCCTTGGCGAAGTCGGGCACGCCTTCTCCGTTCCAGGCAACCTTGCCCACCATCGTTTCAATATCGGTTGCTGAAATGGCTGCGGCCACCGCCTCGGCATTGGTCACATCGCTAACACGGGCCATGACATTTGATGCCACTTCGAACAGCGAGTGGATAAAGCCGATCGGCTGTGTCCATGGCCGTTTGGTCTTTGCGGTGAAGTCAGCAGCCAGATCGCCGGCCGATTGTCCAGTCAGTGAAGACTTGAAGGGGTGTTGCGCACTCCACCAAACTTCGCACGAAAGGTTGTGGCCAGCTTCGCCCAGTGCTTCAACCGACTGCGGGAACAAGATTGCCTTGGCCACGGAACATACTTTCGGATTGAAGCCCTGTTGTTTGGCCTGGTTCCAGAATGTAGTGAAATCCGGTGGAATGACAACGCCGGTCACCAATTCGCAGCCTGCTTCCTTGAATGCGGTGATTTGCGCGCTGAAGTCGTCCGATAGGTTCTGGTATCGGCCAGGATCCACCATGCTGTAGCCCTGTGCCGCATAGCCTGCGGGAAGTCCGAGTTTTGGATCGCCAAGCGCGTTGCCATCGGCATCGTTGGGGAACAAGCCCGCAATCTTCTTGTTGGTTGCGATCTGGTTCCACATGTTCAGGTGAACAGCGACGAGATCTTCCTGACCCCAGAAGTAATGGAAGGCAAAGTTGAACGGCTTCCAGCTTGCCGGATCACCCGGGTTGCCCTGCTGCCCGATGAACCACGGCTGCCAAGGTGCCTTGGTCGAGATCACGGGTACGCCTTCGGCTTCGCAGGTAGTTGCTACCGGGTTGGTTGTTTCAGGGGTCGAAGCGACGATCATCAAATTGACCTCGTCGTCGACGATCAGCTCCTTGGCCACGGCAGCGGCACGGTTGGGATCAGACTGGCTGTCCTTGACAATAACTTCGAAATTCTTGCCAACGCTGGTGGCAAGGAAAGACTCGATATTATAGGCGTCGCTTTCCGCAAAACCGGCCAGCGGGCCTGATTGCGGACTGACATAGCCGATGCGGATTTTGGCACCTTGTGCAATTGCCGGAGCAAACAGACCCGGGCTCGAAAGGGCAAGGCCAGTGGCTGCCCCTGTGCGCAGAAATTTCCGTCTGGTAATCATGTGTAGTTCCTCCCTCTGGTGTTGATTTTGGTCAGGCAGGGCACTCCCCATCGAAGGCCTGTTGTAGAAGCTGTCTTATCGCATCGCACGTAACGTCGCGAGGATTGGCATATGGGTTGCGCGTGGCAATCTTCGCCGCTTGGTCAAGGTCTGCGGCGGAAAGGCCAAGGTCGGACAATCGCAAAGGCGCGCCAACAAATTTGGCAAAGTGCCATAAAGCCGCGCCCGATCGATCGCCTCCCAAGGCTTGCGCAATTGGCGAAAGAAGTCCGTTTACTGCATCCTCGTTGTAGGCGGTTGTGTGTGGCAAAAGGACGGCGTGGGTCTGCGCGTGGGGGGTTCCAAAGCTGCCCCCCAGAACATGCGCGAGTTTGTGGTGCAATGCCATGGTCACATGTCCCAGCGTAGTGGAGCAGCCCCACGCCGCAAAAAGTGCATCAGCGCGGGCGCTTGCATTCAGCGGATCGTTTACCAGCACCGGCAGGGCGCGTGCATAGGCTGTTATTGCATCGCGGCTCAGCGCCTCGGTGATCGGGTGGCGGTCCGGCGCATAGAAACCTTCCATCGCATGTGCGATTGCGTTGAGCGCCGAGGTTACGGTCAGTTCGACCGGTAGGGTGAGCGTCAGGTCCACGTCGTAGACCACGGCTTCAGGGCGGATGCTTGCATCGCGGCGGGTAGTTTTTTCACCGCCAGCCGTTTCGCCCAGAATGTCGGTCATTTCTGATCCGGCATAGGTTGTTGGCACTACCACCTGATTTGCACCGGTGCGGGTGGCAATGGCTTTGCCCAGACCCGTCGTCGAGCCGCCGCCCAGCGAAACAACGCAATCGGCACCTGCTGCGTTGTATGCGGCAAGTGCGTTCTGTGTGACATCGATTGGCGTGTGCATTTCAGCTCCGGCAAACACGCCTGCGGAAAGGTGCCCAAGGGTTGCCGAAAGCGCTTCAGCCTGTTCGCGCTGGTGGTCAGTTGAAAGTACCAGTGCCCTTGAATTCCCAAGTCGCTCTACCTCTTGGGGAACGAGCGCCAAGGTTCCGTGGCCAAAGACCACACGCGTTGCCAAGCCTGGAAAGACAAAGGACCGGGTCATCGTAGGCCCCCCATGCCAGGGCTGCGCCCGGCGGCTAGATCCGCGAGCACACTGTCCAGAACTGCAATTTCGGCAGATGAAACTTTATGCGCCCGGCCGGGAAAAACGTCAGCGCGCACCGCCGCACCTGCCTGGCCCAATGCGACCAATGCTTCGGCAAAGGCGAGCAGCGGGATCCATGGATCAGCATCACCGGCGGTCAGATACACAGGAATGCCAGCTTGCATTGCATTGGCGCGGTCGTCCGTCGCCACGCCTACCCGGCAACCGGTAAATGCCACAATCGCCTGTGGCGTGACTTTTCCGGTAAATGCAAGCTCCAGCATCAGGCAGGCACCCTGGCTGAAGCCAGCAAGGATCAAAGGAACACTTGGCGCGGCGGCCTGAAAGTCGAGAACGGTTTTGGCAACATCTACCAGAGATTTGGCCAGATCGCCGCGGGCCGCGTCGGTAAGCGGGTCAACAGCACGGGCGGCATACCAGCTTGCACCTTCGGCCTGCGGCAGCAGCCACGATATGTCTGGCGTGGATATGAAGCGAATGACGGCTTGCTCCATTTCTTCGGGCAATTGCGTGCGGCCATGGGCAAAGACGCAAAGCGCCTTCGCCCGTGCCGGCGCAACTCCCAAGGAAATGCTGGCCATCAATCCGGGCATCAGAAGGACGCAGCCTCCAGTCCAGCTTCCATCTCTGCGCGGCGGTCTGCAAACCAGGGCGGGAAAACCAGGCTTTTGCCGATAGCATCTGCCGGTTCATCCTTTGCCCAGCCTTCGGGCACCGTCCATGCCAGTTCGAAAAGCGCGCCACCGGGCGAGCGCATGTACATCGACTTGAAGTACATGCGGTCTTTCTGTTCGCTGACGTCGGTGTAGCCCATTCCTTCTAGCCGTGCCTTGAGGGCTATCTGGTTGTCTTCATCCATGGTGTTGAATGCAAGATGGTGGATCGTGCCTCCAGACAAAGTCCAAGTGCCTTGCGGGCTTTCCCGGTCGGTAATGACTTCAATCACCGAATGCAGCCCTTTGTTCTCCGGCACATACCACATGCTGCCTTCAGTTGATTTGGCTGCAGGCGCAAAGCCCATGGCGCCTTCAAGGAACTCTTCCATTGAGGTTGCATCCGTGACTGCAACAGAGCCGCCGAAAATTCCGCGAATGGCATGCGCGGCGTCAATTCCTGCATCGGCGTTGACGATCGGGGCTCGCATGTCACCGGGATTTTCGACCAGTCCATGCGGAATGCCGCAAGGGTGGGCGAGCATCACACGGGTCAAGCCGAACCTGCTGCCCTTGGTGGCCGTAATGCCCATGCCGTTGAGGCGATCCACCCAGAAGTCCGCAGAGCCCACCGGAATGGCTTGCAGGATGCTGCGGGTCTGGTTTGTCCCGCGACGGCCAAAGATGCCAGGCTTCTTGAATGGGAATGTGGTGATGATGGTCGATGCATCGCCGTTCTTTGAACCGTAATAGAGGTGGTACACTGGCAGCACGCCGTCAAAAAGGACGGTACGCTTTACCGAATAAAGCCCGAGCGCCTTGGTGAAAAAGTCGTAGTCCTCCTGCACGCCGTGCGTGCTCATGGTCAAATGGTGAAAACCGGATACCAAAGCCATTTGCGTCTCCTCATTCAGGGGTTTTTGCCGGAGCGGTGGAGCCGCTTTCCGGGGTCAGGACAAGTGTGATCTTCAATGGCCGGGTGTCACCCTGACCTGGAAAATCGGCGATCAATGGCGGGCGGACAGCAAAAAGGGCATCCCGCGCGATGGCAGGGTCTATCGCGTCGAAGATCGCTGTCACGAGGCGGCAATAGCCTTGCGCCGTTGTTGCGAAGTGAATGTGGGCCGGCCGATCCAGCGACATTCCCAAACGGCGCGCGAGTTTGCCCACCGGTCCGTCAGCGGGCAAGGCATAACCGCCCGGTCTCACCGTCAGGAACGAAATGCGCCCCGCTTCATCGGTGACGAAACGGCCGCGCAAATTGTGTTCGGGTTGATTGTCCGGGTCCTGGTTTTCGTAGCGCCCAACCTCGTTTGCGTGCCAGACTTCAACTTCGGCCCCACGGACCGGAGAGCCGTCAAGGGCGGTCACCCGCACCTCGACTTTCAGTTGCGTTCCCGAGCCGTTGCGGCACAAATTTTCTCCCGATTTCATTCGAGGCGCGTCGGGCCGGTAAAACGGGCCCGGCAAGGTGTGAAGAGTGCCGCCTTTTGTGCGGGGCGATGTTCTTTCCGAAACCAGCGCCGATAACCCAAACACATCGGCAAGCAGAACCCACTCCTGACGTCGTGCGTCCGTGGCCTCGCCAACGTCCGTCAGGAACTGAAGAAAGGCATCAAGGTCTGCTTCGGTTGGTTGCAATTCTTCGACCAGAGCAAGGGCATGATCGAGGATCATTCCTACCTTCTGGCCAAGGCGGTCTGATGCGGTAGCGTCAATTCGGGAGCGCAGTTCTGTGGCTACATCCGACGTGCAAGTAGGAATTGTGGAACCATGCATCGCCGTGCCTCCCCGCTCGGTGTGACCAACAGGATATGGCGGCTATCGCCACAAATGCATGACTTTTTCGAAGATCAGTATATCATATCGTTATGAAGTTGAACGAAACCCACTTGATGCAACTTTCTGCAGTGGTTGACGCGGGCAGCGTCAGCAAGGGTGCTGCCTCGCTTGGCCTATCCCAGCCATCAGTGTCGAGGGCACTTGCAATGCTTGAGGCGCGGGTTGGCAAGCCGCTTTTTGTGCATGGTAGGCGTCCGTTGCAGGCAACAGCCATGGGGCTGCAACTGGCCGCGCACGGGCGCAATATCCTGATTGAAAGTCGCCGGGCAGCGGATGCCGCAGAGAGCCTTCTGAGGGGCACGCGCGGGAGGGTGCGCGTTTGCGGCGTACCATTTTTCATGGACGCAATGATCAGCCGAATAATTGCTGGCTTCCAAAACCAGCACCCAGACATCACGGTTGAACAGAGTTACGGCAATTTGGCTGAAGTTGGTGCGGGCCTTCAAGCCGACCAACTGGACCTTGGGATCGTGCCGCTGGGAACTTCCGGAGCGCCGGAAGGATTGGAATTTCAACCAATTCTTGCTGCGCGCAACGTTGTTTGCTGCCGGATGGTTCACCCTTTGATCGGCACTAAGAAACTGACGCTCGCCGAACTTTCACAATATCCTTGGATTGCGCCGCTTCCCGGTTCACCGCTTTTGGCTGATCTTTTTGCTATCCGGGCCTCGTTGGGTTCCGCTGACCTCGACATCCGTTATTCGGGCGGATCGCTTTTGAGCGTAATGAACTACATGGCAGAAACCGACGCCTTGGCGATGCTCCCATTCTCGGTGTATTTCGCCGAGCGCAAACAGAACCGGATTGCCGTTTTGCCGGTTGAAACGCCACAACTGCAGCGCAACCTTGGCATTTTGCGAATAGCCGGTACCGTGCGCAATCCGGCAGCTGCCGCTTTCGCAAGTTTTGTCACCGCAGCTTTTGAATCCATGAAGCAGCAGATCGAACGGCACGAAAATGCCGTCGTTTGGCGGCGCTAGCGCAGCGCTGACGGCATTGACGTTATGCATGCGCTGTTAATTTCCAAGCGAAGCTTTGCCGGCGCGCCACCGCCAGATTGACCCGCGACATACCCCACGCAGCCAATGCCAATCAGTTCCGGGGTAGCTGGAAGGTCTTGGCATTGGTTTGGCTTTTCATCGCTTCGATTCCGCCCTTCCACCCGCCGACCTCCCGTTAGGTACATTTTGGCCGCATGACCTGAGACCCAAATTTCTTCCTTTTTGCCCGGAGTCCGTTGGTTCGTTTGACGTAGGACCCGATTTTGGACCACCCGGCCGGGGATTTTCCCATTGGTAATGCTCGCGGCGGACCGGATACGAGGAGGCATTGATGAACGATATCGGCGGATTGTTGCCGATGGCGCAGTGAGGACGAACCTCGTGGCAGTCGAAACGCCAATCCTCCATTTTCCGGCGGGCGTCGTCATGGCGGCTGGCCACCTGATGGTCGTCTGATAGCAT
>JBGSNX010000075.1:0-37270 GCA_041739465.1 Salaquimonas sp.
GCGCGGTGATCACCAGCCGGGCGAATATGCAAAAATCGTCGAGCGGGCGAAAGAAAAGTTCAAGCGCGGTGATTTGTTTGAAGTGGTGCCGGGCCAGACCTTTTACGAGCGCTGCACGACGCTGCCATCGGCGATTTCACGCAAGCTCAAAGAGATCAACCCATCGCCTTATTCGTTTTTCATCAATCTGGGTGACAACGAGTTTCTGGTCGGGGCTTCGCCGGAAATGTTCGTGCGCGTCGTCGGAAGGCGGATCGAGACATGTCCGATTTCTGGGACCATCAAGCGCGGACGCGACGCGATCGAAGATTCCGAGCAGATCCTGAAACTGCTGAACTCCAAGAAAGACGAGTCCGAACTCACGATGTGCTCGGACGTTGACCGCAACGACAAGAGCCGGGTTTGCGAACCGGGCAGCGTGCGTGTCATCGGGCGGCGGCAGATCGAGATGTATTCGCGGCTTATCCATACAGTCGATCACATTGAGGGGCGTCTTCGCGCTGACATGGATGCCTTTGACGGGTTCTTGAGCCATGCATGGGCGGTGACGGTAACCGGCGCACCGAAGCTTTGGGCCATGCGCTACATCGAGGAAGTCGAAAAGAGCCCGCGTGCCTGGTATGGCGGCGCGATTGGCATGGTGCATTTCAATGGTGACATGAACACCGGGCTCACCTTGCGCACCGTCCGGCTGAAAAACGGGATTGCTGAAGTTCGGGCGGGAGCAACGCTGCTCTACGATTCCGACCCGGTGGAAGAAGAGCACGAAACCGAACTCAAGGCATCCGCGATGCTGGCGGCAGTGTGCGAGGCCGGCAAGAGCAATTCGACTACAGCGCAGCGCGGTGCCAACCGTGTGGGCGAGGGGATCAACATCCTGCTGGTCGACCACGAAGACAGTTTTGTCCACACACTGGCCAATTACTTTCGCCAGACCGGAGCAGTGGTTACAACTGTACGCACGCCTGTTGCGCCGGAGCTTTTTGACAGTCTGAAGCCTGATCTGGTGGTGCTATCGCCAGGTCCCGGTACGCCCAAGGATTTCGATTGTGCGGCGACCATCAAACAGGCACGCCAACGGCAGCTGCCGGTTTTCGGTGTGTGTCTGGGATTGCAGGCATTGGCAGAGGCCTATGGCGGAGAATTGCGGCAACTGGCAATTCCGATGCACGGCAAGCCTTCGCGCATCAAAGTGCTCAAGCCGGGAATTGTCTTTTCCGGGCTCGACAAGGAAATCACGGTAGGCCGCTATCATTCGATCTTTGCCGACCCTGTGCGCTTGCCGCGCGAATTCACGGTGACGGCGCAAACCACCGATGGCATCATCATGGGTATCGAGCATCGAAGCGAACCAGTGGCAGCAGTGCAGTTCCACCCTGAATCGATCATGTCGCTAGGCGGAGAAGCTGGAATGCGGATGATCGAGAATGTGGTGGCGCACCTGGCGCGGCGCTCGAACAGCCGGGGCAGGGAAAAGGCGGGAGAATGAAAGCGCTTCCTGCAAGCCAGACCCGGTCAGAAATCGCAGTTGCGAATTATTCGCATTCCACTTGACAGCATGAGGGGCGCCGCCTAGCTTCCAGTTGCAAATCATTCTTAACAGGCTTTCCCCTAACATGACGACGCAAGATCTGGAACTGCGCAATCTCGACCGCTGGCGGCGACCGCCGGGTGATCCATCGCTGATGGACGTGTTCCGTTCGATACCGGTCGACGCCAGGGCTAGCCGGTGGCGCAAGTTCCTGACGTTTCTGGGGCCCGGTTATCTGGTTGCGGTCGGATACATGGACCCTGGCAATTGGGCGACGTCGCTCGCGGGCGGCGCGCAATTTGGCTACACGCTTCTGGTTGTTGCGCTCGTTTCCAATTTCATGGCGATTATCCTGCAGTCGCTTTGCGCGCGGCTGGCAATCGGTTCGGGGCGTGATCTGGCACAAGCCTGCCGCGATGCCTATCCGCGTTGGGTGGCATGGCCTTTGTGGCTGCTTGCCGAACTTGCGATCTGCGCAACAGACCTTGCTGAAGTCATCGGCACCGCCATCGGCCTGAATTTGCTGTTCGGCATTCCGCTTGAAATCGGCGTTATTATCACAGCGCTTGATGTGTTCTTGATCCTTTGGCTGCAAACCAGAGGCTTTCGATGGATCGAGGCATTCATCATTGCCCTGCTTGGTGTCATTGCCGCCTGTTTTGCCGTGCAAATCGCACTTGCAGACCCCGTGTGGGGCGAAGTGATCCTTGGTTTTGCGCCAACAACGGAAATTCTCACCAATCCGGCAATGCTGTTCATCTCGCTTGGCATCATCGGTGCGACCGTGATGCCGCACAATCTCTATCTGCATTCGGGGATCGTGCAGACCAGAGCCTATGGCGAGAGCGTCGAAGAGCGTCGTTCAGCGCTGCGTTATGCCACCGCGGATTCAACTGTTGCCTTGATGTTTGCCCTTACCATCAACGCATCGATCCTGATCCTTGCTGCCGCAACTTTTCATGCGGCCGGGCAGACCGATGTGACCGAAATAAACCGCGCGCATGAACTGCTGCAACCGCTGCTCGGCGCTTCCATCGCCCCGGTACTGTTCGGCATCGCACTGCTGGCCTGCGGGCTGAATTCGACGGTAACCGCTACAATGGCCGGGCAGGTGGTAATGGAAGGCTTTATTGATCTCAAGCTGCCCTCCTGGCTTCGGCGGCTGGTGACACGGCTTGTTGCCATTGTGCCTGCAGTTGCCGTCACCATCATCTACGGCGAGGGACAAACAGCCAAGCTGCTGATCCTTTCGCAGGTTATTCTCAGTTTCCAATTGCCCTTTGCAATCGTGCCTTTGGTAATGTTCACCGCGTCACGCGCCAAGATGGGGGCGTTGGTAGCCCCGCGCTGGCTGTCGGCGCTGGCAGCACTCATTGCCATCGTCATCATAGCGCTGAATGTGAAGCTGCTGTTTGACGTTGCTACCGGCGGAATATAGCCGGGCTGGCCACAAAACTCCCGCTTGCGAACGCAACCATGCGCCGTTATGGTTTGAGCATGAAATCTTCGCACGCCCTTTGCGCCACAGCGCTGCTTTGCCTTACCGGCGGCCGTCGGGCCCGTTTCTAGCGGGGCGCCCGGCGGTCGATTGCCGCTACCGGCTTGCCCCTGATTTCACCCTCCCAATTTTTCATACATGCCGAACCCTGACGCTGAGCGCGGGTCGGCTCGAAAACGGAAAACGACCATGCAGCACTCCATGCAAAATGCCGCCCGCAAATATCAGCCCTATCCGCAGGTTGGACTGGCCGACCGGACCTGGCCAAACAAGGTGATTTCAAAGCCACCGGTCTGGTGTTCGGTGGATCTTCGTGACGGCAATCAGGCGCTGATTGACCCGATGGGTCAGGACCGCAAGGAGCGGATGTTCAACCTGTTGCTCGACATGGGCTTCAAGGAAATCGAAATCGGCTTCCCTTCCGCTTCGCAGACCGATTTTGATTTCGCGCGCTGGTGCGTGGAGCAAGGCAATGTTCCGCAGGATGTATCGCTGCAGGTGCTTGTCCAGTGCCGGCCAGAACTCATCACCCGCACGTTCGAGGCGCTTGAGGGTGCACACAAGCCGATCGTGCATTTCTACAATTCAACCTCTGAGTTGCAGCGCAGGGTGGTTTTTGCGATGGATCGCAACGGCATCCGCACCATCGCGACGGACGCCGCCAAGATGATCCGCGACATGGCGCAGAAGGCAGGCGGGGGCTACCGCTTCCAGTATTCGCCCGAAAGTTTCACCGGCACCGAACTCGATTTTGCGCTGGAAATTTCCAATGCAGTTGCCGAGATCATGGCACCAACGCCAGACAACAAGTTGATCCTCAACTTGCCCGCGACCGTGGAAATGTCGACACCCAATATTTACGCCGACCAGATCGAATGGATGTGCCGTAACCTCGACAACCGCGAAAACATCATCATTTCGCTGCATCCGCACACTGATCGCGGCACGGGCGTTGCGGCCACCGAGATGGGATTGATGGCTGGCGCCGACCGGGTTGAAGGCACGTTGTTCGGCAATGGCGAGCGCACAGGCAATGTCGATCTCGTCAATCTGGCGCTGAACATGTTCACGCAGGGCGTTGATCCGCAGCTTGACTGCTCCGACATCAACCGCATCAAGAAAGTGTTCGAATATTCCAACCAGCTGGCGATTCCCGAGCGACACCCCTATGTCGGGGAGCTCGTCTACACGGCGTTTTCCGGCTCGCACCAGGATGCGATCAACAAGGGCATGAAGGCATACCGGAAGGCCAACAAGGAATTGTGGGAAGTTCCGTACCTGCCAATTGATCCGCAGGATGTTGGTCGCAGCTATGAAGCGATCATCCGTATCAATTCGCAATCGGGAAAGGGCGGTCTGGCTTACATTCTTCAGGAAGATTACGGCATCAATCTTCCACGCGGGCTGCAGGTTGAGTTTCGCGATGTGATCCAGCAGATCACCGACCGCGAAGGCAAGGAATTGCCCGGTCGCCGCATCTATCAGGAATTTCTTGCCGCCTATGTCGAGCAACCTGCCGCGCGACTGAAGTTCGTGGATCACCACACGCTTTCCGATCCGCAGAACAAGGCATTTCGCTTGCTGGAAGCCGACATTTCCGATGCCGGAAAAAGTGTCAGGATTTCCGGCAAGGGAACCGGACCCATTGACGGGTTTGTCGATGCGCTCTCAAGCTATCTCGATCTGCCGCTCTCGGTGGCTGATTATTCCGAGCATTCGCTGCAGCGCGGTTCGGATGCGACAGCTATCTGTTACATGGAAGTGGAGAGCGGTGGGCGGCGGCTTTTTGGTGTCGGCATCAACAAGAATATTGTCGCAGCTTCCCTTGAAGCAATCGTTTCCGCAGCGAACAGGCTATTGGAAAACCGTACGGAAAATGACGCGTAATTGACACGCTTGTCACCTCGACTAGTGTAAATCCCGTCGAGGACGCGATCAGTGTGGGAAGTGTTGATCGACTTTGGCCACAAAGGAGCATGTTGCGTTGAGCCCGGCCATATCCCGCGCACTTGTGCGGGAGACCCTTAACCGGATACTGGCCAGCCCGAGCTTTGAAAAGTCGGGGCGGGCGCGAGAGCTGTTGCAGTATCTGGTTGACGAAGAACTGGAAGAACGTGGCGGACAGATCAAGGGCTTCACCATCGCGGTCGATGTGTTTGGTCGCGATGCAGGGTTTGATGCTTCGAACGATCCGTTGGTGCGTGTGCATGTAGGGCGGCTGCGCGAACTGCTTACCCAGTATTACGTTGATGACGGTGCAAACGATGCGGTGCGCATCCGAATTCCCAAAGGCGGGTATCGGCCGGATTTCCAGTTGATGCGCTCAGGAATGTCGGGCCGCAGTGGTCTTGAGACAGGTCTGGCTATTGCTGCCGAGGCGGAAACGGAAAGCGATGATTTCTTTGCCGATGATTTTCGCAAGGCAATGCCGGCCAATTTCAAGATGTCAAAAGACGCCGATGGCACCAACGTCGATACGGCAATGGAGAGCAACGAAAAGGTATTGGGCGTGGTCATGCGCCATGTCCGTGCCTATTGGGCTGCAATCGGCCTGATTATCGTCATGCTCGGCTATCTGTTGTATTCCCAGCTTGCACCCGATGGCTTGCAGGTGGCGGGATTGAAAACCGGCACCGCAGAAGCCAGCACGCCCCGGCGCGGACATCGCGGGACAGTGACGTCAGACCTTTTGCCTGGCATCGCCATTTCGGTTGAGGGAAACAGGCCGGACCTGCAAAAGACCGCCAACGAGCTGATCGCGGCCATTGCCAGGTTTGATGTAGTGCAGCTCGTCAGAACCAACGCGGATGGCGAGGCCAATGCGGCGCGTTCCATCAGTTACCGGTTCCGCGTCTTGCCTGGGGCGGCAGAAAAACAGACGGTGGTGAATCTTGAAAACATGGCACTTGAAACAGTGTTGCTTTCCGAGACGCTTGTGACTGAAGACGATGCCTTGCCGCTCAATGCCCAACTGTCCAGGTTGTTGACGCGAACCCTCGGCGATTCCGGTGTTGTTTTTGCGGACATGGAAAGCACTGATACTGGCAACAGCCTCACCGATTGCCTGCTGCTGAACCAGAGCTATTACCGCGATCCATCAGATCTGGCGCATCGCAAGGCCTATGATTGTTTTCGCCAGTTGTCCTTGCGGGGAGCGCGTTCACCGCTTGTCTATTCGGAGTTGGCAGCGCTCACCCATGAGGCGGTTACCGACAAGCTAAGCTATCCGGTCGATGCCAGCGAAGAGGGTGCGTTGAAACTTGCAGAGAAAGCGCTCGCGCTCGGCCCGGAAAGTCCGCATGCACACCGGGCGATGTCGTTCGTACTATCCAAGACCGGAAACGGCTTGCAGTCTGTGGTTTGGGCGAAGAAGGCGCATGATCTCAATCCCTACAATCTCGATCTGACAGCAAGCTATGGCTATGCGCAAGCAATGACCGAGGGCGATTTTGCGGGCGGCCAAAAACTCTTGCGCGACGCAGTCGATTCAGCCAGCAGCGTCCAGCCCTGGTGGGTCTATGGCCTTGTGTTGTCCCTGTACATGACCGGTGATGTTGAAACTGCGTACAGTTATGCCGACCGGATGCGTACCCGCAACAGCGGTCACTATGTTGCCGTCCGGATGATCCTAGCACATGAAACTGGCAACACTGCCGAAGCCGAGGAACTGCTCGCCAAACTGGTATCGGGCAACTCTGCCTTTGCCAAGGACCCGGCAGCTTTTTGCAAGGAGGCCCGTTATCCGGCGGCCCTCAGTGAAAAAATCCTCGAGGGTTTGCGTAAAGCTGGTTTCTCTGCCGCCGGCTAACCAGCGCTTTGGCTTCAGTCGGCAGTTGGCAACCGGCGCATGGTGAATTCGATGCGGTCATCGTCAAGTACGCGCCAGCTTTCCACTTCGCTCCAGTAAGCTTCCTTGGGAAACTTGTTGAGGTATTCGCGCGCCTTCGCTCTGGCCTCGTCCCTTGGCAAGGTAAAGGTCTGCCTTCGCCATGCAGGGGAAGGGGTTTGCTTTTCGGTCTGTCTGACGGGACGCTCGGACCAGGCTTTTGCTGACTGACGCAAGCGCTCGACGCGGGTCAAGCCACCACGAACATCCCTGCTTTTCTTGCGATCGTCTGACATCCGAAACTGTCCAGTTTGCAGCAAAAATACCAAGCGACTGATCAACTTTGCGGCGAATATTGCAAAAAGGTCAAGCCTGTAGCGCGGTCTGCTACATCCGTTGCTTGCGCATAGCCTGTCGTGCCGGTATGGAACTGGAATTGGCGCGCCTTTACCTTTTGCTGCAAGGCATTTGCATGCAACGGGTAGGTTCGCAAATTTAAGGGGCACAGACAGGCATGAGCGGATTTCGTCCCAATGTACCGCAGAGGCTGCCAGCGGATATTGAGTCAAAAAAGGGTGCAGCCAGAGCATGGTTTGAAACCTTGCGCGATCAGATTTGCGCAAGGTTTGAAGAACTCGAACAAGAGGTGACCGGACCGGGCGTCGAAATGGCCCCAGGTACTTTCGAACGCACCGAATGGTCCCGTGACGGGCAGGGCGGTGGCGGCGTCATGTCGATGATGCATGGCCGGGTGTTCGAAAAGGTTGGGGTTCACACCTCTACGGTTTTTGGTGAATTCAACGAGGAAATGCGAAACCAGATTCCGGGGGCAAAAGACGACCCGCGTTTTTGGGCTTCAGGCATCTCGCTGATTGCCCATCCGTGGAACCCGCATGTTCCCACCGTTCACATGAACACCCGCATGGTTGTCACCACCGGAAACTGGTTTGGTGGCGGGGCTGACCTCACACCAATGCTTGCCGAGCGTAGAACCCAGGAACATGCCGACACCCAGACCTTTCACAAGGCAATGAAGTTTGTCTGCGACCGACACACCGCAGTTGCTTCACACGAGGCATTCAGCAAATGGTGTGATGAGTACTTCTTCCTGAAGCACCGCAATGAGATGCGCGGCGTTGGCGGCATTTTCTACGACTATCTCCATTCCGCCGATGAATCGGGTGGATGGGACGCGGACTTTGCCTACACGCAAGATGTCGGACGGGCCTTCAATGTTGTCTATCCGGTCATCGTGAAGCGCAACATGAACCAGCCCTGGACGGACGCCGAGCGCGATGCGCAATTGGTCCAACGCGGCCGCTACGTCGAATACAATCTGCTCTACGACCGGGGCACGGTGTTCGGCTTGAAAACCGGCGGCAATGTGGAATCGATCCTTTCTTCAATGCCGCCAATGGTTCGCTGGCCCTGAGGCTGCGCTCAGCTGATTTGCGCAAGTTTCAACAGATCGTCAGGCTTTAGTGTGAAGCCGCTCTGGAGCCAGGCTTCTTCAAGCCTGGCCAGGGTCTTGCCCAATGTCGGGCCAGGATGCATGCCGGCATCAAGCAGGTCGGCACCCTTGAGCGGAAACACCGGGCGTTGCCACGCATTCGTAAATGAAAGCATTGCTTCGCAGTTTTCGCGGGCTTTTTCCTCGCCGCGCGCATCTTCCAGTCTGGCTCTTTCAAGTTTCAGCCGGTCGAGCACCGCCACGCTGTCCGCACGGTAGAGCATTTGGCCAGTGGTCGCATCGGGCGCACCTGCGGGCAGTTTTGTCTTTGCCCAGTTGGATAGCCGGTCTGCCTCGTTTCGCGACATCTTGAGACGGACCGAAAGGGCATGAACCGTTTCTTCGCGTGGCGGAATGATTGCCATCAAACGAACCATCGGATCCAGTTGCCAGCCCAGCGCTTTTTCAACGCTTGCAAGTCTGGGGAGAAGATCGGTGCCCCATTTTTCGCTTTCCGGCAAAACCATGCCCAGCACGCCAGCTGTGCGCATCCAAAGCAGGGACTTGACCGGGTCACTGGCACCCAGCAACCGCTTCAGTTCATGCCAAACCCTCTCGGCGGACAATTCGCGCAAGCCATCTTTGTTGCGGGCGCATGCCTTGAGGCTGTCAGTGTCGGGACGCCCTTCGCCGTACCAAGCAAAAAAGCGGAAAAACCGCAATATTCTCAGCCGATCCTCTGCGATACGCGCATTGGGGTCTCCGATGAACCGCACGCGCCTTGCAGCAAGATCTGCGTATCCTTCAAGTGGATCATAAAGTTGGCCGTGGCGGTCGCAATAAAGCGCGTTCATCGTGAAATCGCGACGGTTTGCATCTGCCGTCCAATCAAAACCAAAGCGCACGACAGCCCGCCTGCCATCGGTCTCGATGTCTTCGCGCAGGGTGGTGATTTCAAAGCCCTTGCCACTATGAACCGCTGTCACCGTGCCGTGCTCAACGCCGGTCGGCACGACCTTTATGGCTGCTCGCAGCAGCACCTCCGTCACATGCGTGGGCGTCAGGGTTGTGGAAAGATCGACGTCGCCAATCGGCACGCCAAGCAAGGCGTTGCGAACCGCGCCGCCATTGACGCGAATCTGTCCTCCGGCATTCTCGATGGCTTCCATGACCGCCAGCAGCGTGGGGTCAGCCAGAAACGGGGCCTGCGCCGGGTCCAACGAAGCTGGCATGCTCACGCAAAAAGCCTTTCCTGCAACAGCCGCAAAATGCCGGCCGTAACGCCCCAGATGTGGTGCTGGCGATAAGGCATCTCGAAATAATACCGCTCCTTGCCCTGAAATTCCCGGCTTCCACGCAAGTGGTTCTGGGGGTTCATCAGGAACTCAAAAGGCACCTCGAAAATGTAATCCACTTCCTGCGGGTTGGGATTGAGACTGGCCGAGGCATCTATCAGGGCAACGACTGGTGCGATCTTGTATCCCGAACCGGTGAAATAATCCGGCAATCTTCCGATGATTTCGGCATGTGCAGGGTCAAGCGCTACCTCTTCAGCTGCTTCGCGCAAGGCTGCCGCTTCCGGGCTGGCATCATCGTCATCGATCTTTCCTCCGGGAAATGCCACTTGACCTGAATGCGAGCGCAAATTGTCGAGCCGCTTTGTCAGGATGACGGACAAGCCATCGGTGCGTTCGATGATTGGAATAAGCACGGCTGCAGGCTTGGTTGCCCGCGACATGACCCATTCGATGAATTCTGGATTGAGCAAATGATCGCCTTGCGCTGCGGTCACCGGGCCGCCAAGCCGATGGTCCCCAAGTCGAAGAGCAGCGAGCTTGCGCAAGGCTTGCGCTGTCATGAACGCTGAATGCAGTTGCTCCAATTCACCTGCAGCAGTCATTGTTCGCGGACCTGACGTGCAAGCTCATCGGCTGGCATGACGGCAAATGTTGCGCCCTTGCTTGTCACAGCAAACATCCGTTTCCCGTCCATTTCCAGTTCTTCGCCAAGGGCTACAAGCTCATACATCACCGGGCGCGCAAGCAAGGCCTCAAGCCTGCCGCGTACCAGTACATAAGGCTTGATGCCATCATTTTCCGCAGAAATCTCGAACCGCAAAGGGTTTTCAGGCCCTGCTTCGACCAGGTCTCCAGTCAGGGTCCGGAAGGTGAGTACCTGGTGTTCGTCCTTCACGTCTGCTGACATTTCAACGGCCACGAACGGAGCGTCCTCAACCTTTATCCCCACTTTTTCAACGGGAGTAACGAGGTATGTGCGGCCGTCCTCGTCCTTACGCAAGACACTGGAGAACAGCTTCACCAGCGGCATGCGGCCAATCGGGGTTCCCATGTAAAACCATGTGCCATCGCGGCGGATTTCCATGTCGATGTCACCGCAAAAGGGTGGATTCCACTTGTCAACCGGCGGAAGTCCCTTTCCGCTCGCGCCTGCGCGCGCAATCAGCGCTTCCAGCGAGGCGGTTGGCGAAGCGGCTTTGGCTGCCTCATTCCTGGGTGGTTTCATCAAGCAGGCCTTGTTGGTTGGCTGTGGTGCAACGGGGCGCGAAACGTGAAAATACGCTTCACAAACTGTTTAGCAAGTTGGGTGCCTTGCAATTGGGCGTCGCACCCCTACCATGTTAGGTTTGATGCACCGCCACAATCCGACCGGTTTCGGCTGTCAGAAATTTTTCGCAAGGGCGCAACAAAGGAGCCGTTTCATGAGTGCAGTTGAACGCACGCAGGCCAAAGGTGATGCAAAGGCTATCATTGCATCTGCCGAAAACGCGGTTGAAGAGATTGCAAAAGTCCGTAAGGGCATCGCCGCGGTGATTTTTGGCCAGGAAGATGTCGTTGAAAGGGCGCTGATCACCATATTGTCGGGTGGTCATGGCTTGCTCGTCGGTTTGCCGGGCCTTGCCAAGACCAAGCTTGTCGAAACTTTGGGTACCGTGCTGGGCCTTGCCGAACAGCGTATCCAGTTCACGCCTGACCTGATGCCTTCCGACATCCTGGGCAGTGAAATCCTGCGTACCGATGCAGACGGCACCCGCTCGTTCCATTTCGTCAAAGGTCCGATCTTCGCGCAATTGCTGATGGCCGATGAAATCAACCGTGCCAGCCCCCGCACCCAGGCTGCGCTTTTGCAGTCGATGCAGGAATACCACGTAACCATTGCTGGGCAGCGATATGACCTGCCAGCACCGTTCCACGTTCTTGCGACGCAAAATCCGCTTGAACAGGAAGGCACTTACCCTTTGCCTGAAGCGCAGCTTGACCGCTTCCTGATGCAAATCGATGTTGACTATCCCAGCCTTGCCGCCGAGAAACAGATCCTGTTTGAAACAACCGGATCGTCGGAACGGCGCGCAGTCGAAGTGATGAGCGCAAAGCGACTCCAGGAATTGCAGGCGCTGGTGCGGCGCATTCCAGCCGGCGAAAGTGTTGTGGATGCCATTTTGGAACTCGTTCGCTCTGCCCGTCCGGGCGGCGTCAAGGATGAGCATGATGCCTTCATTGACTGGGGTCCAGGGCCGCGCGCCAGCCAGGCATTGATGCTGACCGTGCGTGCAAGGGCCATGCTGCAAGGGCGTCTTGCACCATCGGTTGACGATGTGCTTGCGCTCGCCGAGCCTGTGCTCCAGCACCGCATGCAATTGTCCTTTGCGGCCAGAGCCTCGGAAAACCGGGTCACCATTCGCGACGTGATTGCAGCACGCAAAAAGCGGATCGGCTGATGACAGCGGTCCCGCCGTTCGTGGAGCGCGACCAATGAGCCCGCCGATTGGCAGCGCAGCGCCGCGCGAAACCGGCAGGGAAACGCTCGCACGGGCTCGTGCCAGGGCAGCTTTGATTCCCGACCTGCTGGTTGAGGCACGCAAGGTCGCCGGCAACGTTTATGCCGGTTGGCACGGTCGGCGCAAACGCGGCATCGGCGAAGATTTCTGGCAATTCCGGCCTTATGTTGCAGGCGAGAACATGGCTGCCATCGACTGGCGTCGTTCAGCGCGCGACGACCATGTTTATGTCCGCGACCGCGAATGGCAGGCGTCTCACATGGTTTGGCTGTGGGTCGATGAATCGCCCTCGATGCTGTTCAAGTCACAACAGGCGAAAGTTGCAAAACAGTCCCGCTCGCTGGTTCTGGCGTTTGCGCTGGCAGAGTTGCTGGCTCGCAGCGGTGAACGGCTTGGCTGGCTCGGCGTTTCCCCTCCCATTGTCAGTCGCCATGCCGCCGAACGGCTGGGTGAAGCCTTGCTTGTTGCCCCCGCGCAAAGCGACTTTCCTTCGGCGCACGAAGTTCGCAGCCATTGCGATGTCATCCTGATCTCCGATTTCCTGCAGCAGGACGGTGATCTCGAAGCGCGGCTGCGCCAGTTTGCCCGGCAAGGCGCGCGCGGACATCTCGTGCAGATTGCCGACCCGGCGGAACAATTGTTTCCCTATTCCGGGCGCGTTGAATTCATGGATCCGGAGACCGGCAACAAGCTGACTGCCGGCAATGCCCGAGGCCTTAAGGCTGAGTATGAGGCGCTTTTTGTAAGCCATGTGGCAAAGATACGGACGCTGGCAGCCGGTCTTGGCTGGAGCCATACATTGCATCGCACCGACCATCTGGCATCGCAGGCACTGGCGTCGCTGCATGTTCATCTGACGCAAGACAGGGGGACGCGATGATTGCCGGGCTTCCGATCGCTTTCGCCTCACCGATGATCCTGTCGGCGCTTATTCTTCTTCCGGCGATCTGGTGGCTGCTGCGCCTGACGCCGCCCAAGCCGCAGAGCGAACTGTTTCCGCCGCTGGCCATACTTGCCCGCATCATCAAGCGCGAGGAAACCCCGGCGCGCAGCCCATGGTGGCTGACGCTTTTGCGTCTTGCCATGGCAGCGCTTGTCATCATCGCCATGTCCGGTCCAGTTCTCAATCCCAGAGAAGCCAGATTGACCGGAGAAGGGCCTGTAGCGCTGATCATCGACAATGGGTGGGCTTCGGCTGCGCAATGGGAAAGTCGGCTTGAAACGGCGCGAATGTTGATTGACGAGGCTGAAGCCGCGAACCGGCCGGTTGTGCTGGTCGAGACCGCCGGCGGCCCGGGGCAGGACACAAGACCAGTATCGGCCAGCCAGGCACGAAGCCTTCTTGAAAGCCTGCCTGCCAGACCCCTGAAGCCATCGCATCAGCTTGCTGCCGAACTGGCGAGGGTATTGGTGCGGGATCACAATCCAGGTTCGCTGTTTTTCCTGTCAGACGGCTTGTTGCGTGAAGATACGGCAGAATTTGCTGCAGCCTTTGCCGGGGCGCCTGGCACGAAAACAGTGATCAATGCCGATGCAAAAGACATCGTGGCGCTGGTCGATGTACGCAATGATCCCGATGCACTGACCGGTACCATCGAGCGTGTCGCAAGTGGTGTTCCTGCCTTGGTGACCATCGAAGCCTTTGACAGCAAAGGCCTGCCGCTGGCCCGTCAGCCGGTTTCGTTTGATGCAGGATCGGCGCAAGCGCAGTTCCGGCTGGAACAGCCAGTTGAATTGCGGAACCAGATTGCGCGCATCAATGTTGTTGAGAACCGCAATGCAGGCAGCGTGCAATTGCTGGACGACCGCTTCCGCCGCAGGTTGGTAGGTTTGCTGTCTGGCGAGGGTGCAGACCAGTCGCAGCCATTATTGGCACCGCTATATTACATCTCCAAAGCGCTTTCGCCGTTCAGCGACATTCGTAATTCAACCAGTCCAAACATTGCCGAAGCCGTGCCGCAATTGCTTGCGCAGGACGTCTCGGCGATCGTTCTGGCTGATGTCGGCAATTTGCCTGAAGACGCACAAAAGGCACTGACAGACTGGGTGCAAAAAGGTGGCACGCTGATCCGGTTTGCGGGGCCAAGGCTTGCGGCATCGGGGGATGATCCACTTCTGCCGGTCAAGCTGCGACTGGGCGACCGCAATCTTGGCGGCGCACTTTCGTGGGAAACGCCCAAGGCCGTTGCGCCGTTCGAGCGCGGCTCGCCGTTTTTCGGGATCGAGGCGCCCAAGGAGGTTTCCGTCAAGCGGCAGGTACTTGCCTTGCAGGATGGGGATCTGGATCGCAAGACCTGGGCTGTCCTTGAAGATGGCACGCCGCTGGTGACCGCCGAAAAACGGGCGTCCGGCTGGATCGTCCTTTTCCATGTCGGGTCGGATGCTGAATGGTCCAATTTGCCGATTTCAGGCACTTTCGTTGAAATGCTGCGACGGGTGGTGAGCCAGTCCCAGTCCAGCGGAGCCAGCGATGGCGATGCGCCAACAGTGACCTTGCCACCGCTTTCAATCCTCAATGGCAGTGGTGATTTGCTGCCGCCCGACATTTCGGTCAAGCCGCTTCAGGTGGGTGCGCAGCTTGCGCCGGTCGTGAGCGTAGACAACCCTCCTGGCCTTTACGGCACCGAAGACGGATTTATTTCGCTGAACCTTTTCAAGGGGGGGGAAACCCTGAACCAGATCGACCTTTCCCTTTTCGCCAATGGTACCAGTGTTGCCGCCTATGCCAGCGATAATGCCTTCAACATGGCTCCATGGCTTCTGGCGTTCGCAGCCCTGCTCATGACGTTGGATTGTCTTGCGGTGTTGTGGATTGCCGGCGTGCTGCGGCCAAAGCTTGCCGGTGCCACCGCTGCTGCAGCACTCATTGCAGCTATCCTTTTGGTCTTGCCGGTACCTCAGTCAAACGCCCAAACAGCACCAGCAGCCGAAACGGATTTCTCCGCCGCCTTGACTACAAGGCTTGCCTTTGTCGAGACCGGAGACAGCGAGGTTGACCGTATCAGCCGCGCCGGGATGGTGGGGCTGACCCGCTACCTCTCCAGCCGGACAGCGCTTGAGCCGGGAGAACCAGTCGGGCTGGACCTTTCCAAGGATGAACTGGCGTTTTTCCCGGTGATCTACTGGCCTATCAGCATGTCTGCTCCGCTTCCTGACAACGCCACGATGGCGCGCGTTGACGCCTTCATGAAGCAGGGCGGGACGGTGCTTTTCGACACCCGTGACCAGGCAACAGGTGTGCTTGGTGGAACCTCCGGCTCGCCGGAAGCGCAGCGTCTCCGACTTATCTTGTCAGGCCTCGACATTCCGCCACTGCAGCCGGTTCCGCCGGATCACGTGCTGACAAAGTCATTCTATCTGCTGTCCGCCTTTCCTGGCCGGTACTCCGGTGGCGAGTTGTGGGTCGAGCAGCAGATAAACGACAGTGATGCAGGTGCAGTTCGTCCGGCACGGGCAGGAGACGGCGTTTCCGCCATTCTCATCACATCCAATGATCTGGCGGCAGCCTGGGCGATCGATGATGCAGGTGAAGCCATCCTGCCGGTGGTTTCACAGGATTTCATGCAACGCGAGATGAGCTATCGCACCGGGGTCAACATCATGATGTATGCGATGACCGGCAACTACAAGGCCGATCAGGTGCACATTCCCGCACTGCTTGAACGGCTGGGGCAATGAGGTCGCAATGAACTTTACGCTCGCTTTTGACCCGCAATTGCCGCTCTGGCTGATTGGCATCATTGCCATCGTGTCGGGCCTGATGGTGTTGCGCGGGCTTTGGACTGGCCTGCGCGGCGGATTCTTGCGGGCGGGTGCCTGGGCACTGATCATGTTTGCATTGCTGAACCCATCGGCAGTCTTTGAGGACCGCGAAGCCTTGAAGAGCATCGTTGTCGTGGTGACGGATGCCAGCGCCAGCCAGAAACTGGATGGCAGGGCGGAGCGCACCAAGGCAATCAAGGACGCCGTGCTGGAGCGCTTTGGCCGCCTGGAAGCCTTCGAAATCCGCGACGTGACCGTCGAAGATCAGATATCCGCCAGTTCAGATGCCTCAACTGCGTTGTTTCGTGCAGTTACCAATGCGTTGCAGGACGTGCCGCCGGACCGGGTTGCCGGTGCATTGTTGATCACCGACGGGCAGGTTCATGATGTGCCGCAATCGCTGGCTCAAATCGGGATCAATGCGCCGGTGCATGCTCTGATTGCCGGGCGCGAGGGTGAACGCGAACGTCGCATCTTCATAGAGCAATCGCCGCGATACGGTGTGGTCGGCGAGCCCTACGAGATCGATTACCGCGTCACGCAAAGCGGCTTTGAGCAGAATGACGCGCCGGTTGAAGTCAGCGTGTTGCTGGATGGCGAGCCGATTTCGCTTGAAGAGGTTGTTCCCGGCCAACCGGCGCGGTTCGTTGCCGAGATCGCACATGGCGGCAAGAACATCATTGAATTTCGGGTCGAGGAAGATGCGGGCGAGATCACGCCGGTGAATAATCAGGCTTTTGTTGAAATCAACGGTATCCGCGAAAACCTGCGCGTCTTGCTGGTATCGGGTGAGCCGCATCCCGGTGAGAGGACCTGGCGCAATCTGCTGAAAGCCGACCCTTCGGTCGATCTTGTGCATTTCACAATCCTGCGGCCGCCTGAAAAGCAGGACGGAACCACAATTAACCAGTTGTCACTGATTGCCTTTCCAACGCGCGAATTGTTCATCCAGAAGATCGATGAGTTCGATCTGATCATTTTCGACCGTTACCGGCACCGGGGCATCCTTCCATTGCTCTATTACGAGAACATAGCCCGCTATGTGCGCGATGGCGGCGCCTTGATGATTGCCGCCGGACCAGAGATTGGCGAGCCAGACAGCATTTCTGAACCTTTGGGCGATGTCATGCCTGCAACTCCCGATGGCACAGCGGTGGAGCAGGGCTTCAAACCGATGATTTCGGCGATTGGGTTGAAGCACCCGGTCACGCGAGGGCTGGACGGTTGGAATGATGGCAAGCCGTCCTGGGGCAGGTGGTTTCGAACTGTCGGAGCGAACGATTTCAATGGCAATTCCGTGCTTTCAGGTGCCAATGATGCGCCGGTGCTGCTTTTGAACCGCGTGGGAGAAGGACGCGTTGCCCTGTTCTTGTCCGACCATCCCTGGCTTTGGGCCCGTGGCTTTGAAGGCGGCGGACCACATCTGCAATTGCTGCGCCGAACATCGCACTGGCTGATGAAAGAGCCCGAGCTCGACGAGGAGCGGTTGACCATCGTCTCCGATGGACGACGGGTGACCGTCGAGCGGCAGACGCTGGGCGATGATCCGGGCGAAGCCGTTTTGACGCCGCCTGCCGGCGACACTTCCGCCTTAAATCTGGTTGAGGCGGGACCTGGCAGGTACCGCGCGGAAACCGAGGTGCAGGCCTTTGGACTGTATTCCGTAACCAACGGGGAACTCACCGCGCTGACCCATGTAGGGCCGCCCAATCCACGTGAGTTCTCAGAGGTGCTCAGCACGACCGAAGTGCTGCGTCCGGTTCTGGAAGCTTCGCGCGGTTCCGTCCGAATGGCCAATGCAGCTGCCTTGCCCAGAATTGTGCCGGTGCATCCGGGCGCGCCAGCAACAGGGGCCAGTTGGATGGGGTTTGAGAACACCCAGTCGAGCGTGCTGAAAGGTGTCAACCGCATTCCGGTGTTTACGGGGTTGATTGGCTTGGGGCTGCTGGTTCTCGCGCTGGCCGCAATGTGGGCGAGGGAAGGTCGGTGACTGCCGGCCTTTCTCGAAACGTGTGATAACGCACATTTTTGATCTGCAATGGACTCCAACTTCCTCACGCGGCAACAACGCCGTGACAAAATGAGGAAATGAACATGAAGTACACAGTTATTGCCGTGCTTGCGGCATCTGTTCTGGCCGGGTCTGCCGGCTCAAGTTCTGCAGCAATCAAGAACCTTGGCGACTGCTACAACACCGTCATTGCCGCTTGTAACAAGAAGAAGAGCGACAACGCTGCCCATGCCTGTGCAAACTCCGGCATGGATCAGTGCGACAAGCAGTTTGAAAAATCCGGCGCTTCGCAAATACCGGCCGGGACCCTTGCCCAGATGCGGGCTGCAGCGGAAGAGCAGGTTAGAGCCATTCAGTAATCCAGCGAGCCGTTCATGCAAACAAAAAGGCCGGGGACTGTCCCCGGCCTTTTGAAATTCATGCCCGAAAAATTAGAGAACGACGACTTCCGCGCCTTGCTCAACCCGCTTGTACAGATCGATCACATGCTCGTTGATCATGCGGAAGCAGCCATTGGACGAAGCGGTCCCGATGGTCTCCGGCTGGGTTGTCCCATGGATGCGCAAGTAGGTGTCCTGCTTGCCCTGGTACAGATAGATTGCGCGTGCACCAAGCGGGTTGCCCGGTCCACCGTCCATGCCATCGGCGTATTTGCCGTATTTCTTCGGATCGCGTGCAATCATGTCTTTGGTCGGTATCCACCGGGGCCATGGCTGCTTTGCACCCACAGTTGCCTTGCCGGTAAACAGAAGACCTTCCTTTCCGACAGCCACCGCATAGCGGATTGCGCTGATCGGTGACTCCACGAAGTAAAGATATTTCTTGTCGGTATCGATCACGATCGTGCCGGGCTTGTAGCCCTTGAATGGCACCGTTACCGGCATGAATTCTTCCTTGACCTTGAACTTTTTCTTTTCAGGCACGGAAGCGATTTTCACGTCATGCTCAACCTGCTCTTCCGAAAGAGGAGCAAGCTTTGGCTTGGGCGCGTCGAACATTCCGAAGAAGAACTTGGGTGTCGTGCGCTGCACCAGTTCGCCGGGAACGGCAGAGACTTCCACGACCTTCTTTTCGTCCTGCTTCTTCTTTTGTTTGGCCTGCTTGGTTTCTTCCTTGCCGGAAGGCGCGCTCTTGGCTTTTGCCTCGGCCTTCGGCTTTGAAGCAACTGCTGGATCGGTTGGCTTGACAGTCGCGCTCGCAGTCTTGGTTTGAACTGCCGGCTTGGCATCGGCAGGTGCGGTCTTCGTTTCTGCCATTGCGGGTTTTGCCGCCGGCTTTTCAACCGCAATCACCGGCGCTGTTGTCGGCAATGAAATCTGGGGTGCCGGAAGCTTGAATTCTGCAGCTGCTGGCTGGCTGGCTGTAACAGGCGCGGGGGCTGCTGCATTCACCACCGGCTGGGTGGCTCCCTTGGTCGGGGCGGCCGCTGCTGCTGCCGCCGGCTTTGGCGGAACAACAACTGAATCAAGTGTCGGCTTTGCAGGTTCTGCGGCAAACGAATGAGCTGCACCCAGCGATAACGCCAAAGCTGCAGCCAGTACCAAACTGTCTTTGTTTCTCATGGATCTTTCCAGCTTACTGGTTCATCGGCGCATGCCGAACATTTTTCTGGGATGGCCAATGGAACGCGTCAACACATGCCGCCCGCTACCTTTGTTTAAAAGGCCGCGCTGCAATGTCAACGTGAAGCCGTTGTTCTCACAAAAGTTTTAGACCAGCGTTGCATCTTTGCACATGTTTGGTCGCTGCCCCGCGATACAAAGGCAAAGTGCCTTCGCCCAGCTCCCGATACAATGTGCGTGCGGGGTCAGCCGGTCCGGGCAGGGTAATCTGCCCGTGCGGCACGGTTTTGAAGCCGAAACGGCGATAATACGGCTCATCACCGACCAGAATTACGAATCTATCGCCCCGGTGGCGGGCAGCGAACAGCGCCCGGTCCATCAATTCACGTCCAATACCCATGCTCTTGTACTGCGGTTCAACAATCAGCGGACCCAGCACCAGGGCAGGCTTGCCGCCGATGTCGATACGAGTCAAGCGGATCGATCCAGCCAGCGATTCGCGACCCTGCGCATCTTCCATCAAGGCGACAAAGCTCAAGTCGTGTTCATGTGACACGCCTTCGCGCAGCCGGAATGCGGCCCTTGCAAAGCGCCCCGGACCAAATGCCCGGGCAGAGAGGGCCTCAATCGCATCTTCAAGATCGCGCGATTCTGGCCTGATTTTCAGGGTAAAGGAAATCATGGGCGTTTTCCGGCAAACAGAATTGAAACTTCTGGCCGGAAAGCGTCTCTTGCGTCAGCGCTCCAGCCGGATGTATGAGCGAACGCCATGCGCTAAAAGCGCTGGGCGTGGGCTCATTCGTCGTCGCAAGCTGGACATCACTTAGTTCTCGCGTTGGCCGGAGGCGCATGGTCATGGACCTGTCCATCCGAATTGGAACGCGCAACTAGCACAAGCAGTGGTTTGCGTCCAATGAAAAACAAGCCGCGTCGTTATGCAGTGGCGACGGATTGTTCACAGCAATTGCAGTGCTCCATCGCGCCAATCGCCCTAAATGAACACAGGCTGCATCAACCAGGATTGAACTGAACCATGGGACTACTCGTCGACGGCAAATGGCATGACCAATGGTACGACACCAGCAAAAGCGGCGGCCGGTTCGTGCGTACCGATGCCGTTTTCCGCAACTGGGTGACGGCAGGCGGCGCGCCTGGTTCCAGCGGCGATGGTGGCTTCAAGGCGCAAGCTGGCCGGTACCATCTGTATGTGTCGCTGGCTTGCCCCTGGGCGCACCGAACACTGATCTTTCGCAAGTTGAAAGGACTGGAGGAGATTGTCAGTGTCTCCACGACGGACTGGCTGATGCTGGAAAACGGTTGGACCTTCCACCCGCGTGACGGGGTGATCGGCGACAGCGTCAACCAATCAGATTTCATGTGGCAGGTATATGTGCAGGCCAACCCACAGTTTACCGGGAGGGTGACCGTACCAGTTCTGTGGGACCGCCATCGCAACACGATTGTGAGCAATGAATCATCGGAAATCATCCGAATGTTCAATTCCGCATTTGATGATGCAGGCGCACGCGGGCCAGACTTTTATCCTGAGCATCTTCGTGACCTGATCGATACGGTGAATGCGCGGGTCTATGACAGCGTCAACAATGGCGTATACCGCTGCGGGTTTGCGACAAGCCAAGCTGCTTACGAAGAGGCTTTTGGCGAATTGTTTGCATCGCTTGACTGGCTTGAGGATATCCTTTCCCGCCAGCGCTATTTGGCAGGCGACCAGATCACCGAAGCAGACTGGCGGCTGTTCACCACACTGGTTCGCTTTGATGCTGTTTATGTCGGGCACTTCAAGTGCAACCGCAACCGCATCGCCGACATGCCAAATATTTCAAATTACGTGCGCGAGTTGTTCCAAGTTCCCGGCGTCGCGCAAACGGTGAACATGGAACATATCAAGGGTCACTATTACGCTAGCCACCCCACGATCAATCCGACCGGGATTATTCCAGCAGGACCGACACTTGATTTTGCAAGCGCGCATGACAGATCGCGGCTGCAGGCCTACCAATAAGGAGATACAGGGCTGCGGCCCGCCAGTTCATCGAGCCGGCGGCGGGTTCCGTGTGAAATGTCCTGCGGCCAGTCTTCCTTCGCGAAGAACCGGCACTGCGATATTTCAAGGTTCGGTTTGAAATCGCGCTCCCGTTTCCAACTGGCGCAGCGAAAAAGAAGGACATGGTCGCGGGCCCCAAGGCTTCGGTTGAGGTGCACGCCCAGAAGTTGTGGTGGGGCGGTGAGCTTCAGCCCTGCCTCTTCGTGAAGCTCGCGGTCAATAGCTTCTTCCACAGTCTCGCCGGGATCAACACCGCCACCGGGAAAATGCCAGCCGGGAACATAGGTGTGCTTGAGCAGTAAAAGTGCGCCGCTCTCGTCTTCCACCAGCGCCCTGACCCCTATCGACAAGGGTGACAGATGCAGCCCTGCGCGGTGTCGCAGCCAACGGGCCATGCCGGTCAAACGCATGGATTGTTTTCCAGCATTATACCTAGCCACCTTGCCGCTGGCATGGGAACCGGCTAATCGCCTTTGGCATGTTTCGTCTCGCCCACATTTCCGACATTCACCTTGGTCCGCTGCCGATGGTCAGCCGCCGTGAACTCATGTCAAAGCGGATCACCGGTTATGTCAACTGGCAACGCAATCGCTCAAACAGCCAGCGGTCTGACGTGCTGCAAAAACTGTTGGCGGATTTGCAATCGCGCAATCCGGACCATCTGGCGGTCACTGGCGATCTGATCAACCTGGGCCTTGACCGGGAAATTTCCGATGCCGCCATTTGGCTGCAAAGCATGGGTGAACCTGAAAATGTGTCGGTGGTTTGCGGCAACCACGATGCCTATGTGCCGGGCGCTCTTGCCAAGGTGCTCAAGGCTTGGGGACCTTATGTTTCGGGCGACGAAGCATCAACCAGCGGAATTGAGGCATTTCCCTATGTTCGCCGCCGCGATGGCGTTTCGATCATCGGGTGCAATTCGGCACGCGCCACGATGCCTTTCATGGCCACGGGTTTTTTCCGCAAGGATCAGGCTGAAAGGCTGGCGCAAATTCTTCAAGCCGAAGGCCGGGAAGGCCGCTGCCGGGTCGTGCTCATTCACCATTCCCCGGTTCGCGGGGCAACGTCGATTGCCAAAAGGCTGGTGGGCGCAACCCTGTTTCGCAAGGTGATCGAGCAGCATGGAGCAGAGCTTGTCTTGCATGGGCACACCCACAAGGCCACAGTACACCTCATACCGGGCGCAAAAAACAGCGTTCCGGTGGTTGGCGTTCCGGCGGCAGGACAGGCACCTGCGGTCAACGTTCGAAGGACGGCAGCGCGTTACAATCTTTTCAGCATTGCCCAAGGACCGCGCGGCTGGTCGATTGCCATGAACGAGTATGGCATTTCCGATGCAGGCCTTGCTGTCAGCCTGATTGCCAAACGGCAGTTGTTGTAACTTTCAATCCTAGAACTTCGGTAATTCCCCGAACCATGCCCAGGCAATCATGCCGATCGCTCCTGCCAGCAGGCCGAGAACCAGCATCCCAACATGGCCCCAGCCAAAGGACCTTGCTGGCGCTGGCAATGCATTGGTTTCAAGCAGCGTTTGTGGGGGCAGGGCAACCGTTTCTGCAGCAGCCTTGCGGTCAAAATCCCATGCCTTCATGGCTTGCCAGTCGCCCTCTACGGCGCGTTCGCGCTCCAGGATGCGTTCAGCCACGTAGTCGGTAACAGAACGAGCCATGTCTTCGCGCCGTTCGCACTGGGCGAGCAGGGCGCGGCCCAGCCGCGTGTCCTTGACGAATTCATAGGTGCGCTTGTCGCGACCCATCCGCACGAAGGATGTCATGTCGATCCACAGCCGCGGTGTTTCACCATTCGTCAGGGCAAACTCGAATTGCTCATTGCCCTCCGGCACCTGCGAAAACACTGGCTGAAGGTCCTGTGCCAGCAATTCCAGGCGCGCATGTTGCGCTTGCTTCATGTCAACTACGACGTCGTCGCGGTCCGCTTGCGCCTTTTTCATCCGCTCCATCGCATCCTTGAGGTCCGCTACGCGCGCTTCGATCTGCTTTGGTTCAATATCATGGTCTGCCATGGTTCACGCCTCCGGGAATTGCCAAACACTTGCCAATTCCTTAATGAATTGATCTGCATTTTAACGTTTGTGCTTGCTTTGTTCAATGGCTGATGATCCCACCGCACTTCCAAGGGCCTGCAGGCTGGTAGCAGACGCTGCCGCAGCTGCTGGCTTGCCGATAGATATCCAGTTGATGGAAGCCAGTACAAGGACGGCCGAGGAGGCCGCAGCCGCTTGCAAGACAAGCGTCGCGCAGATCGTGAAGTCGCTGGTTTTTCGCGGGAAGCCAAGCGGATCGCCGATCTTGTTGCTGGTCAGCGGGGTCAACCGGGTCAAGGAGACACTGGTGCAGCGCGAGATCGGGGAAAAAATCGAGCGTCCGGATGCGGATTTCGTGCGGGAAGTGACTGGTTTTGCCATTGGCGGCATTCCACCGCTGGGCCATGTCGCAAAGATGGCGGTTTTTGTCGATGAAGACCTGCTGCAGTATCAAACCGTCTTTGCTGCAGCCGGGACGCCCAATGCAATCTTTGCTGCCAACCCGGGCGAACTCCTGAAAGCTGCTGGCGGCAAGGTCATCAAGGTTCACGATTAAGGTGTATTTACATCAATCGGAAAGCTGCCGCATTGGCGCAAGGCCTCGCCCAGTACCATGGCGCCGGTCAACGCAAGGTTCAATGAGCGGGCGCCTCTTGCCATCGGAATGACAAGCCTTGCGTCTGCCGCCGTATGAATTTCGGGGGGAACCCCGCCCGATTCGCGACCCAGAAGGATCAGATCATTTGGTGCAAACCTGAAATCGCAATAGGGCTGACTGCCGGAAGTTGTCAGCAGCACCAGCCTTCGCCCGGCTTCGTTGCGCCATTCCTCGAACGCTGCCCACCCTGAATGCCGTCTTGTTGCCGCGATTTCCAGATAGTCCATCCCGGCGCGCCGCAAGGCAGCGTCATCCATTCGAAATCCTGCGGGGCCTATGATGTTGAGCACCGTTGCAGTGCACGCGGCCAACCGCAGCAATGTCCCGGTGTTTCCCGCGATGTCCGGCTGGTAAAGCACCAGTTCAGGCATTTTTGACCCTTCCAGGGGCAGGGCTTTGGCCCGTCACCCTTGCCCATCCCACCCAAAGCGCCATAAACAAGTGGCCGGAGCGTTGCAATGTTTGCCTTTTTTGAAAGCCGTATAGAGCCATTTCCAATGGAGGAGCCAACGCGTCCGCCAACGGGTCTGTTTGCATTTTGCTGGCACTATACAAAGGATTCCTTTCCCTGGCTCTTGGCGATGTCCGTTCTTTCGGCAGCCATTGCGGTCTCGGAAGTGATGGTTTTCGGCTTCATGGGCAGCATCGTTGACTGGCTTTCGACCGCAAACCGCGAAACATTTCTCACTAACGAGGGTGCAACCCTTTTGTGGATGGGGGCGTTTGTCGTTTTCGTTTTGCCAGCGCTGGTCTTGCTGCATTCGACCATCATCCACCAGACACTGCTTGGCAATTATCCGATGATTGCAAGGTGGCAGATGCACCGGTACCTGCTGCGCCAATCCATGGCTTTCTTTGCAAACGAGTTCGCAGGGCGGGTCGCGACGAAAGTGATGCAGACATCGCTTTCAATCCGCGAAACGGTCATGAAACTCATGGACATCCTGGTGTTCGTTTCGGTTTATTTTGCCAGCGTTCTGTTCATTGTGGCAGGTTCGGACTGGCGCATGGTGTTGCCGCTGGTCTTCTGGCTGACAATTTATGCAGGGCTGATTGCCTGGTTTGTTCCCAAACTGCGGGCAGTTTCAGAACGACAGGCCGATGCCCGTTCGTTGATGACCGGACGCATTGTCGACAGTTACACGAACATCAACACCGTAAAGCTGTTCAGCCATGCCGGGCGTGAATCAGTGTATGCGCGCGAAAGCATGCAAGGCTTTCTTGACACCGTTCACGGCCAGATGCGGCTGGTGACGCTTTTCCATGCCTTCATCTATTTCAACAATTGCCTTGTCGTCTTCCTGGTGGCTGGAACGGCAATCTGGCTGTGGATGGGAGCTGCGGTCAGCATTGGCGCGATAGCGGTGGCTACCGCTTTGGCGCTTCGCCTCAACGGCATGTCGCAATGGATCATGTGGGAAGTCTCGGCGCTGTTTGAAAATATCGGCATCGTCCATGATGGCATGGGAATGCTGACCATGCCGCAAACGGTAACCGACAAGCCCGGTGCCGCTTCCATTTCAGTTGCCAAAGGCGGCATCGAATTTGACAAAATCCGCTTTCACTACGGCAAGGAGAGCGGGGTCATCGAAGACCTGACACTGTCGATCCGGCCGGGCGAGAAAATCGGCCTGATCGGGCGATCCGGCGCAGGTAAGACCACGATTGCAAACCTGCTTTTGCGCTTCTACGACCTTGAGGGTGGCGCAATCCGCATCGACGGCAACGACATTTCTGCCGTTTCGCAGGACAGCCTGCGCTCGCAGGTAGGTGTGGTTACGCAGGATACATCCTTGTTGCACCGTTCAATTCGCGACAACATTGCTTACGGTCGGCCGGATGCCACGGACGCACAGGTGCTGGAAGCTGCCCGCCGTGCGAAGGCGCTGGACTTCATCGAAAAACTTGAAGACCAAAAGGGCCGCAAGGGGCTGGACGCCCATGTGGGCGAACGCGGGGTCAAGCTTTCGGGCGGCCAGCGCCAGCGCATCGCCATTGCCCGCGTGTTCCTCAAAGACGCGCCGGTTCTGGTCCTGGACGAAGCAACGTCCGCCCTGGATTCGGAAGTGGAAGCTGCCATCCAGGAAAACCTGTTTGAACTCATGGAAGGCAAGACAGTTATTGCCATTGCCCACCGGCTTTCGACGATCGCTGCGCTCGACCGGCTTGTAGTCATGGACAATGGCCGGATCATCGAGACCGGCACGCATTCACAATTGGTGGCGGGGGGTGGTCTGTACGCAGAATTGTGGGCGCGCCAGTCCGGTGGGTTCATCGACGATGGCCTGTTGCAGCAATTGAAGGAACATCAAAAGCTGAAGGATGCGGCAGAGTAGAATGGCAGTCCTGGATCCGGTTTACCGACTTTTTGAAAGCTGGATTGATCCGTTCAAACCGCGAAACGACTACCAGCCGCCCAACAAGCTGGCCGGATTCATCTGGCATTATGTCGGGCAGGCCCGGTGGGCCTTTGCGGCGATGCTGGTTTACGGCTTTGCAAACGCGATCGTCGAAGCCTCGTTGTTCACCTTTGTTGGTCGTCTGGTTGATATCCTCGGGTCCATCGAAACTGCAAACGCTCGCCAATCGGGCTGGGCCGGGCTGGTTGACGCCCATGGCGTCGAACTGCTTGTCATGCTGGCAATTGTTGCCATTGGCCGTGGGCTGGTCATCGCCTGGGGTGCGTTGATCGAAGAGCAGGTGATCGTGCCGGGCTTCTTCACGATGATGCGCTGGCAAAGCCACAAGCAGGTCATCCGGCAATCACTGGCGTTTTTCCAGAACGATCTTTCCGGCCGTATCAGCCAGAAGGTCTTCCAGTCCGGGCAGGCGACCGGCGACATGATGATTTCCGCGCTGCAGATCATCTGGTTCATCGCGGTGTATGCCTTTACCACCTTGGCGCTCCTAAGTGCGCTCGACTGGCGGCTGGGCGCAGTGGTCGTGGTCTGGATGGTGTTGTTCGTCCTGATCGCGCGCATCTATGTTCCGCTGATCCGACAGCGCGGAAAGGATGTTGCTGAGGCTGGATCCGGTGTTACCGGAAGGCTGGTGGATGGCTATTCCAACATTGCGACGGTGAAGCTTAACGCCAACGCGGCGGTGGAAGAAGGCTTTGTCGATGAAGCCATGCGCAACATGCATGCCCAGTTGAAGCTGTTTACACGGGCGCTCTCCGGGGTTCGAATTGCGCTGTCCTCGGTAAGCGGTCTCATCATGGGCGTGCTGGGCCTGCTTGCAGTTGATCTCTGGCTGAAAAGCCAGATCAGCACAGGCGAAGTGGCTTTTGCCCTCGCGCTGACACTGCGCCTCAATCTGCTGCTCGGTCGTTTGATGGGCAATCTCAACGGCTTTTTCCGTGCGCTTGGCACAACGCAAAACTCGATGGAAACCATTGCTGCGCCGCTGGGGCTTGTCGATCTTGCCGATGCCACGCCGTTGCAATTTCGCGAAGGCCGCATAAGCATTGAAAACCTTCGCTTCCATTATGGTGCGGGTGAAAATGTCATTGACGACATCTCCCTGAACATCCGGCCGGGGGAAAAGCTGGGTCTGGTCGGGCCTTCGGGCGCAGGCAAAACCACGCTGGTGCATCTGGTGCTGCGGTTTTTTGATGCCCAGCACGGGCGTATTCTCATTGATGGCCAGGACATTTCGACCGTTACGCAGGACAGCTTGCGCAACCAGTTTTCAATGGTGCGGCAGGATTCCTCGCTGTTTCACCGCTCGGTTCATGAAAACATTGCCTATGGCTGTCCCGGTGCTACGCGGGATGCGGTGATTGCGGCGGCGAAAAAAGCAAAGGCGCACCAGTTCATCACCGGGCTTGTCGATGGCAAGGGGCGCACCGGCTATGATGCACGGGTTGGCGAGCGCGGGGTCAAGCTCTCGGGCGGCCAACGCCAGCGCATCGCGATTGCTCAGGTTTTCCTCAAGAACGCGCCGATCCTCATTCTGGACGAGGCCACCAGCCAGCTTGACTCCGAAGTCGAAGCGGCGATCCAGGAAAACCTGTTTGCGCTGATGGAAGGCAAGACCGTCATTGCCATTGCGCACCGGCTCTCCACCATTGCCGCGCTTGACCGGCTGGTTGTGGTCGACAAGGGCAGGATCGTCGAAGAAGGCAGCCATGCCGATCTCATCAAACGGGGCGGTCTTTATGCAGCGCTGTGGAACCGCCAATCCGGCGGATTTCTGGCGGACAAGCACGTTCCAGCTTAGCAATCAGGCAATTTGCCTCAAAACCGGCTCATGAAGGCCGTTTCGTCTTGCAAATGGGCGCTTTGAGGCCTAACGCGCCGGTCAGTCTCAGATTTTCTCGGTGAATACTCGAATCCGGCGCTGTCTTGGCATTCATAACACGAACCCCGTTTGTCTTGTCAGTCGCGCCCGGCCATGCGCCATGGGCGTTTGCAACGCTGTTTTTTCTCGAATCGGTGGCGCGCGGATCGCTGGCGACGGTCATTCCGCTGCATGCCTATGCGGTGTTTGGCGACAAAGGCAGCGTCAGCCTTGCCTACACGATGATTGCCTGCATCGCCTTTGTGGCATCATTCACGATCCCGATTATCATTCGGCGGTTTTCGCGCCGGTGGAGCTATACGGCGGGTGCCTTGTCGCTGATCGGTGCAGGCTTGCTGCTGGCAGCAGACAGTGTCCCAGGCCAGCTCGGCGCAATGTTCCTGCGCACGTTTGGCGCAGCAATGCTCAACATCACGCTCAGCCTCTACATCATGGACCACATTCAAAAGACGCAACTGGTTCATTCCGAGCCGCTGCGCTTTGCAGTTTCGACCCTGGCATGGATACTTGCGCCACTGTCCGGCGTGTTTTTCTATGAAAGATATGGCGTGGCGGCGGCCAGCATCGTTCCGGCAATCGGGGCTGGGGCCTTGATTGCGGTCTTCTGGTATCTGCGGATGAACGAAAAGGCACCCTTGTTGCCAGCCGTCTCAACGCCCCACAATCCGCTGATGTCGATCCGCCGGTTTGCGCTTCAGCCAAGGTTGAGGCTGGCATGGATGATCGCCTTTGCCCGCTCGGCATTCTGGGTGACATTCTTCGTCTATGTTCCAATCTTGATGATCGAAGGCGGTCTGGGACCTTATGCCGGGGGCATTGCGGTTGCGGCCGGCAATGCGATGCTGCTCAACAACCTGCTGGCTGCGAAACGGGCAAAGCGCTATTCGGTACGCAGGATGATCGCACTTGCACTGGCGGGTGGGGCGGTATTGGTGTTTTTCTGCGGACTGGCTGGCGTCTCGTACGCATTTGCGGCCGGCGTGTTGATGACAAGCGCCGCCTTCTTCATCGCAATGCTCGACGGGCTTGGGCCTATTCCGTTCTTGCGCGCTGTCCGTGCGCGCGAGAGGGCCCAGATGACAACGGTTTACCGCACCTACCTTGATGCGTCAGAACTGCTGCCACCGCTGGTGTATTTCTTTGCCTTCCTGGTGTTCGGCATTTCGGGTGCATTTTATGCGCTCGCGGCTTTGCTGCTCGTCACGGCCTGGCTTTCGTGGACCTATTTGCCGAAGGGCATGTGAATCAATGAGCATTTATGAAATTGCCGCCCTGGGCGCGGCGTTTTGCTGGGCGGTTACGACGCTCATGACCGCCGGTCCGGCCCAGCATCTTGGCGCGCTTGCATTCACCCGCATCCGCATGACGATGGTGTTCGTGATGCTCGCCGCTTATGTGGCCTTCACCGGTGGATGGCGCAGCATTGGCAGCGACCATTTGCTGCCACTGCTGGCTTCGGGGATCATCGGCATATTCATCGGCGACTCGCTGCTGTTTGCCACCATGAACCGGATGGGGCCGCGCCGGACGTCCATCCTGTTTTCGCTCAACGCGCCGATGGCGGTCATCCTTGGCTGGCTGGTGCTGGGCGAAACGCTGGAACTGCGCGAACTCATCGGCATCGCACTCGCCTTTGCCGGGGTGACGCTCGCCATCTTGTTCGGCAAGCGCAAGTCGCAATTGCACCAATGGGAAAACATCAAGGGACCATTGATCGTCGGAGTGGCGCTCGGCCTTGGCGCTGCACTGGCGCAAGCCACCGGATCGCTGATCGCAAGGCCGGTGATGGCCGCCGGGATTGATCCGGCTGCAGGCTCTCTGGTGCGGGTCGGCACTTCGGTTGTGGCGTTCTACATGGCGATGCTGCTACCGGGCGGATACCTCAAGGCGCAAGCGCCCTTGACGCCCGGCATCGCATTGACCACCGCATTCTCCGGCTTCCTTGCCATGGCAGTCGGCATGACGCTGGTGCTCTATGGATTGCAGGGCGGGCAGGTGGGGATCGTCTCCACCCTGTCGGCGACGACACCTGCACTGGTTTTGCCGCTGCTTTGGTACAAGACCGGCGAAGCGCCTGCTCCATTTGCCTGGCTTGGAGCGGCGCTGGTCATTGCCGGCAGCGCACTGATTTTTGCCGGCTAACTGCCTGCCGCTTCCTTGAGCATTTCAAGTTCCAGCCAGGCCTCTTCCTTTTTGGCCAGTTCCTTTTCACTCAGCACCAGCGAAGTTGTTGTTGCGTCGAATTTCTTGCGATCGCGCGTGTAGAGGTTGGCGTCTTCGAGTACCCGCTTCAATTTTGCAATTTCACGCTCCAAAGCAGAGATTTCGCCCGGCAGGTTTTCCAGAGCAAATTTCTGCTTGAACGAAAGCTTTGCTGATTTCTGTCCGTTCTGGCGCGCTGGAGAACCTGATTGTCCGCCCTTTTCCTTGCCAGCCGAAGAACCAGCTGACTTGCGGGCACCAACGCCGGACCCCTTCTGGCTGACCATGTCCGAGTAGCCGCCTGCATAGCCTTTCCACTGGCCATCGCCGTCGGAGGCTATGACCGATGTGCAAGTGCGGTCGATGAAATCGCGGTCGTGGCTGACAAGAAGCACAGTGCCCGAATAGTCGGCGATGAATTCCTGCAGAAGGTCGAGCGTTTCAAGGTCAAGATCGTTGGTTGGCTCATCCAGCACCAGCAGGTTCGAGGGCTTGGCAAGCCCGCGCGCCAAAAGCAGACGGCCGCGTTCGCCACCCGACAATACTGAAACAGGGGTGCGAGCCTGTTCGGGTGCAAACAGGAAATCCTTCATGTAGCTCATGACGTGCTTGGCCTCGCCGCCAACATGCACGGTGTCGCCGCTGCCACCGGTCAAGGCTTCGCGCAACGTCCAGTCCGGCTTCAAGGCTTCGCGCTTCTGATCAATGATCAGTGTCTCAAGGCCAATGCCCAGGCGCACATCGCCGCGATCTGCCTTTGTTGCGCCGGTTATCAGGCCGATCAGCGTGGTCTTGCCCGCGCCATTGGGGCCAACGATGCCGACCCGGTCGCCGCGGTTGATCATTACGGAAAAATCGCCAACGATCAGGCGGTCCGCGTAGGATTTGTAGACCTTGTCGAGTTTGGCCACCAGTTTGCCGGAGGCGTCGCTCTCGCTGGCCGTGATCTTGACATTGCCTTCAACGTTGCGTGCGGATGAAACCTTGCGGCGCATGTCCGAGAGTTCGTGCACACGGCGCATGTTGCGCTTGCGCCTTCCCGAAACGCCGTGGACGATCCAGTGCTGTTCGCGCTCGATCTTGCGGCCGAGCTTGTGGCGCTCTGCCTCTTCCTCTTCCAGAAATTTGTCGCGCCAGTCTTCGAATTCGCCAAAGCCGAAATCCAGGCTGCGCGATAGCCCGCGATCCATCCAGACGGTCCGACGGGTCAGACGATCAAGAAACCGGCGGTCGTGGCTGATCAACAACAAGGCTGAGCGTGAGCGCGACAGTTCGTTTTCCAGCCATTCGATGGCAGGCAGGTCAAGGTGGTTGGTCTGCTCATCCAGCAACAGGATATCGGGTTCGGGGGCAAGAGTCCGGGCAAGGGCCGCGCGCCGTGCTTCGCCGCCAGAAAGGCTTGCGGGGTCTTCCTCGCCGGTCATCCCAAGCGCTTCCAGCAGCATTCGGGCGCGGTGCGGATCATCGCCGGGGGCAAGACCTGCCTCGACATAGGTCATGACATCGCGAAAGCCCGAAAGGTCCGGCTCCTGTGGCAGGTAGCGGGTGGTAACGCCGGGCTGCAGGAAGCGGGTGCCCGAATCAGGCTCGATCATGCCTGCGGCGATCTTCATCAAGGTGGACTTGCCCGATCCGTTGCGTCCCACGAGGGAAATGCGGTCGCGAGCTTCAATGGAGAGCGAAGCGCCTTCAATCAGCGGGGTTCCGCCGAAGGTCAGGCGAATGTCTTCCAGATAGAGAATCGGGGGGGCCATGCTGCGCCGGTTCCAAATTTTTCGGATTGTTGACGCCGTATTAGCCCGACCAAGCCAAGGAATTCAATTGTTGATGTGGCCACGACCGCCGGGTTGTGGTTTTCATGTGCCAAAACCCCGCGACATTGTGCGCAAAATGCTGCGAAACGCTTGAAAAGGCTTGGAGCGGGGCATATGACACCCGGTAACCGTTCAGAATTTTGATCACGGTCTGGCGCATCCGCAGTGTTTCGTGCGGCATGTTCCACCCGACGGACACAAAAGGAATTTTCCCGTGAGCGCTGAAAATACAGCAAGCTTGAGCGAACCCACCAGACGCGATTTTCTTTATATCGCAACTGGTGCAATGGGTGCCGTTGGCGCAGCAGCCACAGTGTGGCCTTTCATTGACCAGATGAATCCGGACGCCTCGACGAGGGCGCTGGCCTCGATCGAGGTGGATGTCTCATCCATCGCTGAAGGCCAGGCGATTACCGTGAAATGGCGCGGCAAGCCGGTGTTCATTCGCAACCGCACCGCAGAAGAAATTGAAACGGCCAAGGCCGTTCCGCTTGCCGAACTCAAGGATCCACTGGCGGAAAATGCCAACATGGACCCAACGGCAGTTGCGAGTGTCGAGAACCGTTCCGGCGGCGAAGGCAAGGAAAACTGGATCGTGATGATCGGTTCGTGCACCCATCTTGGCTGCGTGCCGGTTGGAACATCGGGCGATTTTGGCGGCTGGTTCTGCCCATGCCATGGCTCGCACTATGATACCGCAGGCCGTATCCGCAAGGGTCCAGCGCCGCGCAACCTTGATATTCCGGTGTTTGCGTTCACATCCGACACCACCTTGAAAATCGGCTAAGGGCCGGGAGGGATTTCACGATGAGTGCTGGTCATTCGAGCTACAATCCAAAGCCGGGCGTGATGAAGTGGCTGGACGAACGTCTGCCGCTGCCGCGTCTGGTTTATGACAGTTTTGTTTCCTATCCGGTTCCAAAGAACCTGAACAGCTGGTACACCTTCGGCGGCATTCTCTCCATCATGCTGGTGGTTCAGATCCTCACCGGCGTGGTGCTTGCAATGCACTACGTAGCGAACTCCGCCTTGGCGTTTGACAGTGTTGAACACATCATGCGCGACGTGAACTACGGCTGGCTGATGCGCCGCCTTCACGCCAATGGCGCTTCCATGTTCTTCATCGCCGTCTACATCCACATTTTCCGCGGCATGTATTACGGGTCCTACAAGAACCCGCGTGAAGTGCTCTGGATTCTGGGCGTTCTCATTTTCTTCCTGATGATGGCAACTGCGTTCATGGGCTATGTTCTGCCTTGGGGCCAGATGAGCTTCTGGGGTGCAACAGTCATCACCGGCTTCTTCTCGGCCATCCCGTGGGTTGGCACGACCATCCAGGAATTCCTGCTTGGCGGGTTTGCCGTTGAAAATGCAACATTGAACCGCTTCTTCTCGCTGCATTATCTGCTGCCGTTCATGATCGCAGGTGTCGTCATCCTGCACGTATGGGCGCTGCACGTCACCGGACAGACCAATCCGACCGGTGTGGAAGTCAAGGACATCAAGAAGGAAACGGTGCCATTCACGCCCTATGCGACCATCAAGGACGCACTGGCACTGGTCCTGTTCTTCATGGTGTTTGCCTGGTTCGTGTTCTACCTCCCCGACTACATGGGGCACCCGGACAACTATATCCCGGCCAATCCGCTGAAGACGCCAAACCACATCGTTCCTGAATGGTACTTCCTGCCTTTCTACGCGATCCTTCGCGCCATCACTTTCAACATCTCGATCCCGTTCACCGATATTGTATTGATCGACTCCAAGCTTGGTGGCGTGATTGCGATGTTTGCGTCGATTGCGGTGCTGTTCGTGCTGCCATGGCTCGACACTTCGAAGGTGCGTTCGGCCAACTACCGGCCTTTGTATCGCCAGTTCTTCTGGATTTTCGCAATCGTCTGCGTGATCCTGGGATGGCTCGGGTCGCGTCCAGCGGAAGGCATCTACCCGACCTTGTCGCTGATCTTCACCATCTACTATTTCGCGCATTTCTTCGTCATCCTGCCGTTGGTGGGATGGTTTGAAACGCCGAAAGCTCGCCCGGCCAGCATTGCTGATGCGATCCTTGAAGCGAAGAACAAGAAGTACGGCACGGCGGTTTCCGCCCAGCCGGCGGAATGAACAACCAACATCGCGGAAACACATCCATGAAACTCATCAAGTTCTTTTCCGGGATTGGCATTGCCGCTGCGGCTGCTCTTTTTGCCGGTACAGCGTTTGGCGCAGAAGCTGAAGGCGGGGCCCACCCGACCCACTTTCCCATGAAGCCAGTCAAGCAGGTCGAGTGGAGCTTTGCAGGACCTTTCGGGCATTGGGATGTTGGTCAGCTGCAGCGTGGTCTCAAGGTCTACAAGGAAGTTTGCTCAGCCTGTCATTCCATGAAGTACGTGGCGTTCCGCAACCTTGCTGATCTTAGTTATGACGAAGCGCAGATCAAGGCGTTTGCCGCAGAGTATACGATTACGGACGGCCCGAATGTCGATGGTGAGATGTTCGATCGCCCCGGTGTCGCCAGCGACCGTTTCCCTTCACCGTTTCCAAACGCTGAGGCAGCAGCGGCAGCCAACAATGGTGCAGCTCCGCCAGACTTCTCGCTGCTTGCAAAAGCACGTGCCGTTGAGCGTGGCTTCCCGTGGTTCGTCTTTGACATATTCACATTGTATGCAGAGAACGGCCCGGACTACATCTATTCGCTGTTGACCGGGTACGAGGAAGCGCCGGCAGGCATGGAAATGCCAGAAGGCGGCAACTACAATCCGCACTTCATGAGCGGCATGTCGATTGCCATGTCCAACCCGCTGTCGGATGGCGTTGTCACCTATGATGATGGATCGCCCGAGACTGTTGATCAGTATGCCAGGGACATCTCGGCATTCCTGATGTGGGCAGCCGAGCCGAACCTTGTCGAACGCAAGGCGCTTGGTTTTCGGGTGTTCATATTCCTGTCGATCTTTGCGGCGCTGCTTTACTTCACACGCCAGGCTGTCTGGTCGGATGTGAAGGGCAAGACCGCGTAGTTGCAGGGCAACGCGCAGATTTTGAGAAGGGCCTTGCAACGCGAGGCCCTTTTTGTTTCACAAGGTAGAGTTTTCTTTCGAGGCAAAGCCGAGCATGGACAAGACCGTCGAACAGACCCTGAGTTCAGCCATCCGGACTATTCCCGACTATCCAAAGCCGGGTATCATGTTTCGCGACATCACCACGCTGCTGAACCAGCCCAGGGCTTTTCGCAGGGCAATCGACGAGTTGGTGCATCCTTATGCTGGTACTGGCATCGAGCAGATTGCAGGCATTGAAGCGCGCGGCTTCATCCTTGGTGGCGCCATTGCGCACCAGTTGTCGGCCGGCTTTGTGCCGATCCGCAAGAAAGGCAAGCTTCCGCATGACACGGTGCGCATTGCTTACAGTCTTGAATATGGCGTCGACGAGATGGAGATGCACCGCGATGCAATCCGGCCCGGCGAAAAAGTGCTGCTGGTCGATGATCTCATTGCCACTGGCGGGACGGCTGAAGGTGCGGTCAAGCTGCTTCAGCAAATGGGTGCCAATGTGGTCGCAGCCTGTTTCGTGATCGACCTGCCCGAACTTGGCGGGCGCAAGAAAATCGAGGCACTGGGCGTGCCGGTGCGCACGCTCATTGCATTTGAGGGGCATTGACGCTGGCATGTCTGGCGACTGGCTCCAGACGTCGGGTCTTGATGGTCAGCTGGAGCTCCCGGTCGCCGACCGGCTTCGGAACTTGCGCCCTGCAAGCGTTGCCAAAGGCAGCGTGCTGTTTAGACCCGGCGATGAACCCAACAGTTTCGTGCTGGTATTGTCTGGTCGGATAGCTGTTTACTTGACTGGCCAAAATGGCCGCGAAATCCTGCTTTACTCGGTCTCACCGGGAGAAACCTGCATCCAGACCACAATCGGAATGGTTGGGGGACAAGCCTATAGCGGCGAAGCAATTGCCGAAACCGATCTTGTTGTTGTCAGCATCCCGCGTAGCGAGTTCGCACGGCTGATGGATGATTCAGCAAGCTTTCGCCGTTTCATCTTCCGCAGCTTTGGCGAGCGGCTTGGCGAGGTCACGCATTTGCTGGAAAAGGTGGCATTCGTGCGGATCGACCAGCGGCTTGCGGCAGCCTTGCTGGAAGTGGCAGACAGCTCGGCAATGGTATCGGCAACCCATCAGGAATTGGCAAGGCGAATCGGTTCGGCACGTGAAGTTGTCAGCCGCAAGCTGGAAGCGTTTGCCCGCCAAGGCCTTGTTTCGACCGATCGCGGGCAGGTGCAGATCATCGACGCTGCGGCCTTGCACAAAATCTGCGAAGAAACTTGAAAGTCCGGTGACCATGTCACCGACATCGCCGGACCAATACGCAATACTGTTTGCATGGATTGCGATATCGCGGTCCTTTGATCCGACAAAGGAAAAAGCCCATGTTCAAGACCAATGAAGGCACCATTGACCGCACGCTTCGCATCATTGCGGGCATTGCCCTGCTGGCGCTGTTTTTCATCTTCCCGGATGCAAGCTGGCGCTATTGGACGCTGATCGGCATCGTGCCGCTGGCAACCGGATTGCTCGGCTCGTGCCCTTTGTATTCGCTGCTTGGCGTTTCTACCTGCCCGATGAAGAAGGCCTAAGCGCCGCTGCGCATCATCAGGAAAAACACCAAAGGCTCGGCGAAATAGATCGCCATGCCAACCAGACACAGCGCGCGCACCCAGCGCGCGCTGAAACGCCTGTAAACCAGAACAAGG
>JBGSNX010000080.1:0-23311 GCA_041739465.1 Salaquimonas sp.
GGCAACGGCAACGCCCGCGTGCGCGTTGGCGGCCCTTCGCCCGAACGCCTCTTGCTTGCTCCACCCGACCTTTTTACCCCCGACCCGACCATCGCCCAGGAACTTTATGCCGGCATATTTCATTTTGCCGGGAAGTCCGTCGATTGTGCCGGAACCAGCCCGTTTCTGGTCAATCCACCCACGGCGGCGTGGGCAGGCGAACTGCATTCATTCAGCTGGCTGCGCCACCTTGCAGCCTCCGGAGGGCCGCTCTCCGCGACCAATGCGCAAGCGTTTGTCAAGGATTGGGTAAAGGCCAACCCAAGGCCGGACAGCTTGTCGGCATGGGAGCCAATGGCGACCTCCTGGCGTTTGATATCCTGGATTTGCCATTCTCCACTGATTGTCGAAAAGGCCGATCTGGATACATACCGTGCGGTTCTCAAGTCGATTGGTTACCAGATCCGCTATTTGCGCGCCGTGTTCAGTTCATTGCCGGACGGCATGCCGCGCCTGCTGTGTCTGATCGCGCTGGCTTATGCAGAAATCTGCGTTGGCTGGCAGAAGAAGCAGCCGCGCACCGCACAGCGGGCGCTGGATCAGGAGATAGTCCGCCAGATACTGGCCGATGGCGCACATGCTACCCGAAACCCGGCAGTCATTTGCGACCTGCTCGCGCTTTTCTTGCCATTGCGCCAGACGCTGGTCCGCGTCGGTGTTTCGCCTTCGCCCGAAATGCTCTCCAGCATTGACCGGATGATGCCCGCCTTGCGGTTCTTCCGGCTGGGCGATGGGTCGCTGGGTCGTTTCAACGGCGCTGGAATCACCCCACACGACCTGATTGCGACCTTGCTGCGCTATGATGACGTGATGGGCGCAACCCCGCAAACCCTGCCCTATGGTGGCTATTGCCGACTTGAGGCCGGCAGCGCGGTGGTGTTGGCAGATATCGGTAAGGCAGCGTCCGGCGACTATTCACTGGAGGCCCATGCCGGTACTCTTTCGTTCGAAATGTCGACGGGCGACGCACCCCTGATTGTCAATTGCGGAGTGCCGCTTGGCGCTGGACAGCAGAAATCGCAGGTTTGGCGCAGCACTGCCGCCCATTCCACTGCCGTCCTCAACGACACATCCAGCAGCCGATTCGAACAACCCGACAACACTGGCGATGCGCGTCTGCTTGCTGGACCCACACATGTTTCGTTCAGCCTGCTCGAAGGCGATGCAGGGCGAAAACTCCTCGCCAGCCATGACGGATATGGTCGGGCTTTCGGCGTGGTTCATGAAAGGGTGCTGGAAATGCCCCCGGGCGGCAATTCGCTTTCAGGCCATGACAGGTTTTCGCTCAACCGCACCGGGTCTGGTTCTGATTCTGTGGTTTTTGCCATTCGGTTTCACCTCCATCCAAGCGTGAAGGCACTGGAAACCGGCAATGCCGACACAATTCGCTTGCGGGCACGCAATGGCGATGAATGGCTGTTTGAATGCACCCAGCTGGAGCCTTTGCTCGAGGAGAGCATTTTCTTCGCCGGGCCGGAAGGTCCGCGTCGCACTGTACAAATTGTGCTGCGTGGATCGCTTGACCAACTGCCCGAAATATCCTGGTTAATGCAGCGCATTTGAACTCCGCTTGACACCGCTTTCAAGTGGACAGGCTCCAGCGCACGTGGGAATTGATCCTCCATACTGTTATGGGCGATGTACCTTCCAGGAAGTTGGAGTTTTTCAATGGCCGTGCCAGCCAGTGTTTTTTCACCGCCCGACCTGACGCCTTTGCGGCGCGCACTGATATCGGTCTCCGACAAGACCGGCATTGTGCAGTTTGCATCAGAACTGGAAGCGCTCGGTGTCGAGATCGTGTCCACCGGGGGCACATCAGCGGCTTTGGCGGCGGCGGGAATTGCGGTTCGCGATGTTTCGGACCTTACCGGGTTTCCTGAAATCATGGATGGCAGGGTGAAGACCTTGCATCCGCTTGTGCATGGCGGGCTGCTGGCCACCAGAAACGACCCTGCCCATGTTGCCGCAATGCAGGCCCATGGCATCCTGCCGATCGATCTTGCGGTGATCAACCTCTATCCGTTCGAAAGCGTCGCCGCTTCCGGATCGTCCTATCAGCACAGTGTTGAAAACATCGATATTGGCGGGCCGGCCATGATCCGTGCCGCTGCCAAGAATCACGCCCATGTTGCCATTGCCACAGATCCTGAAGACTACGGAGAGATTCTCGCAGCCTTGGCAACCAATGCCGGGTCAACGCCATATGCGCTGCGCAGGCAATTGGCAGCACGCGCCTTTGCCCGCACCGCAGCCTATGATGCGGCAATCTCAAACTGGTTTGCGCGGCAGGTCGGCGAGGCTTCGCCCCGCCATTTCTCGCTGGGTGGCATATTGCAGGAAGAACTTCGCTACGGTGAAAATCCGCACCAGTCCGCTGCGGTCTATCGCACTGCAGACAGCCGCCCAGGCATTGCTTCGGCTCGAATGTTGCAGGGCAAGCAATTGTCATGGAACAATTTCAACGATGCCAATGCTGCATTTGAGCTGGCGAGTGAATTCGATTCCGCCCAATCTTTTGCAATTGCCATTGTCAAACATGCCAATCCCTGTGGTGTTGCAACAGCATCCAGCCAACTTGGCGCGTGGCAGGCAGCACTCGCCTGTGATCCGGTATCTGCGTTCGGGGGTATCGTGGCGCTGAACAGGTCGCTTGATGGCGAAACTGCGCAGGCAATCGCGGAAATTTTCTGCGAAGTAATCATTGCACCGGTGATTTCGCCGGAGGCACGCGCCATTTTTGCCACCAAGAAGAACCTGCGCGTTCTGGAAACCGGCACAATGGCAGACCCCTCCGCCCCCGGCATTGACCTTCGAACCATTGCAGGCGGCTTTCTGCTGCAATCACGCGACAATGGCCGCGTCACGCAAGATATGTTGCAAACCGTCACCCGCCGCGAGCCGACACCTGCCGAACTTGCCGATTTGCTGTTTGCGTTCCGGGTGGCCAAGCACGTCAAATCCAACGCCATCGTCTACGCGCGCGACGGCGCGACCGTTGGAATTGGCGCAGGCCAGATGAGCCGGGTGGATTCATCGCGCATTGCTGTACGCAAGGCAATTGACGCCGCGAACACCGCCGGCTGGCCTGAGCCACAAACCAGAGGCAGCGTTGTCGCCTCCGACGCATTCTTTCCGTTCGCCGATGGCCTGGTTTCAGCCATCGAAGCTGGAGCAACTGCCGTCATCCAGCCTGGCGGATCAATGCGCGACGACGAGGTGATCGCTGCCGCCAACGAGGCCGGCATCGCCATGGTGTTCACCGGTATGCGCCATTTCCGCCATTAAGCGGATAGATCAGGCCTTGTCGTCCGGATCATGTGCCGGATAGGGCGTTGCCAGCAGAATGATCAATCCCGCTGCAAAGAACAGGATGATCATCGCCATGCCGGCGCGGGCGCTGCCGCTGAAATCAGTGACCAGCGCCACAGACAATGGCGCCAGGAAGCTCGTCGCCCTGCCCGCCAGCGCGTAAATCCCGAAATACCGCCCGGTCTCATGCTCGGCTATGCTGCGCGCCATATAGGCCCGCGATGACGCTTGAACCGGGCCGAACACCAGACCGATCAACAGGCCGAAAACCACATAGGCCTTTTCCGCACCAGTGGCGAAAAGCCCGCCCGGATCTTCGGTACCGAAAGTCATCAGGCCGAACAGGGTATAGCCAGGACCGGTTGAGATAATGCCCACGGTTGCGATCAGCAGTGCGATGATCGAGGCAATGACCACGAATTTGGAGCCTCTGTTTGTGTCGAGCCGTCCGCCCCAGATCGAACCGCCAATTGCGGTGATGTTGAGGATGATGCCGTAGATGCCAAGTTCGATGATCGACCAGCCGAACATGCCGGCCGCAAAACCACCACCCAGCGCCAGCAGTGCGCCAACGCCGTCCTGATAGATCATGCGGGCGATCAGGAAGCGCACCAGTCCGGCACGGCGGCGCAATTCGCTGAATGTTTCCCGCAGCTCGGCAAAGCCGCGCTGCACCGCTTCGCCCATCGGACGGCGCGTGCCGGGATCAGGCGTGAAAAGGAACATCGGCAGGATGAAGATGAAATACCAGATGGCCGACAATGGTCCGGTCACGCGGGCATCCTCGCCCTGGGCCTGCGATAGCCCGAACAGCGGATCAATGCCGATCAATGTTTTGCCGCTGGTTGCACTTCCAGCCAGCAGCGTAAGAACGACGATCAGCACGATCATGCCGCCAAGATAGCCAAGGCCCCATGCGGTGTTTGAGACTTCGCCAATTTTCTGGTTGTTGACGAGGCGCGGCAGCATCGAATCGTTGAAAACCGAGGAAAACTCCGCTGCCACCGCTGCTACTGTATAGGCGAACAGGATCCAGAACACGCTGGACCCCGGTGCCGCGTTCCAAAGGTAGAAAAGGCCGGCAATTTTGACCATCGCGAAGGCGGCAATCCAAGGTTTGCGCGGCCCGCTTTGATCGGCGATGGAACCAAGAATGGGGGCAAGGATTGCCATGAACAGGCCGCCAATCGCGATGGCATACCCCCAGGCTGCCTGTCCGGCGACCGGATCGGGATTGCCATTGGCATCCAGCACCATGCGGGAAATGAAATAGGGTCCGAAAATGAACGTGGTAACCACGGTGAAGAAGGGCTGTGCAGCCCAGTCGAACATCATCCAGCCCCAGATGCCCCTGCGGTTGGTTGTGCGCACTGTTTCCTTGCCGTGAAGAATTGCCATTTTCGACCCCCGATTTTCCGCTCAACATGGCATGCTGCCGCATTCGACGCCAGATGCACCTGCGCATGCTGACGTGCTCGCTACTATCCCCATGTGACAAGGCGATATCCAAGGCTTGAACCAGTTGTCCTTCCTCCAAGCATGCGGAGGATGGACGCTTCCCACTTCAAGATGGCGCAGGCGGTTTTGAAACGCTATGGAATGAGGGCAAATCGGAGCAAGCACGTGAACGACAAGCCAAAGCCCCTTCCAGTTGATGAAAATGCCAGGGAAGCGCGGCGCATCCTTGAACGCGTCGATCGCGAGAGCGAGACCATCGGCACGTCGTCATTGGCCCGCAATGTCGAGCGCGCGAAGAACCATTTCGCCGGAAACGACGGCGAGGACGCCATCGAGCGCTGGGGCAAGCGCATTGGCCGTGGTCTGAGCCTCCTTGCCTTTGTTGTCTTGGCCATCTGGCTCTTCAATTTCCTGACCCGGCAATGAGCGGTGAACCGATGAACGGCGTGGCGCAGATCCCCAAGAAGGCGGTCATTTCAATCACCAGCCAGGTGGCGCGTGGCGCGGTTGGCAACAGGTCTGTCACGTTCGCACTGGAAGCCATGGGCCATCCGGTATGGGTCGTTCCGACGATCCTCTTGCCTTGGCATCCAGGTCACGGACGCTCAACGCGTATCATTCCGGAGACGGAACAATTCATAGCTTTTCTGGATGATCTTCTAGGTTCGCCATGGCTTTCCGAGGTCGGTGCGATTTTGACCGGCTACATGGCCTCGCCTGCACATGTTTCGGCGGTGGCAAAATTTATTTCGTCGGCTAAGGAGAAGCACCCGGATATCCGCTATCTTTGCGATCCGGTGATCGGCGATCATGGCGGCTTGTACGTTCCACAGGAAACAGCGCAAGCCATTTGCGACCTGCTGATTCCGCAAGCCGACATTGCAACGCCCAACATCCATGAACTGGAATGGCTGGTCGGCAAGCAACCCCTGGGCAGCGCAAATGACGCTGTTCTGGCCGCCCGTCAGCTCAATGTTCAAACCGTGCTGGTCACGTCCGTGCCTGCCTACATGCGCGGCAACATCGCCAATCTGTTGGTCGAACCCGCAAGCGCATTGCTTGCAGAGCACCGCAAGGTCGAAGGCCCGACCAATGGCGGCGGCGATCTGGTTTCAGGCCTGTTTCTGGGCCATTTGCTGGATGGAAAACCGGGCAGCGAGGCGCTCCAACTGACCAGCTCAGCCATTTTTGGTGCGATGGCCGCAGCCGCCCGCCGTGGCAGCAGCGAATTGATGCCGCAGGAAGACAGCGCAGCATTGCTTCGCCCACTGGCTTTGGTGCAGATGCGATCAGTTGCAGCATCGATGGTGCGGACAAGGTGACGCCCTCGCAAGCTGTCACCTTGGTTGGGGTTGACGGCTGCAAGGGCGGCTGGATTGCGGTGATTGAAACCCCAGGAAACGCCCTCCATGCCCGGACATTCCAATCTTTTGCACAACTGCGCGCCACCGTGGGCAGTGATGCGGTGATTGCGGTGGACATGCCGATCGGCTTGCCGGACAGGGTTGCACAAGGTGGCAGAGGCCCCGAAAATGCCATCCGCCCGCTGTTGGGCCAGCGCCAGTCAAGCGTGTTTTCAATTCCCTCCAGAAGTGCTGTCGAGACACTCGACTACCGCCAGGCTTGCAAGCAGGCGCTTGCGACATCGCAGCCGCCTCGAAAGATCTCAAAGCAGGCATTTTTCCTGTTTGCAAAGATCCGGGAAATTGACGCTGAAATCACGCCCCGCAACCAGCATTTGCTGCGCGAAAGCCACCCCGAACTGGTTTTCTGGCGCTTGAACGGTGAGCGGCCGCTCGAGACTGCAAAGAAAATCAAAGGCGCCATCAACCCGGTCGGCATGGAGCAGCGGCGCAGATTGTTGGCAGGCGGCGGCCTGCCAACGGAATTGCTGATGCAGGCCCCGCCCAAAGGTGCGGCTGCAGATGATTTTCTCGACGCCTGCGCCTGCCTGATGACCGCGCGCCGGATTCTTGTCGGCAGTGCGGTACATTTTCCAACTGTCCCGCTTTTTGACGGCCGCGGCCTTCAAATTGCGATCTGGACGTAATAATTTCTGCATTGGAACAAGGGGATATTTTCATGGCTCGCGAACAAGTGCCGCCGCAATTTCCAGCCAGACTGGCAGAAGGTTACAAGGCATTTCACTATGGCAGGCTGCGCCATGAGCGCGAACGGTACGAGCAATTGGCCAGCTCCGGGCAGAAGCCTGAAGTCATGGTCATTTCCTGTTGCGATTCGCGCGCTGCGCCCGAAACCGTCTTTGATGCCGCTCCCGGCGAGATGTTTGTGCTGCGCAATGTTGCCAATCTGGTCCCGCCCTATTCCCCGGATGGCGAGTACCACGGCACTTCCGCAGCCCTCGAATTTGCGGTCCAGGTTCTGAAGGTGAAGCACATTGTGGTGATGGGCCATGGCCGTTGCGGCGGCGTTCATGCGTTCCGCGAGCACATGGAGGGCGTTGAAAGCGAGCCCTTGTCTCCCGGCGATTTCATCGGAAAGTGGATAAGCCTGCTGGAGCCTGCAACCCGTGACATTCGCTGCGACGACCCGCAAGATACTGCCAGCCGCCAGAGGGCACTGGAAGAAGCCTCGGTGCGCAAGGCAATTGAGAACCTGAAATCCTTTCCCTGCGTGAAGATACTGACCGACAAGGGCAGACTGCAGTTGCACGGCGCATGGTTTGACATTTCTTCGGGAGGATTGTGCCACATGGATCCGCAGACCGGAGATTTTCACCCGGCTGAGCTTTGACGCAGACCATGTTGAACCTGGCACTGACCAATCTTTTGTCACCGCCCATCCTGTTTTTTGCCCTTGGTCTTTTTGGATCACTGGCAGGCTCGCGGCTGACCCTTCCTGAAGCAGTCGCAAAGACGCTTTCGCTCTACCTGATGCTGTCAATCGGCTTCAAGGGTGGCGTGGCACTTGCTGGCCATGGCATTTCGGCTGACATCATCCTGGCGGCGGGCACAGGCGTTTTCCTTTCAGCAACGCTTCCCCTTCTGGCCTTTGGTCTGCTGTCGGTGTTGAGCGGCCTCACGCGCATCGACAAGGCAGCAGTGGCTGCGCACTATGGTTCGATTTCAATCGTTACCTTTGTTGCTGCCACCGAGACCCTTCGCGCTGCGGGAGTGGTTTTTGACGGCTACATGGTTGCGGTCGCCGCAATCATGGAAACACCTGCGATACTGGTAGCGCTGCTTCTGGCAGGCACAGGCCGACGCCGCGAAGAGGGCGAAAGCCTGATGCAGGAAGTCATGCTGAACTCGTCAGTGGTCGTTTTGACAGGTGCGTTCCTCATTGGCATGATTACCGGTCCCAAGGGCATGGAAGACATATCTGCTTTCATTGTTGATCCGTTCAAAGGCGTGCTGTGCCTGTTCCTGCTCGACATGGGCGCGGTGGCCGCCCGCGGACTATTGACCGGCAGCAAGTTTCTGCGCCCCGGCCTCATCTTTTTTGCGATAACCATGCCGACATTGTCCGCCTTGATCGCCCTTGGATTGGCGATGTTCATCGGCATGCAGGCTGGAAACGCGGCAGTTCTCATGACACTTGCCGCCAGCGCCTCCTACATAGCCGTTCCAGCAGCAATGCGACTTGCCTTGCCGCAGGCCAACCCTGCCGTTTACCTGACGCTTTCGCTTGGGATCACCTTTCCCCTCAACCTTGCAATCGGCATCCCTGCATGGCTGGGATTGGCCACATGGGTGCTGGCATGAAGACTTATGCAAAGAAGCAGGTACAAATCATTTGTGAGATGCCGCTCGTCAAGCGGCTTCGGACCCATCTGCAGCGCGCATCCATTTCCGGCTACACCATACTCCCAGCGATTGGCGGCCGTGGTTCGGAGGGCGAATGGTCAAGGGAGGGAATGATTGGCGATGCCGGCCAGATGGTCATTTTCCTGGTCGTGATTGATGAGGCACAACTGGACGCAGTGCTTGAGGACATCTATTCGGTTATCAGTGACCAGATCGGCATCGTCACCGTAACCGACGTCAATGTTGTAAGGCCCGAGCGCTTTTAGGAGACGAACCGATGAACAAAATGACTTATCTCGCCTTGCCGCTTGCACTGCCAATGGCATTCTTTGGTTTTGGCACGGCCATTGCGCAGGAAATTCCAGCACCCGTTACCGCATGGTATAGCGCGTTGCGAAGCGCCGATGCCCCGGCCTTTGAAGCATTGCTGGCACCCGGCGCAACCATTGAACTCAAACAGCTTGGCGTGACCCAGACCCGCGAAGAGTTTCTGGAATCTCTCGACAGTTGGGAAGATGCTGTGAAAGGCGCCGAGATCACCGCAAAACCGGCGGCCGGTGACACAACCGGAACCGTCTTCAATGTCTGTTACAAGTTCCCGTCAAACGAACGCCTCAACCGGGAGACTTTTGTCTTTGCCGGAGAGAAAATCAGCGCACAAGCGCAGGAAACCGTCGCAGAAAGCTGTGCCGGGAGCCTTTGAACAAAAAAGGCCGGCGAAAGCGCCGGCCGTTTTTCACAACTTCAACGACCACCCTCAGCCGTCGATTGCCTTGCCGATTGCCGCAATGGCTTTTTGGTAGACCCCTGCCTTGTTCCAGCCCTGGATCGCCGCGAAATTGGGTTCGCCCGGCTGATAGCCCGCACCCGGCGTCCATCCATAGGCCCGCAGGTAGTTTGCAGTTGAATGCAAGGCATCGGAACGCGACCCGATCATGTCCACCCGGCCATTGCCGTCGCCATCAGCGCCATATTTCAGATAGTTGGCCGGCAGGAACTGCATCTGGCCAATCTCGCCATGGCCTGCGCCCTTCATCTGGCCGCGCGCCAGCTGACCGGACTGCATCAGCTTGAGTGCCGCATAAAGCTGCTCTGTGAAAAATTCTGAACGGCGGCAATCATAGGAAAGGGTTGCCAGCGCAGCAAACGCATCCTGATCGCCCTGAAAGCTGCCAAACCCGGTTTCCATGCCCCAGATCGCAATCAGAGGACCGGCTGGAACGCCATACTTGGCTTCGATTTTCTTGAACATGGCCGAATTTTCAGCCTTGAGGTTCTTGCCCCGCGAAATGATTCCCGAAGCACCACGCTTTTGCATGAACTGCTCGAAGGTCAGCTTGAAGCTTTTCTGGTTTCGGTCCAGCGATATCGTCTTGGTGGCATACTTCACGCCATTGAGGGCAGAATCAACGGTTCCCTGCTTGATTCCATTCCCAACCGCCTCGCCTTTGAAGGCGTCGAGCCAGGCTGGAAAGCCGCCGGCATCATTGCCGCATTTTGCAGCATGGGCAGGCATTGCAATTGCAACAATTGATGCCGCGATGGCGGCGAAAGTGAAGGTGCGAAGCGACATTCAGTGATCCTTTGTTTGATGCCGGTGTGCGGAAAACCGCAAGTTGCCGCCCTGAGTCGCTGCCCCGAAAGAACCGCGCCAAGACAATGTTCGCCCCTTGTAGCCGTGAATCGCAGGCAATCCAGACAGTTTTGTGACAGGCGCAGGAAGGTTTCGCAACCCGCGCCCGCATGCATCTGCAAATCAGGCAGCCTTGCTCTTGTTGAGCAGGCCGCGATTGACCAGCAGTTCTGCAATCTGGATGGCGTTGAGCGCCGCTCCCTTTCGCAGATTGTCGGAAACAATCCAGATGTTGAGGCCGTTTTCGAGGGTCGAATCCTCGCGGATGCGCGAGATGAAGGTCGCATCTTCCCCGGCGCATTCGAGCGGGGTCATGTATCCGCCATTCTCGCGCTTGTCGATCACCAGACAACCAGGTGCCTCACGCAGGATTTCGCGGGCTTCGTCCGCACTGATCGGTTCCTCGAACTCGATGTTCACGGCCTCGGAATGACCGATGAATACCGGAACACGGACCGCCGTGCAGGTGACCTTGATCTTCTTGTCGAGAATCTTCTTGACCTCGGCGACGACCTTCCATTCTTCCTTGGTCGAGCCGTCATCCATGAACACGTCAATGTGCGGAATGACATTGAAGGCGATCCGCTTGGTGAACTTCTTTGTTTCCATCGGATCGGCCACGAAAATGGCGCGCGTCTGGTTGAAGAGTTCGTCCATGCCATCCTTGCCCGCGCCGGAAACCGACTGGTAGGTGGAGACCACAACGCGCTTGATCCTAGCCTTGTCATGGAGCGGCTTCAGGGCAACAACCAGCTGCGCTGTTGAACAATTGGGATTGGCAATGATGTTGCGCTTGCGGAAATCCTTGATCGCATCGGCATTCACCTCCGGCACGATCAGCGGCACGTCGGCGTCGTAGCGCCATGCCGAAGAGTTGTCGATGACCACGCATCCCTGCGCTGCGATCTTCGGCGACCATACCTTGGAAACTTCGCCGCCCGCCGACATCAGCGCAATGTCGGTGCCGGTGAAATCGAAACTCTCAAGCGCGTGAACCTTCAGCGACTTGTCGCCAAAGGAAACTTCCGTGCCCTGGCTGCGGCGCGAGGCAACTGCCACCACCGTGTCAGCGGGAAATCCGCGTTCGTCGAGTATGGCAAGCATTTCCCGGCCCACATTGCCGGTCGCGCCTATCACTGCAATCTTGTAACCCATGGTGAACTCCAAATGTTGCGATCCGGGCATTTGCCCTGTTCGCTCCCCCTGCCTGCGCCCGGGGAATGTTGTCACAAACCCGAACGCCACATCCCTCCCGCCTGTCCCCGGGAGAGCGTGGGGTCTGGCGGAAGGATCAGGATTTGGTGGTTTTGGTTGCCGGCTTTGCGGTCAAGACGCGTTTGCCCGTCCGTCCGGCGTTGAACGCTGGAACGATCTGGCAAGTCACATGGAAATGAGCCGCGTGCATGTTCGCCTCTTTGGTTGGAAAAAGCTCTTAAGCGCTTTTGTGCCGGAGTCAACCGCCGTTCAAACCGCACCCATTGCCCGCAACACGTTCGGCAATGCCGGCAGCGTCAACAGCAATGCTCCGACAATCCAGATGGCAGAAGCAATCGATGGATTTTCGCTGCGTCGCTCATAGAGCGCCACCGGAATTCCCGACACCATGATGGTCAGCGTCGACAGAATGAGCGAGCTTGCAAGGTAAACGGCCTGCGGGATCTGCGGCAGGAAAAACGGGTACCACATCCAATAGGTCAGGAAGACGAACAGCACGAAGGGTGAGAAGATGCCGTTGATGATGGCCAGCGCCATGACGGCGACAAGAGTGTTGTGGTTCATGTTCTTCTTCACCCTGCAGTCGGCAACAGGCCAAGCTTGAATAGCGTTGCCGCAAAGGCAAAGCGCAGCGCAAGCAGCCACAGAAAACTGAAAACCAGCACCACCGGCTCTGTCAGAACCTGTGGCGTAATAGCGCGAACGAACCGCACGACCGGATCGGTGAGACGCACGAATGCCTTGAAAATGTAATTGTCCCAGTTGGCCGGCACCATAATGCTCAAGGCCATCCTGCCCAGCACCGTGTACATCAGCGCAGCCAGGATGAAATTGGGAATGTGGAAATAAGAATAGGCCCAGAAGCTGTTCATGTTTACCGCTGTTTGATTTCGCGCGGAAATTACAGAGCATTGCCGCAAAAGAAAAGCGGGGCCTTTTGCAAGGCCCCGCCATTTTGGTTCAGGAAGACTGCTTACGCGGTCTTTTCTTCCATGACCTGCTTGCCGCGCGGCATGCGCACTTCGTCGATCATGTCCTGCATCGCCTTGGACGGCGCCTTGGTGAGCAAGCTGACAACGATCATGGCGATGAAGCCGGCTGGCAGACCGAACGCTGCCGACGAGATGTTTTTCACACCCCACCAGTTGGCGATCGTCTGGGCATACTTGTCGAGCGCGACAGATGCCGGAGCGATTGCATCGCCGGTGGCTGCTGCCAGTGCGGCCTTCAGCTCAACAAACTTGGCAGCTGCGGCGACACCCTTGCCGTTTGCCTTGGTGAACTCGTCAATGGCTGCCTGTGCGGCGGCCTTGGCGGTGTCATCCGCGGCTGCGGCGAGTGCTGCTGTCAACTCCTTGAGCTGGCCGATAAGGCCCATGTCCATCGGGGTCGACGAGAAGCCATGCCACGTTTCATAGAAGCCAACCGCGCCGTAGCGGGTAGCAACCAGATAGTAGACGGTTATGCCAAAGCCGGCGATGATGCCTGCGATTGCGCCCGGTGTGTTTGCACGCTTCCACCAGACACCCAAAACCAGCGCCGGGAAGAGGCCCGCTGCAGCGAGCGAGAACGCCCATGAAACCATCGCCAGAATGTCGGCAGGTTTCGTGGAGGCTACATAGGCTGCAGCGATTGCAACGACGAGAAGCAGGACGCGCGAGATGGTGAGCCGGCGAGCTGTCGGCGCATTCTGGTCGATCATCCGGTAGTAAACGTCGTGGCTGAGTGCATTGGCGATGGCGAGCAGCAGCCCGTCAGCGGTCGAGAGTGCGGCTGCAAGGCCACCAGCGGCAACGAGGCCGGAGACGACGTAAGGCATGCCGGCCATTTCCGGTGTTGCCAGAACGATCATGTCCGCGTTGAGCGAGATGTCCTTGAAGGCGAGTGCGCCGGTAATGCCCTTTTCGGTGCAGGCAGCTGCGACGGCGACCATGTCGGCTGCGGTCTTGCCGCAGATCTGGACGAGCGTGGCATCAGCCTTTGCCCAATTGAGCATCCAGCCGGCCTTGTCGGCAATGTTGTCAACCGTCAGGCCACTGGCCACGAGGTCAAGCATTGTCCACTTGGCGAAGGCTGCATAGGAAGGCGCAGTGAAGTACAGGATGAAAATGAACAGCAGCGACCATGCGACTGACTGGCGTGCATCACGAACCGATGGGGTCGTGAAATAGCGCATCAGGACGTGTGGCAGCGAAGCAGTGCCGACCATCAGGCAGATGATGAGAAGGAAGAAGTTCTTCGCGTCATAGCCGCCATGGCTGAACGGGGTTGCGTGCTGCGCGGCAACTGTGAAGCCCTGGGCTTGTTCAAGGGCTGCAATGCTCTGCAGTGCTTCACCATACATCAGCTGCGGGATCGGAATGCCGGTCTTTGAAACTGACATCCAGATCGCCGGAACGAGGTATGCGATGATCAGGACGATGTACTGTGCAACCTGTGTCCAGGTGACAGCGCGCATGCCGCCAAGCATCGAGCAAACGAGAATGCCGCCAAGGCCGATATAGACCGCAAGCGAGAAATCGATGCCGAGGAAGCGGGCAGAGATGATGCCGGTCGCATAGATCTGCGCGACGACATAGGTGAACGAGCACGAGAGCAGCACGATCACGCCGAGCAGGCGGGCAATGTTGCCGCCGTAACGGGCCGACAGGAAGTCGGGAACCGTGTAGGCACCGAACTTGCGCAGGAATGGCGCAACCAGCACTGCGACGAGAACGTAACCGCCGGTCCAGCCAAGGACGAAGGCGAGGCCGTCATAGCCAAGTGCATAGAGCGTTCCGGCCATGCCGACGAACGATGCACCGGACATCCAGTCCGCGCCCGTTGCCATGCCGTTGTAGAACGCGGGAACCTTGCGGCCCGCGACATAGTATTCTCCGACCTCCGCGGTACGGCTGAGAATGCCGATTGCCGCGTAGATAACGATGGTGAAGCCCATGAACAGGTATCCGATGATCCTGTTTGGTACGCCCATCGCGCTGAGGATAGCCATCGCGATGACAAAGGCGATGAACCCGCCTGTGTAGATTGTGTAGACGCGACCCAGATTGTTCAGGAAGTCGCCCTTGCCGGCAGTTGTGTTAGCCATTTTCTGATTCTCCCCGATCAGTCTTCAGCCATGCCGCTGTCTTCGTCGATCTTGTTCTGGGCACTTGCGAACCAGAAAAGCATGATGACGAAGGCAATCAGCGAGCCCTGCGCAGCCATGTAAAAGCCGAGCGGGAAGCCAAGAATGACAATTTGATTGAGCGATTCCACAAAGAAGTGGATGATGAATGAGAAGAACAGCCACAAGGCCATCATGACAAGCATGAGGTTGCGGGTCCTGCTCCAGTGACGCACACGATCTGGCTCGGCCATCGTGTTCTCCTCCTGAACAAGGGCCGGTTGCCATGGGCATTCCGGCCGGTTTCCCTCTTACCGGCGCGGAAGGTTCCAGCGCCGACTCCCAAATGCCCGGCGCTTCCGCAATGAGGCGGAATTGTGGGCATTAACGCCTTCGTAACACTTTGTGGGCTTTCGCACCCATTCAACTTTCGACTTATGGTGAATTGCGGGGGTTCGCTTCGCTTCCAAACGGTCTATGGAAGGCGGCGGGCGTTGCGCGTAAGATCAACGCCAAGGATGTGGAGCGGCAATTCATGGATGTGATCAACGAACTGCTTCAAGGGTTTGGCCTCGGCAAGCGGCCCCAACCAATCGAAACGGCAAGCGCTCTTGCTGATTTCGTGGATCAGCGCGCCTCTTTTCTGGCCCAGAAATGCGTGGTCGAGTTCTGCCGCGTCAGGGCCGGGGTGTTTTGGCAGAAGCTGTTTGACGAGGAAGATTTCCGCGCAACGCTGTCGAGATCGTGCTGGGAAAGCTTTGGCCCTTCGGTCGCAATGATTCTTGAAATGGTGGACGGCAACCTTCGTGAGGAAGCGGGCCTGCGCCAGCGCCTTTTGCCCGGCGCGCTTGCAGATCTCGGGGCTGATGTCATCGCCCGCTATGAACAGCCACCCGCCGTTGAAGCTGACTATGGCGTGCGCCAGTCGGCGATAGTGGCGGCACACATGGAAAGCCTGAAGGGCGAGCCGCTCAAGCTGGTGCGCGACATGGCCAAGCCGATGTCCGGCATGGTTTTCAAGCTTTTGCCGATCCACAAGGACATCGTGAAATACGACAAGGACTACATCCGCAACAATTTGCGGATGAATTTGGTTCGCGCCCACGAGGATTTCGTGAAGATTGCCAATACCCAGCTACTCGTTGTTGACCTGCTCGGGCCGCACGAATAGTGCCTGAAGTCCGGTACCGAGCCGGAATTACTGGGTCAGGTACAGCTTGTTGAGATCAGCTGCAATATCAGCAAACGCCTTGGTCAACTCGGCCTGGTTTGAGGCATCGAAGAAATGCCCCGCACCGCTGGAGCAATGCGCAAGCATCTGCTTGGTAGTTGCCGGCACTTCAGCGCCAAACGCCATCGTGTAGATGATGACCTTGTCGTCTTTCACATTTTGGCAGACTTCCAGTGTCCACTGGTCGGCCTGGGCAGAATCCGAACTCCAGTGATATCCGTCATTTGGATTTTTCGACAATGTGTTCTGGCCGTCGGTCATCAGGATAACCGCCTTCTTGATTTCGCCTTTGGCGACCTGTGCAGGCGTGGCCCCGCCGGCGAAGGGGGCTTTGCTGGTGATGACACGCCAACCCCAAACCATTCCGGAAGGAATGTAGGTGTTGCCGACCGCCTGCATGCCGGAAATCTGGGCAAGCAGCGAATTCTTGTTTGTTGTCAACTCTGTCACCCTGCTTGGGCATTGGTAGTTGACCGTCGAGCTGTCCATGATGCCGGGGATGCGGGTTCCATAGCTCCCATCGCTCAAATTGCGCGGATAGTCGCGAGAACCGGCGCATCCATGCCACTGGCTCGTCTGCATCGAACAGACATTGCGCGGCGGGCCATATTGATAGTTGGTGCAGGTTTCGTACTGGTAGGTATATGGCGTGCCGTCATTGGATGCCGTACCGGTCTGAGTGCTGCAACCGGACTTTGAAATCACATCGCGGGTTTCGCCGCAAACTTCCTTGGTCTCGTCGGCAGGCACCGTCATCCAGCTCGCATTGCGATTGTCTGTACCGACGTTGACGTAGTTCGAAAACGGTACAATCCCGATTTTCGGCAGTTTGCCGGTCGGCGCATTGTCAATCATTTCGGTGACAAAGGCAGTCGAGGCGACTTTCAAAGCATCAAGCTTGCCATCGTTCAGCATGGATGCGGTGTTGTCGAGAACCAGAACCGCTTCCAGACTGCCATTGTGGCGCTGGATGCTGGCAACTCCCTTGTACGGGAGTTCATCAAGACCGATGATGCCCGCAAAGCTTGTCTCGAAGCCGCCCAGGACGGTGACTTTCAGCGTCATGTTTTTTCGATCGATTTCAACATTCACGTTGTCGATCTGGTCATGGTCGCGCGGGTCCATGTTTGCTTTGAGATAGTCTTTTACCTCTGTTCTGATTTGCCCATCCTTGAGCTTCACCATGTCAATGCCTGCGGCCAGCGTCGCAGTATCAACCGCGTTCTGCAGGCGGGCCTGGTAGCGAAACGCCATGGAATAATCGATGGCAATTCCCGCGCCCAGCATGATCGGCATGATGCAAAGGGCAGCTGTCATTGCAAAATTTCCGCTTTGGTCGGAACGGAATGAACGCAAAAGCATGAGGGATCTCCTGAATGATCCTCTCAGCTTGCTCATGCCCACCCTTAAATGCGGTAAAAATGAATTCCCTTCGCTCGGAAATTCTTGTGCAGGTTAATGTCCGGTTAACTTAACGTAGCGTTAGGCCGGGAATACGCGGCGCAAATGCGCTGGTCTTTTGCAGGGCCCTTGATCTCATGAGCCACGAGTAATTGCTGTTTGCGGGTATTTTCACCGCAAAAGCGGTAGCGGGCGACATAAACATCCTGACCACACAGATGCTTGCCCATCGCGGTCCAACCCGACCGGAAAGGCACGAGCATTGAATGATGATAGTTCTGGCCGCCGCGGTCTTCAGGGTAATCCACCCGCAGGCCGCCCTCGCGATCAAGATGCCACACCCAACTTTGCGCGGCAGCAAGCCGCTGGCCCGAAGCCAGAACCAGTTCGCCCTGTTCGCGCAAATGATAGCGGCCTGTTCCTTGTTGGCGAAACTGTGCTTCGCCGGCAAAGCGGTGGCCGCCGCTGATCCGCTTGCGCAAGGTCCACATGCCCTCAAGGGTCTTGAACCATTCCTGCAAGGGTGTGCATTCGCTCATCGGCTTGTTGCGGCCTTGCGCAAGCAGTGCAGTATAAGGCCGCCAATGCCTTGAATTCTGCAAGGATGGCATCTCCCATTGCCTTGGTTCCAACGCGGGTTGCACCATCGCCCATGATGTCGGCGGTGCGGATGCCCTTGTCGAGCACAATCGCAATCGCCTTTTCCAGCATATCCGCCTCGCGAACCATGTTGAACGAATAGCGCAGGCACATGGCAAACGATGCAATCATCGCAATTGGATTGGCAATGCCCTGACCGGCAATGTCTGGTGCCGAACCATGCACCGGTTCGTAAAGTGCTTTGCGCTTGCCCGTTGCTGCATCCGGCGCACCAAGCGATGCCGAAGGCAACATGCCAAGCGAACCAGTCAGCATGGCTGCAACATCGGATAGCATGTCGCCAAACAGATTGTCGGTGACAATCACGTCAAACTGCTTGGGCCAGCGCACCAATTGCATGCCGCCGGCATCGGCCAGCATGTGCGACAACTCCACATCGGAGTATTTTGCCTTGTGCGTCTGTGTGACGACTTCTTTCCAAAGCACGCCCGAGATCATCACATTGTGCTTTTCCATCGAACAGACCCGGTTGTTACGGGTCCGTGCCAGTTCGAAGGCAACGCTGGAAATACGCTCGATTTCATAGGTATCGTAAACTTGTGTGTCGATACCGCGCTTTTCGCCATTGCCAAGTTCGATGATATGCTTTGGCTCGCCGAAATAGACGCCGCCGGTAAGTTCGCGCACGATCAGGATGTCGAGGCCTTCGACGATTTCCGGCTTGAGCGAAGAAGACTGCGCCAGCGCCGGATAGCAGATCGCCGGACGCAGATTGGCAAACAGCTTCATGTCCTTGCGCAGCCGCAACAACCCGGCTTCCGGCCGCACTTCATATGGCACATCCGCCCATTTGGGGCCGCCAACCGCACCAAACAGCACCGCATCTGCCGCCATTGCCTTGGCCATGTCAGGTTCTGAAATCGCCTTTCCATGGGCATCATAGGCAGCACCGCCAACAAGGCCTCGCTCCGTCACAAATCCGGTTTTCAGGGAATCGTTCATCCACGCGATGATCTTCTCGACTTCTCCCATAGCTTCAGGGCCGATGCCGTCACCTGGCAGGAGAAGAAGCGTACGAATGGTCATGAAAATTTCCCGGGTTTTGGAGTTGCAACAGCCGCTCAGGGCTTGATGATGATTTGGCCAAGAATGCGCCGGACCAGCGGTGCAACGACCAGCACCGCCGGGAAGGCGACCGTCCAGGACGGGATCCATGCCAGCAGCCATTGCAGCGGCAATGCACCGGAGACGCCTTTGGCCAGGGCCGTCGAAATGCCCGACACAATGAACGACATCATGCCCGAAAGCAGAAACCCGAACGCGATTTGCTCAAGCCGCTTGGGCAGGAAAGGCTTCATAGCTCAGATCCACGGCCGGCTGGAAGCAATCTTTTGTTCAAAGGCGTCGATTTGCGGGCCTTTGAGCATGGTCTCGCCAATGTCGTCGATGCCGTGCAGCAGGCGGTGTTTGCGGCCCTCGTCGATGTCGAAAGTCACGGTGCCGCCATCAGGACCCTTGATGGTCTGGGTTTCAAGATCAACTGTCAGCGTGGCGTTCGCTCCGCGCCTTGCATCGTCCATCAGCTTGTCGAGATCGTCCTGGCTGACAACCACCGGCAAAATGCCGTTCTTGAAGCAGTTGTTGTAGAAAATGTCGGCAAAGCTGGTCGAAATCACGCAGCGGATGCCAAAATCCAGCAATGCCCATGGCGCATGCTCGCGGCTGGAGCCGCAACCGAAATTGTCGCCCGCCACCAGGATGTTGGCGTTGCGGTATTGTGGCTGGTTGAGCACGAAATCCGGGTTTTCCGCGCCTTTTTCGTCGTACCGCATTTCTGCAAACAACCCGGTGCCAAGGCCCGTGCGCCGGATCGTCTTGAGGTAATCCTTGGGAATGATCATATCGGTGTCGACATTGATGATCGGCAACGGTGCGGCGACCGAGGTTAGGGTCGTGAACTTGAGCATGAATTGTGTCCCGGCTGGCGGTTTTGCAGGCCAAGTACACCAATCGGCCGCGCCGGTCGAGGGGTTGGAACCGTGAAATGTCCGCTCACCGGCCGCAAACCTCGTCGCACGTCAAATGATGTTGCGTTCGGCAAAGCGCTCGCCGCGCGCCACACGCGCCGGGGAAAAGGGCGTGCAATCGATGGTTTTGAACTGCCCGTGCACGATCAGTTCGGCGAGTGCGCGCGCAGCGCCGGGCGCCTGCTGAACCCCGTGCCCGGAAAATCCGGTGATGCAGTAAAGTCCGGGCACTTCTTCAAACGCTCCGATCACCGCGTTCTGGTCAAGCGTGTTGTAGTCATAATGCCCGGCCCACGCGCCTTCCAGCCGCAGCTGCTCGAAGGCCGGAATGCGCCCCGCCAGCACTGGCCACATCTGCTCCTCGAACAAATGATGGTCCGGCTCGAAATCGAAAGGATCAGCAGGCCCGTCGGTTTGCGGCGCAGGAGACATGCCGGTGATGAAACCACTGCCTTCAGGCCGCACCCAGATGCCTGAAATATCCACTGTCAGCGGCATTTTCTGCGGCGGATTGGGGCATTTGAACCTGAAGACCGTGCGTTTTCGTGGCTCCACCGGCAAGGCGATGCCTGCAAGCGCTGCAACCTTTCCAGATCCCGGACCGCTGGCAATGATGACTTTCTTGCAGGTGATACGCCTGCCATCTGTCAGCAACAGCCCTGAAATGGCCCCGCCCAGTTGTTCGATGCCGCCAGCTTCGCCGACAATTTCCGTGACTCCCGCCGCCCGGTTGAGCTTGCGCAAACCACCCAGCACGCTCCACGGGTCAAACCAGCCTTCCCCCGAAAGCCCCGTGGTTCCTGCGGCAATGCCGTCGGTTTCCAGCCAAGGATAGCGCAGTTTGAGCGCTTGCGGCCCTTCCAGCACGACATCAGCGCCTTGTGCCACTTGTACAGCATGGTTGTCTTGCAACACGCCAAGCCCCGAAACTGGCGACAGCAGCAAGTAGCCTTGTTGGTGAAACCCGGCGGAGACACCGCAAAGCGCATCAAAATTGCGGTAGAAATCCAGCGAGGCGCGCGACAACTGGATGTTTTGCGCGATGGAAAACTGCTGGCGGATGCCTGCTGCCGACAGGGCGGTGGCGCTGTGAGCAAAGCTTGTGTCACGCTCGATGAGGGCAATGCTGCCGGCAAAACCTTCCGCCTTGAGGAAATGCGCCGTTGCCGCGCCCATGATCGCCCCGCCGATGATGGCGAGGTCAAAATGCTCGGTATTCATTGCTTTCAAGGAGCCTGGCGCTGTCAAAGTACTTTGTGTTTTCAAAACTGATTCCATGCTTGGGAAATTATCCGCTTTGCCGCCCCTTGCAAGCTGGCGCACGATTTGGTTCGGTGCCGGCATGGTGTTTCGGTCTGTTCATTGGCGTGCGCGCCGCTCCGTACTTTTTGTTCCGGCTTCGAATGTGCGCGCGCTGCAAAAAGCTTCCGGGCTTTCGTGCGATTGCGTGATCCTAGATCTGGAAGATTCGGTCGGGCGCGTTGAGGCCAATTCCGCAAGGTTGAACCTTGCCGATTTTGTCCGGCAACCGCGGCAGGAATGCGTGGTGCGGGTTTCGGCCTTTGGTACACCTTCCTTCGCTCCGGACCTTGCGGCTGCGCTGGCACTGCACCCCGATGCCATTTTGCTGCCGAAGCTGGAATCTGCATCGGTTCTGGAGAAAGTGGCGGCGGGGATGCCCCCGGAACGCCCGGCGCTGTGGGCAATGATTGAAACCCCGGCTGCACTGTTGCAGCTTGGCAATATTGTTTCGGTAGCGCAAGCAACCGGGCTTTCCGCGCTCGTTGTTGGCCCAAACGATCTCGCGCGAAGCACCGGCGTACCCATTGCGCCCGGCCGTGCAGCATTCATTCCCTGGTTCATGGCCATCATCGCCGCGGCTCGTTCGGCGCAGCTTTGTGTGCTTGACGGCGTGTTCAATGCCTATGGTGACAGCGCAGGCTTTGCTGCAGCGTGCACACAGGCAGCCCAACTTGGCTTTGACGGCAAGACCTTGATCCACCCTTTGCAGATCGAGCCGGCCAATGCTGCTTTTTCACCAGACGAAGCCGCCATTGCCCGTGCCCGCCGAATTGTGACCGCTTATGATTTGCCGGCAAATCAATTTTCTGGGGTGGTCGGCATTGATGGCGAGATGGTCGAGCGTCTGCATCTGGACGCCGCAAGGGATCTGCTCGAATATGTGCAAATGTGCAGATTGTAACGGATGCGAACTAAAAGATTAGCCTGGCGTGAAACGCCTTGTTTAGATTAACGAGAGGTTTACATGGCAACAATCTACCGTTTCCTGACCGGACCCGATGATTCAAGCTTTTGCCACAAGGTCAGCAAGGCCCTCTCGCAAGGTTGGCTGCTGCATGGTTCGCCAACCTATGCCTTTGATGCTGCCACGGGCGTCATGAAGTGTGGCCAGGCGGTCATCAAGGATACCAGCGAGGCATACGATCCCGAGCGCAAGCTTTCGGAATATTGAGCGCGTTTGGCTGGCAGGACCTGTCCTAACCGGCCTGTGCCTCAATCGCTTCCATGTCGTCGTCCGACATGCCGAAATGATGGCCGATTTCGTGAATCAGCACATGGGTGACGATGTCGCCCAGCGTTTCCTCGTTTTCAGCCCAATAATCGAGGATGGGTCGGCGGAACAGCGTGATCCTGTTTGGCCACTCGCCGGTGTTGGGGTTCCATTTTTCGGCAATCCCGCGTCCTTCGAACAGGCCAAGCAGGTCGAACGGCGTTTCCAGCGCCAGATCCTCCAGCACTTCATCTTCGGGAAACTCGTCAACGCGGATCAGCACTTCGCCGGTTAGCACCAGAAATTCGGGCGGCAATGCGCGATAGGCCTCGGCCGCCAGCCGCTCGAAGTCGGAAAGCGTTGGCGAGAGCCGGTCGTGCCATGAGCGCAATTGCGCTGGATCGGTGATGCTGGCCATTTCAGAAATACCCCTTCGCCCGTGCATATAGCGGTGCCGCCCGGCTTTTGCGAGTGGCAGCGGCCTGCAAGGTTAAAGCAGGCACCAATAGGAAAAAATTCTCTCGCCTGCTGCAAGACTCCGCTTGACTCCGTTTCGGGTTTGCGGAATCAGTGGGAACATAACAGGAACATATTGGCGGCACTGCTGCCGGAAAACGTGCTTGGATGCCTTTCAGGGCATTCATCGCGCATGGAAGGATATTGCCTTGGCAAACCCGTTGAAAAGCCGCCTGCTCGCCGAACTTGGCAGCAAGATCGCGCGCATTGAAAACCGTGCGCCGATGCTGGAGGGGCCGGGGAATGAGAGCGGGTCGTTTGAAGGTTCGCAGCCGCAAGGGCAGGCCGGGACTGGTATCCCCGGGATAGGCGTTCACAGCCAGGCCTTGTCACTGGGCATTGCAGCCATCGATGCCATGCTTGCCCATCGCGGCGGCAGTCCGGTAGCCGCCCGTGCCTTGCACGAAGTGCGCGCCCCAACAGGTCTCGATGCCGCCAGCGCAACCGCCTTTGCGCTTGCGTTGGGCCTGCGCGCCGCCAAACCGGTCGGGATTGTG